>JBJEMX010000035.1:0-10709 GCA_051879895.1 Lachnospiraceae bacterium
ATCTTTCATCCACGGGACAGTAGTTGCTAATACTGATTCGTGGGTGTTTTTTTATTCTTTTTTTTGAAAGTCTCGTCAAAACTCCCACAAATATTTAGTGCCATAGAGCTATCTTAAATTTTGGAGGTAACTGATATGGAAAAGAAAAAAACACAAACAAGGAAGAACAATGCTGCAGAAACTGATTTTCAGAAGGTGGCAAATAAGGTATCACTTATTACCATTATTGGGAATGTAATGCTGTCTGTTGTTAAACTGCTGGCAGGGATTATTGCACATTCCAATGCGATGATTAGTGATGCGATACATTCGGCATCGGATGTATTCAGTACTATTGTTGTAATTATTGGCATCAGGCTGGCAGCAAAGGAATCGGATAAAGAGCATCCTTATGGCCATGAAAGGCTGGAATGTGTAGCGGCGATTATTCTGGCAATGGTTCTTTTTATGACCGGGCTGGGAATTGGTCTGGAAGCACTAAAAAATATTTTGCAGGGTAACAGTAGTGATTTGCCAATGCCGGGAATTTTAGCATTGTTGGCAGCGATTATATCAATTGTCAGTAAGGAAGGTATGTACTGGTACACAAGGTACTATGCAAAAAAGATTGATTCCAGTGCATTGATGGCAGATGCGTGGCATCATCGTTCAGATGCTTTTTCTTCCATAGGTGCTTTGATAGGAATCGGAGGAGCAAGACTTGGCTTCCCGATTATGGATTCTGTTGCCAGCCTGGTTATTTTTGTGTTTATTGCAAAAGCAGCCTTTGATATTTTTAAGGATGCCATGGACAAGATGATAGACCATTCCTGTGATGAGGAAACGGAAAAACGGATTTATGATTGTGCCTTGGAAAATGAGAAGGTATTAGGGATTGATTTGTTGCAGACACGTATTTTCGGAAACAAAATATATGTAGATATTGAAATTCAGGTAGAGGGCTCATATACTCTGCAGGAGGCTCATGAAATAGCAGAGTCAGTACATGAAAATATTGAACAGAATTTTTCAAAGGTAAAGCATATTATGGTTCATGTGAATCCGGCAAAATGAGAGTGAATATGAAAGAAAGCACTGATAATTGACAAGATATCCCAGCTTATATATTATAGTTTATAGCAGGTAGTATGAAAGCGAAGCAATGGGAGGGCTTATGGTAATATTACAATGGTGTAAAACACAGATTATGTGTATATTGCTTCTGGTATATATCGGAATTATATATATAAAGGAAGGAAATGCTCTTAATAGAATTACCCGGAAATCAAATTGCAATCATATCTTTGACTGGTTTTTTGTGGTATCGGAACTGGCAGTTTTGTTTGATGGCATTACAGCATGTACAGTCAATTTTTTAGAACAGGTGCCGAGAACAGTTAATCTCCTGTTACATCTGGGGATGTTTGTTTCCTATGAGCTGTATGTTACCCTGCTGTTTTTATATTGGGTATCCGTAACAGTAGGAATGCCTAAAAGAAAATGGGTAAAGGCTGCATACATCTTGCCTAGTATAATTTCTATCTGCATGACGATATTTTTTATCCCGGAGGTGGAATTTGTATCGGGACAATATACAAATTACTCGATGGGAACGGCGGTCTATATATGCTTTATCAGTGTTGTAGTTTACTGTGTACTCACTGTTGGAATTATTGTAACAAAGCATAGATATATTCCTCAAAGAAAGAGGAATAGTTTAGCTACTACCTTGGTGTTTATTATTATCATTATGATGCTGCAGGTTATCTTTCCCGAAGCATTGGTATCCAGCATTGCACTTATGATGACTACAATCAGTATTTATCTGAACATGGAAAATCCGGCAATTCATGGATTAGAGCACTATCATCATGAAATGGTAATGGGATTTGCAACACTGGTGGAGAATAAAGATGACAATACAGGCGGGCATATCAGACGCTCTTCTGCATATGCTGTTTTGATTGCCAAGAACTTACGAAAAAATAAAAAGTACAAGAGTCTGATGACTAAGGACTATATCGATAACCTGGCAAAGTCTGCACCAATGCATGATATTGGTAAAATTGGTATTCCGGATGCGATTCTGCAGAAACCGGGGAAGCTGACACCTGAGGAATTTGAAACCATGAAAGAGCATCCTATAATAGGCGGCAAGATAATCAAGGATACATTTGGACATCTCTTTAATGGTGAATATGAAAGTATGGCGTTTCAGGTTGCAATGTATCACCATGAAAAATGGAACGGAAAAGGATATCCGGAGGGTCTTGCCGAAGCGGATATACCACTTTGTGCCCGGATTATGGCTGTGGCAGATGTGTTTGATGCAGTATCGGCGAAGCGATGTTATAGAGATGCCATGCCGTTGGAAGAGTGTTACGATATTATAATGAATGGTCGGGGTGTAGATTTTGATCCTGATATTGTAGATGCATTTATGATGAATAAGGATAAGGTAGAAGAGATTTATTATAGAAAAATACATATATTAAAAGAATGAAAAGTGTGATATACTAAATATTCAAGACAAAGAGAAAGGTGGATTCTGTTTATGGAATACAGGGAGGAAACGTTTAAACGGAGTGCCAATAGAAAGGCATTGGTAATATGGATGATTATTTCTATTGTACTTTCGGGGGCTTATGCAGTTGAATTTCTGCTTGGGAAGAGAACCTTGCAGTACTATCTGATATTTCTGTTTATGTGCTGGGCACCGTTTGTTATCGGTATAGTAACATTAAAAGTCAAAGGTATGGCAACGGACCTTTACAAATGGGTGATAGCCATAGGGTATGGCCTGTTTTACACCTTTGTTATTTATACTACAACATCCAGTCTGGCTTTTACATTCATATTACCCGTTGTGGGTATGCTGATGCTGTATAAGAACCGGAATATTATGATAGGTTGTGGCATCGTAAATGTAGTACTTATTATAGGTACGCTTATCTATAAGATTGCTACCGATGCGATGACGGCTACTACGGTTACAGATTTTGAAATACAGTTTGCGGTTGTTACATTGTGTTATGTGGGATATATTTTGTCTATTAACCATATGAATGCATCGGATGGTGCCATGCTGGGCTCCGTACAGGCCAATCTGGAAAGAGTAGTTCTTACCATTGAACAGGTTAAGTCAGCAAGTAATGCGGTGGTGGATGGTGTTACAGTAGTACGTGAACTGGCAGATGAAAACAAAGAGGGTGCGAACAATGTCGTACATAGCATGGAAGAACTGTCAGCCAATAATGATGTACTCCATGATAAAACAAGCTCTTCCCTGGATATGACAACTAAAATCAATACACAGGTTGAAAATGTTGCTGCCATGATTCAGGAAATGGTAGGTCTGATGGAGCAGTCCATGAATAATGCCAAATTAAGCACTGAGCAGTTAGCGGATGCGTTGGTTTCCACTACAGAGATGGCGGAACTATCTTCTGAGGTAGAAGGAATTTTGAAAGAATTCAAGTCTGAATTCAACATGGTTAAGAACGAGACAGGTACGATTGAAAAGATTACCAGTCAGACAAACCTGCTGGCACTGAATGCGTCTATCGAAGCAGCCCGGGCAGGAGAAGCAGGTAAGGGCTTTGCAGTAGTAGCGGATGAAATCCGGAACTTAAGCAGTGGAACACAGACCTCCTCCAACAGTATTATGAGTGCACTGGCACATCTGGAAGAAACCTCCGACAAGATGACGGATTCCATCAGCAGAACCTTACAGCTGATTCATACTACTCTGGAGAAAATCACACAGGTAAGTACCGGTGTAAACAGTATTGCAGAGGATTCCGTGAAGCTGGGAAATAACATTCAGATTATTGATACCGCAATGCGTGATGTGGAAGAGTCCAACAGGAACATGGTGGCGAATATGCGTCAGGTCAGCGACGTTATGGAATTGATGACCGACAGTATCGGCAATGCGGATGAAACCACCAGAATCATGAGAAGCAAGTACGAAGAGACCTCCAGCAACGTTCTTCACATTGAAGAAGTTGTGGGCAAGCTGGTTGAAGAACTGGGTGCAGGCGGCTTTATGGGCATTGATGATGTCGAAGCAGGCATGTATGTGACCGTTATGGAGAAAAACGGAAAGCCCGGAGAAGAGTTTAAGGCCTGCATAACAGAAAAGACAGAAGATGGTATTATTGTGGACTGTCTGAAATATAAGGACATGGTTTTGAATGTATCCAGAGATAAGAGCTATCTATTAAATATTTTCGTAGACAATGAACTATATAACTGGGAAAACATCAAAGTAACAGCATTGAAAAACGGGACGTACAAGATTGCTGTTCAGGGTAATCCTAAAGTATTAAACCGTAGAAAATACAAACGTATGCCGATTACAAACCGTTGTAGTGTTGCACTTCAGAATTCTAATCAGCTGCTTAATGGGGAAATGATCAATATTTCAGCAGGCGGTTTTGCTTTTTCAGGCAGAGCGAAGGAGCTTTCTGATATTAAGGGCAAGCTGATAGAGATACAGATTGATGGCTTTGAATTGATGAAGGGTAAGAAGCTGCAGGGATATGTTATCCGCATTACCGACAATGACGGACAGTACATATTAGGATGCCGGATGCCGGAAGACAACATGGATATTTTCCATTATGTGGAAAATAACTATAAGGGTGCCTGAAAGGCCTGACTGGTATAAATTGGTGCAAATTGGCTGGTATAAAGAAAAGATTGGTTGGTATAAAGAAAAGATTGGTTGGTATAAAGAAAAGATTTGATTGCTTTTTTTCTGCATAAATGGTATATTATGCAATGAAATTATATATGTCATACATTCGAGGAGGAAAAAGTATGAAAAAGTTATTGGCACTGGTAATGACAGCAGTACTGGCAGCCACCATGTTAGTTGGTTGTGGCGGTGAAGCGAAGACTGCAAAGGTTATTGAAATTGAGCTTACGCAGGAAGAGTATGCATTCGGCGTAGACAAAACCCAGCCTGAGCTGCTGGAATCCGTAAATGCATTTATTGCAGAAATCAAAGAAAACGGAGTTTTTGACGAAATCTGTAACAATTATTTCGGTGATGGTACACCGGTAGCTGTTACTTCCGCTGCACTTGATACAAGCAAGGAACAGCTGGTAGTAGCGACCAATGCAGCATTTGAGCCTTTTGAATATATGGATGGCGACAAGTACTACGGTATCGACATGGAAATTGCAGCACGTCTGGCTGACTATCTCGGACAGGAACTGGTAATCCAGAACATGGAATTCGATGCAGTTTGTCTTTCCGTAGGACAGCAGAAATGTGATATTGCCATGGCAGGTCTTACCATCAAACCCGACCGCGAAGAATATGTAACCTTCTCCGATTCCTACTACAGTGCATCCCAGAAGCTGATTGTAACTTCTGATAATACAGAGTTTGATAAATGTGCGGATGTGGCAGCAGTAGAAGCTATCTTAGGCGAAAAGGACAGCACCGTTAAGGTTGGTGTGCAGAACGGTACAACCGGTCAGTTCTATGCAGAAGGTGATGCAGACTGGGGATTTGACGGATATAATATGACTGTTGTAGGTTATAAGAACGGTGCATTGGCTGTACAGGATCTGTTAAACGGCAACATTCAGTATGTTATTATTGACTCTGCACCTGCAGCATGTATTACAGAAGCAATTAATGAAATGCAGTAAGCTGCTGACAGAGGCGATTGCTTCAATGTAGTAAATAATTATAAATGGGAAGTAGTAATCGATGCCGGCGGCTTAGGCCGCCGGTATTTTGAATTTGCGTAAAGAGGTACACATGGGTAATTTTAGTCAGAAGGTAAATAAATTTATAGAAATATTTATTGCTCAGGACGGATATGTGCGAGTGCTGGAAGGGTTGAAAAATACGCTTTTGATTGCAATTATCGGTCTGGTAATCGGTATTGTAATCGGTACGCTTATTGCAACTGTCAGAGTGATTCCCAAATACAAATTGCTGCCGCGGATATTAAATGGTTTCTGTAGCTTTTATGTGGGATTATTCCGTGGAACGCCTATGGTGGTGCAGCTTCTGGTGTTTTATTATGTTATGCTGCCGATTATGGGAATACATATGACGGGTGTACAGGTATCCATCCTGGTGTTCGGTTTGAATAGTGGTGCTTATATATCCGAAATCATGCGAAGCGGTATTTTATCGGTAGATCAGGGACAGATGGAAGCAGGTCGTGCGGTTGGTTTGAGTTTTGGAACCACCATGATGAAAATCGTGATTCCCCAGGCGGTAAAGAATATCCTTCCTACTCTGGGAAATGAGTTTATTACCCTGATTAAAGAAACTTCCGTAGTCAGCTTCGTAGGTGCGGCGGATCTCTATGTGGCATTTAACTACATGGGAAGTAACAGCTATGAATTCATGGTACCGTATCTGGTAATGGCAATGATATATATTGTGTTGGTATTGATTATCAGTCTGGGTATTAAAATTATGGAAAGGAGCCTGAGAAAAAGTGATAGACGTCATTAATTTGGAAAAGAAATTCGGGGATATCAATGTTTTAAACGGTATCAGTGTCACCATCGAAAAAGGCGATATCGTAGTCGTAATCGGCCCCTCAGGTTCCGGTAAGAGTACGTTTTTAAGATGCCTTAACTGTATGGAAGACCCCACCGGCGGACAGATTATTTTTAACGGGGTGGATATTGCGGATATGAAGGTGGATATCAATATCCACAGAAGACACATGGGCATGGTATTCCAGCATTTCAATCTCTTCAACAACAAAACAGTCATTCAGAATATTATGCTGGCACCGGTATATGTACAGTGTCAGGATTTACGCAAAGCGAAGCGTAAAAATATTTGGATTAAGTTCAGCAATTTGTTTAAAAGTAATGCAAAGAAAAAGGAATTGATTCCTATTACTACAAATAAGGCAGCCATCAAAAAGGAAGCCCGTGAAAAGGCACTTTCTCTGTTGCAGAGAATCGGTTTACAGGACAAGGCGGATGTATATCCTTCCACACTATCCGGCGGTCAGAAGCAGAGGGTTGCAATTGTACGTTCCCTGGCCATGAATCCGGATGTCATTCTTTTTGATGAACCTACCAGTGCACTCGACCCGGAAATGGTAGGAGAAGTACTGGATTTGATGAAGGCTCTTGCAAAGGAAGGCATGACCATGATTATTGTTACCCATGAAATGGGCTTTGCAAAAGAAGTGGCTAACAGAGTTATATTTATTGATGACGGTCAGATTTTGGAAAGTGCACCGCCTGCGGAGTTCTTCGGTAACCCTAAGAACCCCAGACTCAAGGAATTTTTATCCAAGGTGCTGGTATAAATTAATAGTAAGCAGAAAATGTCCTCTTGTAATAGTGAACTGTATCCTGACAGATGCAGTTTGCAGGTAAACCTGTGCAAGGGGACTTTTTTATGCTATAATTGTGCAGAAACAGAAGAAAAGAATGCAGCATACAAATTGTATATAAAGAGCAGCCGGCTGGAAGAGTGAGGATATGGATATGGCGGATAAAAAGAAAAAGCAGAAAAATAATTGGAAAGGCAGTAAGGAAGCGGGAAAGGGAAATGCATCCGGGAACACAACGGCAAAAACCATGCAAAAGACCCCGGCAAAGGAATACAGAAGCTTTCTTTATATGCTTCCGGAAATGATAACTGCAAAGGAACTGGCAGAAAAAACGGATTTTGTGGCTAAAGAATCCATAGAGGTCTGGACGGAGGTTAATCTTTTGGAAATTACATTGGAAAACGGAACCCTTACCTTTGAAGATATGATGGAGAATTTGGGCAGTGCGGGTGACGCAGCACTTCTTGAAAAACTCAAGGTAAAGCAGGTCTATGTCTGTGATTATGAAGCCTTGGATGCAGGTAATGTGCAGAAAATTATGAGAAGTCTGCTGGAATCCGCAGGCGGGTTTTTAGCCTCTGATACAGAGGACTTTGAGCCGTTCATACAGGTAGAAGAACTGTAAAAGGATATAGGCACAAAATATGAATTCAAAAAACTATCAAAAAGAACTGGAAAAAATTTTAGTATCCATAGAAAAAAGCAATATGTTAGCGGCGGTAAATACCAACGGAGAAGTGCAGGAAATGCCCTGTGGCGACGGAGGATTTAATCCTCCAACCCTTTTCCTGCATAGCTGCTGTGCCCCTTGTAGCAGTTATGTGCTAAAATATCTGCGGCAGTATTTTAAGATTACGGTATTTTATTATAATCCCAATATATCGGAACAGGAAGAATATAAGAAGCGTGTGGAAGAGCAGAAGAGACTGATAGAGATTTATAATAAGCAGCTTGAAGGAGGCAAAAAGCCGGCAAATGCCTACCCTATCGGCATCGTGGAAGGTGACTATGAGCCGGAAGTATTCTTCGATATGGCCAGAGAGTATAAGGACTGCCCGGAAGGCGGCGAGCGTTGCTTTTTATGCTATGAGTTACGTCTTAGAAGGACCGCAGAAAGGTCACTGGAAGGCGGTTTTGACTATTTTGGGACTACACTGACTATCAGTCCTCTGAAAAATGCAGTAAAGCTGAACGAAATCGGCGAGAAGTTGGAGAAAGAGCTGGGTGTGAAGTGGCTGCCTTCTGATTTTAAGAAAAAAGAGGGATATAAGCAGTCCATAGAGTTATCCGCCGAGTATGGGCTTTACAGGCAGGATTATTGTGGCTGCGTATATTCTAAGTTAGAGCGGGAAAAGCAGAAAAAGGCTTGTCAGATTGCAGCAAAATAGGTATGATAGTAAAGTATAAACGGTAAAGCAGGCTTAAGCGGCAGAATGTGAGGAACTATGAAAAAGATTTTGGATTTCATTTCAGAAGAAATGCAGCAGGGATTTGAAAAAGCAGGTTACGCTAAAGAGTTAGGACGCGTTACCCTTTCTAACAGACCTGATTTATGTGAATATCAGTGCAATGGTGCCATGGCAGGTGCAAAGCAGTATAAGAAAGCACCCATAATGATTGCAAATGATGTGGCAGCAGTATTGCAGGAGAGCCCTGTGTTTTCAGAAGTAAGTGCAGTGGCACCGGGCTTTTTGAACCTTAAAGTGAAAGAAAGTTTTCTTGCGGACTATATAAAGCAGATGGCAGCCGATGAAAAATTCGGTTTAGAGATGCCCACAAAGCCCAAGAAGGTCATTATCGATTACGGCGGACCTAATATTGCAAAGCCTCTTCATGTAGGGCATATCCGCTCGGCAGTTATCGGCGAGAGTGTAAAGAGGATTTTGCGTTACTGCGGTCATGAGGT
The DNA here is from genome assembly GCA_051879895.1 of Lachnospiraceae bacterium. GTDB lineage: Bacteria > Bacillota > Clostridia > Lachnospirales > Lachnospiraceae > Acetatifactor. Next base: position 9,220 of record JBJEMX010000035.1, read on the forward strand.
TATCGGCGATGTGCATCTGGGAGACTGGGGTCTGCAGATGGGTCTGGTTATTACGGAATTAAAAGAGAGACAGCCAGATTTAGTTTATTTTGATGACACATATACCGGCGAATATCCTACGGAAGCACCTTTTACTGTTTCCGAGCTGGAGGATTTGTATCCCACGGCCAGCAAAAAGAGCAAGGAAGACCCGGAATACAAGGCAAAAGCAATGGAAGTAACCCAGCAGATGCAGAGCGGTGTGAGAGGATACCGTGCAATCTGGCAGCACATTCTGAATGTGTCGGTAGCAGATTTAAAGAAAAACTATGCACGCCTGAACGTGGATTTTGATTTATGGAAAGGGGAATCCGATGTACATGACCTGATTCCCGGCATGGTAGCATACATGAAGGAAGGTGGCTACGCTTATGAAAGCGAAGGTGCACTGGTTGTAGATGTCAAGGAAGAAACGGATACCAAGGAAATTCCTCCCTGTATGATTTTAAAATCTGACGGTGCGGCACTTTACAATACCACCGATTTGGCAACCATTCAGGACCGTATGCAGCAGTATGCACCGGATGAACTGATTTATCTGACCGATAAGCGGCAGGAGCTCTATTTTGAGCAGGTATTCCGTTGTGCAAGAAAAACCGGGCTGGTTAAGCCGGAAACTGAGCTAAAGTGGCTGGGCTTCGGTACCATGAACGGTAAGGACGGCAAGCCCTTCAAAACCCGTGACGGCGGTGTTATGCGTCTGGAAGTGCTGATTAAAGAAACCACTGACGAAATGTACCGTAAGATTACCGAAAACAGGGAAATGCCGGAGGAAGAAGCAAAAGAAACCGCACAGATTATTGCACTTTCCGCATTGAAGTACGGCGACCTTTCCAATCAGGCTTCCAAGGATTATGTATTTGATATTGACAGATTTACCTCTTTTGAAGGAGATACCGGTCCTTATATCTTGTATACGATTGTGCGTATTAAGTCCATTCTGGCAAAGTACAAGGAGCAGGGCGGCTCTTTAGAGGGTGCAGTATTAAAGGACGCACAGAACGAATCCGAGAAGGCACTGGTAATGCAGCTTACTGCATTCAATACTGCGATAGAAGCAGCCTGTGCAGAAATTGCACCGCATAAGATTTGTGCCTATATTTATGATCTGGCTAATGCCTTTAACCGTTTCTACCATGAAACCAAGATTCTGTCAGAGGAGGATGCCGACAGAAAGGCCGGCTTGATTGCACTGCTTGTGCTGACCCGCGATGTGCTGGAAACCTGCATTGATATGTTAGGATTTTCCGCTCCCGAAAGAATGTAAATTGTAGGAAAACGGGAGGGGAATTGTTGTGGCAAACATTGGCAACAATTTCTGCAAAAATTCTTAAAAAATATTGGAAAAGCTATTGACAAATTGTACTTGTTTGAGATACAATAGCAAAGTCGGTTGTGACATGGGGTCTTAGCTCAGCTGGGAGAGCATCTGCCTTACAAGCAGAGGGTCA
>JBJEMX010000036.1:0-10560 GCA_051879895.1 Lachnospiraceae bacterium
TACAAGAAAAATGGCTCCGGGATTTACATCCCAGAGCCGCTTTGTCTACAGTCTGAGGGCTTCCGGTTCTGAAATGAACCGGAAGCCCGATTTTTTTGCATCAGCCTTCAATAATACGGTGTTGCATGGAAAGCCCGACACATATAGACATTATTACTGGAACAATAATTGCAGTTCCTCCTCATATTCTAACTCACCGGTAATAATAACTCTGTAAGTATCGATGGTATAAAAGGTGTCGGTATCGTTTTGGGGATACAGGATAGTCACTGCCACTTCCAGGGACTGCAGGTCTGAAACCGGCACCAGAAAAGATTTGTGATGTCCGGCTGCAGCAAAATATTCTTCCTTGGAGGCACTGCTTTCATACAAAGAAAGCAGGGTTTTGTTTAACTGGGCTAAGTCCACCTCTGCCTCATGGACAGCCGCATAATAGGCAGTGGTACGTTCCAGAACCTTGCCACTCAGCTTGTAGTCGGCATGAGCACTGACTATGGACAGCGTCGCAAAGGATACTAGGCACAGGATAACGAATATTACCAGTATGGAGGAAGAACCGATACCGCTTGTAAAGGAGAGACCGCCACGTTTCCGGGACTGCTTATTCATAGACATCCCCCCTTTCAAGAGTAGTATGCCGGGTTAATGACTGGCTATATAAGAGCGTAGTATCGGAGCCGCTGATTTTACTAAAAGTGATTTCAGCAGCTTTTACATAGTCAGCATCCTGAACAGGGCTTTCTGAAAATTCAATGTGATATACAAAGGAAGAGACATCCTTTAAATCGCAAAGTTCCCAATCCTTGTTGAAGTAAAGAGTGATGGTCCGTCTGTCATTTGACAGATAAGAATGCTGTTCGTCATAATCGGCAACCAGCCTTTCGTATACAGGATAGATTTCGCCATCCGATGCGTACCAAAGCTCTGCCAGATTTTGAGACCACATAACAATCTGGTTGGTTTCCTGTGTCTTTTTATCTAACAGGTGGGCCTTTACAAAAAGCTGGATACAGGCGGCACTTGCCAGAGAAAAGAACAGTATGGAAATAATAAGTTCAATTAAGAACAGACTGGATTTGGATGATTTCATAGGGTTAAGCCTTTCTGTCAGAATGAGGAGCGGCATATAAAATAATGGGGCTGCCGGAGCCGGTATCCAATATAAGCTTTATCAGGCCGTCCGCTGTCTCTTCCATAGTAAAAGAGGTAAGAGGCATAATATTCTGTCCTGCAGATAAAATATCGGTTCCGGAAAAAGAGTCCTTGCGGACAAATAATTCCTTCAGGTAACCGTCATAAAGATAAAGGTAAGTACAGAATTCTTCTTCACCGGCCTGCCGGGTAAAGGTTAAAGCAGGAACTCCGGAAATTTCATCTATGGAAATGACGCCTGCACTGTCGTTCTGACGTATTTTCTCAGTGACATAAGAATAAGCGGTACGTTCTGAAAAGTTGTCATTCATATTGGCAACTGTTTTTTTATAGACACCGGCACCGATGGTTACCAGCATAAGTGCACATGCGGCAAATACACCAAATAATGCCAGTACAAACAGTACATCTACAATATGGCGGTTGGGGTCTCCCGATTTGTGTTTCATTGGATACCTCCTGTTCTGGTCAGAATCGTAACATCCGGCATAATGTTGGAGCCTATGGGCTGATAGTCTACAAAAAACAGTTGTTCATTGTAGATAAGACCATAATGCTCTTTGATATAATCAAGATCCGGAGGATAAGCACCTTCTACGGCATAGCACTGGGTAATACTGCGGTTTAAGGCAAGCTCCAGACTCTCTCTCTGCTTTTCGATATTGGTTTCAGAAACGGACTGAAGACTGTTATAAAAAAGCAGAAACAGCAAAAGAAAGGCTGTGAGCGGAAGCAATACAACCAGCTTCGTAAAAGGATTCTGCCGGTTTCGTTCAAAACGGTTTCTATATACACTCATAGTCGTACTCCCATTAACCGATGCTGGACATAATGCCCATCAGCGGGAAAATAACAGACAACAGTATCAAGCCTACAATGACGGAAAGGATAATAACCAGCGTGGGCTCCAGTATGGAAATAATGGAGCGGATTTGTTTCTCGGTTTCCTTGTCGTAGTTATCGGCAATTTTCTGCATTACCACATCTATGGAACCGGTACGGAAGCCGACTGCAACCATGCGGGAGTACAGATTTGAAAAAATAGCGGAACTTGTCAGGGCTTCGGAAAAGTTTGCTCCATCCTGAATGGATTTTTTACAGCGTGCAATCTTTTCCTGCATACCTTTATGCTCTGTCAATTCAGAAACCATATCCAGACTGGTATAGGTATCCATACCGCTGCTGATGGTCAGGGCTAAACCGCTTGCAAAACGTCCGGCTGCCAGCTTTTCATAGAAGCCCTTAGTAAGCGGAAAGGCAGAAAGAATGTTTCTGGTAATACGGCGTCCTGCCTTAGTCTTTGTGGCTAAAAAGTATATTAAGACTGCAATTGCCAATATGGCTACAATAATAACGGAATAGCGGTTTAACGAATTGCCGATACTGAGGAGGGTAGCGGAAATACCGGTCATTTCACTGCCTAACTGGATAAATACCTGATTGAAAATAGGCATTACTTTGCCAAGCAGTACAAAAATAACCAGTATCATGATGCCAATCATGATAAACGGATAACTGATGGCACTGCGGATGCTGTCGGAAATAGATTCTTCCCGCTCATAGTAATCTGTGAGGGACTGCATAACATCATCCAGATTACCGGACTCCTCACCGATGGAAATCATATGTAATACATATTCCGGAAAGACATCCACTGTACGCAGAGCACTGGAAAAGGGCTCGCCTTTCTTACAAATATCCAGTATCTGCTGCAGAACTTCCCTGCCTTCATTGGTTTTGCTGTCATTCAGAAGAATACTGATTGCTTCATACGGTGCAATGCCTGCCTGAAATAACATGGCGGTCTGACCGCAGAAGGAAGCAATTTCCTGATTTGATAATCTTTTTTGCTGCATTTTTTTTTCTCCTTCTATCACTGTCTTAATACATATACTTTACAATGTAATTACTGCCGTCACCGATAAATTCACGTAATTCATCTTCACTGCTGTTAGCAGCAAAGGTAGGGTCCATAAGCCTCCAGCTTTTGCCGTCAAACTGTACGATACCGTTTACCCATCCTACATCCTTGATGTAGGTACTGATCCAGGCGTGGTAGGCGTCTCCTACATAACCGACCTCCAGACGGGTAGGAATTTGCTGGCTTCGCAGCATGCTTGCCATAACGGCTGCATAATCCAGACAAATACCGGTACCGCTGTTCAGAATAGCGTCTACATCTGCGGTGTATCCGCTGGGAACAGTCTGAGCCTTGGCATAATCATAAGTAATGGAGCTGATAACATAATTATACACATTGGCTACCACATCCAGGTCGCTATTGGCCGGTTCTGCCAACTTGGCGGCTTTTGCCACAACCTGACTGGAAGAGTTAAAATTACAGTACTGGTTCGGATAAAGGTATGGACCGAACGAGTTGGTAATCGTTACGTCGATGGTAGTGGTCAGGGATACCAGATAGCTGGTATCCACTACGTTTTCCAGAATGGTAATCTCATAGGTACCACTGCCGGAGGAAAGTGGAAAGGCCTCATAGTCGTCACTGACCAGATTGTAGGTATAGGTTACGGAACCGGGATACTTAATCTGCATCTTGACCTTATTACAGGTGCCTGTATAACGTGCCATAATGTATCCTTCGGAGGCGTGGGAGTAGTCAATGGAAGCATATTCATTGTGGGTTTCTGCCGTGCCGTCCGCGGTGGGAGTAAGGCAGCGGGAAGTGCTTCCTCTTAAGCCTGTTTCAGGAGTCGGTTCCGGTGTCGGAGCAGGTTCCGGTGTCGGAGCAGGCTCGGACGTTGCGTCAACCGTTGACCCTGCATCGGGTACCCCATCAGGTTCCCCGGTCCCGGTGTCTGAACCTGTCGTACTGTCGGGTGTTACAACGGCGGTATTCTCCGGTACGGGGGTTGCAGTATCTGCCAAAGAAGCAGAAACATCCGGTGACGGAGCGGCCGTAGTGTCAGGCAGCGTAGGGTCTTCCACGGAAGATGTGGAAACGGGGGCAGCACAACTACACAGAAGAAGTAAACACATACCATATGAAATTAGGGATAAGTATTTCCTGGTTGGTTTCATGGTATCCTCTATTTGGGGGAGATGAGCAACTGGTAAACAGAAGCATTCTCCACGGGAATATAAATGTTAATGTCTGTATTGTGATAGGTAAAGCAGATGGTGTTGGAAGCCTCATCATAGGATGTGGGAGGCTCGGTGGTACCATCGGGTAACTGTAAATAGCTTTCGGCGAAAAGAATGCCTTCCCCCTCAAAGGTCAAAGTCAGAATACCGTCTGTCAGTTCATCGGTCAGAAGCGTAATGCCGCTGCCTTGCTGGGTGTGTGTGGTGTTCCCGGAAAGTAAAAAGGGAATGGCACACAGGGGAGTGGCAAAGGTAATCAGTAAAATCAAAGCTGTAATAAGCATCAGTATATGATACTGCTGTACCTTGGCTTTTTGCCTGAGAAGTATTTTGTCTACCGGTAAGGAGCTGGGAGGCTGCTTACATGCTGTTAATATATTGTGTAATGCCGCGTTTGCATCGGCAATATCCATCTGATATTTTTGCTTTTTTCTAAAAAACATGTGCCTCACCTCCTTAATCCTTCAATAAACAACGCAGATGCTCCTGACCGGAAGCAATATAACGCTTTACGGTACTCCGGCTGATATCCATTGCATCTGCAATATCTTCCAGTTTCATGTTGTTGTAGTAGCGCATGGTAAGTACCTGTTTCTCCTGGAAGGGCAGGCTGTTCATGGCTGTATGCAGACGGGTATATTCATCCTTTTGCTGATAGCGTGCTTCCGGGTCGGACAGAGGACGGCTATCCTGAATGAACTCCAGAATCTCCGGGTCGGCAGAAGTATTGCCGCGTTTGGTTTTCTGGCTCATGTCATAGCATACATTGAAAGTAATGCGGTTTAACCAGGCGATAAAGAGAGTAGGGTCGCTCAGTTTATTCAGATTTTTTAAAGCCGATATGTATACCTCCTGCATGGCATCCTGTGCAAGATGTGCATCCCGCAGGTAGTGTCGGGCGAAATTGTATACCTTATTATAAGTAAGAGCATACAATTCTGCAAAGGCATCACTGTCGTTGCTTCCAGCACGCATGACAAGACCGGCTAAATATTGCGGGTTCAATTCTTTCATACGGTTCTCTCTTTTCTTTTAAGGACTGTATTCCTTCTTTGCAGAGTGAATTAAACAGCGGTATCATGCAGATTGTTGTAGGTAGCTGCCAGTAATTGTGTAAAGGCCGTCACCTGTGCTTCGTCATATAGGGTATACGCAGAACTCAGTTGTATGGATTTGTCGGGATGCTCTGCATTGTATAAAGAAATACGACTGTTAATTACGTCCAGAAAATGATTGGCAGTGTCATGATTGCAGTTGTTAAGGACTGCAATGAAATCGTTGCCGCCGTTACGCCCTACAAAGCCGTAAGAGTCACCCACCTCCTCAAAAATATTGCAAAAGTCCTGAATAACATTGTCACCGGCTTCCCGGCCGAAGGTTTCATTAAGCTTTTTCAGGTTGGAAATAGTGAACATAACACAACCGGTATGTTCAAGGGATTCGGGTGTAGTAAAGGTCTGGAAAACAGTGTCCAGACTATGACGGTTAGGCATACCGGTCAGACTGTCCAGATAGGCGGTCTGATTCAAGGCGTGACTTTCCAAAGCAAAGGTACGCATCTTAAAAAAGTCATAGAGCAGGCAGCACAGATTGAACACAGCCAGCAGCCATGTGATAAGACTCAGGAAAAACAAAGTCTTGTTGGAATAAATCTGATGGCGTAAATCATCGTTGGCAGCCAGCGTAATGATAAAGCTCAGTTCAATACCAACCAGAATAACAAGCTGTATGATTTTGGTGACACGCATTGTTTTGACAAATTTTTGCTCCTGCATACAAATTCCCCTTTGTATAAGTTTGAAGTTAATATAAGTATATATCCTTATTATAAAATAGGTACAGAAAAAAGAAAAGAATATTTTGGAAAAGAAGAAATATAAAACAAAAAGGACAAAAAGAAAAAGAAATTTGCAAAAAAAATAAAAATTGTGAACCGTTTTTTATAAACGGAAAGTCATAACATATGAAAGCAATAAGAAAGGGGTATCATTCAATGAACGTATTGTTTACGGGAAGTATTCTGGGAGGCGTAGCAGCATGTCGCACGATATTACATGCAGCAGAATATAATCTGATAGTCATTGAAGAAGAGCAGGTCCCATTGGCAGCGGGGGATGCCCTGGGAGGTAACAGGTTTTTGCCGGTAACCCTGATAGGTATGAGCATACTCCTTTTGGGAACATTGCTTATGGTTTACTGGTTGAAGTGCAGAGAATGCAGAGTCAGAATTCGCCAGCTGGGCGGAAATGGAAAACTGCAATGGAGCAGCTGGAACCTGAAAAGACTAAAGGAAACCGTCAATGAAATGGAATGGCATCTGGCGGGGGAGAAAAGTACAGATGAGTAAGAATTGAGTAAGGGAATATAGTGTATAAGGAGAAAACGATGAACAAATTAGAAAGAAAAATCAAAAAAGCATTAGCAGTAGTTTTAAGTGCCGGTTTGGTATTAGGAACCGTAAGTAATATGAGCACAGTGGTCTTTGCAGAAGAGAACACTGCAACATATGTACCGGGTGTGGTTTACAACATGAACGAGAGCGAACTGGCAGCAAAAGGAGAAGCTCCTGAAGGACTGGAATGGGATGTTGTTGAAGTAAGTCCCCATGTAGATGGATATTATGACCAGTCCGTAGCAATTTGTGGTATAACTGAGCATACTCACAGCTCGGCAACAGAAGCAGATTGTCAGGGTTATGTCTTTACCTGTACAGAAGCAGAACATGTGCATAGTGATCGCACCGGTGCCTGCTACAGCTTAAGCTGTACACAGGAGGAGCACAGACATAGTATTCGCGAGTGCAGGTACTTTTTTGGCTGGTTATGTGGTAAAACTGAGCACAGTCATGGTGAAAGCTGCTATTCCTTGATTTGTACACAGGCAGAGCATACACACACTGCTTATGGCGGAAGCTGTTATACACAAAAAGTATGTGACATTCCGGAACATGTGCACAGCGTTGAAGCAGGCTGTTATCAGTATGTTGAACCCATTCAGGCTACGTATAAGTGCCAGTTAATCAGAAGCGGTTCTAACGGAGCACAAAATGGTAATCAGGCAGTTACAATCAATGTAAAGGTAACCTGTGCAGACGGAACTCCTGCAAATGGTGCAGTTGTTACCCTGGTAGCACAAGACTGGGATGTTCTCGGTACAGCACAGACTCCTGTGTTAACCAAAGAAGCAACCACCGGATTAAACGGAACTGTAATCTTTTCTATTTCCGGTACTTATGACCAGATTAATTCCATATCTGTAAAGGATGCACTTGGCACAAGCTACAGTGTAGTAAGTGCACCTCAGTATATCGGTTATCTGGAAAACACAAAGAACTATTCTTGTCAGATTACAAATCATAATTATATATTAGATGAAACAACAGTAGTAGAAGCTGATTTAACCACAGAGGGTTATACCGGTGACAGCGTATGTGCACACTGCCAGGATGTAAAAGCAGGAGAAGTAACCCCTAAAACCGGTGTTACTGTTACCTATACCGGTATCAGAAACGGTAAGGATACAACGGTAACCGTGCCCAAGGGCAGTGTATTTGCAGGTATTGAGGTTCCCGCAATTGCACACACCCATACCGTTTCAGGTGGTAAACATGTAGTAACCAATGTCAGCTTTGCAGGATGGCTTTTAAACGGAGAAGCGGTAGCTTCCGATTATGTTGTAAATGAAGATATTGTTGTAACTGCTTCTTATGATACAAACGTAGTTGCAGATACCAACGCACAGTTCTATATGTTAAAAGAAGGCGTAACAAAGCCTGAAGGTGTGGTTCCCAGTGCAGATTCCAACTTCACTTATATGGGGGATGCTCCGATTTCGGAGAATGCAACCGTAACGGCAGATACAGCACTTCTGGCAGGGTATTTTGATGCGGCAACTGTTTCCAACATGCTTTCCGGTTATACCAAGAGCGTAAATGTGGGCGGCGTTGAAATTGTTTATGAACGTGCAGAAATTTTCAGAACCATGTATATTACCGGCAACGGCAAGACAGGCGGTTGGCATGCAGACTGCCGTGTAGTGGATATGAACGGCAATCCCGTAGGAACGGAAGAATGGAGTTATGTATTCTTCTGTGATGAAAACGGTAATCTGTTGAGAGATACAGCAGGTAATGGGCTTATCAAGCGTGTAGCAACAGGTACTCTGCTGACTGATGTTTGTACAGCACCCGAAAAGGCAGAGGATGAAGTATATACCTACAGCTTTTCCGGCTGGATGGCAAATGGTGCAGAATTCGATTTTGCAAATACAGTAATTAATGCAGAAACTTTGGTAGTATGTGCAAGCTATGATGCAACTGAAAAGGTAGTAGAAACACCTGCACCTAGTGAAACACCTTCACCTGATGCAACACCTACACCTGATGTAACACCTACACCTAGTGCAACACCTGCACCTAGTGCAACACCTGCACCTAGTGCAACACCTGCACCTAGTGCAACACCGGCACCCACTACAACACCGGCACCTACTACAACTCCTGCACCTGCAGGAAATGGTGGTCAGGTAGTAGTGATAGAGGATGAAGATACTCCTCTTGCTGATGCGTCAGTGCTTGGTGCAGGCAGAAAAGCTCCGTCTTTAGAGGATGATGAAGAGGCAGCGGTTTTAGGTGCCGGAAGACAGCCCGGTACAGGCGATGACAGCGGTATCTGGACGGCAGGTTTCTGGATTTCCCTGACCTGTCTGGCAGGATGGTTAGTATATAATAAGAAGAAATAAATAAGAACTAAGAAGAAATAAGTAAGAAGAATAAGAGACTGTTATTCAATAGTAGTTTTACTGTCGAATAGCGGTCTCTTCTTGTGTGAAGAGTGCCTGTAAAAACAGCTGCCGAAAATCCTTGAGGCAAAAGAAAAAAGAAATTTCTATTTTGACTTGTATAACCTGCTCTTAAAAGATAAAATAAGATTGTAGTTTTAAAAGAATATGTTTAAATTACTATAAAATAGTGATAAGGACAGATATTCCTAAAGGAGACAATTCATGAAGGTATTGGTAACAGGCGTTAAAGGACAGCTTGGGTATGATGTGGTAAAAGAACTGGAAAAGAGAGAGATAGAAGCGATAGGTGTAGATATCGAAGAAATGGATATTACCGATGCGGATTGTGTAAACAGAGTGATTCGGGAGGCAGCACCGGATGCGGTGATTCATTGTGCAGCCTATACTGCGGTGGATGCTGCCGAGGACAACGAGGAGCTTTGCAGGAAAGTGAATGCAGAGGGACCCCGGAATATTGCCGGAGTATGTAAAGAGCTGGATATAAAAATGATATATATCAGTACGGATTATGTATTTGATGGAAAGGGAGAAAGACCATGGGAGCCTGAGGATGAAAGGCATCCTTTAAATGTATACGGGCAGACAAAATATGAAGGCGAACTGGCGGTGCAGAACACACTGGAAAAGTACTTTATCGTGCGTATTGCGTGGGTGTTCGGTGTGAATGGTAAGAATTTTATAAAAACCATGCTGCGGCTGGCTGAAACCCATGACCATCTGACAGTTGTAAATGACCAGTATGGTTCTCCTACCTATACCTATGATTTAGCCAGACTTTTAGTGGATATGGTACTGACTGAAAAGTACGGCGTTTATCATGCCACAAACGAAGGTATTTGCACATGGTATGAATTTGCCTGCGAAATTTTTAAACAGGCAGGCATTACAATAGAAGTAACTCCGGTTTCTTCAAAGGAATATCCCGCAAAAGCCAAGCGGCCCGAGAACAGCCGAATGAGCAAGGACAAGCTGGAAGCAAACGGATTTGTACGTCTTCCGTCCTGGCAGGATGCACTGAAGAGGTATCTGGAAGCTATCAAAGCATAAAGGCAGATATACAGGCTGATACAACAAAAAAAGCAAAAAAACAGCATATAAAAATTAAAAAAATGATTGACAATGCATTTGTGAAAACGTATACTAATATAGCGTGCGTGCAAATGCATTTCTTTTTGTTATGCAAGTTTGTATCAAAACAATTGCCGCACTGCATATTCAACCAATAAACATTTATAATAAGAAAGAGGTGAAACAGAATGCCAACATTTAACCAGTTAGTAAGAAAGGGACGTCAGACAACTGAAAAGAAGTCTACAGCACCTGCATTGCAGAAGGGCTTTAACTCTCTGCATAAGAAAGCAACCAATACTTCTTCTCCTCAGAAGAGAGGTGTATGTACTGCTGTTAAGACTGCAACTCCTAAGAAGCCTAACTCCGCTTTAAGAAAGATCGCCAGAGTACGTCTTTCCAACGGAATCGAAGTAACAAGCTACATTCCCGGTG
>JBJEMX010000037.1:0-45649 GCA_051879895.1 Lachnospiraceae bacterium
ACAAACTCCTGTACCTTTTGAATTTACTGGATTTGGCTAATCACTGAACAGTAACGTCTATGTCTATGTCGGCTCTATGTCATTAAAAATAGCACCTTGCGACAGTCCGTCCCTTTTCCAGGCTGGTTTCTACAATCACCGTCTCTTTCCTGCCTTTCTCGGGCGACTGAATATAATCCAATAACTGATTTGCTGCAACCCTGCCGATTTCGTCCGTATTCTGCTTTACAGTAGTCAGTCTCGGTTCATACTGTGATAAAACATCAATACCGTCAAAACCTGTTACGGAGATATCCCCCGGAATTTCCATCCCCCTTGCTCGAATCACATTGATACCTCCAATGGCCGCATAGTCATCAGAGTACATAATACAGGAAGGAATATTGGGCATCCGCAACAGCTCTTCCGTCAAAAAGGCAGCTTTTCTCATATCACGATACATAGATTGCTTAATGTATTCTTTCGGAATCTCAACCCCCATTTTTTTACATGTATTCAGGAAGCTGTTAACTCTTGCTTTCGTAACAGTATTATCGTCCCCCGTGATATATGCAATTCGTTTATGCCCCATCTCTATTAAATAGCGTACCAGACTTTCCAGACCGGAAACATTATCTGACTTCACACAGATGGAGTTCTCTATATCTTCATCAATGGTAACAATAGGAATGTTACTGTCAAGAAGCTCTTTTACTTCATTATCGTCAAAATCGATACATGCAATAATAATGCCCTCATACTTTCGCTCTCTAACCTGTTCAATGTAGGTCTTTCGTTCAGTGCCCTCCTTATTACAATTTAAAAAGGCAATATCATATCCCCGTTCCTCTGCAGCCTTCTTAAATCCATTTAACACCCCCGAGAAATATGCATGTGTCAAACCACTTCTGGATTCATCTGCAAAAAGCACGCCTACCATTTTACTTCTACCCATATTTATACCTCCCTATATATAGTAATGCTTCCATCTGTTTATTAGTTCTTCACACAAGTCTACATCAATATTACCGACTGCTACTTGCAGCTCATTGAAAATATCTGCCTGCTCCTTTGGATATTCATACTTTTCAAGAGCTAACACTACTTCCTCCATCGCATCAATATCCAACTCATCCACAGCCACAAGCATCTTTTCAAGCAACCGGCAAACAGCCTCTTTGTCTACTAAAGCTTTTCCCCCTGTTTTCTCTTTCTCTTCTTTGCAGTATGGCTTTAATATATCTATATACCCTACATATTTTTGAAGCAGATAATCTGTTTCGGCATTAATAAAATCTATATTATTATCATTTCCGGCTTTTTCCAGTTTTGCCGCAATCTCTGATAATTCCATAGCTCCGATTTGCTTCGACAGACTTTTTAATGCATGAACCTCAATGGTATATAATTTAATATCCTGCTGCATCTGCAATTCTTTTATTTTAATGGACTTGGACTGAATATTACGATAATATTCTTTCAAAATTTTAAAATAGAGTTCCTTGCTTCCGGCCAGCTTTAATGCAGTTTCCGTATCCAGGTCCCCAATTTGAATATTGAAATCCGAGGCATCTTCCTTCGGTCCCGCAATGTACGAACCCGTTTGAATCAGTTCCTTTGGCAGCCACTTCTTAATGATTTTGATAAGTTCTCTTATCTCAATTGGTTTGGCAACAAAATCATCCATTCCTTCTTCTTTAAATTTGTCCGCCATACCACCAATCGCATTAGCCGTCAATGCTATAATGGGTACATCATTGTAGGACGGATGATATCTCCGAATGATACGGGTGGTTTCAACACCATCCAGTTCGGGCATCATATGGTCCATAAGTATTAAATTGAATTTCTTTTTCTTTATCAAATCCAGCGCCATTATTCCGCTGGCAGCCTTTGTAATATTCATCTGCAAAGGTTCTAACAGTCCTTGAGCAACCGTCAGATTAACTTCGTTATCATCAACAATTAAGACCTCTGCATCCGGAGCAATAAAGTCAAATTCAAACTTCTCCCTGCCCGAATTATCATATATATTCTCTCCGTTTAATGCCATGGCAATATGCAGTGTAGACAACGGCTTGCACATTATATGTAAATTAGGTCTGTCAGATTTCCTTGTAGAAAAGAGAGCTGTCAGTAACACACCTGTTACATTTGGATGCTCGTCCAGGATTCTCTCAACATCTTCATTATAACCGGCTTCATCAAAGAAGAAATATACCCTTCTTTCCTTCAAATACTCCTGATAATTTAAAAGAACATCATCAAATTGGTCAAGAGAAGGCAATGCCATGGATAAAATACCCAGTTTTCCTATATCTGAATAAAATTCCTTTGCCAGAAAAACATTACTCCAATAACCTATAACAGCTTTCTTCTCTGCATCTTCAACCTGAATGGCAGCCTTCCAGTCAACAACACCCTGTGGAATATAAAAAGAAAATGTGCTTCCCTTTTCATACTCACTTGCAACTTTTAGGTCGCCTCCCATCAGATTTACCAGCTGCTTGCTGATAGCCAGTCCAAGTCCGGTGCCCTCAACATTTCTGTTACGCTTGCTGTCAACCTGCTCAAAAGAATGAAATATCTTCTCTAAGTCCTTTTCCTTAATACCTATTCCTGTATCCTGCACAGCAATTCTAAGCATAATTTCATTATCAGAAATCTTGTCAAAGTCCACATTGATGGCAACCTTACCGCTACGTGTAAATTTAACCGCATTATTGGTTAAATTAATCAACACCTGCCGAACCCTTAAATTGTCCCCGTATAAGGTTGTAGGAATGGAAGGATTAACGGACAGCAGCAACTCAACCGGTTTATCCTTTAACCGCAGCGTTATTATATTGGTTACTTCATTAAGCAATGTAATAGGGTCATATTCTATTGGTACAATATCCATTTTGCCCGATTCTATCTTAGAAAAATCCAGAATGTCATTAATAATATTTAACAGGGCATTACCGGATGATTTTATCTGGGACAAACAATCTCTTGCCACCGGCGGCAGTTCTTCTCTTAGGGCTACCTCCGCCAATCCTATCACGGCATTCATAGGTGTTCTGATTTCATGGCTCATGTTTGCCAGAAAATCTGTTTTCATATTTGCTGCATGCTCTACATCCTTTGCCACCTCTAATGCAAGATATTTGCCATATGCAATATCAGACATAACGCTTGCGACTTCATACAAAAATTCTGCAGCTGCGGTAATTTGTTCTTTCGGAATAACCGGAACCTTCTGCAGTGCCTCCCAATACTCCTCAAAATCAATTTGCAGGTCATCTGCCACTACCCGGATAAACTCCTTATCCGGCACCTGTGTGAGCACCTGTCCCCCAATAAAGCACCCTATTATCTGTCCATTCGCTATGATAGGTGCAGAAAAGTCAATCAGTCCCGAATGGCATTGATATGCTAATGCACGTCCTATATTTGCCGTAATCTTTGCACCATACTGGTCGCATTGTTCACACTTAACTTTACCCAGTTCACTCTTCCTTGTATACTTCATACAATAGTCGGTAAAACCACTTCCCTCCGTAACGGGCACGCCATTAACATCCGTAGTCAATGCCGCCATACCTGTCACCTTGGAAAAAGCATCCTGTATTCTTTGAAGTAAGGATACATCCATTAAATCTGTTAATTTTATCTCAGACATAAGGTTTCCTCCATGCTTATCCTATAAACTTTTCTATAGTTCCAAGCAGCTTATCCTTATCTATGGGCTTTAATAAATACCCCTGTGGCTTCAGGCTGAGTGCCTGCAGTATTTTTTCACGATTTGTAGTACCGGTGAGGAAAACAACCGGTATATCATCAAACTGCTGTTGTCCCCGAATCCATTCGAGTACATCCACTCCGTTTTCTACCGGCATCTCATAATCCAGTAATATAAAATTAGTTTTCTTACTATCTAAAAACTTACGGGCAATCTTTCCGCTGATTGCTGTCGCAACATCATATTTATCATGCAAATATTCTTTGATAACCTTAAGAAGTACAGGATCATCATCCACAACCAAAACGTGTTTTCTCTCCTGCTGCGTCTTCAATTGAGCTAATTTCTCCTGAAGTCTTTTTTGCTCTTCACGTTCCTTTTCAACCCCGGTTATATAATTGATTAATTCTTCCCGTATTTTATTTACTGTAATAGGCTTTAACAATGTCAAATCGGACATATAGGTCATCACCTTATTAAACTCATTGCAGTCATCTTCCGAACCGATAATAACTGTAATAACATCTTTTCTTGTCAAAAGACGTTTCAATTCCTTTAACTTAATAAGTTTATCTTTTACTTCTCCGTTTAAGCAATATACAAATAAGTCTGGCTCAAACAATTCCACATGTCTCTCCATATCATCCAGTCTGGTGGATGTAGTCAGAAGTTCAAACTCATCACTCATATGATTAAAGAAATCATCAATAATCATTGTGTTCTTACCGGTTAATAATACTTTATACTTTTTCATACCTATTCCTCCCGTCCGCCTTAGCGGACATCAGTTCCCTATTTGGAATTTTATTTCCAAGCTTATCTTCTACACAATCGTTTGAGGTCATATAAAAAACAGACATTATTCATGGAATATCCCATAATAACATCTGTTTACTAAAAAACAGCATATATTGACCTCGGTTAAAAAAGGGCAACCAAACAAAACACCATGCCGTGACACCTGTTCTGTTGCATGCCCTTTATGTTTCATTCAGCCAACCCCTTTTTTTTAAAATTATAGTATATATATTATAACAAAACATAGTCCTTTTGGCTACTGCAAATTCGGCATATTTTGGTTCATAACCGTAGTCCCGACATATCCCTTAACAACTGTTCTGTGGTACTTAATAACAATTCCGCATCCTTTTCCACCAGACCGGTTTTGTCGTACTTGTAGGTAAAGAAGGGATTTCCGTAAGCAGTAAAAAACAATTTATCTTTGTATTTTTTCATCAGGTCGGGGATACCTGCCGGATCGATGTCTGCGTCCGGGCGGAAGGTAAAGATAATCCGCTCGTTTTTTCCTTTGATTTCCGTCAGATAAAGTGCGTGTGCAGAGACCCTTATCAGGGCAATCCGCAACAGATTATCTACGGAACGCGGAATTGCTCCGAAACGGTCTAACAGTTCATCCTTCATATCATCCCGTTCCTTTTCGTTCTCAATACCTGCAATACGCTTATAAATATCCAGCTTCTGCACTTCATTCACAATATATTCGGCCGGAATAAAAGCATCTACATCCATGTCCACCACTGTTGTGAAGTCCTCTGATGTGGAGATACCTTTTAGGGTCTTCACCGCTTCATTTAACATCTTACAGTACAAATCATACCCTACTGCCTCCATATGCCCGTGCTGCATTTTACCCAGAAGGTTACCTGCACCACGAATTTCCAAATCCCGCATGGCAATCTTAAAGCCGCTTCCCAAATCCGTAAACTCCTTGATGGCTGCCAGACGCTTTTCTGCCACTTCTTTTAACATCTTATCTCTCTTATACATTAAGAAAGCATAAGCAGTACGGTTGGAGCGTCCCACACGCCCCCGCAGCTGGTAAAGCTGGGAAAGTCCCATATTGTCGGAGTCGTGGATAATAATGGTATTGACATTGGAAATATCCAGTCCGGTTTCAATAATGGTGGTAGAAACCAGCACATCGATTTCTCCATTGATGAAATCGTACATAATACGTTCCAGCTCCTGCTCCTTCATCTGTCCGTGGGCAAATGCCACCTCTGCTTCCGGTACCAGCTTCTGTATCATGGCAGCCACATCCGCAATGTTGTTTACCCTGTTATAAACATAATAAACCTGACCGTCTCTGGACAACTCCCTGACAATGGCTTCCCTGACCATCTCTTCGTTATATTCCATCACATAGGTCTGGATGGGCAGTCTGTCGTTAGGGGCTTCCTCCAGTACGCTCATATCCCGGATACCCACAAGACTCATATGCAGGGTACGGGGAATCGGCGTTGCCGTCAGGGTCAGCACATCGACATTTTCCTTCAACTGCTTTATTTTTTCTTTATGAGCTACACCGAAACGCTGCTCCTCATCTATGATAAGGAGCCCCAAATCCTTGTATTCCACATCCTTGGAAAGCACTCTGTGGGTACCGATGACAATGTCCACCATTCCTTTTTTTAAATCAGCAATGGTTTTTTTCTGTTCCCCTGCACTTCTGAAACGGGACAGCAAATCCACGCGTACCGGAAAATCCTTCATACGCTGGGTAAAGGTATTGTAATGCTGCTGTGCCAAAATGGTGGTGGGTACCAGATACACTACCTGCTTTCCCTCCTGTACTGCTTTAAAAGCGGCACGAATGGCAATCTCTGTCTTGCCGTAGCCCACGTCGCCGCAGACAAGTCGGTCCATAATTTTTTTGCTTTCCATGTCTGCCTTGGTATCCGCAATAGCCTGTAACTGGTCCTCGGTTTCCTCAAAGGGAAACATTTCTTCAAATTCCTTCTGCCATACAGTATCCGGTCCGTATTGAAAACCCTCCGACTGCTGCCGCAAAGCATACAGTTCCACCAGCTCTTTTGCCACCTCGTCTACTGCGGTCCGCACCTTTGCCTTGGTTTTGTTCCATTCCTGACTGCCCAGTTTATTGAGTTTGGGCGTCTTGGCATCTGCAGAAGCATACTTTTGTATCACATCTAAGCCGGTGGCAAGAATGTACAGATTTCCACCGTCCCGGTACTCTATCTTCATGTAGTCCTTGACTACTTTTTCCACTTCTACTTTTTCAATACCGCGGTAAATTCCCAGTCCGTGACTTTCATGCACCACATAGTCACCCACCTTTAATTCCGCGAAATCCTTTATTTTTGTACCTTCGTATTTGGGCTTTCTCTTTTTCTTCTTTTGCCCTGCCCAAAAAATATCGCTTTCGGAAAGCACTACAAACTTAAGCAGAGGATACTCAAAGCCCTTGCCTACATGTCCGTAACAGGTCAGAATTTCTCCGGGCTGTACTTCTCTTTCCGGGTTCTGGGTAAAAACCGCCGAAAGCTCCTGTTCTCTTAAATCCTCTGCCAGTCTTTGTGCCCTGGTTCTGGAACCGGATAAAAGCAGCACTCTGTAGCCGTTCTTTTTGTACCGCTTTAAATCCTTTACCAGTGCTTCAAAGCTGTTATTGTAGGAGGAAATGCTCCGTACCTGTATATCAAAACGCCTCTGTACCTTAATCAGCGGATTCTTCAGTTCAATGGCAGAAAGGGTCACAAAAGAAGTCCTCCTGATAGCTGCCGACACTTCCTCCATACTGTACAGCACCTGCATCTGTCCGGGCAGAATATAGCCCTTTTGTACACGGTGGCTCATGCTTTCCCTGAATTCTGTTTCCACAGCCTGTGCATGTTCTCTGATGCGGGCGGGTTCATCCAGAAATAAGCAGTGTCCCGCAGGCAGCATGCCAATCAGGCTCTTTAGCTCCTCTTCTTTATAAAAGTAACGGATATACCCTTCCAGTCCTGCATAATTTTTAAATTCCAGAACCTGCTCCCTGACTTCCTTTATTTGTGTGGCAATACGGTGTGCCTCTTCGGTCTGAAACGCCTCTTTAAAGATTGCTTTTTGCCTGTCTGCATCCTTTTCCATGGCTTTAAAACCGCTTGCAATACGGTCTGTTGTCAGTACAAATTCGGAAGCCGGAAATATACGGACAGAGGAAAGCTGCTCAATGGAACGCTGACTTAAAATATCAAAGCTCCTGACAGATTCTACTTCATCCCCCCAAAGCTCAATACGGTAAGGATTTTCCTCTGTTACATCAAAAATATCCACAATACCGCCACGAATGGAAAACTGCCCCTTAGCCTCTACCTGATAGTTTTTCTCATAGCCCATAGCCACCAGTCTGCGGGCAAGCTCCCCCTCTTCCACAGAGGTCTGCTTATCAATAAAAACGGTATCTGTGTCCACATTCCAGCACACCTGGGGCGTCATCAGTGCCGCAAAGGTCGTCACCAGTGTAAAGGGTCTGCCTTCCGCCATACGCCGCAGTACCTTGACACGCTCTGTAGTCAGCTTATTTCCATGGATGTCCGCCTGAAAGAAAATCAGATCCTTAGCAGGATATAACATGACATTCTTGTCATAAAACTTGTATTCTTCATAAATTTCCCTGGCTCTGAGATCACTGTAAGTAACGATGATTTTATATTTAAAACCATCGCTGAGTCCATAAATCATATGCAGTTTTTGGGAATCTACACAGCCGGTTAAGGCGGCTGCCGATACGTCACGCCGGTCTCCCGGTCGTATCAGTTTCCGTATTTCGTCAAACTCTGCCAGTTCACGCAAAGGTGCCAGTAATGCCTGCATTTATTCCTCTCCCATGCCGCCATGCGGCTCTTGCCTCTTTGTTTCTTTGTTTCTTATTTCTTTGTATTAAAGCGATTCATTGCCTTGTCAAAGCCGTCCGTAAAAATCATACGGATTGCAGAAGCAGCTTCCTTGGCGGCTTCCTCCATAAGCTTTCTTTCATCCTGCGTAAAATGTCCCAGCACATAATCTGCCAGGTCATAGCCCTGCGGTTTTTCACCCACACCCATTTTGATGCGGCAGAATTCATCATGACCTAAATGGGCGATGATATTCTTTAATCCGTTATGCCCTCCCGCACTGCCTTTTTTACGGAGTCTGAGCTGTCCCGGATTTAAACTGATATCATCAGAAATAACTATCAGCTCATTCTTTTCATCAATCTTGTAATAATCCACCAGTTCCCTGACGCTTTCTCCGCTTAAATTCATGTAAGTCTGGGGCATGGCCAAAATCACCTTTTGTCCGGCAATCACTCCTTTGCCGGTAATTGCCTTATGCTTTTTCTCCAACACGCGTATATTTTCTTCTTCCGCTAATGTTTCTATGACCGTAAATCCAATATTATGTCTGGTATTTGTATATTCTCTTCCCGGATTTCCGAGACCAACAATCAGGTACATTGCCGTTTCCTTTCTGGGTTGTCACACACCGCCTGTCATTTTTTTCAACTGTATCTTAGTATAGCATTTCAGAGCGGAAGGTTGCAAGAAAAAGAGCCTCCATATTAAAAAGTATGGGAACTTATTCTTAAATGATTGCCTTTGTGTCCCCATTATGATATATTTATTTTCTGCTATTCAGGAGGTTTCTATGTTAATAAGCATTGCTTTGATTTTATTATTGGGATTGTTATCGGGATGGGTCTTTTCAAAACTGAGACTGCCGGGCCTGTTGGGGATGATTATCGTAGGCATTGTACTCAGTCCCCATGCACTGAATTTGATTGATGATTCGATACTTATGATATCGGGCGATTTAAGGCAGATTGCCTTAGTCATTATACTGACCAGAGCAGGCCTGTCATTAAATATTGCTGATTTAAAGAAAGTAGGAAGACCGGCAATTCTTATGTGTTTTCTTCCGGCAACCATCGAAATGCTGGGAACTATTATTTTGGCACCGGTTCTGCTTAAGGTATCTGTATTAGAAGCTGCAATTATCGGCAGTGTCATTGCGGCCGTATCACCTGCAGTTGTTGTACCGAGAATGATTCGTCTGATTGAGGAAGGATACGGAACGGATAAGTGTATCCCCCAGTTAATTCTGGCAGGTGCTTCGGTTGATGATGTATTTGTTATTGTAATATTTACTGCCCTTACATCATTAGCCTCCACCGGAACTATATCCGCAGCAAGTTTTATCCAGATTCCGGTATCGATTATTTCAGGCCTTGTTTTAGGAGGCTGTACCGGAATGGTTTTAGTTCTGTTCTTTCAAAAATTTCATATGCGGGATTCAGCAAAAATACTGATTATCCTCAGTATTTCTTTCCTGCTTTTAGAGGCAGAAAGCAGATTAAAGGGAATCTTTCCGCTATCCGGACTTCTTGCTGTTATGAGTATGGGAATTCTGATAAAGCAGAAGTATCCCGTACTGGCTTCACGGCTATCTGTAAAGTATAATAAATTATGGCTTGGAGCAGAAGTATTTTTGTTTGTTTTGGTCGGTGCCACGGTTGATTTAAAATATGCTGTATCTGCGGGTGCAGCCGCAGTATTGGTTATTATCGGTGCACTGTTGTTCAGAATGACGGGTGTGGCATTGTCGTTAGTAAAAACCGGTCTTTCAAAAAAAGAAAGGATATTCTGCATGGCAGCCTATACTCCCAAAGCCACCGTACAGGCCGCGATAGGCTCCATACCGGCCGCCCTGGGACTGGGATGCGGAAATATCGTTTTAACGGTTGCCGTACTGTCCATTTTGATTACAGCTCCGTTTGGTGCGGTGTGTGTGGATAACTTATACAAAAAATTACTAAACACTTCTGCTTAACAAAAAGAGGCACCGCCCGGTGCCTCTTTACTTTGTATGTGGAACTATATGCATTTAATCTTCCGGTAACTCCGGTTCTGACAGTGCTTTCTCATAACTCTCCAGAATAATCTTCTGAATATGTTCTCTGGTGGCGGAATTGATAGGATGTGCAATGTCACGGTATTCGCCATCCGTTGCCTTCTTGCTTGGCATGGCAATAAACAATCCCTTTTCACCTTCTATTACCTTGATGTCATGTACTACAAATTCATCATCAATGGTAATAGATACCACTGCCTTCATTTTTCCCTCTTTCGTAATCCTCCGGACACGAACGTCAGTAATCTGCATTTGTGTAACCCCCTTTAAGTCATGCTATCAGATAACGTATCTTTCGTCACGTTCTACCACAATCTTAATCCCGTCTTCTCCGACATGATAAGAATTTGCCCGAATGGTATCACGGCTCTCTACAATACAGTTTTCGAGGTGCGTGTTATCCCCAATATATACATCATTTAAAATGATACAGTTTTTAATATAGCAGTTGTTGCCGATGTAACTCTTCTTGAACACTACAGAGTTCTCCACCACGCCATTTACAATACAACCGCTGGAAATCAGACTGTTTTTGATCTGTGCACCCACATTGTATTTTGCCGGAGGCAAATCGTCTACCTTGGAGTAAATATCCGGATACTGCTTAAAGAAATAGTTACGCACTTCCGGTTTTAAGAAGTCCATATTGGTGCTGAAGTAATCGTCTACAGATGCAATGTTTCTCCAGTAATCCTGAATCTTGTAGCCATAGATTCTCTTCATATCCTTGTAACGGATCAGAATATCCCTTACAAAGTCATATCTGTCTTCTTCTGCACAACGCTCTAACATTTCAATCAGGGCACGTCTTCTGATAACGTAAATTCCGCAGGAAATAGTATTGGTCTTTGCGACAATGGGCTTTTCTTCAAATTCCTCAATGCGGTACTCTTCATTCATCTTGATGGTACCGAAACGCTCTACATTCACGTCGGGTTCCATATCCTTGCAGACTACGGTAATGTCTGCCTTTTTATCAATATGGTATTCCAACAGCTTATTGAAGTCCATCTTGTACACGCAGTCACCGGAGGCAATTACTACATAAGGCTCGTGGCTGTTCTTTAAAAAGTGTAAATTCTGGTAGATAGCGTCCGCCGTTCCTCTGTACCAGTTGCTGTTATCCGCCGTAACTGCGGGGGTCAGTACATATAAACCACCCTGTTTACGTCCGAAATCCCACCATTTGGAGGAGCTTAAATGTTCGTTGAGGCTGCGGGAGTTGTACTGGGTCAGTACTGCTACCTTCTGGATTCTGGAATTGGACATGCTGCTTAATGCAAAGTCAATACTTCTGTAGCTTCCTGCAACGGGCATTGCACTAACGGCACGTTTCTGGGTTAATTCTTTCATACGGTGGTTGTTGCCACCTGCTAAAATAATTCCGATTGCTCTCACTATTATTCACCTGCCTTAATCAAAGTTTTACCACTTGCGAGAGTGGAATTTTCATAATCGTCCGCGGTAGTCACACCGGAAATAACGGTGTTTTTACCTACCTTTATGCCCTTAGGCACTACGCTCTTTTCACCGATGGTCACGATACCGTGATTGTAAATATGGGGAGCCGTATCATTTTCCGCTTCTTCCCCTATACCCAGCTTTACGCCGTCTTCTATTACAACATTTTCGGCAATAATGGCTTTATTTACTTCACAGTTTGCCTGAATACAGGTATTGTTCATGATGATGGAATCCCGTACTACCGTGCCTGCACCAATGGTAACGCCACAACCGATAACGGAATTGTATACCTTACCATAAATATCTGTACCTTCACCGATAATACTGCGTTCTACCACGCTGTCGTCCGATATGTACTGCGGAGGAAGGATCTCGCTCTTGGTATAAATCTTCCAATACTCTTCGTACAGGTTGAATTCAGGAACAATATCAATCAGTTCCATATTTGCTTCCCAGTATGAGTTCAGGGTTCCTACGTCCTTCCAGTAGCCGTTAAACTCATATGCATACAAAGGCTGTCCCTTGCTGTGGCAATAAGGAATAACATGCTTGCCGAAGTCTAATGCAGGCTGTTCAGCCATGGCAATCAGGGATTCCTTAAGAGTTTTCCAGTTGAAAATGTAGATACCCATACTTGCCAGATTACTTCTGGGATTTGCAGGCTTTTCTTCAAAATCCACAATCTTGCGGTTTTCATCTGCAATTACAATACCGAACCGGCTTGCTTCTTCAAGAGGAACGGGCATTACCGCAATAGTAACATCTGCACCGTTAGCCTTGTGGAAATCCAGCATCACTTCGTAATCCATCTTGTAAATATGGTCGCCGGAAAGAATCAGCACATAATCCGGATTGAAGCTGTCCATATAATCGATATTCTGGTAAATAGCGTTAGCCGTACCGGTATACCACTCACTGTTGGAGCTCTTCTCATAAGGAGGAAGTACTGTCACACCGCCAATATTTCTGTCCAAATCCCACGGAATACCGATGCCGATATGGGTATTCAGTCTAAGGGGCTGGTACTGGGTCAGAACACCTACGGTGTCCACACCGGAATTGATGCAGTTGCTTAAAGGAAAGTCAATAATACGGTATTTGCCTCCAAATGCAACTGCGGGCTTTGCTACTTTGGATGTCAGAACACCCAGACGGCTACCCTGGCCGCCAGCCAGTAACATGGCTATCATTTCTTTTTTAATCATGCTATCACCTCATTATAACTAGTCTTTGTAACGCAAAATCCGCTTACGTGTATTATAACACATACTTTCAAAAAAGGAAATCATTATTCCAAAAAAATAGAGTCTTTTTCATAAATTTTATGTCTATTTTTTACATTTTTTACATTTTATCCCTTTTGGTTTTGTCTATTTTGACGGTTGTATAAAATAAGCAGTTCTTTTTCGTTGGCTATTTTTGTGTATTTCCGAAATTTTTACGATTATACGCATTTATCATTTGTTTTTTACCATATAAATGCGTATAATATATGAGTACCTTTAGAACAATTATTATTTTATTAAACAGGAAGTGGCATTATGTATCAGATTGATTTTCAACATCCCATTCATATCTATTTTGTAGGTATTGGCGGTATCAGCATGAGCGGTCTGGCCGAAGTACTTTTTGAGGCGGGCTTTACGGTTTCCGGCTCCGACAGACAGCCCTCTGCTTTAACGAAGGTCCTGGAAGAAAAAGGCATTACCGTATTTTACGGTCAGCGAAAGGAAAACATCACCTCCGATATTGACTGTGCCGTTTTTACCAGTGCCATTCATCCCGATAACCCCGAATATATCGCAGTAGGCGAACTGGGCATTCCCAGTCTGACCCGTGCCGAGCTTTTGGGACAGATAATGAAAAATTACGAAACCCCCATTGCCATCAGCGGTACCCACGGCAAAACTACCACCACCTCCATGGTATCTGAAATTCTGCTGCATGCAGACTTAGACCCTACTTTATCCGTAGGAGGTATTTTAAAATCCATTGGCGGCAATATCCGTGTAGGCCATTCCGGTTATTTTGTAACGGAAGCCTGTGAGTATACCAACAGTTTCTTAAGTTTTTTCCCCAGAATCGGACTTATACTTAATATAGAAGAAGACCATCTGGATTTCTTTAAGGATCTGGCAGATATCCGGTGTTCTTTCCGCCGTTTTGCAGAGCTATTGCCTGCTGACGGCTTCCTGATTATCAATGGTGCAATTGAAAATTTGGAAGAACTGACCGCCGGACTTGCCTGTAAAGTACTTACTTTCGGTCTGACTCCTGACTGCGACTACTATGCCACTGACATTTCTTATGATGAAGCAGGCTGTCCTTCTTTTATCCTGCACACACCAAAAGACTGCAGTTTTCCCGTTTTTCTGAATGTACACGGTGAGCACAATGTCTGCAATGCACTGGCTGCAATGGCCTTGTCCGACACACTGGGCATTTCGGGTCAGACAGCCGCCGACGCACTGAGAGCCTTTACCGGAACCGACCGACGCTTCGAGTACAAGGGCTCTATCGGTAACGTTACTATAATAGATGATTATGCACATCACCCTACAGAAATTACTGCAACTTTAAAAGCAGCTTCAGCATGTCCTCATAAAACAATATGGTGTGTATTCCAGCCCCACACTTATACCCGTACCAAGGCCTTCCTGCCGGAGTTTGCAAAAGCACTGGCACTGGCTGACAAGGTGGTGCTGTCCGACATCTATGCCGCCAGAGAAACCGATACGCTGGGCATCAGTTCACGGACATTACAGGCCGAACTGCAAAAATTAGGTAAAGAGTGTTATTATTTCCCTACTTTTGATGAGATTGAAAATTTTTTACTACAAAATTGTATCGACGGCGATATGTTGATAACTATGGGTGCCGGAGATATTGTAAAAATCGGGGAAAAGCTTCTTGGAAAATAGTTTTCCACAATATCCACAACTTTTTGAGATTTTCTTCTTCTCAAATGTTGTGGATATTTTTTTGAATATTGTGGATATTGTTATTTTATGAAAAAGCTATTTTTCCCACAAAACTGCCGTTAAAAGTCGCACGTTATTTTATTTATCCACATTATCCACACTTTCCACAAAGGTTCAAAAACCCAGTATTTTCAAGGGTTTAGGGAATAATGCCTATTCCTTTTTTGAAAAAGATGTGTTATACTTGTCCTTGCTAAAAATGCAGAAGATATTTGCATAGACAGGTGAGGGAACATGGGACAGTTTACAATTTACAGGGATGAGTATGCGTCTTATACCGCCATCCCCAACAGATTCATTGATGAATATATGAAGGAGGCCAACGATGCACAGTTGAAGGTGTATCTGTACCTGCTTCGTATGATGAGTGCCAATCTGGCTACCAGTGTGTCCGAAATTGCGGACAAGTTTAATCATACGGAAAAAGATGTTATGCGTGCACTCAAATATTGGGAAAAGGCTCAGTTACTTTCTCTGGACTATGATGATTCTAAAAATCTGACCGGCGTCCATTTCAAAGGATTTCGTCATGAAGAAGCCCCCTGCATACCGCAGGTCTCCGAACCCTTTTACGGAGAGGCTCCGGTTACGACCTCCCAGGCTTCCTCTTTCCAGGCTTCAGCAAAGGAAAATACCGATACCGGTGTTTCTGTGCAGATGCCTATTGTGACCATCCTGTCCAGGCAGTCTGACAATCAGACGCCCGCTGCTTCCCAGCCCCGGGATTCTTATGCGAAGCCTTCTTATTCCGCAGACGATTTAAGAAACTTCAAGGATAAAGAAAGCACCAGTCAGTTACTTTTTGTGGCTGAGTCTTATATAGGCCGCCCCTTAACGGTAACAGAGATGAAGTCTATTCTTTATTTTTCAGATTGTCTGCATTTTTCAGATGATTTAATTGATTACCTGATTCAATACTGTGTGGACAGAGGCAAAAAGGATTTTAAATATATAGAAAAAGTTGCCTTAAACTGGGCTCAGTCCGGTGTTACCACGCCAAAACAGGCCGAAAAATTTGCCGCCAGATATGACAAATCCGTTTATATGGTTATGAAGGAGTTAGGAAAGAGCGGGGCTCCCACCTCTAAAGAACTGGAGTATATAAACCGCTGGATAAAAGAATACGGATTCTCTGCGGATATTATTGCGGAAGCCTGTGAGCGTACCGTTATGGCAACCGACAGCCACCGTTTTGAGTATGCGGAAGGTATCTTAAGCAGTTGGAAAAAGGAAGATGTCCGTCGCAAATCAGATATCCAGCGTATTGATGAAATTTATCAGAAACGCAAGCATCAGAAAGCTGCTTCCTCCTCCGGCAACCGTTTTAACCAGTTTTCCCAGAGAGATTACGATTTTGCCGAATTAGAAGCGAAGCTGTTAAGTAAGTAAAGGAGTATTCCGTGAAATTAACCAATGCTCAATATGATACCATACAAAGAGAATATGATGCCATTCAGTTAAAGAACCGGCACCTTCTGGACAGACGCAGGGAAGAGGTTTATGCCGCATGCCCTGCTTATGAGGAAGCCGCGCATGCTGTTTCTTCCCTTTCCGTAGCCTATGGCAGGCGAATTGTGGCAGAAGAACCCGGTGCCTTAGAGAATTATCAAAACGAGCTGCATGCTCTCTCCCAAAAGAAAGCAGATTTGCTGATACAGAGTGGATTTCCGGCAGATTATCTGGAGCCCATTTTTGACTGTCCCGACTGCCGGGATACCGGCTATGCGGACGGCAGACGCTGTCATTGTTTCGAGCAGCGGATTATCAAGATCCTTTATTCCCAAAGCAACCTGCAGGAGCTTTTGCAGACAGAAAACTTTTCTGTGCTTTCTTACGAATATTATAAGGATGCAGATCTTGCCAACTTCAAAAGGGCTGTAGAAACCAGTTTTGCATTTATCAGGGATTTTGGCAACACCTATCAGAATCTTTTATTTTTTGGTGATGTAGGAACCGGCAAAACCTTTCTTTCCAATTGCATTGCCAGAGAAATATTGCGGCTGGGACATTCCGTGATTTATTTTTCCGCAGAAAATCTTTTCAGTCTGCTTTCCAAATATTCTTTTGACTCAAATAACAAAGAAATGCTTTACAAGTTCCATGAAGACTTGTACAATTGTGATTTGGTGATTATTGATGATTTAGGCACAGAGCTTTCCAACAGCTTTACCAATTCCCAGTTTTTCTCTTTCTTAAATGAAAGACACCTGCGCCGCAAATCCATTATTATCAGCACCAACTTAAGTCTGGAAGAGTTAAAAAACCGCTATTCCGAGCGTATTGTATCCCGACTTACCAGCAATTTTACTTTTCGGAAAATTACCGGACCGGACATCCGTCTGTGTAAAAATATATAATTATCTACGCATACAGAAAGTGAGGACTTTATTTCATGGGAAATCGAGAAGAAAAGCGTAATTTGGAGACCATTCCCGTCGGCAGTCTGGGTATGATTGCTTTGGAAGGGTGCCGTACTCTGGGAGAAAAAATCGACCAGTATCTGGTAAAATGGCGTACTGAGCGTGAAAGTGAGCATAAAGACAGTCTGGCATTCTCCGGCTATCAGCGTCCCTCCTATCTTCTAAGTGCAAAGGTGCCCCGTTTTGGCTCCGGTGAAGCAAAGGGTATGATTTTGGAATCCGTAAGGGGTACTGACCCCTACCTGTTAGTGGATGTAGCCAATTACAGCTTAACCTACTCTCTTTGCGGTCATGAAAATCATATGTCTCCCGATGACCATTATCAGGATTTAAAGCGTATTATCGCAGCCGTGGGCGGTAAAGCGAGAAGAATTACCGTTATTATGCCTTTCTTATATGAAAGCAGACAGCATAAACGCACCTCCAGGGAGTCATTAGACTGTGCACTGGCTTTACAGGAGCTGGTCCGCATGGGTGTTGACAATATCATTACTTTCGATGCCCACGATCCCCGTGTGCAGAATGCCATTCCCCTGCATGGCTTCGAGACCGTACAGCCTGCTTATCAGTTCATCAAGGGTCTGTTACGCAATGTAAAGGATTTGCAGCTTGACGCAGACCATATGATGGTTATCAGCCCCGATGAAGGCGGTATGTCCAGAGCTATTTATATTGCCAACGTACTGGGACTGGATATGGGTATGTTCTACAAACGCAGGGATTACACCAAAATTGTAAACGGCCGCAACCCCATTGTTGCACACGAATTCTTAGGCACCAGCGTGGAAGGCAAGGATATGATTATCATTGATGATATGATTTCCTCCGGTGAAAGCGTACTGGAGGTTGCCGCTGAATTGAAAGCCAAAAAGGCAAACAAAATTTTTGTTTTTGCCACTTTTGGTCTGTTCACCAATGGTCTTGATAAGTTTGACAAGGCATATGAGGATGGTATTATTGACAGAATCCTTACCACCAACCTGATTTACCAGACTCCCGAACTGTTAAACCGTGAATGGTATATCAACTGTGATATGAGCAAATATATCGCTTATATTATTGATACTTTAAACCATGATTCTTCCATCAGTGATTTACTAAATCCCAATGAAAGAATTCAAAATATTGTTTCCCGCTATAAAAATGGTGAGTTATAATTATTGCAAAACCTTTATTTCTGTTTTGCAGAAGGAGTTATATGGCTGATACCCAAAAGATAAACACGACCAAAAGCCTTACAATGATTGCCCTCATGACAGCAGTCATCTGCGTGCTTAGTCCCTTTTCCTTTCCTATCGTTTTCAGCCCCGTACCTATTACTCTGGGTACGCTGGCAATCTACTTAACGGTATGCATACTGGGAACCAGAAAAGGAACGGTCAGTTGTCTTCTCTATATCCTTTTGGGTTTTGTTGGTCTTCCCGTATTTTCGGGTTTTTCGGGTGGTGCAGGCAAGCTTTTCGGTCCCACCGGCGGCTATATCATCGGCTATTTGTTCCTGTCGTTAATTGCCGGTATATTTGTGGATAAATACCCGGGTAAATGGTACTTATGCCTGTTTGGCATGATATGCGGCACGGCTGCCTGTTACTTTTTCGGTACTCTGTGGCTGGCACACCAAATGCAGCTCAGTTTTATAAGTGCTCTGTCCATTGGTGTTTTTCCCTATATTCCTGCTGATTTTCTTAAGATGATAATTGCCCTGTTTCTGGGCACTACAGTGCGTCAGGCACTTATCCGTGCCAATTTATTATAATATAATTTCAGGGGATGTTACAAAATAGCCGAAACTGACCGGCTGTTTTGCGACATCCCCTGTTTTACATTCCCGGAATGGGTATTTCTTATTTCAAATATCTTTTAAAGCAATTATTTCCCCGGAACATAATCAAAGGTAACTTCTATGGTTTCTACATTTCCCAGGCTTTCGGCATCTAATACGCAGGGACTTACATACATTGCGTTCCCCGAAGCAGTACGTGCATCACCCGGAGGTGCGGTTACCCATGCATTATACAGGTTTACTCTGGTACAAATCTTATCATCACTTGCCGTATAAGGTCTGCCTGTCAGCTTATAAGGTTCACCGTTAATCAGTACTTCTTTAATCTCGATGCAATAGCCGGGATACAGAATTTCACCGTTTGCAATTCCTACCGCAGAGAAGGTAACCCCACTTGCATAGCCACCGGAGGTACCTGTGAAATCCAGTGAAACGGTATAGGTACCTTCACCCGTAATTTCCACATCGGTTGCCACGATACCTGCTGTTTTGGAATCCGGACTGTATACATCACCTACGCTGTACTGTATTCCCCAGTCACTGCTGGTATACATAATCCATGCCACAGCAGTATTTTCATCCACGCCTGCTGCTTCCGGTGCCTCTGCCAGTGCAGCAGCGAAGTCTGCCTGTGCTGCTTCCTGTATTTCCTCTAAGGTCTTTTCAGACTGTTTCGCAAAGCTGTGGTCTAAATACATCTGTGCCACTTCATCAAAAAGAATCTTGCCCTGCCTACGATTGAAGGTCACATTGGTATCCCACAAAACAGGGCAGTATCCATACAAATCGCACAAATCAAGAAAGCTCTCGGTATATTTTACGGTATCCGGCCTCAAGCCATTCTGCTGCTCCAGGACACCGTATTCCCCAATAATAATACCATAACCCTGCTCCGTAAACTTCTGCAGCATGGAAAGCTTCGCCTGCATATCTTCATACTCCGTCTTGCTTCCCCAGCTTTCCTGGCTGTTCCACAAGCAGTAGCCGGAAGGATCATAATAGTGTACGGACAGTAAAAGTCTGTCTTCTACAGTATCTGTGGGCATCCGGAATTCATCTTTACAGGTATTGGTAATATGCGTACCGAAACCGGCAATCAATAAAAATCTGTCTGCATTGTTACCACCGGTACTGCGGATAGTATCCACAAATGCCTGATTAATCTGATTGGTTACCACATAGCAATCTGCATCCGACAAAGTACCGGAATCTGCTGCTACATCAGTATCATTCAGCCTAAATCCCAGCTCTTCATTTCCGGATTCAAAGATTAACTTGTCCGAATACTTTTCATATCTGGTTGCAATCTGGGTCCACATGGATACATAAAGCTCCATGGCTTCCTGTCTGGTTTCTTCCTTTGCAGAGCCAAACATCCCCCACCAGCCACCATCCCAATGGTCATTGACAATAACATACATATCTGCATCCAGTGCATAGTTGATGATTTCTTCCACTCTGTCCAGATAGTCTTCCCCAATAGTATAATCACCGCTCTCATATTGCATGGCATTGGTCCATGCTACAGGAATACGCAGTGTATCAAAACCGGCTTCCTTCATGGCAGCAACCATCTCCGGTGTGGTGACCGGTGCTCCCCAGAAGGTTTCATATACAGAGGTGTCTGCTCCCACTCCTACAGACGCACGGCCATAGGCTTCCATGGTATTACCAAGGTTAATGCCGTTACCCATCATATGTGCCATCTCGATTGCATTCGCAGCTCCATTTCCGGAATCTGCTGCCGTAGTGTCAGATGTGGTCTCTCCCTGTGCGGAAGGAACCGTCTCCTCCTGTGTACCGGATGTGGTTTCCTGCTGTGTACTTTCTGCCGTACTTCCGGTCTCTGCATCTGCATTGCCACAACCGCTCAGCAGACCGAGTGCCAGTACCGCAGAGGCAAACAGACTAATCATTTTTTTACGCATAGTTTTCTCTCCTTTTCTTTTTTCGCAATGCGTTTCAGTCTAGTACTATCATAAAGGACTCCGTTTTTTACGAAAACCCCATTTATTAGTGAAGTAAGTTGTAATTTTTATGGGTTTGTGTTGCAATTTTATAGGTTTTAAACTTGACAGCTTACTGCTCTGTGGTATACTGAAAAAGTTGACAAGCCTTAGTCATGACTTGTTTACGATACCGGTGAGTTCGAAACCATCCTCACCTACCCGCCAACGAGCGGAGAAAAAACAAAACTAAGGAGAATAAAAAATGAAAAACAAAAAAGTTCTGTTTCTGACACAGGCAGCAATGATTGCTGCTCTCTATGTGGTATTGACTTTCGTTGCCAATGCCTTCGGTTTAGCCTCCGGTGCCATCCAGGTACGACTCTCGGAAGCTCTTGCCGTCCTTCCTTTTTTCACCCCAGCCGCCATTCCCGGCCTATATATCGGCTGTCTTTTAGCCAACCTTTTAACCGGTGGATGTCTTTTGGATATTCTGGTCGGCAGTCTGGCTTCTTTAATCGGTGCACTGGGAGCTTATGCCCTGCGTAAGTGGAAATGGCTGGTACCCATCCCTACGATTCTGGCCAATGCCATTATTGTGCCTTTTGTGTTGATTTTCGGATATGGCATAGCAGATGTATGGTGGTATCTGGTGATTACCGTGGGTATCGGCGAACTTATTTCCTGCGGATTTTTAGGTATGATTCTATTATTGATATTAAAAAAGAATGTACCGCAGATACAGTTTTCCCGATAACATTTCTTCAAAAAACAAGCCTTGCGAATGTTCGCAGGGCTTGTTAAATTTTACTTTAATTAATTGTCATTTTGCCGGATATATGTGATGAAGCAATTACCATTTTGAGTAAACCACTCCGCAGCATCATTTTTTCCCATCTTCTTCACTTCGCCGTTCTGCGGATTCATCAACACTACATTATACTCATTAAAACCGACTACCAGCACCGCACTGCCGTCTTTAAGAATTGCAAGCACCGGAATATCCTGATTGACATAATACAGGGTGGAATCCAGAGAGCAGCCCTCCAAATTCAGAATCTGTACATCTTCCAGATTTTCCTCCAGAATAGAATATGCATTTTGACCCTGTGCCAGCAGATATTCGGTATTTCTGATAATACCTTCATATTTAAGCATTACACCCAGGCATACTGCCAGACTGCTTTCTTCTTCTGTCTCCTTCACTCCCTCAATCGCCATAATCTGGTTTCTTACTGCCCGGTTGCCTTTCATCCACACATAATCTCCCGCAGTATTCATGACAATACCGGATTGTGCTTCTGCCAGCATAATGGCACTTGCCGGCTCTTTATAAATACCGGCCACTCCACCCAGCCCATATACATAATAACGCCGGGGTGGATTTTCTGCCTCCAGCACCAGCTCCCTTCCACCTTCAAACAATACCTCTTTCGGAGTCAGAATCTGAATGGTTTTGGCATCAATTTCTTTTCTTACAGCTATCTGAACATACCTTCCGTAATTTTCGGTTACTACCTCCTTAATTGTATTCTTCCCGGTAACCACCTCGCTGCTGTTCATAATATAGTCCGGGGTAGTTTCCTTATAACTGCCATCTTCATTTTTAATAAGCCTGCTTAAGGAAATCTGATTGTTCTGCAGCACGCACTCTGTAATATAAATTTCCTCCTGCCTGTAGGTCTTTAATATCTGCCCGCCGGTGCTCCTGATACACACTGCATACATAGGAAATGTAACTTTACCCGTACTGTCCACAAGAATATCCTCTTGTCTGGCCATTCCGTAAATAAAATCCTCACCCATAAAGTCCAACGGCATAATGTATTCATCCGCATTGGCTTTTATGGAAATCCGGTCGCGGGTAGCCAGATTCATTAAAACCAACTCGCCCGACTCGTACAGACCACCACGCTGCCAGACTATCATCTGATGGCTGTCCGAAACCTTAAGTCCGTCATCCGCTACTGCCTCTACCAGCCTGCTGTAGCTTTTCTCCGACAGACTAATTTCATAAACCACACTGTCCAGCATCAGATACAAATATCCTTCCCTGTTCAGATAAAGCAGCTGTTCCATCTCTGCCTTCAGCACCTGGTAGGTCTTATCATAAGGAATATAAATCACTTCTTCTATGGTGTTCAGGGCACTGTTATACTGGTAAATCTGTATGCCGACTTCCCCTTCATGACGTCCCCTGTTCATATAACCATACACTGCAAAACGGATGTTTCCGCCTTCATCGATATCCAGTGCTTTGACTGTGTGCTGATTATATAAGGTTCTTGCATCTGCATTATTACTGTCATAAAAACCAAATACCACCGTCAGCTTGTTGGTAGTCACATTATAGCAGTACAATTTATTCTGTACTTCAAAAGCAAAAACATTACCGTCCTCGCTCTCCACCAACGGCAACTTATCAGACTCTACACCAATTATAATTTTATCATTGACATAAATATCGTCTTTTTCATCGACTATGCTGTTCATGACACGCCTATAGTCTAACAGATACATACGTTCCGCAGTATACCTTACCCTGTAATACTCTTCTATATAAAAATACTTAATATCCTCGCCTTCACCGGTAGAAACCACATAATGGGCGGTAAGACTGGCTGTCTGCTTTGCCAGCTCCGTCACATTAAAAACAGGCTCTGTAACAGGCGCTATTTGTAGTTTTCCCCATGAAACCTGACTCAGACTGCAATGGATATCTACCTCATGTAAAGTAGAATTATCTCCCTCCGCATTAGTTTCCATATAAATTGCCAAATCCTGTGCAGCTTCTTTGTCAAAGGTCTTCTCCGTAAATTCTTTTGCAAAAGTCAGCTTTTCAGGCAGATAATAGTCTTCAGGATATACTACCCTTGTATAATAACGTATGTTATCATATCTTTCCGTAGAAACAATAAAAATCAACTCATATTCTCTGTTTCTTTCTATCAAATCCTTTATAGTAACAGTACCGGTAACGATATCTCCGTCTACAGCATAATCCTTGACCTGTGTATTTTCCACAAGGCGTTCTCCATCCAGACTCCGTACCTCATAAGAGATTTCCGTGACAGCTTCTCCATAGGTGTCCATCGTAAATTCCGTACTACGCTTCTCATCCAGTGCTGTTATTGTATCCCGCATAAAAGCAGTATCCATCAAAGTAACGTAACCGTGCAGTTCATTATAAACCATCCCTTCTGTTCCCATATAAATCACAGGCAGGCCGGCCGCCGGCATTTCCGCAGTCAGATCATTGTTTCCTTTATTCATTATTCTACTGATAATTACAATTGCCAAAAAAAAGGTAATCCCAAAGACAATTCCTTTTAAAATTGCTTTTTTCAACCCTCTGTTTCCTCCTTAAAGAGTTTTTGCAAGGTAGTTTCGATATGCAGAAAATCCGTGACCCTGCGGATATCTCCGCCCCTTCGTCTGAAGCCTTCCTTTCGCACTGCACGAATCAGCAGATTTTTTGGAGTATGCTCCATATCGATAAATTCCAAAATTTGTGTTTCATATCCCATTTCTTCCAGTAAATTTGCTCTGACCGCATCGGTAACCAGTGCCGACAGCCTTTCTTTTATTAAACCGTACTTTAATATTTGTTTCAATTCATCATTGGCTATCTGCCTATTGACTTCATGCTGACAGCAGGGTACTGCAAGTATCACCTTGGCTCCCCATTTCACTGCTTTATACAACTCATAGTCGGTGGCTGTATCGCAGGCATGCAGGGTCACTACCATATCCACAGTCTGCTCTCCCTCATAAGTACTGATATCCCCCTTTTCAAATTGGAGGTATTCATATCCATATTCCTTAGCCAGCCTGTTACACAAGTCAATCACATCTTCCTTTAAATCCAGTCCTGTTACTCTGACTTCATAACCTTTTAACTCATGCAGATAATAGTACATGGCAAAGGTCAGATAGGATTTGCCGCAGCCAAAATCAATAATGCGTACCGGTCTGTCAGTAGGCAGCTTTTTCAAAATATCCTCTATAAACTCCAGATAGCGGTTAATCTGCCTAAACTTATCATAGCGTGCCTTCACAATCCTTCCATCCGGCGTCTGCACTCCCAGTCCTACCAGAAAATTTACAGGCTTGCCCTCCTCCAGGATATATTTTTTCGTACGATTGTGCTGCAAAGCCTCCAAGCGTTCTTCTGTATTTTCTCTTTTGGTGCCCACCTGACCATCATGACTGCTGTCCGGAAGCTTCTTCTTTTTAATAGTCACTTTTCCCTTTTTACTGATAAGCACCGTTATAATATATTCTGTAGAAACCAGTTCTATCTGTCTGAAGCCGTTCTTTGCATACAATAACAATCGTTCTTTTATTTCTTCTGTGGTACAGTTGCAATGAAAAACCTGTTTCCCGCGATATAAAGTTTCCTGAAAACAAAGCTGCCCCTTAAGTAAAACCGGACGTACCTTCACCTTACTTCCCTGCCCCGCATCCACAGCATTACTTAAAATAATTCTCTCCAGCTTTTCATTTATTGTTTCGTTTAATAACGCTTGTATTTCTTCCATTGGGGCCTCCATATACAATAATATAGCCATAGTACCCCTTACTCCATCCCCTGTGGCCGGAGTATGTGGCACTATGACTATATTGTACTGACTTTATGAGAAAACCACAACTAAAATTTTAAGAAACCTCTTCGGTTTCCGTGTCTTCTTTTATATATTTCGTAATAAAGCACCAATTGTACCATATCTCTTATCCATTCCCACTTTTCAGGCGGTGTTCGTTCTCCTTCTTCTTTCTCCATATCTTCTCTTTTCAAAACTTCCACAATGCTGTCGCCCAATCTGTATAATTGCCATTTATCCGGGTACTCATCATAAAGCAGGCTTCCTTCATAATCCATTTTGTCTAAAATCCCAGCAACCCGCACCTGCAGCTTCTTTGCCTGTTCCGGATACATCTGCTGCAAATATTCTAAATCCCTCAGCACACTGTCTTCTTCCTTCATAAAATAGGGAGTGGAATATGACATATAAAAGGGGAGTATTCTATGCTGATAATCCATATTTTCCCTGCATTCTTTCCTTTTTTTTAGCATATGCAGCAGGTATCTGTTCTGCCACTTAGCAAAAAAATATCGCCGCAGGAGGATACTCTCCTGCGACGACACTTCTTTACTTTAATACGGATATTCTGGCAATTGCACGCTGCAATGCAGTTTCTGCACGTGCTATATCCGTTTCCGGAGCATGATTTTTAATACGTTCTTCGGCTCGCTGCCTTGCAGCCTCTGCTCTTCCTTCATCAATTTCAGAAGGCCATTCCACGACCTCAGCCAGTATCACCACACCCTCAGGAAGAATCTCTGCAAATCCGGAATGAAGAGCCGCTTCCTTAGTTCCCTCTGCTTCCGTGATGGTCAGAATACCGGGTTTTATTACTACCGTCATGGGAATATGTCCCGGCAGAACGCCCACCTCACCCTCGGTAGTGTTAAACTCCACCATTTCGATATCGCCTTCATAAAACACCCTGTCAGGGGTAATAATCCGTAATTTAAACTGTTCCATAGCTGCTCCTATTTACACTTTGCAATTACATCATCGATACTTCCCACATTCAGGAAATAGCTCTCAGGAATATCATCATGTTTACCTTCCAAAATTTCCTTAAAGCCTCTGATTGTCTCGGATACAGGTACATACTTGCCTTCCAGACCGGTAAACTGTCCTGCAACGAAGAAGGGCTGGGAAAGGAATCTCTGTACCTTTCTTGCACGGGATACTACCAGTTTGTCTTCCTCGGACAATTCATCCATACCCAGAATTGCAATAATATCCTGCAGTTCTTTATAACGCTGTAAAATTTCCTGTACACCACGAGCTACCGTATAATGCTCCTCACCTACAATTCTGGGATCCAGAATACGGGAGGTGGACTCCAACGGATCTACTGCCGGATAAATACCCAATTCTACGATAGAACGGGAAAGTACGGTTGTTGCATCCAGGTGGGCAAAGGTAGTTGCCGGTGCCGGGTCTGTTAAGTCGTCCGCCGGCACATATACTGCCTGAACAGAGGTAATGGAACCGTTCTTTGTAGAGGTAATACGCTCCTGTAACGCACCCATTTCTGTCTGCAGTGTAGGCTGATAACCTACCGCAGAGGGCATACGTCCCAAAAGTGCGGACACCTCAGAACCAGCCTGGGTAAAACGGAAAATGTTATCAATAAACAGCAGCACATCCTTGCCGCCTTTATCTCTGAAATATTCTGCCATAGTAAGGCCCGTAAGTCCTACACGCATACGTGCTCCGGGGGGCTCATTCATCTGACCGAACACCATGGTGGTTTTATCAATAACACCCGATTCTGTCATTTCATGGTAAAGATCGTTACCCTCACGGGTACGCTCTCCTACACCTGTAAACACGGAATAACCGCCATGCTCGGTTGCAATGTTTCGAATCAGTTCCTGAATCAATACTGTCTTACCTACACCTGCACCACCGAACAAGCCGATTTTACCGCCCTTCTGGTAAGGGCAAAGTAGGTCTACGACCTTAATACCTGTTTCCAGAATTTCTGTCTGAGTGGACTGCTCTGCAAATTCCGGTGCAGGTCTGTGAATGGGTTCATAGGATACATTTTCCGGTACCGGCTTATTATCAATAGGCTGCCCCAATACGTTAAAAATACGTCCTAAGGTATTCTCGCCAACCGGTACGGAAATAGGTGCACCCGTAGCCTCCGCTTCCATACCGCGAACCAGACCGTCTGTAGTACCCATGGCAATACATCTTACCGTATCATCACCCAGATGCTGGGCTACTTCTACCGTAAGACTGCCGCCATCCCTGGTCGGTATGATAATTGCTTCATTAATTTCGGGAAGATTGCCTGCATCAAAGCGTACGTCCAAAACCGCACCGATAATCTGGGTAATCTTACCTTTATTTACTCCTGCCATCGTATTGTCCTTTCTGTTTAAGATATTGCTCCTGCACCTGCAATGATTTCTGTCAGCTCCTGGGTAATGGAACCTTGACGGGCTCTGTTGTACATAAGGCTCAGATTACTAATCATTTCCTCTGCATTGCTAGTCGCAGAATCCATTGCCTGCATTCTGGCTCCGTTCTCACTTGCCACAGATTCCACAAGTCCACCGTAAATCAAACTGGTAATATACTTGGGTATAATCATATCCAAAGCTTCTTCGTCATCCATTTCAAAATTCATGGGTGCGATTGCCTCAGGCTTCTCTTTTTCCATCTCTTCCGCAAAACCTGTTTCCTCCGGCAGTTGTACCGGTAACAGCTTTAACAGCGTAGGAATATGGCTTACCGTGTTTTTAAAACGGGTATATGCCAGATAAATTTCACTGATTTCACCCTTGGCGAAGGAAGTCAGCAAATGTTGGGAAAGTGCCATTGCATCGGCATATACAGGCTCTTCCACTATATCCGAAGCATCCACTGCTACCTCATAGCCCTGTCTTACCAGTGCATCACGTCCCTTTTTACCTGCTGCATAAATGACAACATCCTCCTTCTCGGGAAAGTTGG
Source organism: Lachnospiraceae bacterium (assembly GCA_051879895.1). Classification (GTDB taxonomy): domain Bacteria; phylum Bacillota; class Clostridia; order Lachnospirales; family Lachnospiraceae; genus Acetatifactor. The sequence goes on from JBJEMX010000037.1 coordinate 28,538, forward strand.
CTGTTACCAATTTTATGATGTTAGAGTTGTAACCACCTGCCAGACCTCTGTTGGAGGTCATCACAACAACTGCCTTTTTGCCTTCTTTTCCACCATCTAAATAAGGATGGTGCAGGCCTATGGTTCTTCCCAGAATAGAGGTCACGGTATCATACATACAGGAAAAATAAGATGTAGATTTCTCTGCATTCTGTCTTGCTCTCTGCAGCTTAACGGTAGAAACCAGTTTCATTGCCTTGGTGATCTGCTGGGTACTCTGTATACTGCCTTTACGGCGTTTGATATCTCGCATGGATGCCATAATAAATCACCGCCTGTCTCTACTTAAACTCTGCCTTGAAACCTTCAAGTGCTTTCTTTAACATCTCTTCCGTTGCCTCGGAAATCACCTTTTCTTCTGCAATTGCCTGAGGCACCTCAGGATACTTGGTATCCAGATAGCTGAAAAATTCTTTCTCAAATCTGGTAATGTCCGCAACGGGTACATCCAACAGATACTTATTGGTAGCCGCGTAGATGATGATAACCTGATACTGTACCGGCATGGGCTGATACTGGGGCTGCTTTAAGATTTCCTTGATACGCTCACCCTGTGCCAGCTTCTCCTTGGTATCTGCATCCAGTTCTGAGCCGAACTGTGCAAACGCTGCCAGCTCACGGTACTGTGCCAGCTCCACACGGATAGGTGCTGCAATCTTCTTCATCGCCTTAATCTGTGCGGCACCGCCTACTCTGGATACAGAAAGACCTGCGTTAACAGCGGGTCTGAAACCTGCGTTGAACATTTCTGTTTCCAGATAAATCTGACCATCGGTAATAGAAATAACATTGGTCGGAATATAAGCGGAAACATCACCGGCCTGTGTTTCAATAATAGGTAATGCAGTCAGGGAGCCTCCACCGTATTCATCGCTCATTCTTGCTGCACGCTCCAGCAGTCTGGAGTGTAAATAGAATACGTCGCCGGGGTACGCTTCTCGTCCGGGGGGACGCTTTAATAATAAGGACAGGGTACGGTATGCCGCTGCATGTTTACTTAAGTCATCGTAAACTACCAGTACATCTTCTCCGTTCTCCATCCACTCCTCACCGATTGCACAACCGGAATAAGGAGCAATATACTGTAGGGGAGCCAGTTCGCTGGCAGTAGCTGCTACTACGGTGGTATAGCCCATAGCGCCATATTCCTCCAGAGTCTTCACAATCGTTGCTACTGTGGAAGCCTTCTGGCCGATTGCCACGTAAATACACTTTACGTTCTGTCCCTTCTGATTAATAATCGTATCAATAGCGATAGCCGTCTTACCGGTCTGTCTGTCCCCGATAATCAGCTCACGCTGACCTCTTCCGATAGGTACCATGGAGTCAATTGCCTTAATACCTGTCTGTAACGGCGTATCTACAGATTTTCTGGTAATAACGCCGGAAGCTACTCTTTCTATTTTCCGGTACTTATCGGTCTGCAGAGGACCTTTGCCATCAATGGGCTGTCCCAGTGCATTCACAACGCGTCCAAGCAATGCGTCGCCAACCGGTACCTCTACCACCCTGCCGGTGGTCTTTACAACGTCGCCTTCATTTATGTTCCTCTGGCTGCCCAGAAGTACGGCACCCACATTGTCCTCTTCAAGGTTCAATACCATTCCGTATACTTCGCCGGGAAACTCTAAAAGTTCACCCTGCATGGCATTTTCAAGTCCATGTACACGGGCGATACCATCAGCCACCTGAATAACCGTACCCACTTCGGATACTTCCATCTCGGCTGCGTATCGTTTAATCTGATCCTTGATTACGGAGCTTATTTCTTCTGGTCTCAAATTCATGGATCCGTTCGCACCTTTCTTTTTATTTTCCTGATGATTGCAGTTTACTTTTACACAGATACTCTTGTGCTGTCTCCTACTGCAATCTGATCTGATATAACTGTCTGCTCAAATTTTCCAGTCTTGTTCTAATACTGGAATCCACTACCCTGTCTCCGATACGGATAACCATACCGCCAATCAGGGAAGGATCAACCTCAAAATGCATTTCAAACTTACGGTAAGAGGTCGTTTCCAATAGCCGTTTCTCCACCTTTTCCTGCTGTGTACCGGAAAGCTGTACCGCTGTTTTCACATAAGCAATACCGATTCTTTCCTTCTCACGTACCTTCTCCAGAAAATAATCCAGAACCTGAGGCAGTTGCCCATAATGCTCCTTCTTTAATAAGAGCAACATCAAGCCGGTTATCTCACGGCTTACGCTATTTCCCCAGATATTTTCCAGTATCTGCTCTTTTTCCGTTTCCGGTACTCCGGGATGCTGCATCAGCTTCGCAAGCTCCGGATTGTCTGAAAGAACCTGCTTCACTGCCATTATTTCTTCCATCAGGCTGGCGGTCTTACCTTCTTCCACGGCCAGTTCAAACAGGGCCTCGCCGTATACTTTTTCTATCAGCTTAGCCATGTGCTCTCACCCATCTCTTTCAAAGTCTCGTCAATCAGACCTTCCTGCACAGACATATCAATGGCTCCGGCCACTACCTTGCCTGCCATCGCCGTCGCTACTGCAATCATTTCCTTCTTTACATCATCAGCAGCCTTCTGCTTCTCCAATTCAGCCTCCGTACGTGCCCGTTCCATAATACGGGCTGCTTCTTCCTTGGCTTCATTTATAATCTGTGTTTCGCTCATCATGGCTTTTTTACGTGCCTGTACCATGATTTCATCTGCTTCCTTCTGAATATCACGCAGTTTGGCTTCATACTCTTCTTTCATAGCCTTCGCCTGTGCCATATCATCGGCAGCCTGTTCCAGTTCGCCCTTGATTTTTTCCTTACGGCCTTCCAGCATCTTTCTTGCCGGATTAAACAGAAAATAGGACAATGCCCAGAATAAAAACAGTACCGCTATCATCGTCAGAACAGAATCCGCAATTAACTGCATATCCAGATTGAACAATCTGCTCATGGTCTCTCCGGACGTCAATAAAATCTTCACCCTTTAAGCCTCCTTTCTTTCGCCCTCATGTACCGGCGGTACAAGCCGCACCGTCCGGCAAAATATCTCCTTAAAGGAAACGATTAAGGTAATAAAGGTTTTACGAACATCAGAATCAGTGCGGTAACCAGACCGTACAGACCGGTGGTTTCGGCAACTGCCTGTCCTAAAAGCATGGTAGATGTAATTTCGGATTTTGCACCGGGATTACGTCCTACTGCTGCAGCTGCATGACCTGCTGCAATACCCTGGCCGATACCGGGGCCGACACCTGCGATAAGTGCAAGACCTGCACCGATTGCGGAACATCCTCTGATAAAATTCTCATTAAATTCCATTGTTATTTCCTCCTTGTGATTAAGTTCTTACTTTTTGATTGATATACAAATGTGCTTTTGCACAGTAAACCCGGTTTTACTCTGCGTCTCCGATGGCATTGGTAATATATGTCATCGTCAGCATACAGAATACATACGTCTGAATTGCTCCGGAAAAAATATCCAGATATACATGCAGTGCTGCCGGCCAGATAAGCGCCAGCTTACCAATCAGTCCGTAAACCAGTGCCATCATAACCACACCTGATAAAATATTGGCAAACAGACGCAGGGACAAAGAAATCGGCACCGCAATATCACCAATCAGGTTAATAGGCAGCCAGACAGGCAGCCAGGGCGGCAGCGGTGAACATTTATCTATCCAGATTTCCTTAAGCGAATGATATTTAAACGTATTAAAATGAATCAGCGTAAAGGTCATAAGTCCCAGAGGCAGCGTGACACCGTAATCTGCTGTCGGCGGACGCAGTCCCAAAAGTCCCGAAAGATTACTTAACAGGATAAAAATAAAAATCGTACCAATATAGTTGCGGAACTTAACAGCATGCCTGCCCATGGTTCCTTCTGCCATGCCATCCAGCTTTTCCACAATCAGCTCTACCACATTCTGAAATCCGGTCGGCACCTCACTGGCCCGTCGCATGGCAATATTGGCAGCAATTGCAAATCCCAGAATCAGCAGCATTACGATTAAGATACATACGTGAGAGGTCGTAATCCATACCTCATGTCCGAAAAAGGAATATTTGAACAACCCCTTTATCATAAAATCCACTTCGTCTCCGGAAGACATCAATATTCCGTATTCCATGCTCTCACCTCCTTACTCTTCATCCTCAGAAACTTCTTCTGTTTCCGCAAGCGGTTCGGCAACAGGGTCTGTTTCATGAAAAACCGCATTATAAAACTTATGTGACACAGGCTGTAGATAGGCACCCGCCTTCAGACCAAGTATGCCCAAAAAACATGCCAGCGGATAACCGATTCCCGTGTAATATAACAATACCAGCACTGTTCCCGTCAGAAGATACCGTAGGATATAGCCTCCTGCCATGATACTGACCGCACCCTTTTCATCTCTGGTAAATGCTTTATTTAAGGAACGCCACATATGCACCGATGAAAAAAGTGCCAGAATAATACCCGACCAGAGCCCAACGGCATACCTGATGCGGTCTATGGGAAAAAACAATCCTGTCAGCTGGCAGACCAGAGCAAATACCCAGATGCCTGTCATAAGCTCCAGCAATGCCCTGTCCACTTTTTTTAATCTATCTGTCATGTTTATCCTTGCTTTCATATATCTGTTTTGCCATGATATAAATATTTCTAAAGCCAGCCAATGCTCCCACAAAGAACAGAACAATCGTCCAATAAGAGGTTCCCAGCCTGCCGTCCAGCCAATAGCCTATAAAGAAGCATAGAAAAACAGGAACTAGCATATTGATTCCAAACTGTGTAATCAATACCATTGACCGATATACACTTTTATCATATTTTTTACGTCCTGCCACCTTTTCATCTCCTACCGGCATGTCCGGTTTCAAAAAAAGAAACCTACTGTAAATTATACCTATTTTCGCCGGCAATGTCCAGTTACTTTCCCTTATATTTATACAATTTTTGTTGAATTTGTATTTGACTTCACTTCTCCATGGGTGTAGTATTTTGATAATTACTAATTTTATACCAAACATATTGATACCGGTACTTTACGGAGGATTTTTTATGAATGTACAGAAGCTCTACCGCCGCAGACTTATTCCTGACGAATGCATCCTGCTAAAGGACGACACAATCGTCAAATCCACCGATGAGATTATTGTTACCAGCTGGAAAACATTAAATCCCAAAACCGCTTTCCAATACGGTGCTTCCTGCTTTTTTCTGAAGGAAGGCATCAAAGTAAGTAAGTTTTACCGTGCCGACGGCCAATTGTACCATTGGTACTGTGACATTGTAGACTATGATTACAACGAAACCGAAAATGCCCTTACCGTTATTGATTTACTGGCAGATGTTATTATTAGTCCCGACGGATTTGTAAAGGTTGTGGATTTGGACGAATTGGTAGAAGCAACGGACAAAAACCTGATTTCCGCAGATACCTTAAAATCCGTACTGCTTCGTGTCAACAAATTGCTGACCTGCATTTATGAAGGACATTTTTTGGATCTGACTGCCGAAATGGACAATCTGAACCTATAAAGCAGTAAAGCTGCTGCTTGTCTGCTTTTTTACATGAAAAGAGACTGTTGCAAAACAACTGTGGTTTTGCAGCAGTCTCTTTGTAAATTCTTTTCATTTTAAAAAAATATATGATTTTAATAAAATACATGTCCGCCAATGTTAATACCCGTAAGTCCCGGAATCGGCGTTCTGAAATACAGACAGCTTCCTACATTGGTCACACCCGACATTGCTTCTTCGGCTGCCCGGTAACAGCTTTCCGTAGCCCTGTTTGTTGCCAGCACCAGTTCCAGTCTTCCGCTTCCTACAGGTGAAAATTGTTTTCTCTGATAAATCACTTCAACTACCGTATCCGGATAGCGGGAACTCAGTACCCGGTTGATTACAACCGCTCCTACCGCAAGTTTTCCCTCATAAGGCTCACCGCCTGCTTCACAATATATAATGCTTGCCAGCAGACGTAAATCTCCATCCGCAAATTCTATTTCGGAAATATCCATCCACGTTGAATTAAGTGCCAGCTGGGAGAGCCTCTTTTCCTCCTCTATCTTTTTACGCAGTGCTTCTATGTCTTCCTCTTTTTGTTTTTTCTCTGCCTCCAGCCGCTTCATTTCCTCTTCCGCAGCCGCAATCTCATCTTCGTTGGCATTAATCTTATCCGATGTCTGGCTAATCAGCCCTGCAATCTTACTTTTTTCTGTCTCTGCTGCCAGTACCAAGTCTTCCAGCTCTGTTTTTTCCTGTCTAAGGAGTGCTTCCTTTTCTTCTATCAATATTCTGGTTGTTTTATAATCCTCCATCATTTTCTGATCATACTCTGCTATTGCAGAAAGATAATCCTTGGAATTTAATAATGCACTGAAGCTGCCTGCAGAAAACAAAATATCCAGATAATCCGTTTCTCCCTTTTCGTAAATATATTGGATACGTTCCACCATACAGGTATACTGCCATGCTTCGGTTGCCCTGGCTTCCTCTAAGGCTGCCTCTGTCTCTGTAATTTCCAGTTCCTTTTGGGCAATCTGGCCGTTTAACTGCGTCAGTCTGTCACTGATTTCCGTAAGCTGTGTATTCAAATCTCTTAAATCCGCCTGCAAATCAGCACTGACACCCTCCAGATTGTCCAGCGTTTCCTGATTCTGGTCTATCTTATTATCCAATTCTTCCTTTTCTTCCAAGGCTTCATCAAGCTGCTCCTGTGTGGTTGCCGCATAGACAATGGAAGGCACATCGCAGAATAAAACACCTGCCATCAAAGCCAGTGCGATTTGGCTCTTATGCCTGTATCTGAAAATTCTTTCCACCAGCAGACTGACATTTTTGGTCTTGCCGGTTTTTTTTCGCCTGTTCATTCTGCAGCCTCCTTTCTCTCTGTCTTGCGAATATCAAGGATGTATTACACATCCAGTTCTATCTTACGTCCGCTTCTCTCATACTGTATCAGTTCCACGCCCGATGCCTTCAGCATCCGCTTAGACGCCAGCGTAGAAGGGGTCATCGCATATTTGTCACTGTCATATACAATTTTTTTAATGCCTGCCTGAATAATCGCCTTTGCACACTCATTACATGGAAACAGCGACACATACAGCTTGGTTCCTTCCAGAGATCCTCCCCTGTAGTTTAAAATTGCATTCATCTCTCCATGGGTTACATAAGGGTACTTGGTTTCCAACTCATCCCCTTCTCTGCCCCACGGAAATTCATCATCGGAACATCCAATGGGGAATCCGTTATAACCAACCGAAAGAATTTTGTTGTCCATACTTACAATACAAGCACCCACCTGTGTATTGGGATCCTTGGAACGCATGCCGGATAAGTGTGCAATCCCCATAAAATACTCGTCCCAGCTGATATAATCTTCTCTTTTCTGCATTTTTGTCATTTGCATATCCCCTCTCATTTTATTTGATATTACGAAACGGACTTCCTGCTTTCTTTACTCTAACAGCCCGATTCTCCGGCAGTGCTTCTCTTCCTCTGAAAAAGGTGTGTTCAAAAATGTCTCAACAATATCCAAAGCCAGATTCGGTCCTACGATACCGCCCCCCAGTGCCAGCATATTGGCATTGTTGTGAAGTCTGGTCATCTTTGCCGAAAAAGTATCCTGGCAAAGTGCACATCTTACACCGGCTACTTTGTTTGCTGCCATGGAAATACCGATACCCGTGGTACAAACCACAATACCTTTTTCACACTCACCGCTTGCCACAGCTTCTGCTGCTGCCTTTCCAAACAAAGGATAATCGCAGGATTGTTTATCATAACATCCAAAATCCTTATAGTTGATACCCTGTTCTTCCAAATATTTGATTACCACTTGTTTCAAATCATATCCGCCGTGGTCACTCCCGATTGCTATCATCTTTATCTCCTCCTGTTTTAACGCTTTTTTGAATTTTATGTTTGCAGACAGCCACTATACCTCTGTCACATGATGCCCAGCCGCCTTTAACAGTCTGTTCATAACTGCCTGTCCTACTCCTGCATCTGCAAACGCTTCCGAATATATCAGTTCTACGTTTTCATCATCAAACTCTCTTAACATGGTATACAAACGCCTGGCGACTGTCAACTCATCATTTCTTTTACCTGCTGATTTCACTACATCCGCCCGATAAGCTGCCATCGTTTCATCCGTCGCAATCACACCTGTCTTTTTTCCCGCTGTCTTTGCTTCCTCCACCTGTTCGTTTACATATGCCACCACTCTGTCAGAAAATCCTGACACAATTGTCAGTTCCCCCTTCGGTGCATAATGACGGTATTTCATGCCGGGAGCCTTTGGTGCCTGTCCGCTTTTGTCGCTTAGAATAGTAATATCCGTTTCCACATTCCCCAGCACTTCCTCCAACATCTCATGGGTAATATAACCCGGACGCAGAATTTCTGCCGGCTCCACTGTCAAATCCACAATAGTGGACTCCAGACCGATTCCTACTTCTCCACCATCCACAATCATATCAATACGTCCGTCCATATCCTCAGCCACATACTTTGCTAAAGTAGGACTTGGCTTCCCGGAGGTATTGGCACTGGGTGCCGCCACATATCCTCCCGCTTCGGCAATCAAAGCCCGGGCTGTCTTGTGGGAAGGAAAACGTACCGCTACCGTTGTAAGACCGCCTGTCGTTTCAACCGGTACTGCCTCCGATTTTGGCAAAATCATGGTAAGCGGTCCCGGCCAGAATACGTCTGCCAGTTTTTTCGCCCGTGCCAGCATATCCTTATGCTGCGGTGCATCCGACACTATTTTGTAAATATCCTCCCATCTGCAAATATGCACAATAAGCGGATTGTCCGAGGGTCTTCCCTTGGCTGCATATATTTTTTTTGCAGAAGCCGGATTCAGGGCGTCTCCTCCCAATCCGTACACGGTTTCCGTGGGGAATGCTACCAGTCCGCCGGCTTTTAATATTTCGCCGGCTTCTTTCAGACAAGTCTTGTCATCTGTCTCCATGCATGTTACAAATTTTGTTTCCACTGTTTAAAGCCTCTCGCCTGTTTGCACAATTCTGTCGCAATGTGTTTTATTTTTTTGATAGTATAACACACTTTCTTTATGAAATCCATGCTTTGAAGGGATTTTTCGGCTTGCGGATATTTACCGGTTGTATTATATTGAAATTACAAATCAGGAAACGGAGACTAATTATGAAGCCCAATACAAATTTGAAGACCTATTCCTTAAAAGAAATTCCTTATTACAAAATTCATGGCAGAACAGACACTACACAGTATCCCCTGCCTTTATTCTGGAACGGCAGTGCCGTAGAGGTCAACGTAACCGGTACCGAACTCTGGGTGGACATCGATGTGGATTTCGATTTTCATGAGCCCTGGGTAGGCTGCTCTATTGACGGTGCAGTAATGAGCCGTCAGATGCTGATGCCGGGCAGCTATTCTGTCTGTCTGTTCCGTAATATGACTCAGGAGCCCGTCAAAAATGTACGATTTTTCCGGGAATTGCAGGCTATGTCCGAGGATAATACCTGTCATGTGCTGATTCGCGGTTTTAAGACCGACGGAGAGTTTTCACCGGTTGCCGACAAACCTTTGAAACTGGAATTTATCGGTGACAGCATTACATCCGGTGAAGGTACATACGGTGCCAAGGGCGACTATCCCTGGATTACCATGTTTATGAGCTCCAGTAAAAACTACGCTACCATGACGGGAGAAGCATTGAATGCCGATGTCCGTCTGATTTCGCAGGGTGGCTGGGGCGTTCTCTGCGGCTGGGACAATGACCCCCGGCACAGTATTCCTACCCGCTATGAAGCAATCTGCGGACTGGCAGAAGGTGAATTCAACGAAAAACTGGGTGCCGCAAAACCCAATCCGTTTTCCGAATGGCAGCCGGATGCCATCATCGTAAATTTAGGCACCAATGACTGTAGTGCTTTTGAGCAGCCGCCATTTACCGTTCCCGAAACCGGAGAGGTTTTCAAGCAGCGAAAAAACGAAGACGGTTCCTTCAATGCCGAAGATGTGGCACGTTTTGAAAATGCAGTTACAGACTTTCTGCATATGTTACGCCGTAATAACCCCTCATCCCATATTGTCTGGGTTTACGGTATGTTAGGCTACAATCTTTCCTTACCGATTGCCAATGCGGTTAATACCTACCGTAATCAAACCGGGGATAACAAAGTATATTTCTTACAGTTACCCAATACCACCGAGGAAACCATTGGCTGCCGTTTTCATCCGGGCGTAAAGTCTCATGAGCGTGCTGCCAAAGTCCTGATTGAATTTTTACAAGAGCTGTTACCGTCATAATCTTCTTTTAGACATTACAGCTTCCGTATCGACGCATATACACAATAAAATGCACCCGGTATCAGCCTGCTTACCTGAAACCGGGTGTTCTTTATTTTTAGTCTGTTTCATTTAAATACTGTATAATGCCCAGATGAATTTCCCATGCCAGTGCCGCCTGATATTCAGGATCCGACAGTTTTTCCGCTTCTTTGGCATTGGATAAGAATCCACATTCCACAATTACAATGGGTGTGGAGGTTTTTTTTAGCAGATAGTAACTGTCGTTGGCTTTAATCTGTCTGGTATTTTCGGGGTCAGCCCCCACAATCAGCCTGTTCTGTATTTTTTCTGCCAGCTTCTGTCCTTCACTGCTGCCTGTGTAATAGAATACCTGTGCCCCATGCACATACTCCTCCGGATAGCTGTTCTGATGAATGCTTACCGTAACATCCGGCTGTACTTCCTCTATAACAGCAATACGCCGTTTCATATCCTGTACTTTTTTATTGGATGCAGAGGAGTCATAAAGTCCCTCTTTCGTTTCTCTGGTCAGTACCACCCGAATATCATCCATTTCCAGATACTTTTTTACCAATAGTGTTATTTCCAGATTGACATCCTTTTCCAGTGCACCATTGATTCCTACTTTCCCGGGGTCATCACCACCATGTCCTGCATCCAGCACTACGCAGGGGCGGTTATCTGTTTCTGCCGTTCCTGCAGTTTCATGTGCTCCTGCACGCTTGGAAATATGTAGGGCTGCTGCCAGTAAAAGGACAGCAGCCAGCCCCAGCATAATATACTTTTGATATTTCATGAAACACCCTGTTTTTTCCTACTTAACAAAATATATGAAAAAAACAGACTTCTTAGACCGCAACTTTACGCTTACTGTGCCAGATACCCGCTGATGGCATCCCAGACACCGGAAGGCTCATATCCCAGTCTCCATGCAGCCACTCCTCCCAGACCATAGGTCTGCATTACATTCAGTTTTACACTGACGGACTGCACATCCTCTACCCATATCTGGTACCATACATCATCAAGCTTGACTTCCGCATAGTTTTGTCCGCTCTCGTCATCCCATTCCGGTTCCAGTCCGTAGGTACGCAGCACACTGTCCACACTGGTCATAGGATATGCCTCGCTGGACACCTCCGTACCCTCTGTTCTCCAGAGCCTTGTATAAAAAGGCAGTGCATTGACCACTTTTTGCGAAGGAACATATTGCAAGGTCTTCTCAATACCATAACGCACATATCCGATAGAGGCTACCGAACCTGCTTCATCGCAGCCTGCCCAGTGCTCGTCATACCCCATAATAATTACATAATCCGCTACTACACCCTGTTCTTCCAGATCATAGTAGGAATTAAAATCATAGGGCACATAATTATCTACGGAAAGCACCAGTCCCTCTTCTCTGCAGCGGATGGACAGCTCCCTTAAAAACTGTACAAAATGCTCTCCCGAATTGGCATCAATGCTTTCAAAGTCAATATTGATACCGTCCATGCCACAGTTGGCAGCTTCCTCCATAATCCGGTTTATCAGATTGGTTCTGGTAGTCGTAGCGGACAATACCGTATAAACACTGATATCTTCTCCACTGTTTGCCTTGTAATTGAAATCGTCCACAACTCCCCAGACTTCCACACCTTTATCGTGTGCCTTCTCTACATAAGCAGAAGAAGCAAAGCTCTGCAGATTGCCTTCATTGTCTTTTAAGCTGAACCATGTCGGTGCAATTACCGTCAATGCATTGGCATTGGATAGTACCTCTGAAAGCGTATCATTTCCACTCTTGGCAAAGATAGCATGCCAGCCCAGACAAATCTTATTATCCCTTGTAAGAGAAGTGTATTCCGGTTCTGCATAATCCGTCACCGGTTCCGGTGTCCTGGTTCTCTCATCGGTCAGATATTTATTTTCCACATAACCGATATACGCATCTTCTGTCTTTACCTTGCACCAGGTTTCCATCTTTTCCAGAATAATCACGGTTTCCGCCTCTGCAAGTTTTCTCAGGATAGGACTCTTTACGCCGCCCAAAACCCGCAGTGCGGTTTCTCCGGAAATATCTGCCACCTGCTGCTCATCCCACTGAGTGTAGACCTGCATATGGTTGGGATTTTCATATAGGGCATAATAAAAATTGGTATACTGTTTCACAAAATCTGCCGCAATATAATAAGTAGTTTCTTCACCGGATGTTACAGAATAACTCAGCATATATCCGGCATTTTGTACTTCGTCATCAATCCGGTATTCCTCAGTTCCTATGGATGTCCGTATGATTTCGTAAGGAGTGGTATACAATAAAAGCTGTTCCGTCTCATCCACATAAAATCTGTCATTAAAATAAAGATGCACGGTATCCAAATCAAAATAGCAAAGACCGTCTTTTAAAACCGCCTTCGCCTCTATCAGCTGGTCCTGCAATATAATAGAAACCTCATTCTCCTTCAGTACATGGAAATGTTCATACAAATCCGCCTGCTCCTGGGAATAAGAATACTTTTCAATAATCTGGGAGCCAAAGGTAACTCCTCCTATAATCAGAATTAACACAATGGCAATCAATACGGGTATGGCTTTTTTCATAAACATAATCCTCCAATTCTGTTCTCCATTATAACAAACTATCCCCGCTTCGTCATTAGCATTTTCGACAATTTATTTTAATTTTCTTTTAACACTGCCATTCAACTGCTCCCGCAGCCGGTCAGGTCAGCACGGCAACACAGCAGAGAGGCGTTCCCCGATGTAATCCCTGCCTGACCGGAACGGGATGTGACCTTTTGGAGGCACTGACATAAAACTATTTCCAGTGGGTCACCCTGTCATAGCGCAGTTCTTTTAAAGCTCCGGCTTCATCCATCACATAGTCGGCCATATAAACCGCTTCCTCACGGACACAGCAATCCGCAATCTGCTCCGGCGTCGCCGGCTGTCCTTCCAGAAAAAGACAGACCCCAGACCTGCTGATCATCTCCAGTTTTTTCTTTAAAGACTGCTCCTCAGCTTCGTGCACGGTTTTCCTCCTTTTTCCAAGATACATCCGTAAAGAACATAAGCCTTTCTCGTGATATACTTCCTTAAAATGTATCTCTTCAAATTTGTAAATTAAGATGCCCCGGCGTACAAAAAATATTAACTACCTGTCAATTGAATTAAAACGAGCAAAGAAATTTGGAAATAATTAAATCAGACACAGACACATAAGCCTGTAAGACATCCGCATACTATTAATGTAACAACTATATGCGGACAAGAATCCTAACTTTTCACAAAATTAAATGCTTTACAAAATACTTTCTAATCCGGAATACTGCTTTGAAAAATAAAGCATACTGAACAAATAGATAATCCTGAAGCTTAGAAAGAAATAAAAGAATGTACTGCCATGCCTCCTTTCCGTACCGATTACCGAAGGCATCTTAGGGTTTTATTATACGCAATTGTCCTATCTTTTGCAAGATAATTATGATAATTTTTTTAAATTTATTAAAAGAGTGTTAAACTGCACCGGTACTCTTGACTAAACCCACGGAAAAGTATAATATACTTTTAATCAGATTTTTACGGGAGTTTCAGTCACCGGACAACAAAAAGTGCAGTATCTTAATAGTAAGGATGTGATAGCATGAAAATTGAAAAAGTGAATGAAAACCAGATACGATGTACGCTGACCCGCGAGGATTTAGCAGACCGTGAATTAAAAATCAGCGAGCTTGCTTACGGTACCGAAAAAGCCAAAGATTTATTCCGTGACATGATGCAGCAGGCTTCTTTTGAATGTGGCTTTGAAGCGGAGGATATTCCGCTGATGATAGAAGCAATTCCCCTCAACTCCGAATGTATCGTTTTAATCATTACCAAAGTTGAGGATCCGGAAGAGCTGGATACCCGTTTTTCCAAATTCGCTCCCTCTGTCCACGATGAGGATTCGGAGGATGTCACTGCGGAAGGCAGTGACAATGTAGATGATGTCCTTGATTTATTCAAGCGTCTGCATGAGAACCGCAAGGCCTCTGCCGCAGAGACTGCGGATACCGAAAAGTGCCTTCCTCAGGAATCCAAATCCACCGGCGAGGACGAGAAAAACAACCTGACCCGGATTTTTGTATTTGATTCCCTGCACAATTTAATCCGTCTTTCCGGTATGCTTGCCGGAAACTATCACGGTGAAAACTCTCTGTACAAAGACGAATCTGAAGGACAATATATATTGATTATCCAGAAGGGGGATCATTCCCTCAAGGATTTTAACCGGCTCTGCAATATTCTGTCCGAATACGGAAGTGCCAAAAAAAGCCTTCCCGCAACCCGTGCTTACCTGGAAGAGCATTATACGTCAGTTATTGCTGACGATGCACTTCAGGTTCTGGCAAAGATGTAATTCTTTTATGTAAAGTTGAATGTCTTTTATTTAAAATTCAAGAGTGTTATGTTCCAAACGCAAAAAGCACCACCCCGGGAAATCCGGCGTGGTGCTTTTATACATCTAAAATTATAACGCTGCAATCTTTTCCATCAGTGCATCAATATCCATACCGTGAACCATAGCAGCCTCTTCAAGAGATTCTCCCTGTGCGGAAGGACATCCCAGGCAATGCATACCGGCCTCCAGTAAAACGGGTGCTACTTCAGGTGCTTTGCGTAAAATTTCACCGATTGTCATATCTTTAGTTATATTTTCCATATTTTCTACCTCCTTTTTGTACATGCTTAGTATAATACTTTCCCACACAGTTGGCAAGTCATTCCGGCATGGGAATTTTTATTGTATTTTTTCAAAAACATTGGCGGAAATAAGGTATTTGTATAGAAAAAAGTACACTACTTCGCTTGACGTGTATACACGTTTTTCATATAATATTTGCATAGGATTAGATAAGTTTTAATCATACATTCACTAATTCAAATTTATAGGAGGCATTTCAAAATGAGACCAGAATGGAACGATTTTGTAGGCGGCAAATGGGAAAACGAAATTAACGTTCGTGACTTTATCCAGAAGAACTACACCCCGTATGACGGAGATGAGTCTTTCTTAGCCGACGCTACACAGAACACCAAAGATTTATGGCAGCAGGTACTTGAGCTGCAGAAGCAGGAAAGAGAAGCAGGCGGCGTTCTCGATATGGACACCAAGGTTATCTCTACCATTACTTCCCACGGCCCCGGCTATCTTGACAAAAACAAAGAAACCATCGTTGGTTTCCAGACAGACAAGCCCTTTAAGCGTTCTTTACAGCCTTACGGCGGTATCAGAATGGCAGAAAAAGCTTGTTCAGACAATGGTTATGAAGTAGATCCCGAAATAAGCGAATTCTTCTCTACTCACAGAAAAACCCACAACGCAGGTTGTTTCGATGCTTACAACGCAGAGATGAGAGCTTGCCGTTCTTCCCACATCATTACCGGTCTTCCCGATGCATATGGCCGTGGCCGTATTATCGGTGACTACAGACGTGTTGCTCTGTATGGTATTGACAGACTTATCGAAGACAAACAGGCGCAGAAGGATTCTACCGGACGTGTTATGACTGATGATGTCATCCGTCTTCGTGAAGAAATCTCCGAGCAGATGGTTGCTTTAAAATTAATGAAGGAAATGGCTGCTTCTTACGGCTGTGACATTTCCAAGCCCGCTACCAATGTTAAGGAAGCTATTCAGGCTACTTACTTCGGTTATCTGTGTGCAGTAAAAGAGCAGAACGGTGCTGCAATGTCCTTAGGACGTACTTCTACCTTCCTTGACTGCTATGCACAGAGAGACTTAAAGAACGGTACCTTTACCGAAGAGCAGATTCAGGAATTCGTTGACCACTTTATTATGAAGCTGCGTTGCGTTAAGTTTGCACGTACTCCTGAATACAACCAGATTTTCGCAGGCGACCCTGTATGGGTAACCGAATCCTTAGGTGGTGTTGGTGTTGACGGTCGTCACATGGTTACCAAGATGACCTTCCGTTATCTGCACACCTTAACCAACCTTGGTGCTTCTCCCGAACCTAACCTGACCGTACTGTGGTCTACCAGACTTCCCGAGAGCTTCAAAAAGTACTGTGCAAAGATGTCTATCCAGACCTCTTCCATTCAGTATGAAAACGATGATTTGATGAGAGCTACCCACGGTGATGATTACGGTATTGCATGCTGCGTATCTTCCATGGTAATCGGTAAGGAAATGCAGTTCTTCGGTGCTCGTGCAAACCTTGCTAAATGTCTGCTTTACGCTTTAAACGGCGGTGTTGATGAAGTAACCAAGAAGCAGGTTGGTCCTAAGTATCGTCCTGTAGAAGGCGACGTTCTGGATTATGATGACGTATTAGCTAAGTTTATCGATATGATGGAATGGCAGGCAGATGTTTATGTAAACACCCTGAACATCATCCACTATATGCATGATAAGTACTGCTATGAAAGAGCTCAGATGGCTCTGCATGACAGAGATGTTAAGCGTTACTTTGCAACCGGTCTGGCTGGTCTGTCCATCGTAGCAGACTCCCTGTCCGCAATCAAATACGCTAAGGTTGAAGTTGTTCGTGACGAAGACGGTATTATCGTAGACTTCAAGACTACCGGTGAATTCCCTAAATACGGTAATGATGATGACCGTGTAGATACCATTGCTCATGATATCGTTTCCAAGTTCATGACCGCTATCAGAAGACATCATACCTACAGAAACGGTGTTCCTACCATGTCCGTTCTTACCATTACTTCCAACGTAACCTATGGTAAGGCTACCGGTAACACTCCTGACGGACGTAAGAAAGGACAGCCTTTCGCTCCCGGTGCTAACCCTATGCACGGACGTG
>JBJEMX010000038.1:0-45601 GCA_051879895.1 Lachnospiraceae bacterium
ACGAAAAAGAGGAGAAAAACCAACATGATAAAAATATTATTCATCTGCCACGGCAGTCTATAATAGAAGTGGGGAATGTCTAGTAAAATTGGGCTTTTGAATATTTTGTAATTAAGTATTTACCTGTGATTTACTTATTTCGATTTTGTGATTAAGTAAGGAATAATTTGGTATATGTATGAGAAAAGGATAAAAAAGATTATGTAGAACTTTAGAAAGAGTTGATTCCTTACGATAATACTATAAGAAAATAGGGAGGGATATGCAAATGGAAAATAATCAGAGAGAGCAGTCTAACGAAAAAATTATGGAAGAAAACTCTATGAATTTTGGATTAGGTGCTTGTATTGTTCTATATTTAGCTATTTTTAAGGATATTTTAAAATGGGGTTTTGGCATAGAAGGATATCACTTAAATGGAATTATTGGAACAGTTGCGATTATTTCTTTTTTGGTAATTCTGCAGTGTAATTTGAGCGGAAGAATAAGAAAAAAGCAGGAATTCAAAAACTTTATTGATGTATGTACGTTTGTTTCTGTCATTGTATTCTCATTTGAAAATGCAGTATTTGATTTTGTTGAAGAGGGAAATAGATTTACCGTTTCTATTGCGTTTAGCGTATTGATAGGGTTGCCGTTGATTGCTTTAGTGTGCATGTTTTTTAAAAAGAAGTAATACTAGCACGATATTTGGAAATGCGATAGAGGATAAATGTATTACATGAGATTTTAGAGCGAGACCGATTGCTTGTAGTGGTAGTGGGTCTTTTCTGTGTTCCAGAGTGTGTATAGGGGGAAAACAAGGGAAAAAAGGATATTTGTAGGATATTAGGTGATGCCAAGAAAAGGGAAAATAGGGGAGAGTGCAAAAGAGCAGTAGGTATTTTCAATTTTATTATATGGTGTTGCTGTCTTAATTTTTAACCGGAATTTGAATTTCTGTTATAAAAATTTTATTTATAACGGAGGTTCGGTTACATGGAAAGCAACATTGTAAATGTATATGGCTACATAAGAGTATCAACAGAGGGACAGGTCAAGCAGGGGTACTCCCTAGCGGAGCAACGTGCAGAAATTGAAAAATATTGCAGTTCCAAAAGTTACAACTTGATAGAGATTTTCAAGGACGAGGGGATCAGCGGAGCGAAAGCCAACGAGGACGAAATGAGTATTGAGCGTGACGGTTTACTTGATATGTTGGCTTCACTGAAAGAAAATAAAATTCAATATATTGTTGTGCTGTCAACAAACCGTCTGTGGCGGTCAGACTTGGTAAAGGTTCTGTTACATAGGGAACTCAAAAAGAATAACGTGGATATTAAAGCGATTGACAGACCGAATTATTCTATCTACACACAAAATCCCAATGAGATTTTTGTAAATGGTATGTTTGAGTTGTTGGACGTGTATGAGCGATTAGAGATAGCATTGAAATTAAAACGTGGCAGATTGCAGAAAGCAAGGGGCGGTGGATATGCAGGCGGTGGTGCTCCGTTTGGGTATGAGTGTCTGCGTGGTGGCAAGAAATTATATGTAAATACAACAGAGGCGAAAGCGGTACAGAGGGTATTTGAGATTAGGCAGAGTTTTCCCGATATGACGCTGAAAAAAGTGGCAGAATTTATGAAAGCAGAGGGCTACAAGGGTAGAAAAGGTACGGACTTCAATCCCATGTTAGTAAAACGTATTCTTGATAAAGAGAATTTTTATAGAGGATATTACAATTACGGCGGTATTGAGAGCATGGGAGAGTATGAACCATTGCTTCCATAGAAAATAATATGGGTCTTGACATTGTTATCGTTTTTCAAGGATTGCAGTTGATAGATGATAAATTGCAGGAGCAGGAAAAATTTTGAATGGACTATTGATAGGAAACTGTACTGACAGCAAAAGCAGGAGAATAGCAGTAGGCAGAAAAGAAACAACATTCAGAGGGGCATGGATGGTATTACATAGTAGTTGAAAATTTTGAAAAAAATGTGAGCAGGAAGGGGCGTGCAGAAAATATGGAAACAGTGGAAAAGGTTTGGGTTCTTTATGACGAGATGTTTTGTGACGAATTGTCAATAAAGCTGCTGTATCAGAATAAAAATTGCATTAATGAGTTCGTGGATGAAAATGAAAATCCCATTCGCAAGAGTGCAGTAACAGACTGGATTATGGAGAACTATTACAACGACAGAAAATTTGTGGAGTACTGCAAAGAGTGGAAAGGAAAAATACCCGAAACAGCGGAGCAACTGTATCAATGTAACGAGGAATACAGAAAGAGCGTAGACGAGGAAAGATTATATCTGCTGTATTTAATTGGTGTGCCGGTTACAAAAGTTGCAAATACTGTTGGGGTCAGCAGACAAACTGTATACAGCAGGATTAAAAACTTTGAAGAAAACAGATTGCAGGAATTTTTACAAGATGGCAGAGTGGCTTGACACTCTGTCATTTTTAAATTTCTCAAGCAGTCTGAAAAATAGTGCGGGCGGTGTTCCCCTGCTATATTTACAATATATAATGGGTTCAGATGAATACACCCCGATTCTGAAATTGACAAAACAAAATCTAAAAATACATATGAAAGAATGATTGACGAATAGTTAGAAACAGCGTTACAATCCCCCAACAATAAAAAGAAAGGAGACGAGCAAATGAAAAATGGGATTGAACGCAGGGTATGTGTGGATGCACTTGAAACAGTGTCATTGCGATTGGGAAAATTAAACAATATGATACTGTCACTCTGCTTAGGTATGCAACAGGAGAACTTGGAGCAACAGGCGGTTGACTGTGTAGAGAGTATCGGTTATTGCGTGAATGACATTCGAGCCATAGTGCTTGGCAGACTGCAACAGATACAAGAATTACAAAACAATATGGATAAAAATAATGAGCATGAGTGACATAGTTTACTCATGCTTCATTGTTTTAATAAGTATTTGTAACGATTGTATTTGTTCGGGCGTTAAGCCGTCGGTATCAAGTATAACAGGTGGTTTATCAGTTGATTTGCCTAAAAGGTAATCGGTACTGCATTTATAGAGATAAGAAAGTGCAAGCAGATTTTCAGTACTGGGTGTTCTCTCCCCAGTTTCATAACCGCTAACAATTGAGGGAGAAATATTCAGTTTTTTAGCAACATCAGCTTGTGAGAGGTTATGTGACATTCTTAATTCTTTCAATTTGGTTGATAGACCTTTAATCATAGTGGTGACCTCCTACACATTAAGTGTATAGACATAAACAACACAATAGGAATGTTGAAAGAACACTTTAAGGATTGTAAAGCAACGCAGTTAGTATTATAATGGTACAAGTGGAAACATTTTATTCTATGAGAAGGAGTGACTTATGAAAAGAAAAGTACTAATATCAGTTGGTATTTTAAGCATTTGTTTAATAGCTTCTGCGTGTGGAAGTAGTACAACTGATATGGAACAGGAGACAGAGACTATTGCAGTTGTTGAAACAGCAGAAACATTGGAAACAGAAACCGAGGATATAGAGATTTCAACAGAGCAAGTGGAAGAAAGTACAGAAGAAACAGAGCTAACAGAGCAAGTGGAAGAAAGTACAGAAGTAGTTGAAGAGGAAGCCATAGCAGAAACAGAAATTCCTTTTGAAAAAGTAGAACCACTATCTGAAAAAGATTTAGACTTTCCTTTCCTTGGGTATGATACATACATTGATTATATAGCAGCTGGTAACACTGGTTCAGTGTATATGGTGGCAGACAATGCAAATATGATAGCATCAGGAGAATTTGTAGACGAAGGAGATGTTGTAGAAAGTACAGTCAGAGGAATTAAACTAGGCGACAATATAGATAAGATATTTGAAGTATATGGACCAGCAGATAGCTATGATACATATGGTAGAGACGACTTTTCACATGATGGTAGAGAAGATGTAGACCAATATTTATATTTCTTAAAAATTGATTCAACAAAAGATTATTTCTATTCATTTAGGTTTATAACAGACCAATATGGAGATTTAATTGGATTTATATTAGAGCCACTTGCTATGAAGTACTGGGCAGGGTAAACAACACTTATGATTTATCTGTTAACAAGAAAATTAGGATAAGGAGAAACTTATGAAAAGAAAAGTACTGGTAACAATGTTATGTTTAGCAATTTCTGTTTCTGCAATAGCTTGTGGAACAGAGAATACAACAGAGCAATTAGAAGCGACTGCAACAGAGCAGACAATGGAGACACAAGAACTAGAAACGCAAGAGACGGAAACACAGGAAACAGCTGACAATGTTGTAGAAATAGAAAATTATGAAAATTATGATAATTATGAAGAACTTGTGTCTGTTCCTGTTGATGGCAGAGATGGAAGTCAAGAGAGTCCATATCAAGTAGGAGATAAGATTTATCTACCAAAAATTTTAGTTGCCCATGAAAGTGGAGAAGATATTTATTCTTCAATTACAATATCCATTGAAGAAGTGACTTCCGAATATGTGAAGATTGCGTTTGAGTTTGGCACGGATTTTTTGAGCTATCAAAGTTTTTCTAGTTGGTATGGTATAGGCGATATAATAAAGGCACATTGTTGCAACGAAAACTTTGAAATAATTGGAAATACTTTTAACGCATTAAATCAACTTAACGATTCAGATGATATGATGAACTATGATTGGAGTGAAAGCGAAAAGGTTTTATATTATCAAGATTACGAGACGTTTAAGGGGTGTACAGAGGATACTGTGTATATTCAATTAACATATAAGGTTAATCCTTATCTTTATGAGGAGTCAGAAGAAGCTTTACAGCGAGACTATTATGTAAAGGTTACAGAGTAATTGGAGATAGTATTCTAAGAATAGGCAAAACGTTGAGATAGGGGGCATTTATCAATGCCCTCACTCATTATCGGAAAAGGTACAATAAAATGAAAAAGAAAATAGTAATTTTAATATTAGGTTTGACGGTTGCATTATTTGTAGGAGCTTGTGGAAATAAAGATAAATCAACAGAGCCAACGGAGACAACGAAAGATACTGTTGCTGTGCAGGAAAACAAGAAGCAAGATTGTGAAACAGAGCAAGAAACAGAAACGCAGGAAGTAGAAACACAAGAAACAAGTGAAGAAAATAACTACTGGGAACAGGTAGGAATATCTGATGAAATTGGAACTGTTTACAATGGTGAGAAAGTAGAACTTGTTCGTCATGGAGAAAATGCTTGTTGTATATATGCAGGATATGAGTTTGAAGAGTCGGCAGATTTTGAACAGTTTGCAAATGTTGATATCTGTTATCAAGATGTAGATATCAAATTACAAGTTGAGGAAAGTCGTAATTGCAAAATATTGTTGTCCGGCAACTATGAACTGGAAGAACTAGGAAGTTTTAATAATGAGTGTGGGAAATATTATAATTTAATGGTTAATGGCAGTTGTATTGCTTGGATTGACGTGGAAGGAGATAGTCCAGAAACAGCATTGGAGAATTGCAAAGTTAATGGCTTTACATTGTACCCTGTTGAAGGAATGACGCTAAATGGATATGAATTCAATGATTTGCAGATGTGTAATGTGGTAAATTATTTTGGTAATCCAAATAGTGTGGTTTATTATGTTTTTGATGAAGGATGTTATGATATTGATTATGGTAACGAACAAATTTTATATTCGTATAGGGAAGTAGTTGATTACATAAGTTATAGCGAAAAATATGAAGGTCTTGTTTCATATGACAATGCTTCATCGTTAGATTTCTTTACAAAAGATGGTAAAAGTATTGACACAATACAAATATCATTGTTACTTAGCAGGGAAGAAATTCAATGGCAGAAAGATTTGGAACAGCAAGAAGTGACAACAGAAAAAAATGAATAGGAGAGGTGCTTATTATGAACAAGTATTGTAATTTCAAAAGAACATTAAAGTTGTAAACATCTCATTTCTAAGCCCTAATTTCAAAAGAATATGTATTTAAAATTTGAAAATGGAGGGCAAGCATTATGGGACTAAGATTCAAGAGCATTCGAGAGAATAACATCATAGGCTTAACAATGATATATCCAGATGGTCACGAACGCAATGTGTTATTTGCAGAGTTACCAATGGATGGGGATTGGAGAGCAGACGTTGATTTCTATGACGATGTGGAAACGGCATATAAAAAGCGGATACTCAGAGCAATAAGAAGATAAAACAATATTATCAAAGTAAGAGCATTGCCAGTTGGTAGTGCTTTTATTTTTTTGTAAACAACATAAAATTGCTACATTTTTGGGGACTAGTGAGAAGTCAGTAAGGAGCGTACATTTCAATTATTTTAGAAAAAATAAAAATATGGAAATTATATCACTGAAGGCTAACTGGAGCCAAATGTACTGAAATAAAAATGTGGAAAATTTGTACTGAAGAGATATAGAAAAATATGTTTAAATGTACTGAAAAATGTGCTCAATACAAGCAAGGTCTTTTGGTTTGGGTTAAAATTTGTTTGAAATAAGGGGAAAATATGGGGGTTGGAAGAAAAATTTATTATGAGTAAAAAATGTGGATTTTGATATTTCAATAAAAAATGTGATGTGGTTGTAAAAAAGAAATAAATGAAAAAATGAACCTCAAATACGGTAGAGCAACGGAACGTGTTTATTTCCATATAAAACGCAAGAAGAATAAAAAGAACTTCAGTTGCAACAATTTATTATGCTCCGAAACATTCTGAACAGCGAATAGGTCAATTTGTATTACTCTACAAACTCCACAATTCCACAATAAATTTTGAGAAAAATCCCTCGCACTCCGTCTATAGCCTTATTGGTGCGGACAGCGTTAATATGAGTATGTAAGATAAATAAAAGTTAGTGCTGTGGCACGGAAAGTTGAGGTATTCAATATGTGTAAATTATTTCTTTGTAATGGTAACTATTTGGGTCAGCGCCTTGTCGGGTATGATTGCTTTGACAGCAAGAGTAAAGGTTTTATTGGCATGAGTGAAAAACAGATTGCGGACA
This sequence comes from Lachnospiraceae bacterium, assembly GCA_051879895.1. Classification (GTDB taxonomy): domain Bacteria; phylum Bacillota; class Clostridia; order Lachnospirales; family Lachnospiraceae; genus Acetatifactor. Next base: position 6,981 of record JBJEMX010000038.1, read on the forward strand.
AATTAAAAAGAGGCGAGCGAGTTTACGGCTTTACGCTTGTTACAGAAAATGAAGAGGAAAAACTGGTGCTTGATGTTGACGGCTTTAATATGTGCAATTTGCAGTTAAAAAGCGGAGTGAATAATCTTTCATGGCTGAATGAAAATTCTGACTGCGATATGAACGTTGCACTTATTGTAGTGTCTGTATCTGTTGAGAATGGTAAAAAGATTTATGAAACAGTCAATGCCAGACACGCAAGGGTTGAGTATGACGAAAGCAAACTGAAAATGCTCATTGAAATAGGCGTTCCTGTTGCGGGGGTTAAACTAGATAAAAACCGGATCGCAGTATGTGAGGGTGTTGAAGTTTTTGAGAAAATGAAAGAGAGTGCATAGGGAATAACATTAACAACGGATAAGGGTTTGTTGGAGCAGTCTGACAAACTCTTATTTTTGCATTAGCTGCATTTATTATAAAATGTGTTCCTGTTAGATATGTTAATGGAAATAAAAATGTTTCTGTGTTGCTTTTGTAAACTGCTGTTTTTGGCATTCTGCCATAGTAACCAAAATAAAAGATGATTTTAGGTTGCGCAGATAGTATAATGGGTTCAAAGGATGGTGTGTTTATCATGAAGGAAAAGGTAGCAGAAGAAGTCTTATTTAACAGGCAAGTAAATTATCTTATTATAGAAAAAATGTGGGAATATCTTAATAAGGGTAAGGATAAGCAGGAATTATATAATCTGATTGGCATTAACAAGAATATGTATTACAGAATAAGAACAGCGGATACATATAATTGTGTAAACTTAGACAGAAGATGGGATTATGAAAATAGCTCTCTGCGTAAGACAGGCTTGTCAAAAGAAATTATGACAGGATTGGAAATGATAGAAATTGATGGGATTACCAAAGAAAACTGGAAAGAATATATAAACTTTCGCTATACGAATAAGGAACAGAGCAGTTACCGCACCAGTGCCATGCAGTTAATGAACAGAAAATTGAAGGATACATTTGCAGGATTGAAAGCTGACAAAAAGGATAAGAGAGATATAGGCAAATTATTCTATTTCTTCAAATATGGCAGAGCGGTAACACTTGATATTTCAGACACGGAAATGATTGATTTAAAAGAGAGTCTAAGCCATGTCAGCGTTGAGAATATGAAAGTATGTGATAAGTCTTTGCGGAAGGAAATATATGAACTGCTGAAAGAAAAATATAGGCAGTTGGATATTATAATTAAATACGAGGGTTTATAAAAAGAGAAGTTTTACAGAGCATTCCGAGTTGTGGAATGCTTTTTTTAATGCTTTTGTCCTATATTATAAATTTTTTTGTCTCATGGAAGATACAGAAAAAACCAAGTGTGACTAATGAGATGATAATGGGTGATGTGCAATGAATACGGATTACAAAACTGCAAAATATGAGGACGCTATAAAAGAAATGATGATACAGATATAATGAGTACACAAAGTTGAGAAAGAGAGGAGATGAAAAAGACTACATAGGATAGAAGTAAATTGTACCTTGACAAAAAGTAGGTCGTGCATATCTGCTGGTGCGGAGTGGGTATGTATGGACGGCTCATACAGAAATTATCAGCGACTACGGACGAACCCCGACCGCACCAAGGGGGCAGTCTGTCAATACAACAAACCTTATGATGCAGAAACATAAATTAACTATAAATATAACAGCTGTTAATAATGTAAGTGACAGTTGAGAAAGGGAAAAAATCATGGAAGAAGTAAAAAACAATGCTCTTTTAGAGAGCGAAACGCTAGGAGCAATAGACGAAACTATCAATGTCTTAGGAGCACAGACTGGTGTGTTAAGCAATGCCTTGAAGCTGATGGAAGGGAAATACGGGGGAGCATTTTATGTGCGGTACATCTGTGACACAGGCAGGGGCTGTGGTTGGTTACAGTTGATAATCGAATATCCCACTGGAATGGTGCAGACACAACTGCTGTGTAAAAATGTCTGTAAGGTTTGCACTTATGAAGAGGACGGATTGGGAGAGGTGGAAGGCATTTCATATGACCGTTATATTAGGGGAGAGAAAACCGTTTATAGACCGCATATCACGGATAGTATGCGTAGTGGATTTTATGACAGCCTGCGAGTGTATGAGCGTCCGAATATGCCAATTCCAATGAGGGTGTTGTGGCAACGTATTGTAGAGAATTACGCAGAAATACCAGTCGAGGAGTTGGCGATAAAAAGTTCCTTGCAGGATGTATATGTGGCATTGAGCGATTACGGAGATGACCTAATACAGTGTGATGTTACAAGGCTCGGCAATGGATATGTATTATTGACTAAAACCGAAGTTGAACAGATTGTTACAGAAATGGGGTACTCTTTGCAGGAGGTGCGTACAGAATTTGCACTTCGTGGTTTGTGGGTAACCGACAAAAATACTGGTGGCTATCAGAAAACTAGAAAAGTTGACAAAAAGAATTGTCGGTTTTACGCTCTCAAAACAGAGTTACCGAGTGGTAAAGGTGCAGAGTGCAAAGCAGTTGGCAATGTTGCTTATGAAGAAATTGTTCCACATACAAAAGAAAGTGCAGAGATTGAAGAGTTAAAGTCTGAACTTGCAAAAATGAAAAAACAAAGGGATGACATGACACAGATTGTATGTGAAAGAGTGCCCGATTTAACACAAGAGGAGATAATGAAAAACCTACTCTAAAATTAAAATACCAAAATAACCAGAAACCCAAAGAACCCAGTGCGATAAAAAGTAGCGGAGGTTCGATATGATGAAAGAAAGTAACGTGCCACTATGGCACAAGTATAACTTAACGATTACAGAAGCCAGTGAGTACTTCAACATTGGCGAAAAGAAACTGCGGCAGATGGTGCAGGAAAATGAAACTGCTGATTTTCTGCTTAACAACGGTGTGAAAGTATTGATTAAGCGTATGAAATTTGAGCAGTTTCTTGATGAAACGTGCAGTATTTGAAATTTTAAAATTACCTTAAAAAAACATTTGAAATCCCCTTTGGGTGGCGGTACAATCCCCCACCCAAAGGGAATTAAAAATAAATTGCAGGAGGATAAGATGATGGCAGAGAGTTTTAAAAGAAAAGATAGCAAAGGACGCATTTTAAGAGATAATGAGATGCAAAGAGCGGACGGCAGATATATGTATGCATACAAAGACCCGACAACTGGCAAAAGAATGTACATTTACAGTTGGAAGTTAGAGCGGAACGATAAGACACCGGCAGGCAAAAAGATTGACTTGTCATTGAGAGAAAAAGAAAAGCTGATTGAAAAGGATTTGCGTGACGGAATTTCCTATAAGGCAGGCGGTGTAACGGTGCTTGAACTGGTGGAACGGTATATCAGTTTAAAAACAAAGGTGCGCCCTACAACAAGAGCAGGATATAAAACAGTCGTAAATGTGTTAAAGACTGATCCGTTCGGGCAAAAGAAAATTGCTAATATAAAGACATCCGAAGCGAAAATGTGGCTGATAGAGTTGCAGGATGGCGGTCGCAGTTACAGTTCCATTCATAGCATTCGTGGAGTGGTAAGACCTGCTTTTGAAATGGCGGTGGAGGATGACTTGCTTCGTAAAAATCCCTTTGACTTTGAACTTGCAACGGTGCTGATAAATGATTCCGTCAAGCGTGACGCATTGACAGCAAAGCAGGAGCGGGATTTTCTGAAATTCATCAAAGAAGATGAATATTTCAATCAGTTCCATGATGGTATGTTTATCTTGTTTAAAACAGGATTGCGTATCAGCGAATTGTGTGGACTGACAATTCGTGACATAGATTTGCAGGAGCGGACAATAGATATTAATAAGCAGTTGCAGTACACAGGTGGAAAGAAAGTGTACGTTGAGCAGACTAAAACAACAGCAGGAACAAGGGTGCTTCCAATGAGTGATGAAGTGTACGAAGCATTTAAGCGTATCATTTCAAGCAGAAAGAAACCAAAGGTGGAACAGATGATTGATGGTGTCAGCGGTTTTCTGTTCTTGGATGATAAGGGAAAACCAATATTGGCATACCAGTGGGAAAAGAAATTTCAACATTCTGTTGAGAAATATAATAAAACCTACAAGGTGGAATTACCAAAGATTACACCCCATATATGCAGGCACACATATTGTACGAATATGGCAAAGTCGGGAATAGCAGTTAAAACATTGCAATATCTCATGGGACACGCAGATATAGCAACAACTTTGAATGTGTACACGCATCTCAAATTAGAAGATGCCAAGGACGAACTGGAGCAGATGAAGGTAAGAGAGCAGTTAAAAAAAGAGATGGCATTGGTGGATATGGAGAATGCCAAGAGAGAATTGAAAAGGGTAAGTGCGGTATAAAATTGGGTGGTAAAAATAGGGTTGCTGTACGAGTGGTAAAATTTACAGCCATTTGTACAGCTTTTACCTACCAAGATAAGAAAAAATATGATAAGATATACCGAGATAGGGCTCTAAAGGAAAATGGCTAGAACCCTAGTAAATACAAGGAAAAACAAAGAAAATCGAGGTTATATTAAGATATGCAAAGAAAAATAAAAGTCCTCATGGTTTGCCACGGCAACATCTGCCGCAGCACTATGGCAGAGTCCGTATTCACATACATTGTCAGGCAAAACAACCTGGCTTCACTTTTTGAAATCAATTCAGCGGCTACCAGCCGTGAGGAAATAGGGAACGGCCCTCATTATGGAACCGTTGCAAAACTCCGGCAGGTGGGAATTCCTGTAATTCCTCACCGGGCAGTGCAGATGACGAAAGCAGATTATGAATATTATGATTATCTGATTGGGATGGATGCTGCGAATATCCGTAATATGACCCGGATTGCAGACGGCGACAAGGAACACAAAATATATAAACTGTTAGATTTTACACAATATCCCCGGGATATCGCTGACCCTTGGTATACCGGTAACTTTGATGAAACCTATGAGGATGTAAGGGAAGGGTGTGTGGCGTTGCTGGAATATTTAAAAAAGGAAGGGAAACTTTTATAAGTTTTCTGTAATTGCTGCACATGGTTTGTAATTATCTCACTTCGCAGTCGATGCCTGATTTGTAATTTCAACTCAATTTACAACTACCACCCGATTCACTCTATTTTCGGAACATACTTTTTTAAATACTTTTGTGCATAATGGGTACAAAGTCCGGTAAAAAGCCCGGTGACGGTACCGCTTAAAACCAGAAAAGGCAGGTAGGCGAATACCCCCGGAGTGCCTGTAACAAAAAAAGCGGCAGAAAGCTGTCCTAAGTTGTGGAACAGTGCACCGAAGATGCTGGTAATGAAAATAAAGTGTCCTGACAAAAAGCGATGGAGCAGGCACATGATGACAAAGCAGAAAAGACCGCCACAGAGACTGTACACTAAATAAAGAGCCTGTCCGGTAAAGAACGAAGACAGCAGGATACGGGCAAGAAGCACATAAAAAGCATCTGCCGGTTTATAATTCAACAATAAAAATAATGTTACGATATTGGACAGTCCTAACTTGATTCCGGGAAGGGGAACCGGTACGGGAATGGCACTTTCCACTACAAATATTGTCAAGGCAATCACAGTAAAAACGGCAAGAGTAGTTAGTCTTTTGAGTCGCATAACTACCTCCTTCTCAATCGGCAATCTGTTATAGTTGCCATTTTCTCAATCGGCAATCTCAGTTACAAGCAAATCAACTGGTTTAACAGTCTGAACAATATCAATTAGTATGTCATGATATCAATTAATATGTCACAATATCTGCTGCTTCCTCTTTTTCTGCTACCTGTATCACCAGAGAGTGGGGCAGGCAGATGATGGGAAGTAAAGAGGAGTCTGCGTAGCCCATGGAAACGCAGAGCTTGTCGGGACAGTCGGCATCGCAGATGCCGATGGCACCGGGGCGGACTTCAATCGTATTAAAACCGCCGTCGGGGGATTCTATCACAAAAGAATAAGGTTCGGTTACTTCTGATAAATTTACAGTCTGTATCAGGGAACCATTTTGGTAAATATACGCACTGACTGTAGAAGAAACAGAGTGCTTTCGTATAAAGATATAAAATACCGAAATGATACATAAAACCACTAAAACCGCTACAAGAGCCAGTGCACGGCACAGAGGTCCCCTTGTAAAGGTGGCAGGAGTATGCGATACATGTTTGCTTTTTTTTGAATGTCTGGTATCATTTATCATAGAACTTCCTGATTTGCCATAATATTTCCCAATTTATCATAGCGTTCCCGATATTGTCAGTTACAAGTTTTTTTGTTATACTTACATGTAGTATAACAAAAGGAACTGTTAAAATGAAGAGGAACAGAAAGAAAATTTTTAAAAAGCTGTTGTGCGGCAGTTTACTTGCAGCAGGACTTTGTTTTTGTGCGGGTTGCGGTAGAACAGTAAAATTTACTTCTGTAAATACGGCCATGGGTACCATGATATACCAGACGGTGTATACCTCCGGTGAGGATGTGACAGATGAGATAACCGGGCTTATCAATGAATTGGAGCAGGATACCTTGTCGTGGAGAATCGACGGGTCGGAGGTGGCTCGTATCAATGCACAGGCAGGGAGTGAGGAAGGGATTTCTCTCTCCCCAAAGCTTAGTCGACAACTGGCTGTTTTGATGGAGGTGTCTGAACGCAGTAACGGGGCCTTTGATATGACGCTGCATCCGATAGTACAGCTTTGGAATATTGATGCATGGGCAGCAGGAGAAAGTGGAGAGGCAGCCAAGGAGGACATCTTGACCAAACCGCCTGCCCGGGAAGACAGCCTGACGGATATTTCCACACAGGTAAATCTGCCGGATTCGCATCAGATAGAGGAAGCGTTGCGGCATACAGGTTATGAAGCAGTGACCATAGAAGACGGAACCTTGTTTTTGCCTGAGGGTATGAGTCTGGATCTGGGAGCTGCAGGCAAAGGGATTGCCTGTGATGAAATAGCGGAATTCCTGAAAGAAAAGAAGGTCTCGGGGGCTGTGATTTCCGTAGGCGGCAGTGTGCTGACCTATGGCAGCAAGCCTGATGGAACGCCATGGCAGGTGGCGGTTGTAAATCCGTCAGACAGCTCGGAATATCTGGGAACTCTGGTACTGGAGGGGGAATGTTTTGTATCTACTTCCGGTGATTATGAGCGGTATGTAGAGGTGGACGGCATCCGTTACCATCATATATTAGACCCGGCTACCGGATATCCGGCGGCAAGTGGTGTACGCAGTGTGACAATTGTATGTGACAGCGGCATTTTAAGCGATGCCCTGTCCACGGCATGCTTTGTGCTGGGAGTGGAACAGGGTATGGAACTGGCACAAAGCTATGGAGTCAAAGCTTTATTTGTGGATGAAGCGGGGCAGCTTTTTATGACAGAAAGTATGCGGGGAATTTTTAAAGAAGCAGGAGAAAAGTAGAGTAATATGATACGGTTTTATTATTTGATTATTACACAGTTTTTGTTAATTGTATATTACATTATTAAAATGAGCCATTTTGCGAAGCATCCCGAGAAATATAGTGAGCAGCGTCGCTTTCATCTGGCGGTGCAGTTGATTGAAAAGATTAAGAAAAAGGGAAAAATTACCACGGAGGTATTCGGCACAGAGGAGTTGCCTGTTGAAGGCGGATATATTATGTACTCCAATCATCAGGGAAAATATGATGCCCTGGGAATTATGGGTTCCCACCCCACACCCTGTTCGGTGGTGATGGACTCGGAGCGTGCCAAGCTGCCTCTTTGCGATCAGTTCATTGAACTGGTACAGGGGAAACGATTGGATAAGAAGGACCCGAAACAACAGGTGCGTATTATGATGGAAATTGCAAAGGAATTAAAAGAGGGCAGACGGTATTTAATGTTCCCGGAAGGCGGTTATGAAGATAACGGCAATAAACTGCAGGAGTTCCGGGCGGGCAGCTTTAAATGTGCCCAGAAGGCGAAATGTCCTATTGTTCCGGTAGCTATCTGGGATTCGTATAAGCCCTTCGGCGAGAACAGTCTGAAAAAAGTCGTGACACAGGTGCATTTTCTGAGTGCAATTTCGTTTGAAGAATATGCCGGTAAGAGCACTGCGGAAATCCGGGACATTGTAAAAGCCAAAATTGAAGAGAAGATGAATCAGATTGCGGAAAGAGAAGGAAAAGCCTGCGTTTCTTAGAGTGGAAGCAGTTGACAAAAAACGGAAACAATGATAAAAAATAGTCAATGAGTAATAAAGGAGGATATAAGAGTATGAAGGAATTAAAAGGAACCAGAACAGAGGCAAATTTGCAGGCAGCATTTGCAGGAGAATCTCAGGCAAGAAATAAGTATTCTTACTTTGCAAGCAAGGCTAAGAAGGATGGATATGTACAGATTGCAGCCATTTTTGAAGAAACTGCAAATAATGAAAAAGAACATGCAAAAATATGGTATAAGCTGTTAAACGGCGGTGCGGTAGGCAATACCGTTGAAAACTTAAAGGAAGCAGCAGGCGGCGAAAACTACGAATGGACAGAGATGTATCCTACTTTTGCAAAGGAAGCAAGAGAAGAAGGCTTTGATGAAATTGCTGATTTGTTTGAAGGCGTAGCTGCGATTGAAAAAGAGCATGAGGAACGCTACAAAAAGCTTTTGGAAAATGTAGAGGGCGGACTGGTATTTTCCAGAGACGGAGAGATGATCTGGCAGTGTGCAAACTGTGGACATGTCTGCGTGGGCAGACAGGCACCGGAAGTTTGTCCTGTTTGTGCACATCCTCAGAGTTATTTTCAGATTAAGGCAGAAAATTACTAGGATTTAGGAGAGGGTTTATGAGTAAGATTATCTTAACAGGTGACCGTCCTACAGGCAAACTGCATTTAGGTCATTATGTAGGCTCTTTAAAGAGACGTGTGGAATTACAGAATTCCGGAGAATACGATAAAGTTTTTATTATGATTGCCGATGCACAGGCACTGACCGATAATGCAGACAATCCGGAAAAAATAAGACAGAACATTATTGAGGTGGCACTGGATTATTTATCCTGTGGGCTGGATCCTGAAAAATCCACCCTGTTTATCCAGTCACAAATTCAGGAACTGACGGAATTATCCTTCTATTACATGAATCTGGTTACCTTATCCAGACTGGAACGTAATCCTACTGTAAAGAGCGAGATTAAGCTGCGTAACTTTGAAACCAGTATTCCGGTAGGCTTTCTGACTTATCCTATCAGCCAGGCAGCAGACATTACGGCATTCAAGGCAACTACCGTGCCTGTCGGCGAGGATCAGCTTCCTATGATTGAACAGTGTCGTGAAATTGTAAGAAGATTCAACTTTGTTTACGGTGATACGCTGGTGGAGCCGGAGGCTTTGATTCCGCAGAATGAAGTATGCTGCCGTTTACCCGGTACTGACGGTAAGGCGAAGATGAGTAAGTCTTTGGGTAACTGTATTTATCTGTCCGATTCTGCAGATGAAGTGCGGACCAAGATTATGAGCATGTTTACCGACCCCAACCATTTAAAGATTACTGACCCCGGTTCTCTGGAGGGAAATGCGGTATTTACCTATCTGGATGCATTCTGTAAGGATGAGCATTTTGAAAGATTTCTGCCTGAGTATGCAAATCTGGATGAATTAAAGGCACATTACCAGAGAGGCGGCTTGGGAGATGTGAAGGTGAAAAAATTCTTAAATGCTATTGTGCAGGAGGAATTAGAGCCTATCCGTACCCGCAGAAAGGAACTGGAAAAGCAGATTCCTGAAATTTATGATATTCTGAAAAAAGGCAGCGAAGTGGCAAGAGAAGCGGCAGCACAGACCATGTCTGAGGTAAAAGCAGCCATGAAAATCAACTATTTTGATGATGCAGCTCTGATTGCACAGCAGGCGGCACGTTTTGCAGAAAAGAGCGAGTAGGTTTCCGGCTGTTTTGCGGGGCTGCTTTGCAGAAAAATGAGGGGTTGCTTTGCAGAAAAATAGTTGTTTACAATTACCATTTTTTATGGTATAGTTACAAAGTATGATTTTAGCCGACACTCGGGTATCGGACACTCCGACCGCACCTTGGTGTCAGGCGTTTCAAAAAATAAGGAGGAAACAAAAATGATTTCTAAAGAAAAGAAAACAGCAATCATCAATGAGTATGCTACAAAGCCCGGCGATACCGGTTCACCTGAGGTTCAGATCGCAGTTCTGACCGAAAGAATCAAAGAGCTGACTGAGCATATGAAGCAGAATCCCAAGGATCATCATTCTAACAGAGGTTTGCTTAAGATGGTTGGTCAGAGACGTGGTCTTCTTGACTATCTGAAGAAGAAAGATATCGAAAGATATCGTGCAATCATTGCAAAACTCGGAATCAGAAAATAATTGCGAAAAGCATGAGGCAGAGTTTGCCCGAGTATTTCGGCTGCTCTGCCTTTATTCCGATAAAGGAAAAACTGTTTTTTCTGATTGGAACGGAATTACGGAAATCTGATGCAATGAAGTTTTGACAATGTATTTTGAAACCCGTTCACTCTTCAGGTAATGCTATTCCGAGACCGCTGAAAAGCGTATCCGATACGTCATATCGGGTGAATTTTTCAGTAGTTTCGGTAGTTACCTGGAGCACCCCGCATTCTATATGCGGATATGCAAAGGAGATTAGTATGTACAAATCTTTTTCCATGGATCTTGCCGGACGTACCTTACGTGTAGATATCGGCAGAGTAGGAAAGCAGGCCAACGGCTGTGCTTTCATGCAGTACGGTGACACCACCGTATTATCCTGTGCTACAGCATCTGATAAGCCCAGAGACGGTATTGATTTCTTCCCTCTGAGCGTAGAATATGAAGAGAAGCTGTATGCAGTCGGTAAAATTCCCGGAGGCTTCAATAAGAGAGAGGGCAAGGCAAGCGAAAATGCTATCTTGACCAGCCGTGTTATCGACAGACCTATGCGTCCCTTATTTCCCAAGGATTACCGTAATGATGTCACCTTAAACAATATGGTTATGAGTGTGGACCCTGAGTGCCGTCCCGAATTGGTAGCAATGTTAGGTGCAGCTATTGCAACCTGCATTTCCGATATTCCTTTTGACGGTCCCTGTGCCATGACCCAGATGGGTATGATTGATGGCGAACTGATTGTGAATCCTTCCCAGGCACAGTGGAAAGAAGGCGACTTAAATCTGACTGTTGCTTCCACTAAGGAAAAGGTTATCATGATTGAGGCCGGTGCCAATGAAGTTCCCGAAGCTAAGATGATTGAAGCAATCTATAAAGCACATGAAATCAACCAGACCATCATAGCATTTATTGATCAGATTGTAGCTGAAGTCGGTAAGCCTAAGCATGAGTACACAAGCTGTGCAATCCCTGCTGAAATGTTTGAGGCTATGAAGGAAATCGTAACTCCTGCTGAAATGGAGGTTGCGGTATTTACCGATGACAAGCAGACAAGAGAAGAAAATATCAAAAACATTACAGCAAAATTAGAAGAAGCCTTCGCAGAAAACGAAGAGTGGCTCTCTTTACTGGGTGAAGCAGTTTACCAGTATGAAAAGAAGACTGTCCGTAAGATGATTTTAAAGGATCACAAGCGTCCTGACGGCCGTGAAATTACCCAGATTCGTCCTTTGGCAGCAGAGGTAGATCTGATTCCCCGTGTACATGGTTCTGCTATGTTTACCAGAGGACAGACTCAGATTTGCAATGTTTGTACACTGGCTCCTTTATCTGAAGCACAGAGAGTGGACGGTCTTGATGAAAACGAGACATCCAAGAGATATATGCACCATTACAATTTCCCCTCCTACTCCGTAGGTGAGACAAAGGTTTCCAGAGGTCCCGGACGTAGAGAAATCGGACATGGTGCACTGGCAGAGAGAGCACTGATTCCGGTACTTCCCTCCGAGGAAGAATTCCCTTATGCAATCCGTACCGTATCTGAAACCTTTGAATCCAATGGTTCTACTTCCATGGCTTCTACCTGTGCTTCCTGTATGTCCTTAATGGCAGCAGGTGTTCCCATTAAGAAGATGGTTGCAGGTATTTCCTGTGGTCTGGTAACCGGTGATACAGACGATGATTTCGTACTGCTTACCGATATCCAGGGTCTGGAGGATTTCTTCGGTGATATGGACTTTAAGGTAACCGGTACGACCGAAGGTATTACCGCTATCCAGATGGATATTAAGATTCATGGTCTGACCAGACCTATCGTAGAAGGTGCGATTGCAAGATGCCGCGATGCAAGATTGTTTATCATGGATACCTGTATGAAGCCTGCAATTGCAGAGCCCAGAAAAGAAGTTGGCAAGTATGCGCCCAAGATTATCTCTATCCAGATTGATCCCGAAAAGATTGGTGATGTTGTGGGGCAGAGAGGAAAGACTATCAATGAAATCATTGCACGTACCGGTGTGAAGATTGATATTACAGATGATGGTAATGTATCCGTATGCGGTACCGACAAAGAAATGATGGATAAGGCAGTAGAGATGATTAAGATTATCACTACCGATTTTGCAGAAGGCCAGATTTTCAAGGGTAAGGTAGTAAGCATCAAAGAGTTTGGTGCATTTATCGAATTTGCTCCCGGTAAAGAAGGTATGGTTCATATCTCCAAGATTGCAAAGGAAAGAATCAATCATGTTGAGGATGTACTGACCTTAGGTGATATGGTTACGGTAGTATGTCTCGGTAAAGATAAGATGGGCAGAATCAGTTTCTCCATGAAAGATGTTGCACAGCAATAATAAAATATATAATGTAAAATAATTTATAGTATGAGGAGGAAGAAACAAATGAAGAAGTTAGTAGCAGCTGTTCTTACATGCGTTATGGCATTCAGCCTTGTAGCATGTGGTAATTCCAAAGCAAAGTGGACTGATGAAGATTTAGTTTTCGTCAACGGCAGCGAGAAGCAGGAGGTTAAATGTGACCATGCAATGATCGTATATAGTGATGTAAGCTATTATACCGATTATGCAGACGGTGACTATGAAGAATTCGATTTCGAGTTTGCAACCAACAGGGGCTTAGAGCTTGGTATGACCTTAGACGATTACAAAAAGCTTTACTCTGTAAAGCCCGGCTATGCAGTATGGGAGCTCTACAGCGGAAGCCAGAATGAGTATACCAGCTTCGCTGCATATACCAATCAGGAACCGGATGAAATGTACAACGGAACCAACAATAATGTATGGCTGGATATCGGATACTGCAAGGTAGACGGTAAGTGGAAAGTCATGGAGGACTATGAAGTACAGAATGCATGGTTCTGTGATGCAGACTTGGATGAATACGAAGAAGTTGTTGTTTTTGCAGTAAACTTCGATACAGATGGAGAGATTACCGGCATTTCCCTGGAGCATTTTACCTATGATGATGCATGGGTTGAATGGCAGGCTTGGGAATAATCAGTTCCATATTGCTATTTAAAAACAAAACCAGAAGGCTTTTGACCTTCTGGTTTTTTTGTGGGCTTTTATAGGCAGAATACATTACATATCCGGCCTGGCAAGTACTTATACAGCTTCGTGGAAGGTTCTGCTGATAACGTCTGCCTGCTGTTCAGGGGTCAGCTTAATAAAGTTTACGGCATAACCCGATACGCGGATAGTAAGCTGAGGATAGTTTTCCGGATGCTTCTGTGCGTCCAAAAGAGTGTCTCTGTTAAGTACATTAACATTCAAATGGTGACCGCCCTTTGCAGTGTAACCGTCTAAAAGAGCTACTAAATTATCTACCTGTGCTGTGTTGTTCATAATGCTTCCTCCTTTTATGATAATAATAATCATTACTGTTTTATAATATTATATTAACAGCTAATATATAAAATGTCTATAGTATCTTTTGGTTTTCATTGTTCTTTTTTCTATACAAAATTTTTAGTAATATCCCGGACAACTTTACATATATTAGTGTAGAACAAAGGCTGATAAGACAAGCAGCAGATGATTGTGCGGACGCTAAAGGGAGGTGATACCGTGACAGGTGCAGACAGCATTTTGCGTATTTTTCCCCAGAGCCGGAGAGGAATGTGGGAACAAACTGCAAGAGCTTATGAAAAATTAGAAGAAATCCGTCTTCGGGTAGGAAAGCCGGTATTGGTAAAACTACATGGCGGGGAATATTTCATAAGACCGGAAGGCGGATTGGACAAGCACAAAGAAGCTGCATACATAGTCGGAAGTAAGGATTTGGCAGAAATTTTGAATCAGGTGTGCCATGCCTCACTTTATGCTTATGAGGACGAAATCCGTCAGGGGTTTTTAACAGTTCCGGGCGGGCACCGCATAGGAATTGCCGGACAGGCAGTGCTGGAGGAGAATGGACGAATCAGGACCATGAAGCATATTTCTGCAATGAATATACGTGTTTCCCATGAGATACAGGGGGTAGCGGATGAGGTATTACCCTGTTTGTATGAAAAAGGTCATTTATGCAATACGCTGATAGTATCACCTCCCGGTTGTGGAAAGACAACTCTTTTGCGGGATATTATACGGCAGATATCGAATGGAAACAGTTACGGAAGAGGTATGACAGTGGGAGTTGTGGATGAGCGTTCTGAGATTGCGGGCAGTTATATGGGGGAAGCACAGAATGATTTGGGAATCAGGACGGATATTCTGGATGCATGCCCTAAGGTACATGGGATGATGATGCTCATTCGTTCCATGGCACCCCAGGTGGTTGCGATAGATGAGGTTGGAAGTATGGAGGATGTAGAGGCATTACAGAGAGTATCTGCCTGTGGCTGCAGATTGCTGGCAACCTTACACGGCTTTGGGATGGAGGAGGTGCAGAAGAGGACATACAGGAAGGAATTGCTGGAAGAAGGACTTTTTGAAAGGTATATTGTCCTGGATAAAAAGAATGGCTGTCCACGGGTGGAAGGAGTTTATAAAAAGGAGAGCGAACTATGCTGCAGGTTTTAGGGGCGGTTTTTATTATGGCAGGCTGCACGGGTATCGGTTTGTATTACAGGCAGAGCTTCCATACAGCTTTGTGGCACTTACGATATATGGAACAGATATTGCAGATGTTTATCAGTGAAATTCGTTACGATAAGGCTACACTGCCGGAATGCTGCAGAAGAGTTGGGGAAAGAGCAAAGGAGCCTTACCGAGAGGCTTTGCTTGGAGTATATGAAGCTATGCTTACGGACGATGGAGGAGCTTTCGGAGAAAATTGGAGAAGCATTATGGGGAAGGCAGTAGAGGAGATTGCCCTGTCGGCAGAAGAAAAAAGACCCTTTTTAGAGTTTGCAGACAATAACAGTCTGGCAGACAATCTGATGCAGATTAAGGTACTGGAGCAGTACAGGAATATCTTGGCAGTGCATATGAAAAACAGGGAAGCGGATTTGGAAAAGCAATGCAGGATGGCTTCCGGATTAGGAATTATGGGGGGGCTGCTGCTGACGGTAATACTGCTTTAACAGACATGAAACAGTGGATAAAGGAAGAAAAATTCTGAAAAACCATAAGGAGGCAGCATGGGAGTTAGTCTTATATTTAAAATTGCGGCGGTAGGAATATTGGTTACCATTTTGAATCAGGTACTAAAGCACAGCGGCAGGGAGGAGCAGGCCTTTTTGGTCAGCCTTGCGGGACTGATTCTGGTGCTGACCTGGCTGGTGCCCTATATATATGAATTATTTAGTACAATTCAGGCACTGTTTTCTTTATGATTTACAGAGAAGAAGGGAAGCGGATTGAATGGAGATTATAAAACTGAGTCTGTTTGGAATTATGGGAGTTTTGCTGGCTGTTCAATTCAAAGGAATGAAATCGGAGTATCATTTCTACATAGGTATCGGAGCTGCACTGATTATCTTCTTTTATGCGGTAAACAGTCTGACAATATTGATTTCTGAGCTTGGCATTTTACAGAAATACTTGAAGGGCGGAGAAGGCTATCTGGGAACGCTGCTCAAAATAGTGGGAATTACTTACATTTGTGAATTCAGCTCCGGCATCTGTAAGGACGCGGGATTTGGTGCAATAGCGGGACAGATAGAGGTGTTAGGGAAACTGGCGGTTATGTTTGCGGGATTGCCGATACTGCTGGCAGTTCTGGAGCAAATACAGGGATTTATGTGAGGATTGAGACATGTCGGTAGGAATATCGGAAATCTGGGAAAAATACAGCATGGGAGAGCTGGAAGCGAGTCTTTCGGGAATTTTTCCGGACAACCGGTTTGACCTGCAGGAAATGTTCTCAAGGCTTCTGTCGGGAGATATATGGGGAGGTATTTCCTATGCATTTCAGACAGCTGTTAATGGGATGGTTTCGGAGTTTGCTTCCATAAAAGAGATATTTATCTGGATTATGGTACTGGGAGTTGCGGCAGCAGTGATTGCACATTTTATTGAAATATTTGACAATCATCAGATTGCGGATATGGGTTTCTATTTTACCTATATGCTGATGTCGGCATTGCTGCTAAAGTGCTTTACGGAAACGGCAGAAGTGGCAGCTGATACAATGAAAAATATCGTTAATTTTATTACTGCATTTATACCGGCTTATTTTTTGTCGGTAGGAATGGCATCGGGAAGTGTCACCGCAACTGCCGGGTACCAGATTGTTCTCTTTTTGATTTATCTGGTAGAAAATGTACTTCTGACGCTGATACTGCCCTTGATAAACAGCTATATATTATTAACTATGATAAACGGACTGTGGGCAGAAGAGCGGCTGACACTTCTGGTAGAAGGAATGGACAAGGCCATCCGTTTTCTGCTGAAGATGCTTTTGGGACTGGTAACCGGGTTAAGTATATTACAATCAATGATAACACCCGCTATTGATTCGGTGAAAACAACTGCATTGCAAAAAGCGGTTGCGGCAATACCGGGCATCGGAAATACTGCGGATGGGGTGGTGGAAATGGTATTGGGTTCTGCGGTTTTGATTAAAAACAGTATAGGACTCGTGTTATTATTACTTTTACTGGCATTCTCGGCAGCCCCTCTTTTAAAAATACTGGTAATATCATTTTTGCTGAAGGCAGCTGCGGCCTTTCTTGGAATGGTTAGTGATAAAAGGATTACAGCCTGTACGGACAGGGTAGGAAACGGGGGACAGCTTTTGTTTAAAACTGTGGGAACTTCTGTATTACTGTTTCTGATTACTGTTTCGGTAGCTTCTTATACGACAAACAGGGGGTTTTAGACAAAAGGCAGATGACCGGGAAAATGAATCCGGCAGAAGGGTAGGAAACATGGGAAACAGTTTATTGAGCCTTATTAAGCAGGTCAGCATTTTTGTTATTTGTGCCCAGATGCTTCTGCATTTTAAACCGACTGCACAATACGGAAAGTATATCAAACTGTTAATCGGAGTTATGGTTCTGGCACAGATGTTTGTACCGGTTATGGCAATATTGGGAAAGGGCGGAGAGGCTGTGTTTTCGGGGAGACTGGATTATTATCGGAGCATGATTGCCGCCGGCATGGAGCGGGCAGGACTGGAGAGTGTATCAACAGCTGAACGGATAGAGGAAATGAGAATGGAAGAAATTAAATCTGCACTTAATAATATAGAAACTGAGGAAAACGAAACGGAGGCGGAAGAAGATTGGGCGGAAACGGGTGCCTATATCCGGAATGAGGAAGAAGGACAGCAGCAGGAGACAATTTGTGTGGAAAGGATAGAGGTAAAACCGGATGATTGAAAAGATAAAAAAACTGGCAAAAAATAAAAACAATCTGGTGGTATTGGTTCTGACCGGAGTACTGCTTATGATAATTGCCCTTCCAGTAAAGAATAAAAGCACTCAGAGCACTGAGAATGAAGCGGAAGCACAAAATAATAACAATAGCTATTTTAATTCTTCGGAATATGACGGAACGGGAAATTATGGGGAGAATTTGTCAGAGGGGCAGTTTTATATTGCACGGATGGAAGAAAAACTGGAAGAGGTATTAAGTCAGCTTGAAGGAGCGGGAAAAGTCGAAGTTCTGATTACGTTAGAGACTTCGGAAGAGAAAATTGTAGAGAAGGATGTGCCGGTGGTACGTTCCAATACAGAAGAAACCGATTCAGCAGGAGGTACCCGCACCATAAATAATGTGGATATGGGGGAGAGCACAGTGTTCTCCAATACAGGAAACAATTCCCAACCGTATGTTATTAAAACGGTGAGCCCAAGAATAGAAGGGGTAGTGGTGTTGGCAGAGGGGGCCGGCAACGGTAATGTAAGCATCAATATATCAGAAGCCGTGCAGGTGCTGTTTGGCATAGAGGCACATAAAATAAAGGTAATGAAAATGGGAGGAACAAAATAGAGATGTCATGCATAGCACGGACACAGTGTTAATATAATAAAATAGTAAAAAGAAACTGGTAAGCAGCCAGTAAAGGGGAGAATGACGTGAAGAATATTCTGAAAAAGAACCAACTTATGATTACCGCACTGGCAATTATGATTGCTGTAGCAGGTTATCTGCAATTTGCAGGTACCAATCTGGAAAAAGAGGATTATATAGCTACTGCGGGAGGAGCACAGACTCTGGATAAAGTGGAGGTAGAAAACTTTACGGCCGGCAGCGTGACAGAAGATTATTCTTTGGACGGATTGCTGGATTTGTCGGAAGAGGATCTTACTTTAGCACAGCTTACGGAAATAGAAAGTCTGGATTCGGATGTAAATGAAATTGCAGACAACTATCTGGATGAAGGTATGGACACCGCAGTGGCTGCCGGTGGCGTGGAAACACCTGATGAAGGAGAAATACCGGGAGAGGCTGTGTTTACGGGAACTACCTCCGTAACGACACTTTCTGAGGCCAGATTGCTGAAGGAGCAGGTGCGTGCACGGAATAAAGAAACCCTGCTGGAAATTATCAATAGTACAACTTTGAGCGACGAGCAGAAACAAAATGCGGTAGATACCATGGTGGAGATGACTGCCATAGCAGAACAGGAAATGAGTGCAGAAATCCTGCTGGAGGCAAAGGGCTTTACGGACGTGGTCGTCAGTATCAGCGGGGGCAGTGTGGATGTAGTGGTAAATGAGCCGGAGCTGACTGATGCACAGAGAGCGCAAATTGAGGACATCGTAAAGCGGAAAACAAATGTAGAAGCATCAAATATCGTAATCAGCACAGTTGTGCAGTAAAGAAGATTATGGTAAAATCACTGTAAGTATTTGAGACATATGCGGAGGGATACGGATGAAAAGAATTTTTCTAATTGTATTAGACAGCTTTGGAATCGGCGAAATGCCGGACGCGAAGGAATTCGGGGATGTAAATGTCAACACACTGGGCACAGTGGCAGAGAGTTCTTATTTCGCGATGCCGCATATGAAAAAGTTAGGACTTTTCAATATTGACGGTATTACATGTGGGGAAAAGGAAGCGGCCCCGCTGGCGGGATATGCCCGCCTGAAAGAGGCCTCAGCAGGAAAAGATACAACCATAGGACATTGGGAAATAGCGGGTGTCTGTTCCAGACAGCCGCTGCCTGTGTATCCGGAAGGATTTCCGGGAGAGGTATTATCTGCTTTTTCGGCTGAGACCGGCAGGGGAGTACTATGCAATAAGCCCTATTCGGGAACGAAGGTTATAGAGGATTATGGGGAAGAACATATGCGGACCGGCAGTCTTATTGTGTACACCTCTGCAGACAGTGTGTTTCAGATTGCAGCTCATGAGGACGTTGTGCCTGTGGAGCAATTGTATGAATATTGCAGGGCAGCCAGAAAGATATTGACCGGAAAACACGGAGTGGGCAGAGTGATTGCCAGACCGTTTATCGGAGAAAAAGGTAGCTTTAAACGTACTGCACGGAGACATGATTTTTCCATCGAGCCGCCAGTGCCTACCATGCTGGATGAACTTAGTAAAGCGGGAAAAGAGGTTATTGCGGTAGGCAAGATATATGATATCTTTGCAGGAAAGGGTATTACGGAGTATGTGTATACTGAGGGAAATGAGGATGGTATCGAGAAGACTCTTAAGTACATGGATAAAGATTTTGAAGGCTTGTGTTTTGTGAACCTGGTGGATTACGATATGCTGTACGGCCATCGCAGGGATATTAACGGTTATGCAAAGGCACTTAGTGCTTTTGATGAAAAGCTGCCGGACATCATTAAAAAAATGCGGCCGGAGGATATCCTGATGATAACAGCCGACCACGGCTGTGACCCGGGTTATACAGCAACCACAGACCATACCAGAGAGTATGTACCTTTTCTTATGTACGGGCAGCCGGTAGAAATAAAAAATTTCGGAACGCGGGAAACCTTTGCAGATATAGGGGCAACTGTGTTACAATACTTTGGTATTGTGCCCGGCTTTGACGGGAAAAGTATGTTATAAGGCAGGAGGAAACAGACGTGGCAGCAAACTACGCAGACGAAATAAACAGAAGAAGGACATTTGCAATTATATCCCACCCCGATGCGGGTAAGACAACCCTGACAGAGAAGTTTCTCCTTTACGGCGGAGCCATTAACTTAGCCGGCAGTGTAAAAGGAAAAGCAACCGCAAGGCATGCGGTATCGGACTGGATGGAAATTGAAAAAGAGAGAGGTATTTCGGTTACCTCCTCCGTATTACAGTTTGAATACGGCGGCTTCTGTATCAATATTCTGGATACACCGGGGCACCAGGACTTCTCGGAGGATACCTACCGTACACTGATGGCAGCGGATTCGGCGGTCATGGTAATTGATGCCTCCAAGGGTGTAGAGGCACAGACCAGAAAGCTGTTCAAGGTATGTGTAATGCGGAAGATACCCATTTTTACTTTTATTAACAAAATGGACCGTGATGCCAACGATACCTTTGAACTGCTGGATGAGATTGAGAAGGAGCTGGGCATTGCAACCTGCCCGGTAAACTGGCCTATCGGCTCCGGCAAGGGCTTTAAAGGTGTGTATGACCGTAACAAGGAGGCTGTATACACTTTTTCCGATACCGAGAAGGGAACGAAGGAAGGCGAGACTACTGAGGTTTCGGTAGCAGAAAAGGAAAAGCTGGTTTCTGTTATCGGTCAAGAGGCAGCGGACAAGCTCTATGATGAAATTGAACTTTTGGACGGAGCCAGTGCGGAATTTGACTTGGATGCCGTCAGAAGCGGTGATTTGACACCGGTATTCTTTGGCTCTGCCCTGACTAACTTCGGCGTGGAAATTTTTTTAAAGCACTTTTTGGAGATGACGACTACGCCCCTTGCCAGAAAGGCGGATGTAGGTCTGATTGACCCGGTTGAAAATGAATTTTCGGCATTTGTGTTTAAGATACAGGCAAATATGAATAAAGCACACAGAGACAGAATTGCATTTATGCGTATCTGTTCCGGTAAATTTGACGCAAGCATGGAGGTCAGACATGTACAGGGCAATAAGGTAATGCGTCTTTCCCAGCCCCAGCAGATTATGGCAGATGAACGCAAGATTCTGAGTGAAGCCTATGCAGGGGATATTATCGGTGTGTTTGACCCGGGCATTTTTTCTATTGGTGATACGGTCTGTATGCCGAAAGAAAAGATTCAGTATGAGGGTATTCCTACCTTTGCACCGGAGCATTTTGCAAGAGTGCGTCAGATTGATACCATGAAAAGAAAACAGTTTATTAAAGGTGTCAGTCAGATTGCACAGGAGGGTGCCATCCAGATTTTCCAGGAGTTCAATACCGGTATGGAAGAAATTATTGTAGGTGTGGTAGGTGTGCTGCAGTTTGATGTATTAAAGTACCGTCTGGAAAATGAGTACAATGTAGAAATCCGTTTGGAGCCCCTTCCTTATGAGCACATCCGCTGGATTGAAAATAAGGATATCGATTTGAACAGGCTGACAGGTACTTCAGACATGAAGAAGATTCAGGACTTAAAGGGTAACCCGTTGCTTTTATTTGTCAATGCATGGAGCGTGGGCATGACACTGGAGAGAAACGAAGGACTTGTACTTTCTGAGTTTGGCAGAAACTAAACAAAGAAATCATCCTATAAAAATGGAAGCTGAAAAAGAGAAACAAAGCACTACTGGTGCGACCGGGTGAGAGAATATGGAACAAAGCAGAAGATGCCGGACGAATAAAAAAAGGAATATCATAATTTTAACCGTACTGCTCAGTGCTTTTATGAGTGCGTGTAAAATGGAGACAGGGCAGGGACCTTGGACAGCTGCAGAAAACCAGACGGCAGGAAGTCAGACGGCAGGAAGTCAGACGGCAGAAAACCAGACGGCAGGAGGTCAGACGGCAGAAAACCAGGCAGCAGGAAATCAGGCGGCAGGAAGTCAGGCGGGAGATTCCCACGAAAGCGGAAGCGGTTTGCAGAGTGACGGAACGGCTGAGAATGTGACCGCAGCACAGGGAGAGACGGGAACGGAGGCCACACAGCTTATAAAAGACGGTGCCGGTTATTACTATTATTATGATCATCTAAGAGAGGATGAGAAAATCTGGTATGAAGAAATGTATGCAGGTATGGATTCCATGGCGGGAGAGATAACTTTGTCGTCGGGCGGAAATGCGACCATAGGAGCGGAGGGGCTGGATAAAATATTCCAGTGCGTCATGTACGACCATCCGGAGCTGTTTTTTGTAAAGGGCTATACTTATACGGTTTATACTTACGGAACAGAGATTTCTAAAATCGGTTTTGCCGGCACGTATACCATGTCAAAAACGGAAAGGGAAGAAATGCAGCGGCAGATAGATGTAGTCGTGGAGGAGTGTCTTTCCGGCATTGACAGGAATGCTTCGGATTATGAAAAGGTGAAATATGTATACGAATATGTGA
Source organism: Lachnospiraceae bacterium (assembly GCA_051879895.1). Taxonomy (GTDB): domain Bacteria; phylum Bacillota; class Clostridia; order Lachnospirales; family Lachnospiraceae; genus Acetatifactor. The sequence goes on from JBJEMX010000038.1 coordinate 29,697, forward strand.
TTTTCAGAACCGGATACAACAAAGAAGCGGCAGATAACCAGAACATCTGCTCCGTGTTTATCGGGAAACAATCCGTTTGCCAGGGATATGCCAAATCAGTGCAGTATCTGCTGAATAAGCTGGAAATTCCGGCAACACTTGTTATAGGAACCGTAAACGGGACAGAAAGCCATGCGTGGAATCTGATACAGGTAGAGGGTGAATACTATTATCTGGATGCCACATGGGGAGATGCCTCTTATAAGAGTCAGGGGGAAGCGGCAGCGGTAGCGGTTCTGCCGGACATCAGCTATGATTACCTGTGTGTGACGACGCGGGAAATGGCCGGAAGCCATACCATTGAGAGCCCGGTGGATATGCCGGAATGTACAGCGACCGCAGCAAATTACTATGTGATGGAAGGAGCTTATTTTACGGCTTATGATGAAGGGGCCGTGGCAGCACTGTTTGAAAAAAGCTATGATGAGGATAAAACGATGGTGACCCTCCGCTGTGCAGACGAAACGGTGTATAATGTTTTTTTGGAGGAACTGATTACAAACCAGCAGATATTTCATTACCTGAACAGTGTGGACGGAAGGATTGCCTATGCCAAAGATCCGGATAAGCTTTCCCTGACTTTTTGGCTTGTGAATGAATGAGCAATGTGTTATACTATTGCATAGAAACTGAACTGAAACACCGCAGTATGCGGCAGAAGGAGAGGAATTATGGAAGAGAAAAATACCTATGTATTACAGGATAATGAAAATATCGGAGCAGTACAGATAGCAGATGATGTGGTGGTTATGATTGCAGGACTGGCAGCCAGAGAGGTGGAAGGTGTATCCGCAATGGTGGGTAACGTAACCGGCGAGCTGATGAGCAAGGTTGGCGTGAAAAATCTGGCAAAAGGTGTGAAGGTAGATATTTTAGGCAAGGATGTAAGAGTAGATTTATCTGTTAATGTAGAATATGGTTACAATATTCCCGCAGTAAGCCAGAAGATTCAGACCAAGGTAAAAACTGCCATTGAGAATATGACCGGTTTAAATGTAACAGATGTCAACATCCGCATTGCCGGCGTGAATATGCAGAAGAGTAAATAGACGGGGACTGATATGGGAAGACGAGAATTGAGAGAACAGATTTTCCTTTTGCTGTTCCGCGTGGAATTTAATGAACTGTCCGAAATGCCGGAGCAGATGCAGCTTTTTCTGGCAGACGATGAAACGGCTCGTAAGCCGGAGGACGCAGACTATATTGTAAAGAAGTACGATAAGATTATGGAGAAGCTGCCTGCTATCGATGAGCAGCTGGAGAAAAAGGCAGAAAACTGGAATGTTGCCCGTATGGGTAAAGTGGAGCTCACCATACTCAGACTGGCAGTATATGAGATAGAGTATGATGAGGATGTGCCCACAGGCGTAGCAATTAACGAAGCAGTGGAGCTGGCAAAGAAATTCGGGCAGGAAAGTGCCGGTTCTTTTGTAAATGCAGTTCTGGCTAAATTCGTATAAGGTTCGGTGATTACAATACAGAATGTTTATACAGTAGCACAAGTCAATACGTATATAAAAAATATGTTCATGCAGGATTTTATGCTGCAGTCTGTTTTCGTCAGAGGCGAGGTAAGCAACTGCAAATATCACTCCTCTGGACATATTTATTTTACGTTAAAGGATGCAAAGGGAACCATTGCCTGCGTTATGTTTGCAGGCAACAGAAGCGGGCTTAGCTTTACTTTGCGGGAAGGTATGCAGGTTGTAGTGGGAGGTACGATAGATGTCTATGAAAGAGACGGAAAGTACCAGCTGTATGCAAAACAGATTTTACAGGAAGGCTCCGGTTTCCTTTATGAAAAATTTGAAGAGCTGAAAAGAGAACTGGAGGAACGGGGCATGTTTGCTGCACAGTACAAACGACCCGTTCCAAAGTATATCCGCACACTGGGAGTTGTCACGGCACCTACGGGAGCGGCAGTCAGAGATATTATCAATGTGGCAACCAGAAGGAATCCCCATATCCGGATTATTCTTTATCCGGCTATTGTGCAGGGAGAAGCGGCAGCAGCCAGTATTGTGAACGGTATCCATGCTCTGGAGCATCAGGGGGTGGATGTGATGATAGTGGGCCGGGGCGGCGGTTCCATGGAAGATTTATGGGCCTTTAACGAAGAAATTGTGGCACAGGCAGTTTTTGACTGTGAAATTCCCATTATTTCTGCGGTAGGACACGAAACAGATACCACTATTATTGATTATGTAGCAGATTTGCGGGCACCGACCCCGTCTGCGGCAGCAGAGCTGGCAGTGTACGATTATGAACAGACACTCCTTGACCTGAAAGGCTATGGGGACAAACTGCGTGCACAGATGCAAAAGAAAATTGTAAAAAAGCGTTCCGAAGCAGAAAACAAATACCTGCGTTTAAAGCTGTTAAGTCCCGAGAGCCGTATCCGGGAAAAGAGAACCCGTGCATTGCAGCTGGAGGAAAGCATGACCCGTGCCATGGAGGAAAAGCTTCTGAAAAGAAAGCACAGACTGGCTCTGTTTATTGAACAGTTCAAGGGCTTGTCACCTCTGGGCAAGCTGAATCAGGGATATTCCTATGTAGAGGACAAAGAAGGAAAAGCCTTAAAGAAGATAGAGCAGGTACATCCCGGCGATATTCTGACGATTCATGTGTCCGATGGAAGGGTACTTGCAAAGGTTACAGAAAAAATAAGTCCGATGGCAGAGGAGGAGAAAAAAGATGTCTTTAGAGGAAAACTTTGCTAAATTAGAAGAAGCGGTTGCAAAACTGGAAGCGGAGGATATTTCTTTGGAAGAATCCTTCCGCATCTATAAAGAGGGTATGGAACTGTTACGACAGTGCAACACAGATATTGATAAGGTAGAAAAGCAAGTGTTATTATTAAATGAATCAGGCGAATTGGAAGAGTTTGTCTGAAATCCGCGGATTGATGATAAAACCGCTGAAAGTTTTGTCTTCAACAAAATGACAGAATGAGAGGGATTATGAATTTGCAGGATAAGGACAATATAGAAAAGCAGATATCAAAAAAAGCCGAGGCAATTGAGCAGATTATAATGAAGTATCTGCCCAAAGAAGAAGGATACCAGAAGACAGTGATGGAAGCCATGCGATACAGTGTGATGGCAGGAGGAAAGAGACTTCGGCCCATGCTTATGCAGGAAACCTACCGTATGTGCGGTGGAAAGGGCAGCGTGGTAGAGCCCTTTATGGCAGCTATGGAAATGATACATACCTATTCTCTGGTACATGACGATTTACCTTCCATGGACAATGACGAGTACCGCAGAGGGCGTAAAACCACACATATGGTATATGGAGAAGGCATGGCAGTACTGGCAGGAGATGCATTATTAAACTATGCATTTGAAACAGCTATGAAGGCCTTTGACTCCTGCAGCGTAGAGGGGATACCCTTAACAGACCGTTATGCAGCCGTAGCCCGGGCACTTTCCGTTCTGGCAAAAAAGGCCGGTATCTATGGTATGATTGGAGGACAGACTGCGGACATTGAAGCAGAAAACTGTGACTCCGTCAGTGAAGAGCAGCTGCTTTTTATCCATGAGCATAAGACGGCGGCACTGATAGAAGCGTCCATGATGATCGGAGCCATCCTGGCGGGGGCTTCGGAAAAGGAAGTGGAAGCATTGGAGAAATGTGCAGGTAATATCGGCATTGCATTCCAGATTCAGGACGATATTTTAGACATTACCGGAGATACTAAAACGCTGGGAAAAGCAGTAGGCAGTGATGAAAAAAACCATAAGCAGACCTATGTAACCCTCAGGGGGATTGAAAGAGCGGCAAAAGAAGTGGAAAACCTGTCGAAGGAGGCTGTAACCATTTTGCAGGACTGTGCCGGAGACAGTAGTTTCTTAGAGAACCTGACGGAATATCTGATTCACAGAAATAAATAGGAAACGTCTTTTGAAAATAAAGGCGGGGGTGGCTTTATGTTGTTAGAACAGATAGAAAAAGAGAATGACATTAAAAAAATAGATAAAGAGGATTACAGTCTCTTAGCTGAGGAAATCAGGCAGTTTTTAATAGAAAAAATCAGTGTGACGGGCGGACATTTAGGCTCCAACCTGGGAGCGGTGGAACTGACCATGGCACTGCATCTGACACTGGATTTGCCGGAGGACAAAATTATCTGGGACGTAGGACACCAGTCCTATACCCACAAGCTTTTAACCGGCAGACGGGAGGGCTTTACCTCCCTGCGTAAATTTCATGGTATGAGCGGTTTTCCCAAGCGTAAAGAAAGCTGCTGTGACTGCTTTGATACAGGGCACAGCTCTACGTCTATTTCCGCAGGTCTGGGACTGGTGAAGGCCAGGGACTTAAAAGGAGAACATAATACAATCGTTTCCGTTATCGGAGATGGTTCCCTGACGGGCGGCATGGCATACGAGGCACTGAACAATGCTTCCCGTCTGGATACGAATTTTATTGTCATTTTGAATGATAACAATATGTCTATCTCTGAAAATGTAGGCGGTATTTCCAGCTATTTAAACAATGTGCGTACCGCAAACAGCTATCTGGATTTAAAAGAAGGTGTCCACAAGGCACTGAGCAGTACTTCCAGAGGAGATTCCCTGGTTGCCAAAATCAGAAAATTAAAGAGTGGTGTAAAGCAGCTTGTAATTCCCGGGATGTTTTTTGAAGATATGGGCATTACCTACCTGGGACCCGTAAACGGTCACGATATCAATTCCATGGTAAAGGTAATCGGAGAAGCAAAGAGGGTAAAAGGTCCCGTTCTCATTCATGTGATTACGGAAAAAGGCAAGGGTTATGTGCCTGCGGAGCGTCATCCGGCCAGATTCCACGGTGCGGAGCCCTTTGAAATAGAGTCGGGTCTTCCTAAAAATCCCAGAACCACAGCCAATTATACAGATATTTTTTCTACGGTTATGTGTAAACTGGGGCAGCGGAATGAGAAGGTGGTAGCCATTACGGCAGCCATGCCGGACGGTACGGGCTTGAAGCGTTTCCGCAATATGTATCCTGAGCGTTTTTTTGACGTAGGCATCGCAGAAGAACATGCGGTTACCTTTGCTGCGGGACTGGCAGCAGGGGGGATGAAGCCGGTGGTGGCAATCTATTCTTCCTTTTTACAGAGAGCCTATGACCAGATACTGCATGATGTCTGTATACAGAATCTGCCGGTGGTATTTGCATTGGACAGAGCCGGCCTGGTAGGCAGTGACGGGGAGACCCATCAGGGAATCTTTGATTTGTCCTATCTGTCCTGTATACCGGGAATGCATATTATGGCACCCAAGAACAAGTGGGAGCTGTCAGATATGTTAAAATTTGCAGTGGATTTTGACGGACCCATTGCAATCCGCTATCCAAGGGGAGAAGCTTATGCAGGGTTAAAGGACTACAGAGAACCGATTGCATTCGGTAAGAGTGAATGGATTTATAAAGAATCGGAAATAGCACTTCTGGCGGTGGGCAGTATGGTAAAGACGGCGGAGGAAGTGCGGCTGAAACTGAAGGAAGCAGGCTATGCCTGCAGTATTGTGAATGCACGCTTTGTAAAGCCCATAGATGAAGAAATGGTAAAGAATGCGGCCAGAGGACACAAGCTTCTGGTTACACTGGAGGAAAACGTGGCAAGCGGCGGCTTTGGAGAACGGGTTAGAGAGTGCATGGATTTAAATCAATTGTATACGGATATGATTTCCGTGCATATTCCGGACTCTTATGTAGAACATGGCAGTGTAGAACTGTTAAAAAAGGAAATCGGAATGGATGCAGACAGCATATTTAAAAGAGTGAAGCTGCGGATTATGCAGATTGCGGATTAATTATTTTAACAGTCTGCTGAAAGAAGAAATAAGTCTTATAGTATGGTGGGCAATTTATGAAGGAAAGACTGGATGTGATTCTGGTTAGGGAAGGATACGCAGAATCCAGAGAAAAGGCAAAGTCAATTATCATGGCAGGAAATGTATTTGTAGACGGACAAAGAGAGGACAAAGCAGGAACTGCCTTTGATACGGACAAAGTAAAAATAGAGGTAAAGGGTGCCGCCTTAAAATATGTCAGCCGCGGGGGATTAAAGCTGGAAAAGGCTATGACCTGTTTCGGACTTTCCGTGGAAGGCAGGGTATGCATGGACATAGGAGCCTCTACAGGAGGCTTTACGGACTGTATGTTACAAAACGGTGCCGTAAAGGTCTATGCGGTAGATGTAGGACATGGACAGCTTGCCTGGAAGCTTAGAAATGATGAGCGGGTAGTCTGTATGGAAAAGACAAATTTCCGCTATATGGCAAGGGAAGATATTGAGGACGATTTGGATTTTGCCTCTGTAGATGTTTCCTTTATTTCTCTAACCAAGATTTTACTGCCGGCCAGAAAGCTGCTGAAAGACGGTGGGGAAATGGTATGTCTGATTAAGCCCCAGTTTGAAGCAGGGCGTGACAAGGTTGGGAAAAAGGGAGTTGTCAGAGAGGCTGCCGTGCACAGGGAGGTTATCTGTAAGGTATTGGATTATGCCGACAGTCTGGGCTTTTTTATTCAAGACCTGGAATATTCTCCCATTAAGGGGCCGGAAGGAAATATTGAGTATCTGGTATTTTTAAAACTGGATAAAGCTGCAAAACCGGAAACAGCAGAGTGGACGGAAACGGAAGCAGAACAGAACCTGAAACAACTGGTTGCAGAAAACAGTGGAATATCCGTAACAGAAGAGTGGAAGGTAAAAATAGCGGAGATTGTAGAAAAAGCACACGAAGAACTGGACAAAACCTGATACCTTTCGGTATGAGTGGAAAAACCGGTGATTTTGAGAGCCGTTCTGCGGCAGAATGAGAGGAAACTTGAAAAACTTTTGTGTCTATACAAATACCCATAAGGACAAGAATCTGGAGATGACAAACAGAGTATGTCGGTTTCTTAAGGAAAAGGGGATGCAGTACAGTGTCCGTACCAAAGAAACAGGAGAGCCCCTGCCGGATGTAGACTGTATTCTGGTATTGGGCGGTGATGGTACTGTGCTAAAGGCTGCAAGAGAGATGGAAAGCCGTAAGAGAGTGCCGCTTTTAGGCATCAATCTGGGGACACTCGGATATCTGACAGAGGTAGAGCCCGCTTTTGTAGAGGAAGCACTGACCCAGTTACTAAACGGAGACTATGAACTGGAAAGCCGGATGATGTTAAACGGTACGATTTGCCGGGAGGACGGAAGTAAACAGGAAGAATGGGCACTTAATGATATTGTTATCGGCAGAAGCGGTATCCAGCAGGTCATGAATTTTAATGTGTATGTAAACAGAAGACTGTTACATAAATATCTGGCAGACGGTATTATTGTGACGACGCCCACGGGCTCCACCGGTTATAACCTGTCGGCAGGAGGCCCCATCGTAGAGCCGGGTGCACGTCTGCTGGTGCTGACACCTATCTGCCCGCATACCATGAACCAGCGAAGTGTGGTGCTTTCCCCGGAAGACGAAGTAGTCATTGAAGTGCCGGCAGGAAGGGAAGGACAGGTACAGTGTGCTGCGGTAAACTTTGATGGATATGCAGTGGAATTAAAGACAGGAGATACAGTACGCATTGTGCGTTCCGAGCGAACGACAGAGTTTGTCAAACTCAGTAAAGCAGGCTTTTTGGAAATTCTCCATAAGAAGATGAGTGATACCTGAAAAGGAGAGGTCATGAAAAAGACAAGACAGGGAAAAATCATAGAAATCGTAGAGGAGCATGATGTAGAAACCCAGGAAGAACTGGCCTCTTACTTAAAGGAAGCGGGATATGAGGTAACGCAGGCTACGGTTTCCAGGGACATACGGGAATTGAAACTGTCCAAGATACCTGCAGGAAACGGCAGGCAGAAGTATGTTATAATCCGGCAGACGGACAATCATCTGGGAGACAAATATATCCGTGTTCTGAAGGACGGTTTTTACTCTATGGATATGGCACAGAATATACTGGTAATCAAAACGGTAGCGGGCATGGCAATGGCTGTGGCGGCAGCAGTGGATGCCCTCAAATTCAAAGAAATTGTGGGATGTATCGCAGGAGATGATACCATTATGGTGGCAGTCAGAACCGTGGACGAAACAAAGACGCTGATGGATAAAATACAGAGGATGATAGAAGGAGATATATGTTAGTCAGCTTACATGTAAAAAATCTGGCATTGATAGAAGAAACAGAAGTAGAGTTTAATTCCGGCTTAAATATCTTAACCGGTGAAACCGGCGCGGGTAAATCGATTCTGCTTGGCTCAGTCAATCTGGCACTGGGAGCAAAAGCAGATAAGGATTTAATCAGAAGAGGAGCGGACTCTGCACTGGTAGAGCTTACCTTTTCGGGAGAAAACGAAAAGATACGGGAAAAACTTGAGGAAATGGAACTTCCCTGTGAGGATGTGGTTACCATTACCCGGAAAATACAGCCCACGAGAAGTATCAGCCGTATCAATGGGGAAACGGTGAATGTAAAGCAGTTAAAGGAAATAGCAGAGCTGCTTTTGGATGTGCATGGACAGCATGAGCACCAATCCCTTCTTCACAAAAAGAAGCATTTGGAGATTCTGGATGCTTATGTGGGAGAGGAAATTACAGAGCTGCTTTTAAAACTAAAAAATCTGTATCAGGAAAGAAACCGCATTGCGGCTGAAATAGAAGAGCAGGATATGGATGTTTTGGGAAGAAACAGGGAAGCTGAGCTCTTTAAGTTTGAATTGCAGGAGATTGAACAGGCGGCATTGCATCCCGGTGAGGATGAAGAACTGGAAAGCCGTTACCGCAGAATGGTAAACAGTAAAAAAATCGGTGAGGCACTGGGAAACTGTTATCGCTGCACGGAAGGAGACGGCGAAGGTGCGTCTTCCTTGATTGGCAGGGCAGTACGGGAATTAAACAGTGTGGTTACCTACGACGAAGGTCTGGAGAGCCTTTCCTCCCAGCTTGGTGAAATTGAAGATTTGTTGAATGATTTTAACCGGGAACTGGCAGATTATATAGAGGATATGGAATTTGACGGTGCAGATTTTGCAGCAGTAGAAGAACGCTTAAATCTGTTAAATCATTTAAAGGATAAATATGGAAAAACAATAGAAGAAGTGCTGGTATATAAAGAGGAACTTCTTCACAAAATAGAGAAGCTGGAAAATTATGATTTGTATATGCAAAAGCTCCATAAAGAATTGCAGGCAGTCACCCGGGAGTTGGAGACGGTCTGCGGACAGGTGTCGGAAAAGCGAAGTATACAGGCAAAGAAGCTGGAGCAGACCTTAAAGCAGGCATTGGAAGAACTGAATTTCCTGACAGTGGAATTTTTGGTCAAAATCGAAAGAAAGGAAGTTTCTTCGGATGGATATGATGACGTGGAATTTATGATATCCACCAATCCGGGCGAAGCAGTAAAGCCTTTAGGCATGGTAGCCAGCGGTGGTGAACTTTCCCGCATTATGTTAGGTATCAAAACGGTGCTGGCGGATAAGGATGCGGTAGATACCCTGATTTTTGATGAAATTGATGCAGGTATCAGCGGCAGAACCGCATGGAAGGTATCGGAAAAGCTGGGAGAACTGGGAAGGGCACATCAGGTAATCTGTATTACCCATCTGCCTCAGATAGCGGCTATGGCAGATGCCCACTTTGTTATTGAAAAGAAGACAGACGGTAGCAGTACAGTGACAGGTATCCGCAGTCTGGATGATACGGGTATCAAAGAAGAACTTGCACGGCTTCTGGGGGCGGATGCCTTATCGGAAGCAGCACTTTCCAATGCGGAGGAAATAAAATTGCAGGCTTCCAAATTTAAGCAGTAAGCAAACTTTATTTTTGTGTTTAAACAATTGAAAATTGCCAACAATAAAAAGAGTATCCGATATGGATACTCTTTTTGCGTTATCAAGAGAATAACCCGGTTTTGTGAAGTTATATATTCTATTCGTTGAATTTCAGGAGGAGCGGCAAGTGAGTGATATAAATAAAAAAGTAATAAGATGCGGAAAAAAAAGAAAGGTGTACAGAGGATGTCTTATTTGTGCACTGATAGTTACCTGTTTTACCCTTGCCGGCGTATGGTCGCTGTCTGCCTATAAGCAGATTCCCGGCAATATCAAATTGAAATTAGGAGAAGAACTGGTGTGGAATATAGAACTGCCTGTGGCGGGTGAAATTGTAAAGATAGGAGAAAAGGAGGAGCTGCAGGCGGTTGCGGTAAACGGACAGAATGAAAGCAATATTCCGGCGGGCTCTATCCATATTGATTTAAGGGAACCTGTTACCATGAGGGCAGATAGCTTAAGCAGCTATCAGATGAATCTGAAGCTTTTCGGCATTATTCCCTTTAAGCAGGTTAATGTGGATGTCATAGAAAACAGGATGCTGACTCCGGTGGGGCTGCCTGTGGGTATCTATCTGAAAACAGACGGTGTACTGATAATCGGGATAGGCGACTACATTGCACTGGACGGCAGTAAGGTATCTCCGGCGGAATATGTGTTAAAAAGCGGAGATTATATTCTGAAGGTAGATGGAGAAGCCGTATCAGATAAAAATACATTTATTCAAACGGTAGAGGATTCGGAAGGAAAACCGCTTGTACTTACCATAAGGAGAGGGGAAGAGGAATTTGACGTAAAAGTAGTCCCCATACAAAATCAGAACGGTGATTATAAACTGGGCATCTGGGTAAGGGACAATGCACAGGGAGTAGGAACCATGACATTTGTAGATGAGCAGGGAAATTTCGGCGCATTGGGACATGGCATCAATGATGTGGATACCAGTCTGATTATGCAGCTTGACAGCGGTACCCTGTATAAAACGGATATTATTGCCATAAAGAAGGGAACCAAGGGCGACCCGGGTGAAATGACAGGTATGATTGATTATTCCGACAAAAATATTCTTGGTATTATCACGGATAATACAGAAAAAGGGATTTTTGGAAGCTGCAATGAAACAATGCTGTCCCGGATAGAAGCAGAGCCGCTTCCCATAGGCTTAAAACAGGAAGTAGAAGCCGGACCGGCACAGATTCTCTGCACGGTGGACGGAGAACCCGCCTATTATGACATTGTCATAAAGGAGGTCCATCTTGATAACAGTAACGTAAATAAAGGGATTGTTTTGCAGGTAACAGACCCTGAACTGATTGCCCTGACAGGCGGTATTGTGCAGGGAATGAGTGGTGCCCCCATTATCCAGAATGGCAAAATTGTGGGGGCGGTAACGCATGTACTCATTAACGATGCAACCAGCGGATACGGCATCTTTATTGAGAATATGTTGGAGCAATAAGTTTGTTGCTATTACTCTATTTACATGCAGCAAGAAAGAGCTTCAGAAGCTGCAAACAATATTCCCTTTGGCGTTCAGAGGAGTGATCAAGCATTTCCATGATGGCAGTAACTTCATCCGTCTGTGTCAGATAATCAGCATCATTTGCTGTTTTACCATAAATAATATAATCCAAAGACATATCCAGCACTGAAGATAATGCCATCAAGGTCTCGATACTCATGCCGCAGCTACCCCGCTCAATATCGGCATAGTATTTGGTGGCACGGTCTATTTTTTCGGCCATTTCATCTTGGGTAAATCCTAGCAGATTACGTTTTAAACGTAACCGGTCTCCGGCAGCAAGTCGATCATATGTTATTTTCATTAGAAACCTCCTAATCGTGAGAGCCTTTTTGGTGCTCCTTTTCCCCTATCTGCTTTCAATTTGCCCTTCCTATCATGATTTTATTATGGTTTCCAATAACTTATTGACATACCAGTTTTAAACGTATATAATGAGTACGTTTAGAACTGGTATTTATAATACGTTAAAAACGTAGGTAAAGGATTATTATAGTACAAAAGAAGTATAAAAAATTGTATTGACGATACCAGCTTTAAACGTATATAATGGCTCGTTTCAAAGAGAGTATATACAAGAAAGAGGGGGGATTGAGGGAAAAGACTTACAGAGTATAAAGTTTGGAACCCTCTTTTTTATGTGTTTTTTGTCCAAGTATAAAATTAAGAAACGTAAGTTAAAAAAGTGATGAGAGACAGCAGAAGATGAAAAAGGTATTGTTCATTACTACAATCAGTGGCTTTTTGCAACAATTTGAAATGAATGACGTGGCTATTTTGCAGGAAGCAGGCTACGAAGTGCATTATGCTTCTAATTTTAACAATCCGGTCTATGAAGTAAATAAAGACAAGTTAGAGGAAAAAGAAATTCATTTACATCATATAACAATTGCAAAATCACCGTTGCATCTGGCTACCAATATCAAAGCTTATTTTCAGATAAGAACAATAATAAAAAGAGAACAGATAACAGCAGTTCACTGCCACAATCCTATGGGAGGCGTAGTAGGACGTCTTGCGGCAGCAGGAAAAAAGGTCTTTGTCATATATACGGCACATGGCTTTCACTTTTATGAGGGTGCCCCATTTTTAAGCTGGCTACTCTATTTTTCGGCAGAAAAGCTTTTGGCAAAATGCACAGACCGGCTTATTACCATTAACGGGGAGGATTACAGGCGGGCCTGTAGATTTAAACTGCGAAAGGGCGGACGTGTGGAAAGGATTCCCGGAGTAGGAGTGAAAACAGAATTATTTGCACCTATGAGAGGATTACATGAGCAGGTCAGGGAAGAACTGGAAATTGAGGAGGATACCTTTTACATATTATCGGTGGGAGAATTGAATGCCAATAAAAATCACCGCATAGTAATAGAAGCAATGGCAAAGCTGCCTGATGAGAAGATTCATTATGGTATCTGTGGCAGAGGAGCCATGGAACCGGAGTTAAGAAAACTTGCGGAAAAACTGGGAGTTGCCAACAGAGTTACACTGTTTGGCTTTCGGAATGATATTCCCCGGATGTTAGCCGCTGCGGACATATTTTGCTTTCCCTCTAAGCGGGAAGGGTTGGGAGTTGCAGCAATCGAAGCCATGGCAGCAGGCATACCCATGATAACCTCTGACTGCCGGGGCACCAGAGAATATATGAGTCATGGACTGAATGGACTGGTTTGTAAAAAAGGAACCGCAGAGGAGTGGGCACAGGCAATCCGAAAATTGAAATATGACCCTGTTCTACGAGAGCATATGTCGCAGGAATGCCTAAAAACGGCGGCAAAGTTTGATATAGCACAAACGGATAAAATAATGAGAAAGCTGTATGGAGATGGAAAGATGTAAGAACCCCATAGTCAGTGTGATTATGAGTATTTACAACCAACAGAATAGAGAGCAACTAAAAAGAGCCGTTATGTCGGTCTTGCAACAGAGTTTTTCTGATTTTGAATTCATTATTTATAATGACGGCTCCAATGAAATTGTCGGCAGGTATTTACGGGAATTTGAAATGCTGGATAAACGTATTGTGTTAATTAGCAATCCGAAAAATCATGGGCTGGCATATTCTCTGAATACCTGTATTGATGTAGCAAAGGGAAAGTATTTAGCCAGAATGGATGATGATGATGTCTGTATGCCGGATAGATTATTGCGTCAGGTGCAGTTTTTAGAGGCACATTCGGAGATATCTTATGTGGGATGCAATGCTTTCCTTTTAGACGACGGCGGTATATGGGGAGAGCGTAAGATGCCGGAAAACCCGGGAAAACATGATTTCCTAAAATATTCGCCCTTTATTCATCCTACAGTCATGATACGACGTGCGGTTTTTGACGGGACAGCCGCATATCGTGCTTCCAAGGATACTTGGCGTTGTGAAGATTATGAGTTATTTATGCGGTTGTGGAAACTAGGACACCGGGGTTGCAATTTGCAGGAAAGCCTGCTTTACTATCGGGAAGACAGAAATTCTTATAAGAAAAGAAAACTGCGTTACCGGTTGGATGAAATGAAGCTGCGTTACCGGAATTTTAAAGAAATGGGAATGCTGTATCCCCTTGGTTGGATTCAGGTATTGAGACCGTTAGCAGCGGCATTGGTTCCGTCTTTTATCATTATAGGAGTAAAGCGGTTGTATCACATACGGGAAAGACGTTATGAAAAACGAGTTGGAGAAGAGAAGAAATCAATATCAGAAAGCATTGCGGAAAGATCCGGTACTGTTTGAGGTATCGGAAAAAATGTATCAGCAGTATAAAGAGGTAACTCCCCAGACTATCACTATGCTTTATGTAATGGCACCTGTTATGTGCAGATATGTTTTGTGGGTGCTGCAGGAAGCAATGCTTGCGGGAAAAGAGCGGTTATATTTTCTTGCCAGAGACGGCTATTCCATGTACCGTACAGCAAAGGCAATCTGTGAAGTTATGGGATATGAACTGGAGTGTAGGTATCTGCATTGTTCCCGGTATGCATGGAGAAGTGCAGAATATGGGCTTTTGGGAAAAGAGAGTCTTTCCTATATCTGTCTGGGCGGACTGGAAGTTACCTTTGCCAAGTTGATGAAGAGAGCAGGATTGTCACAGGAAGAAACAATAGAAATAGCAGAACTGCTAAACTTTGCGGATAAAATAGATAAGGTGCTTTCCTATAATGAAGTAAAAGAGATGGAACCGGTATTGGCAGAATGTACAGTCTTTTTGGAAAAACTGGAAGAACATTCCCGGGAAAAGTACCCTTCAGTTTGCAATTATCTCAGGCAGGAGGGACTTTTAGATAAGGTCCCTTATGCTATTGTGGATAGCGGCTGGACCGGCAGCATGCAAAAGTGTTTGCAGCATCTGCTGCAAAGTATGGGCTACCAGAAAAAGGTGGAAGGTTATTACTTTGGTATGTATGAGTATCCACCCTATGCAGAGAAATCGCTTTATCATACATGGTATTTTGGTCCGGCGGAAGAAATCCGCCGCAAGGTATATTTTAGCAACAGCCTGTTTGAATGCATTTTCAGTTCGCCGGAAGGAATGACGGTGGGATATGAAAAGGTGGGCAAAAACAGTTATCCGAAATTAGAGAACACAGAAAATCCTAACCGTCAGAAAATAGAAAAGAGTACGGATTATCTGGAAAGGTATGCATCCATGCTGGCAGGGGAACACCCGGAAGCCATCATGACTCCTGCTCCGGAATTCAGGGAAATAGCGGCACAGCTTTTGTATTACTTTATGGGAAAGCCGACAGTATCTGAAGCAGAAGAATTTGGCAGCTATGTTTTTTGTGATGATGTAATCGGAGAAGAAGCACAGAAAGTGGCTACACCGCTTACAGTGCAGGAAATGAAAGACAACAGGCTGATGCGAAAAGGTGTAAACTTTCTTTTGAAGAGGGGAAAGCCGGTACGGGAAAGTGCCTGGCCGGAAGGCAGTGCGGTACTGGCTGATAAGACAAGCAGAGGAGAACTGCTTCATTGTGCCATTTATAAATATGTTTTGTATTTGCGAAAATCAATGAAATGAGGACAGAAATTTGCAGCAGGATGGGAAAGGAAAACAATATTTATTCGTTATAAGGGAACTGGTATCCAGAGAAATTAAAAGAAAATATGCAAGGTCCTATCTGGGAATTTTATGGAGTGTGTTAAATCCCCTGCTTTCCATGGCGGTGATGTCCATGATTTTTTCCACTATTTTTAAAAGAAGCATAGAGAATTTCCCTATCTATTACCTGACAGGCAGTATCTTCTGGGCATTGTTTACCGGTTCTACCAATGCGGCCATGACGGCATTGGTAGATAACAAAAATATGTTAATCAAAGTGAAACTGCCCATGTCAATCTTCCCTTTGGCAAGAAGCTGTACGGCTTTGGCCAATTTCGGATATTCTCTGGTGGCATATACTGTTATGCTGGTAATTTTCAGGGTAAAGCCTAATATCTATATGCCCCTTATTTTTTTGTATGCGGCGGGCTTGTTTTTGTTTTCTTTGGGAATCAGCTACTTTTTGTCCATATTGTACGTGCTGTTTGGAGATATTAAGCAATTGTAT
>JBJEMX010000039.1:0-10381 GCA_051879895.1 Lachnospiraceae bacterium
GTCACAGGTGTAGTCTGCCTATTACTTTCCGACAATAAGTTTACCCTATCAAAAAATAATAACGGATTTATTTACTCCGAAAGATATGCTAAACTGATAAAAGGCTGAAAGCCGTGAAAACCGGTTTTATGGTTATACTATGAAAAGGAGAATACTTTTTATGGGAGAAGAATATGACCGGTTTTTTAAAAATCATGGAGTTATTTTTAGTGAATCTTGTTGAACTAAGTACGATTATACTTGATTTGTTTGGGATTGTTATTTTGGTTTTTACCGCCCTCAAATCATTTATCAAGTGGATTCGGCATGATATTAAGCTCAGATTGGAGCTGGCATACGGAATTGCCCTGGCACTGGAATTCAAAATGGGAAGCGAAGTACTGCGGACGGTTGTTGTAAGTGAATGGGAGGAACTGGGCATTTTAGGTGCTGTTATTCTGCTAAGAGGAGTACTTACCTTTTTAATTCATTGGGAAATTCAAAGTGAAGAAAAAGCAATAGAGCCAAAAGCCCGGAAAGCGGATGACATTTAAAGAATAGAAATTACAAGAGAGAAGGGTAGCTTATGGAAAAGAGAATCATAGCTTACAGAAAATATATGGATCGTATACTGGAGCAGCTAAGAAGTGTCCTGCCCGGGGAAGGTGCCCGGGCAGAGGAAGACAAAACAGCCGGGGAAGGTGCCCGGGCAGAGGAAGGCAAAACAGCCGGGGAAGGTGCCCGGGCAGAGGAAGGCAAAACAGCTGAGGAAGATATCCGGACACAGGTGGAAGCCCTGAAAAAGGAACACCTGACCCAGATATCCTTTTTTCAGCATGAAAGACTGGTGCATCTGATTGTGACGGTAACCTTTGCCATTCTGGAAATGCTGGCGGTGCTGACGGCTCTTTTATTTCCGGGAATAGCCACCCTGCTGCTTGTAGTAGTGGTGATGGTGCTTTTGATTCCTTATATCCGCCATTATTATATTTTGGAAAATGAAGTGCAGAAAATGTATGGTCAGTATGACCGGCTGAATGCACTTTTGGGAGAACAGTGCGAAAAATCACACTGATGTGCTGATTTTTCACCCGCTTCGGAATGGAGATTTTTATGAATAAGGATTTGACAAAGGGCAGTATTACAAAAAATCTGCTTCTTTTTGCCCTGCCTTTAATGGCAGGAAATCTCTTGCAGCAAATGTACAATTTGGCGGACACCTGGATAGTCGGAAAATTTTTAGGTTCCCGTGCGTTGGCGGCAGTGGGCTCTTCCTATACGCTGATGGTTTTTTTGACTTCTGTTTTCACCGGACTGTGCATGGGAAGCGGTGTGGCCTTTGCCATTTATTTTGGCAAAAAGGATATGGAACAGTTGAAATCGGGGATTTTCATTTCATTTGTTTTCATAGCGGTAATCACTCTTGTTTTGAATGTACTATTAATACCGGGAGTGAAGTCTGTTGTACAGCTTTTGCAGGTTCCTGACGATGCGGCACCCTTTATGGAAAAATATCTGGCAGTTATCTTTTGGGGAATAACAGCTTCTTTTCTGTATAATTATTTTTCCTGCTTACTCAGAGCATTGGGGAATTCCTTTGTACCCCTGCTCTTTTTGGGCGTATCGGTGGTATTAAATATTTTGCTGGATATTTTGTTTGTACCGATTCTTTCCTGGGGAGTAAAAGGGGCAGCGGCAGCTACTGTTTTTTCCCAGTTTGTTTCGGCAGGAGGTATTTTACTTTATACGGTTTTTAAGTGCAGGGAGTTTTTGCCGGGAAGAATACATATGCACTGGAATGGTGCTCTTTTTAAAGAAATGATGGGACTGTCCGTACTGACCTGCCTGCAGCAGTCGGTTATGAATCTGGGCATATTGCTGGTGCAGGGATTGATTAACAGCTTTGGTACAGTGGTGATGGCAGGCTATGCGGCAGCAGTCAAAATAGATTCCTTTGCCTATATGCCGGTGCAGGATTTCGGCAATGCTTTTTCTACCTTTATTGCCCAGAATTACGGTGCCGGGAAAAAAGACCGTATACGGAAAGGTATCTGCACTGCGGCCGGAATTGTAGTGGTATTTTGTCTGGCTGTGGGAGCTGTTGTATGTATTTTTGCAGAACCGCTGGTGAGTCTTTTTATAGAACCCTTTGATGCAGATATTGTGGCTGCCGGAACCGGCTACTTAAAAACCGTAGCCGTCTGCTACACGGGAATTGGCTTTTTGTTCCTGTTTTACGGCTTTTTCCGGGCTGTTCACCGTCCCGGCTTTTCCCTAATTCTTACGGTGATTTCTTTAGGAACCCGTGTGGCTCTGGCATATGTCTTAGCCGGTGTTTCCACAATAGGCGTAACCGGTATCTGGCTGGCAATTCCCATCGGCTGGGTGCTTGCGGATATGGTGGGTGCTGCAGGACTTTGGATTGGATGCAGAAGGGACATATAAGGTTGACATGATTACAAATTTGTCTTATAATAAGCTATACTTTGGGAAAGTTGTGGTGAAAGAATATGCATTTGAAGTATTGTCTGTCAGAAACAGAACAGGAAATTATGGAAGTTTTATGGGATAAAAAGGAATTTGTCAAAACCAGAGATTTATTAGGAATATTTAATGAAAAGGGCAAAAACTGGAAAAGGCAGACTTTAAATACATTTTTAATCCGTCTGGAAGAAATGGGACTGATTCTGCGTGACCGCTCCGTAGTGCGTGCAGCAGGAACCCGGATTGATTATCAGAAAATGCAGAGCAGGGAAGTTTTGGATTTGCTGTATGGCGGAGATATGGGCAATTTCTGTATGGCACTTACAGGACAGCAAAGTATTTCCGAGGAAGATAAACAGGAACTGAACCGGCTGATTAATAAAATGATGCAGAATTAGATTTAAGGTATGTATAAGGAGGGGGTTATGCAATACGTTATCGTCATGTCATTGGCTGGCAGTATATGGCTGCTATGCTATCTTATCATAAGCTACAAAAAAATTAATTTCTTTTCTTACAAAGCAATGGACATGTTGTTAAAAAATTCATTGCTTTTCTTTCTTGTTCCCTTATTTTTTTTGGAATATTACTACAGAGAAACGGTATACCTTCTTCCCAGTGAGGTTTTCCGGTCCGATGACGGGGTATATAAGGTACCTTATTATTTCAGTAGAGTGGACGGAGAGGTGCGGGTGAACCGTGCTTATGATATACAACTGAAGCTCTTTTTGTTCTGGCTGATTGTGGCTTTGATTATTCTGACAGTACGGACAAGCCGTTATATGATACAAAGGAAGCATTTTCTGACACATTCCCGTAAAATTACAGAGGGAGCAGGCAGAGAGCTTCTTACGAAAATTCAACGGGAATACAAAATTAAGAGAAAAATCACATTGTATGACACCGGAACGCAGGCATTTACCATGGGAGTCTTAAGACCGGTAATTTGTTTTGACGGCAGTGCAGACATAACGGAATGGGAATTCATATTCCGCCATGAATGTATGCATATTAAACGTCTGGACGTATTCACAAAACAGCTTGCAAAGTTGGTCGTCTGTCTGCACTGGTTCAATCCGCTGGTCTATCTGCTGCCCGGATGGGCAGAGCATATCAGTGAAATTTGCAGTGATGAGATAACCGTAAAAGGAAAAGAAAAGAAAGAGTGTGCTTTCTATTCCAGAATGATTTTGCAAAGCTTGGATAAACAGGTACCCCCTGTACAAAATTGCAGTGCATTGTCAAAACAGGGAAAGAAAACGGAGGAAAGGTTAAGGGTTATTATGTCTCAAAAACAGAAAACAAAAATGCAGAAGTTTATGGCAGGCTGTGTAATCGGTCTGGTATTTTTCTTGGATACGCTGACAGTACTGGCATATCCCCGGGTTGTAGAACTGGAATCGACTGAAGCAGAGACTTTCAACCCGGATGTAGAAGTGTATTTTGTTGAAGATGGAGCAAAAGGACCATTTGATATGCCGGAATATACGATTTTATATGATAATCAGTTTGTGGATGAGGAAGGGAATATTTATCCCATATATGAAGAGGGGATAAACACCTGTGAAGTTCACACACATCGCTGGGTTAGTGGAGAACGGCAGGAGCATAAGGTTACAGCAGACGGAGGATGCAAATTAATATTATATGAGTGTCAACAATGTCTTAGATGTGGAATTATACAAAATGAAGAATGGGTTAATACAATTACCTATGTTAGATGTCCCCATTAAATTTCAAAAATCCATTGACAAAGAAAAGGCGACCCTTTAAAATTTGTATTACATGCATGTAGTCAAATTTAAAGGAGGAAAAGTAATGAAACAATTAAGGGTATTATTATGTATGGGGTTAGCAGTTGTTATGCTACTGGCAGGCAGCAGCAAGGTATATGCGGTAACGCATATGGATGGATGTGTTGCAAATTTAAAAAGAGTAGTTTGTGGCAGTTTGGTGGCAGGCAACGTGTCTGTAGGAACACATGTAGTAGGTTATGATATAAACTACAATCCCATCTTATGCACGAAAACTGCGGAAAAGCATTTCCATACTATATTTTGTAGTGGTTGTGGGGCAGTGCTCAAATCTAATGAAGTCAGAAATTGTATAATAAAGCATTCTATGTGTGACCCAGAAATGAATGCATGTCAATATTAAAATATTATTGTGACAAAAAGGCAGGTAAAGAATCTGCCTTTTTGTATACATAATGCATGGTTGTGAGGAATAAATCATTATGAAAAAAAATTTAGCATATACAATACTTTTAGCGATGTTATCCTTTTTTGGAGGCTGTGGAGCAGAAAAACTACAGGAAAATAGTGATGCTACCAATGCTGTAATTGAATTTCAGAATCCCGATGAACAGGTAGAAAAGGTTCCTGTAAATCAAGAGGAAACAGATGCCGGGACAGTTATCGGGGACAGCAATATAGGGGAAACGGACCCTCTGTTAGAAAATAGGAAATTATTAGAGGAAAAAATAGCCACATTGGAGGCTGTGGACTGGACAGAGCTCACCTGTTATGCAGATGAGGAAACATCTTTGCTCAATTCCAATCTGCTTTTGAATTTTGGGCATTTGACCTATGATGAGAAAGGACAAATCTATTTTACGGATATGAATGATGGCGGTATCTATGTCAGCGATTGGAATGGCGAAAATAAAAGACAGATAAGTGAGGATAGTGCGGGAGGACTACAGGTAGCGGGAGAATGGTTATATTACAATTGCTATGAAGGGATAATGAAAAGAATTCAATGTGAAACGGGAGATGTTGAAGTAATAAGGGAGAAGCCTTGTGGAGAGTATATTGTTTTTGGAGGAAAACTATATACTAACGGACCGGAAGGATTCTGTGTTGCAGAGCCGGATGGTACAAATAAAACAATTTTACGAGAACAGGATTTAGTAATGATACCACAACAGGTGGCAGGAAGTAATTTCTGGATTGGAAATGCATCTAACGGTACCGATGGTCAGTGGTTTATGAAAGGCTATTTATTGGGTTATGATGAAATACAAGATGAATGGTGTTTTGTGAAACAAGGTGCCGGTTATCCCCTGCTTGCAGGAAACTGGCTCAGTGTATTTGACGCGGCAACGTCAACCCGTCATGTATGGGATTTAGAAAAGGATAAAGAAATTGACCTGGGCATATATGACCAAAGAAGTGTAAGTGATGGAACTACGCTATATTGCAATAGTAATCATCTTTCATGCAGCATTTTCTATCAGTGGAACGGAAAGGAAACAGAAGAATTATTTAGAGTAGAAGGAGAAAACATGTATGTTGAGTATAAGTACTTAACGCCAAAGACACTTTATTGGCTGCAGAGTGTGGTGGTGGAGGGTACACAGGTATGGGAGTTGTGGTACTACGATCTGAAAACCGAAGAAATCGGAAAGATATATTAGCAAAGAAAAGCAAAAGATTTATCTGAATAAGTTAGAACGTTTTACCTGTGGAAATAAACGAAATTGTCATAAATTTGTAAGGAAACGTAAAAAACAAATAAGATTTAACAGAAGAATTATCCTTTATAATATTTTTAAGGGGATAGTCCCTGCAATCACTATGGGAGAAGGAGAGTGAGCAGAGTGAAGCGGCAATTAAAATGTATATTATTACTTACTACAGCCTTGTTTGTCGGAGGCTGTGGAGCGGACGCCAAACAGGAGAATAACGGCGGTACGGATACGCAGGTTACTTTTCAAAATCCGGACACACAGGCAGAAGCTACCGGTGACTCAGGGGAGGAAACTGCTGCCGGAACAGAAGAAGCAGAGAATAACTCCCCTGTGGCAGACCCTTTGTTGGCAAATAGAGAAGTATTGGAGGAGAAAATGGCAGCTTTGGAGGTTTTAGACCGGACAGAGCTTACCTGCTATGCAGAGGAAGAGACTGCATTGCGTAACTCCAATCTGTTAAACTGGGGATATTTAACTTATGACGGGGATGGCCATATTTATTTTACGGATACCAATAACGGAAAGGGCGGCATTTACGTCAGTGACCGGAACGGAGAAAATTTAGAGCAGTTAAGTGAAGAAAATGCACTAATGATGCAGGTAGAAGGGGACTGGCTGTATTTTCATGGTGAAGACGGTGCAATTAAGAGGCTCCATCTTGAAACCGGAGAAATGCAAAGTGTTTATGACGAGACCTATGGAGAATTTATATTTGCGGAAGGAAAGCTGTATATTAATGCAGAGAAGGGCTTTTGTGTAACAGAGCCTGATGGCAGCAATATGGAAATTTTGAAAGATTCAGAATTAACGATGGCATGCTATGTGACGGGCAATGGATTCTGGCTTGGAAATGCCATTAATGGAGCGGATGGAAAATGGTTTTTTAATGGATATCTGTTGGGGTTTGATGAGACGCAGAAAAAGCTCTGCTTCATTGAGGAAGGAGCTGTATATCCCCTGCTTGCGGGAAACTGGCTCAGCGTATTTGACGTCAATACGCAGACGAGACATATATGGAATCTGGAAACCGATGAAGACATTGATTTGGGAGCCTATGCCCAAAGAGCGGTCAGTGATGGTAATAATTTGTATTGTACTGTAAGGAATGGCGGTCAGTATTACAGTATTCTAAAGTGGGACGGAACAGAAACAACAACCCTTTTGGATGTAGAAGCAGACAATCTGGAGTATCTTTATCTGACGCCTGACGTGCTCTACTATCTGCCTACCGTAGTTGCCGACAACAAACTGGTACAGCAGTGGTGGTACTATGATTTGGAAACCGGGGAAACCGGAAAGATATATTAAGCTTGTAAAAGGGCTGCAGCAAATGTGGATTTTGCACAGCCTTTTTATGAAAAAGAAAGTGAGAAGGCTATGAAGAAACGTTACAGGGGGCTGTTAAGTTTGTTTCTGTCCTGCATTTTACTGGTAGGCTGTGGAGCACAGGAGGAAACTGCGGATAAGCCGAAGGATAAGACAATTAGTCAGATGTCCGTACCGGGTATTCTGGAAAACTGTATTGATGCAGAGGCAGAGAACCTCTACTATACCATGAGCGGTCGCTCCGTTATTTATCAGTATACGATGGATGGCACTTTTATGGCAGAATTTGCGGTAACGGCAGACGAAGAGCAGCCGGCGGTAATGGAAATATTGGAAGAAGAATCAGGGAATGCCGCTGATTTGAGCGGACTCTGTATGTATGAGAACATGCTTTACTGCTTTCGGTTTTTGAAGGGTTCTCTGATGGCCGTGGATACACAGACAGGAGAAAGTACCCTGTGTGTAACAATAAAAGACTGTATGGGAATGGTCAAAATGGCAGCGGGAGCACAATCCCTGCTGATTTTACAGTTTGGTTTAGAAGGGAAGGAGCTTTGGGTATTTCATACGGATACAGGAACACTGGAAAAAGTGCCTGTGAAAAATCCGCTTATGATAGCACATGCCGGAGAAAATACCTACTGGATTGAAGTCTATGATGAAGAGGACGGGTATCTCTTTCAGGAATACAATGCAGAAACAGGCGAGCTTTCAGAAAAGTATAGAAGTAATTTCACTTATGAATTAGATGCAATGTCCTATTCACAGGAGGAGGGACTATTATACGGAAAGCTTCAGGGTGGTCAGTATGTCCGCTTAAATCCCCGAAAGCCGGAGGTGGCTGCCAGATTTGAGGCAAAAAGAATAACTGACGGAAGCCATATATGTTTTCAGATGGCAGGCGGCAGATTGTATGTCGAGTCGTGCGATGAAGAGATGATTTACCATTGGGACCCTGCTGCATTTATAACGGAGAATCAGCCTCTCAAGGGTTATGTTACCAGCGAATACGTTATCTCGGACTGGGCAGGTTACAATGTGGAGCTGGAGGTGATTTCTTGGGAAGAGCTGGCTTTAAAGGTACTTGCAGAGGACAAGGACTATGATTTTGTTATTATGAGCACTGATATGGCAGAGGCCGCGGCAATCAGAGATGCAATGGCATACGCACCGATTCCAAAGGAGTATGTGGAAACCTACTGGCAGGAATGCCACCCCTTTATCAGGGAAGCGGCAACCTATAACGGAGATATCTGGATGCTTCCTTTGCAGGTGTATGCAAGGGGACTGATATATCATGCAGAAAATCTTGCAGAGTACGATATTTACATGGAGGATATTAAGACCATAGAGGACTTGTGTAAAGCAGCACAAAGGCTCTATGATGCCGGGCAGGAAGGACGGTACGAGCTTCTGTTTCCTGCGGAAAGTCTGCTACAGGAGTATTTGTGGAAAGTGCAGCAGAACACAGAAGATAATTCTGACAAAAAGGTTTCCTTTGATACCCCGGAGTTTTGCGAGATTTTGGATTTTATGGCAGGAGAATACGGAGAAGGTGCTGATTTCAGGGATTCGACGGTACAGATATATGGCTGGGAGTATGTAATAGATGAGGATTCGGACCTTACATATGAAGAGCAGTACGAAAAGGAACGTATACGTCTGGCAGGCAGGTTTTGCATGGAAGAGCTCGGCAGCTATTCCTGGGCTTATGAGAAGTATGCAGGGGCGGAAGGCTTCCGGGCATGCCCCATGCCGGGGATGACCGCCGGAGATACTACGGTACAGGTAAGTGCAGATATTCTGATTATCAACCCCAATACCTCTAATCTGGAAGAGACGCTGAATTTTGTAAGAGATATGTCGGAAGCCTATATTGCCAATCAGGACAGATATTTGTCCGCTAATCAGGAGATGTATCCGCAGGATGTACTGACGCAGGATATTTTGGGTCTGTACAGTCAGGGGCGGCTTGTTTTCAGACTGCCTCAGGAGCTGTTTACAAGCTATTGGTATTATTGTCAGGGACGGGAAAGTGACCGGGAGAGTGTTATAAAAGAATTAAACCGGACGGTATCCATGTACTATGGTGAATAGGGGGTGGTAAAGATAAGACTGAAATTTTATACCCGGCTGAAGCTGTGTATTCTGCCGGCGGCAGCAGGTTTACTGCTATTTTACTTTCTGCCCTTTTTAAAAGTAATCTATTATTCCTTTTTAAAAGGGCAGTATCAAAAAAAGCTTGTATGGTTTGACAACTATAAAGCAGTGCTGACAAATGAATATTTTCAGTTGGCATGCAGGAATACGTTTCAGTTGATAATAATCTGTGTTCCGGTATTTCTGCTTTTTTCCATATGCCTTTCTCTAATTGGTCTGCGGGGCGGTATAGTGGGGCATATGCTGCGTAAAATTTCTATTTTACCGCTGTTTTTACCTTCCGTCAGTGTGGTAGCCGCTTTTCTTCTGCTGTTTGAAAAAGTGGAATCTCCGCTGCCGGTTTACAGTATGTTTTTGTGGAAATATCTGGGGATGGGTGTTGTGATTCTGGCGGCGGCATTTTCTTCCGTGGATCCGGAAATTTATGAAGCAGCACGTATGGACGGAGCCGGTTCCCTTACAATGCATACCCGGATTACGCTGCCTCTTTGTGCAAAGCCTATTCAGTTTACGGTAGTTTTAGGAGTCGTATACTGTTTCAGAACCTTCAGGGAAAGCTATTTATATTATGGGGCAAACTATCCTCCGGATTACAGTTATACCCTGCAATATTATATGAATAACCAGTTTCTGAAGCTGAATTATCAGACTATGGCGGCAGCTTCTGTGATTATCACGCTGATACTGGCGGGATTTGTTGCACTCTGTGGGAAAAGAGCCGGAAAGCAATAAAACTCTGTCACCGGTTAAAATTCGTTACATAAAAAATTTTTTAATAAAATGGCAGAATGAGAGGAATTATGAAGAAGGCCGGAAAAGTTGTATTATTCATTTTACAAATAGTGGCAGCAGGCTGTATCTTACTGCCTATTATACTTATGTTTATCAAGGCTTCGCCACAACACTTTTTTACTTTATAGGAAATTTCTCAAAACGTCAGAAATAGTGTATAATGGTTTG
>JBJEMX010000040.1:0-45368 GCA_051879895.1 Lachnospiraceae bacterium
GCAATTTGCAGCAGATTTACAGTCTGTCCCCTTTGGCCACTCGGGAATCCATCCATACAGGTTACCCTGACAATGTAGAATTGTAGCATATGTTTATACAAAATGCAAGATTTTTATAAAAGACTTTCTTCCAGTCTTTTCTTCCAGCATGACCAAAATACATTCCTTACGGTTTTACTCATGCCCAAATAATGAGTTTTGCAGGACATTAAAAAGCATTTTACAAAACATCCCTGGGATTCGTCGTATGACGCAATACTGTGGCTGAAAACGGTGACAGCTTAACGGTAATCTTACCGGCAATGACCGGAAGCTCTGTCTTTTCCGTGTTGAAACCGTCTGCTGTGGATTCAAACACCTTGGCAATCACTGCTTCCTTCGGTACCCCCACTTCCCACACACGTACATCCTTTGTAATTTCATGGCCGTTATTATTAATTAACACGATTGTCTGGCTCTCTCTCTTAAACCTGCCATATGCAAGATAATTGTAATCCTTACCCAGACATTTCAACGAGCCTGTCCTCAGCTCGGCACAGGTTCTGCGTAATTTAATAATCGCCTTGTGGAATGCAATCAGTTCCTTATCTTCCTTACCCCATGGATAGGTTCTGCGGTTATCCGGGTCTGTAAATCCACAGACACCGGCCTCATCCCCATAATAGACGGCGGGTGCACCGGGCCATGTCATCTGCATTACAACGCCTTCTCTGAATACAGCCGGATTGTTTCCGTAATTTGCTTCCTCCGGTCCCATGGTATCGGTACGCCCCACCTTATGACCGGTACGGGTCATAAAACGGGAATGGTCATGATTGGAAAGCTGATTCATGGCAATCTGCCAGCTTGGCATGGTAAAACTGGAGCTGTGATGCCACATAGCTCCCCAGAAGCTGTCTGCATTCCCCAACAGGTCAGGTCTGAAATCATCACTATGCTTTTCCATTCCGGTCAAAAACCATGTAACGGGTTCCATGAATGCGTCGTAATTCATCACAGAATCCCATTCATTACCCTGTAGCCATTCTCTGGTATCACCATAGTGTTCTGCCAGAATAATGGCATTGGGATTGGCTTCTTTTACAGCCTTACGGAATTCCTGCCAGAATTTATGATTGTATTCCGGGGAAAATCCTAAGTCTGCTGCCACATCCAGTCTCCACCCGTCTACATTAAAAGGCGGAGAAACCCATTTACGGGCTATATGCATAACATAATCAAATAATGTCTTGGAATCTTCATAATGAAGCTTAGGCAAAGTATCATGTCCCCACCAGCCATCATAGGTAGGATTATAGGGCCATCTGTTTGAATCATGAAAATAAAAATAATCATGGTACGGACTGTTCTCGGAAACAAAGGCTCCTTTTTCATAGCCTTCGGCATTTTCATAAATACGCTCCCTGTCCATCCATTTATTAAAAGAACCGCAGTGATTAAAAACCCCGTCTAAAATCACTTTAATACCACGTTTGTGTGCTTCCTCCACTACCTTAATAAACAATTCATTGGAAGCCTCCAGGTTTACTTTGTTGGTTACACGGTTTATATAACGGGAAGCAAAACGGTTTTCTTTCTGCCCCTGCTGCAAAAGCTCACCCTTATCCTCGACAATCTTTCCGAAGTGAGGATCGATATAATCATAATCCTGTATATCATATTTGTGATTGGAGGGAGATACAAACAGAGGATTGAAATAAATCACCTCTATCCCCAGATCCTCCAGATAGTCCATCTTGTCGAGAACCCCCTGCAAATCCCCGCCGTAAAACTCCCGGACTCCCATCTGGGCAGGATACTTATCCCAGTTTTCTACTTTGCTTACATTTTCTCCGATATAACAGTATTCATTGGTCTCCACATCGTTGGTTTTATCGCCATTGCA
Organism: Lachnospiraceae bacterium; assembly: GCA_051879895.1. Taxonomy (GTDB): domain Bacteria; phylum Bacillota; class Clostridia; order Lachnospirales; family Lachnospiraceae; genus Acetatifactor. The sequence continues at coordinate 1,886 of JBJEMX010000040.1, forward strand.
AAAGCGGTCCACATATATCTGATACATCACGGCACCCTTTGCCCACGCCGGAGTCTTAAATCCCGGAATAACTACAAAGTCATAATACTCGTTTGCTTCGTGGCTCAGTCCCCTGATATCGTAAAAGCCTGTAATCTTTCCTACCTTTACTTCAAAATGGTAAGTTATCTTTTCGTTATCAAGCTGTACTTTTATTGCATAATAATCAAAAACTTCATCCGAGCTCTCCTTCAGCATCAAAAGCTTCTCACCTTTACACACCAGAAAAACTCTGTCAATATTATTTAATGCAGTCCGGAAACGAATTGTAATCTCGTCATAAGGGCTGGGTTCACAGGGAATCACATATTCTTCCGTAGTGTCGCTAAACAGAGCACGCCTGTCAAGCACCGGACGCATAGAAGCAATATAAAATTGATTTTGTTCTGATTTCTTAAAAAAATCCATTTCCAAGGACCTCTTCTATTTTTCATATACCTTTTTATTTTATAATATTCACAACCATGGTGCAAGGTATATCCGTAAAATTTGTACCGAAAATCTATGAACAGTAAAAAAGACAGCTTTGACGGCTGTCCTTTTTAGAGAAGGTATTTCTTTCTTATGGGGTATAGCAAAAAACTATAATGTATTGGGGGGGTTACGCATATTATAATAGCATAGCCTATTTTTTTCGTCTATCCTCAGAATTCACAAATATTACAAAATCAATGCATTGTTTTTGTGCATTATATACAACAATCCATTGTGCATTATCACGATAAGAAGATCAAAAAACTTCCCGCTAACCATCCGGCTTTCGGGAAGTTTCTTTTAAAACAGTGCTTCAAACTCATCTCGCGTAATTTTTTCTTTTTCTAAAAGCAGTTCTGCCGTTTTATGCAAAACACCTTCGTGCTCTAAAATTATCGCTTTGGCTTTCGCATAGCAGCCATCAATAATAGACTTCACTTCTTTGTCTATTTCACCTGCTACTGCTTCGCTGTGTGCACGGGTATGTGCCAGATCCCTGCCAATAAAAACTTCATCATCACTGTCATCATAATTGATAACACCAATATTGTCCGACATACCAAAGCGGGTGACCATCTTACGGGCTACCTTGGTTGCTTTCTTGATATCACTGGAGGCACCGGTGGTAATATCATCAAAAATAATTTCTTCGGCAATACGTCCACCCAGGGAAACCATGATATCCTGCAGCATCTTACCCTTGGTAAGGAACATTTCATCCTTTTCGGGTAACGGCATGGTATAACCCGCCGCACCTACTCCTGTGGGAATAATGGATACGGTATAAACAGGACCTACGTCAGGCAGTACATGGAATAAAATGGCATGACCTGCCTCATGGTAAGCAGTAATCTTTTTCTCTTTATCGGAAATAATACGGCTCTTTTTCTCAGCACCGATACCCACCTTAATAAAAGCGTTCTTAATATCTTCCTGCTCAATATAAGCACGGTCTTCCATTGCCGCATTGATAGCCGCCTCGTTCAACAGATTTTCCAAATCTGCACCGGTAAAACCTGCCGTGGTCTGTGCTATCTGTTGTAAATTTACATCATCACCTAAGGGCTTGTTCTTGGCATGTACCTTTAGAATATCTTCTCTGCCGCCTACATCAGGTGTACCCACTGCTATCTTTCTGTCAAAACGTCCGGGACGTAAAATAGCGGGGTCTAAAATATCTACCCGGTTGGTTGCAGCCAGCACGATAATGCCTTCATTTACCCCAAAGCCATCCATCTCTACCAATAACTGGTTCAGGGTCTGCTCTCTTTCATCATGTCCGCCGCCCATACCGGTACCACGGCGTCTTGCAACAGCGTCAATTTCATCGATAAAAATAATACAGGGAGCATTCTTTTTGGCATCGGAGAACAGGTCTCTTACACGGGAAGCACCGACACCTACGAACATCTCCACAAAGTCGGAACCGGAAATGCTGAAGAACGGCACGTTTGCTTCACCGGCAATGGCCTTTGCCAGTAAGGTTTTACCTGTTCCGGGAGGACCTTCTAATAATACACCCTTGGGAATACGGGCTCCTACCTTGGTAAATTTACCGGGGTCACGTAAAAAATCTATAATTTCCTGTAATTCTTCTTTTTCTTCTTTTAAGCCGGCTACATCTTTTAAGGTAATACGGCCCTCTCCCATGGAAAGTCTCGCACGGCTCTTACCAAAGTTCATCATTTTGCCGCTGCTGCCGCCACCGGAATTTTGTGCGTTGGTTATGACAAAGAAAAACACGCCCACAACCACTACAATAAGTACCGGCAATACGGAGGTTAAAAACCACGGCTCCGCCTCTACTTCCAAAATTTTAGGCTCTATACCCTTTTCCCGGACAAATGCCTCTAACTCCGCCACATCCGTAGCGTACAGCGTTTTTTCCGCACCGGAAACTAAAATAACCTCCAGATTTCCGGTTGCATTCTCACGGTTGGGACGAATGAGAACCTCCTGCACCTTACCGGCTTCTATATCCTGCTCAAGCTGTGCACGGGTATATTCTACTTCTCTGTTCTTAATACCATTTATCAGAATAATACCCAGAATTAAAAATATAATAATCAGAAAATACTGACCATAACCTTTGGAACTTTGCTTCAAAACATTTCCTCCTGAATTACCGCCCATGCGGTATTTTTTCTAGTCGTCAAATTCTACTACACCAACATAGGGCAGGTTGCGGTATTTCTGTGCATAATCAAGACCATACCCTACTACAAATTCATCCGGTATATCAAAACAGGTATAATCTACCTTCACATCTACCACTCTTCTCTCCGGCTTATTTAAAAGTGTGCAGAGACGCAGACTTTCTGCACCTCTTTCCTTCAGCATCTCCATTAGATAGCTTAGTGTTCTGCCGGAGTCTACAATATCTTCCACCACCAGTACATGCTTTCCCCTGACGGGCTCATCCAGATCCTTTATAATTTTTACAACACCGCTGGACATGGTACCGCCGCCATAGCTGGATACGGACATGAAATCCAGTGAAACCGGTACCGTAATACGCTTTGCAAGCTCACACATAAAGAAGCTGCCGCCTTTTAAAACACATATCAGATGGATTTCCTTTCCTGCGTAATCTCGGCTGATCTGCTCGCCTATTTCCCTGATTCTGTCGTTTACTTCCTGTTCTGTTAAAAGTACTCTTACGTGTTCTGACATATTATTGTTCTCCTCTGAATCGTACCTGTAAAATGTACCGGGTCCGGCTATCTACTTTATAATAGAAACCGATCCTATACCCTATGATCCATACAATCTGACTTTCGTCTGCCAAAAGAGGAATACGGTCTCTCTTCTGCTTTGGGATTTTTTCTTCTACCAGATAATCCTGCAGTGACTTTTTACCCATTGCCGCATTAAAAGTAAAATAATCTCCTGTCTTTCTGGTCCGTACTTTTAGTGATTTACTCATTTTACCATAATCAAACCATTTCGTATACTGATTTTGTGGAATATTCATGGTTTTTTCATAAGAAAACACAGAAAACTCCAGAGATTCTCTATCCGAAAGCCTCACTATAAGGGGGTCTTCACCGGGCTTTGGAAGTGTTACCGATAAAGGAAGTGCCAAAAAATCTTCTTCCCGGCTTTCCTCTTCTCCCACTTTAAAGTCTTCACAGGCTCCTTTCCCATCCCGCCGTTTTTCCACAATAACCTTGTCATACTCTCTTCTTGCCAGCAAACCATATGGCAGATGAATGGCACGGTTTCCTTCTTTTTCAAAGAGGGAGTGCATATCTTCTATGTGCACTGCCGTAATATCTTTTTTCGCCGGTGTCAGCTTTGCCAGGCCGTGCAAAAGCATTTGCTTTTGTAAAAACGGATGATAGGATAAAAACTGCCCTATTGTAAAAATTATCTTTGTAGCATCTACAGTCTCCATCGCACAATCAGTATATGCTCTGGCGGTCTCTTTCTGCACAAAATCTTCGGTTTCTGCCAGAATATCCGCTGCCCGCCCCATATTGGCAATAGCCCCACGGGATATCTCTTTCTCTGCAAACGGAAGAATATGGTGGCGAATCCGGTTTCTCGTATAAGTATCCTCTTCATTGGTACTGTCTATACACCAGTTTGTACCTTTTTCAGTTAAATATGCCTCGATTTCACTCCGCTTTACGCCAAGCAGGGGGCGGATAACAGTAATACCGCTGTCTCTTTTTTTCACCGGGCGGATACTTCCCAGACCGCTCAAGCCGCTTCCCCTGAACAGATGAAACAGCATGGTCTCTGCCCTGTCGTTTAAATTGTGAGCCACTGCAATTTTAGCCTGCCCGCCTTCTACCGCCCCCGGTGCATTTTCTTTCAAAACGGCTTCAAAGGCCCGGTACCGCACCTGTCTGCCGGCTTCTTCATCAGAAATTCCTTCTGCTTCTGCTAAAACCTTTACCTCCTCTTCTACAAGGAAAAAAGGCACTGCAAGCCTTTTACACAAATCCTCTGTAAAGGCGGCATCCTCTCCGGCTTCCTTCCGGATTTTATGATTGATATGCACTGCCAGAAGGTCAAAGGGGACTTCTCGTCTCAAAGCGGACAGCAAAAGAAGGAGGCACACGGAATCGGCTCCTCCTGAAACACCTGCCACAACGGTATCTCCCGCTGAAAGCATATGATATTTTTCTACATACCGGCTGACTTTTTTTAACATGAACTGCCTGCCTTATACAATGGTGATATCTGTTAGTTACAATATAGTTATAATAATCGGTTTATCATAAAAATGCAAGGCAGCTTCTAATTTTCTCCGTATTTCCGGTTTTCAGCTTTGCTCTGTTTTTCCGGTTTTTGTCTTTTCTTCGTTTTATATATTTTCCCACAGTCCGAATACCAATATGGTCATATCATCTCTTATACGTCCTCTTGTTTTTCGTAACACAATCTGCAGCAGTGCCTCTGCCAGCTCTCTTGGATTTTCCTGCTCCAGTTTTCCCAGTATTTCACACATATCCTCTTCATAATCACAGTTTTCCACAGCATCAATTACGCCATCCGTTAACAGAAACACATAATCCCCATCCATAAGCCTGCGTTTAATGCCTTCGCTTTCAATTCCCTTAAAAATCCCTAAGGGAAGGCTTCCGCCGGAAACCTGTTCTACCATATGCCCCCGCTTAATGAACGAAGCGGCTGCCCCGATTTTGATAAATTCACATATTCCGCTATACAAATCCACTTCACAGATATCCAGTGTGGACATATTCTGTTCTTCCCCGCCTGCCATCAGTGCACTGTTAATCAGATTTGCAGCAGCTCCCGGACCGTATCCCGCTTCCAATAGCTTTTCCATCAGGTCCAGTACGGTTTCACTGTCCTCGTTGGCTTTTTGTCCAGAGCCCATACCGTCCGATAAAAGCAGTGAAATCCTGCCTTTTTCCGACTCTAAAATGGCATAATTATCTCCTGATTTTGCTTCCGTTTCTTTTACGGCTCTGGCAGCCCCTGTCAATACTACAAAGCCTGCCTCCTCTGCAAAGGTGTAGCTGCGTAAGGAATTATCTATAATACCTGCACTGCTCATTGATGGTACCAGCCGTTTATCCAAAAGCACGGACAGTAAATCTGCAGCCTCCTCCGTGGAAATTCCTCCGTTTCTTTCTGTTCGCATTGTCATGTTAATCCGGACTCTTCCATCACTTTTATCTATGTAATATAAATCGGTTATTTGTATTCCTTCACTCTTCATGGCCTGTGTAATCTGTCTTGCCTTTCTTTCCTTAAAAGGCCGGTAAGAAAAGACCTCCCCCGCTACCTGTGCCATTACATCTGCCATTTCATTTAAATTATCTGCCAGCATACAGCGGTTTTCCCAAAGTCTCCTGTTGTAAAGCCTGCTCTGCCGTGACTCTTCCTTTTCCCAGTCAAAATCCTCCTCTAATGTTTTTGCGATTTCCCGGAAGGAATCTGCATATCCTAACAGCTTCTGTTTCCCGTATTCAGACAGCAGAAAAAGCTGCTGTGTCTTTTTTTCATCAATTATTTTTTTCATAGCTTGTCTCCGTTCTGCACTGTTGCCTATCTATTATAGAGAAGCCGTTTTTCGGATTTTGTCAAAACCACAACCGGATTTTACTTTTTTTGCCGACAAAAAATGCCGCTGTCTTCTCCGACACCGGCATTTAATCCTCTTCTTTAAAAATAATTTCATTTTCATACACAAGTCCAAGCTTATCATGGGCTATTTTTTCTACAAACCCCTTGGTCTGGGTATACTTTTCATATTCCCTGATTCTTTCCGCTTCTGCTTCTGCATCCGCAATCTGATCATTCAACTGTTCTATTCTGGCCCGGTTAGCTTCCATCTTCTGACTAAGCTCCACCCGCTGTACGGCTACTGCTATCAGTATCATTACTACAACCAGTGTTACCAGAAACATACTGAACCGGTTTTGGTATCTTTTACGATAGGCCGTTTTTCTTCTCGTTCTGCCTGTTGCCATCATTCTCTCCTGTAATGTGATATATTCACCATATGGCCGTTATTGTTTACATAATACTATTTTAAGCAATTTTAGAAAAGCAGTCAACCTCTTTTTCACAACTCCCTTAAGACGTTTACCGCCCTCCTTGGCACGCTTTCCTGCTTTTTTACTTTTTTCTCCCAGAAAACGAAAAGGAGTTCCCAGAATATGCAGTACTTTTCCCAGAAATCCTATGATTCGCGAAAGCACGGCGGAGATTCCTTTTACCAGCACATCACTGAGAGTCTTTTTGTATAAAAGCATACCTGCCATGGCACCCAGCACTGCAAACCATCTGAGTGTCCCATTACTCTGGGTATGCATCAGATAAAAAACGCTTATGGCACAAAATATCCAAAACAGAATATCCTCTAAAGAAACCGCAAAACCATTATGGGGACATACTCTTCTGAAAATGCGGAATATATCATATATCAGGGTAATAAAAATACCCATACCAAAAGAGTAGAGCAGAAACAGGTTCTCACTGATAACAGGACTGCTCATACTTCCCCCTTCTACTTAAACAGCTTTGACAGGAGGGATTCACTCTTATTTGAATAGCCCGTGCCTTCGGAATAGGTCAGACTGTCTATTTTACCATCCACATCCACTTCACCCTTATCTAACGTAAGGCGGTTCACATGCAAATCATCCCCTTTAATCATTAACATCCCCTGGTCTGTCTCCAACAAGATTTCATGGATATCAAAGGACAGCACGTCACTGACACCGTTTATGGTACATGTCCTCCTGTTTGTCAGCATAATTTTATGTACCCGCTTATTTGCACTGTTTAAATCTTCCATAAAAATACCCCCTGCCATACTTTATAACAGTATATTAGGGGGAACAAAACAATATGCCGGAATCCTTTGTTTTCTTAAAATATTTTTACAGGAAAAATTTCCCTATGGGTAGAAATCTCCTTACAAATAGCGGAACATTTCTTTGGCTTCTTCTTTACGCACTGTTTCCTGTACGCTTAAAACCTCTACCTTAACGTCTTTGTTACCAAATGAAATGGTAATGATGTCGCCTTCTTTTACATTGGCTGAAGCCTTGGCAGGCTTATCGTTAATAAACACACGTCCCCCGTCACAAGCTTCGTTTGCCACTGTGCGTCGCTTAATCAGTCTTGATACTTTTAAATATTTATCCAGTCTCATATCTTTTCTTTCCTCTTAAAACATTTCTCTTTAAAACAAAAGGACTGTGCAAAATATTCCTGAGCGGAATCGGTTTTGCCACAGTCCTGTATTTGCTTCTTGCTATGCACAAGTATCCTGATTAGTTTACAGCATCCTTTAATGCCTTGCCTGCTTTGAACTTAGGAGCCTTGGAAGCTGCAATCTTCATAGCCTTGCCGTTCTGAGGATTTCTGCCTTCTCTTGCTTTTCTTTCGGAAATTTCAAAGGTACCGAAACCAACCAGCTGAACCTTTCCGCCCTTCTTTAATTCATCTGTAACTACGCCGGTGAAAGCTGCTAAAGCTTTTTCTGCATCCTTTTTGGAAAGACCAGCCTGATCAGCCATTGCTGCTACTAATTCTGTTTTGTTCATTTCGAACTCCTCCTCTTATATTGAGTATACTTTTTGTATATTAACTATACAGATGCTTCGTTAAGAAACGTCTATACATATATATATCTGTTTTCTGCCTGTTTGTCAAGATTTTTTCCCTTTTTTTCGGGGTTTATTTGAGGTTTTTAATGACCTGTAGCCTATCTTGTGGTGGTACTTTTATCCTAACAACAAGATGTGCTTTTCAGCTTTCATATTCTTCAATAAAATCATCTATTCTATCCGCCAGAATTTGTTCCAACGGCAGCTTGTACAATCTTGCGATATCTGAAAGTGCCATCAGAATATTCCCCACTTCTGCTTCCAGAGCCTTTTTGTCTGCTTCCCCGGCCGCCTGCTCCAGTGCCTTTATGCTTTCTGACATCAGTGTCATATCTTCCCCAAGACTGCCATGGCGGTCATAAAATTTGTCCGCCTTCTTTAGCACCTTAGGTGCTCTGGTTAAAGCCGGCAGTTCCCGCGGAACTTCCTTTAAGGGGGATGCAACCCAGCTCTTTCCTTCTTTTTCCTTTTTCTTGATTTCCTCCCAGTTCTGTAAAACTTCATCAGAGCCTTCTACCTCTATGGTTCCGAATACGTGGGGATGTCTGCGTACCATCTTGGCTGCTACGTCATTTACCACATCTTCCATGGTGAACAGACCTTCTTCTTTTGCTATCTGTGCGTGCATCACCACCTGCAACAGTACGTCTCCCAATTCCTCCTGCAGGTTTTCCCCATTACCGGTTTCCTTTAAGATACGAATTGCCGCCAGTACTTCGGCTGCCTCTTCCATCAGGCAGGGACGCAGACTTTCGTGGGTCTGCTCTCTGTCCCACGGACAACCGTTCTCACTCCGCAGGGTGTTGATAATATCAACAAATTCTTCATAAGTATATTTTTTACTCATATGCTTCCTTTCCTGTTTCAATATATAATACCTGACAGAATATCGGATGTACCCGGTACCAGTTCTGCAAAGGAGAAGGTCACGTCCTTTTCCTCATCATCCACTACAATTGTATAGCTGCGGGTTTCATAGCCACTCTGCCTCAGGGTGATAACATGAGTACCTTCTTCCTTTTTAAAGCTGACCGGTGCAATTCCTACATAGTTGCCATCCACATAAACTTCTGCACCTATGGGTGCGTCAATGTATACCTGATAGTAACCTAAGGTTATGGCATTGCCGGAAGAAACACTGTTATCCTCTTCATCCTTCTCCTCATCCTCACCTTCCGGTTCCAGTGTGATATCGATACCGGCGGAGGCTTCTGCCACTTTTAAATAACGGGTTACGGTTTCATAACCTTCGGCCTTTGCTATCATCTGATGAATACCGTATTCCAGCGTAACAGGGAGTGAGGTGTCCACAAGTTCTCCATCTATATAGAGACGGGCTGTGGAAGGAGACATGGCAAATACCACCTGTCCATACTGCACCTCCTCAATTTCCAAATCACTGATATCCAGGGTCACTTCCTCATTGCGGTTGATGACTACATTTTTAATGCCGCCACCGCCTTTTATGCTGACGGTAACCTGATAACTGCCCTCCGGCACAACTAACAGCATATCCTCCGTTATTTTCCGGATAATATTCTGGCCTACTTCTATCCAGCCTCCCAGAAAATTTTCATCCCCGGATAAACGCAGATAACCGTGGCCTTTTTCTACCACAATGCTGTGTACTGTAGTACCGATGCCGTGAAAGGTCAGCACATCCACTGCATTTAAATCAATCATCTCCATTTCTTCTCCGTCTGAGAAAATCTTCACATCATCTGTCAGCTTATATACATCATTACCAATGGTAATACTATGGGTTGCCGTATCAATGGTATAACGGCTGACTGCTTCATTGGTCCACGCATTTGCCGACAGGCTCAGCGTTGCCAGCTTCTTTTTACTTTTTAAAAATGTAACGTCTACAATATCTCCGGGCTTCAACTGCTCCAAAGACATATTCCCCCCGTACTTATCGGAAAATACGGTAGTTCCGTCATACTCTAATGTATAGTTTCTATTTACTGTCAGGTTCAGAAAGGTAATGGTTTTTTCATCCGGATTGATACGGACTACCACTGCGGTATCCGCAGAATCAAAGCTTCCCGGTCCGGTCAGTAAAAAGCCGGTAGTGTTCTGCTGTTCTCCGGTCTGTTCTGTACCCGTATCGGTCTGCCCAAAAGAGCAGCCTGTAAGCAGAAGTGTACCGGCTATAATCATCATCAGAATGATATTTCTTTTCTTTCTCTTATGGTGCTTCATGTAATCTCCTCTGCTTTGTCATCGTTTACTATGCTATCGTCCTGAATATTGTATCCAGAAATGTCTGTTTTTCTTTTTCCTGTTTTGCCAGTATTTCCAGCTTTTCTCTATTCTTTTCCGGAATCCATGCCTTACCGGAATTATAATAGAAGTTTACAATCTTCCAGAATTTTTCCGGATAAGCAAGCCTGTAATACAGCTCTACGAAGGACCTTGCTGATAAAGGACGTACACTGTTATAAGCCTCCAATAAATCAGCTCCCAGCTTTTCTGACCAGTCACTCTTTTCCAGAAGCTTACGCATAAACAGATACAAATCCCGAATAGGATTATCCATCAGACAGCGTTCAAAATTAATAACGGAAAATATCGGTCCGGTACATATAATGTTGTGATACTGATAATCTCCATGGCAGAACATTCCCTGTTGTTTAATATACTCCAAATCGTCCGCTCTTGTAAACTCTTCAAACTGGGAAGTAATTTCCAATGCCTGTTCCATATAATAGCTGTATTTTGCAAGCAGGGTGTTCTCAAAAGAAGATTTCTGTCCCTTGCCCCGCAGATAACGCCACACTTTTTTCAATTCCCGGTTGTGCTTTTCAAATTCCTTTTTTGCAGAAAATACGGTCATGCCCTCAGTCAGTTCTTCTTCATCCGGCAGCGTCATCACTTCGTGGAGACGTGCCAATGTACGGACTGCCTCTTTACATTCCTCTTCATCCCGGATATTACATTCCCTGCTTTCAAAATAGGTCTTAAGGACATATTTCCTGCCATCCACATCCTCTGTCAGAAGTTCTTCTTCCTTCGTCTTAAGAATCTGCTCCACCGGCACTGTAGAGGAAACAGTTATTTTCTCAAGCAGCTTCTCCTGCAGTTTTATTTTTTCCGGATTTCCGGTATATTCCTTTAAAATCAGGCAGCCCCTGTCTGTATCACAAAGAATGGCACCCCGACCCTTTCTGGTTCGAAGCACTTCGATATCGTAGCGTTCCAATAAACCAACGGCTCTGTCGTTCACTCTGATTCCTCCCATATGTTGTTCAGCCCTCTTTTGAGGTTCTACCCTATCATATGAGAAAGAACAGAAAAGTATGTTATGCTTCTTTTGCAGTTTCCAAAGCCTTTTGTATGAGGTATTCTTTGTTGTTTTTCTCAGGCTCCTCCAAAACCTCCTGCAATAAACTGTCCAATATCGTTCCCAGTTCTCTGCCCGGTGCCAGCCCTGCCGCTATTAAATCCCTGCCGTTTACTGCAAGCGTCTTCAAAGAAACGCACTGTCCTTTCGCCTGAATCTCTTTAAAACAACTCTCCCAGGCTTCTAACGTGTTAAGCTTTTCTTCCCGCTTATAATCACTCTGAGCCAGTATATCCGCCTTCTTCACCAAAAGGAGGGCGGGAAACAGCTCCTCTCCTACCCTGTTTACCGCACGACGTACAATCCGGCCGTTGGGTTTTACACCGTTTCCGTAATCGTGGTAACGCACCAGACGGCTGACCTGACTGATGGTGTCGTTGTCCATACGAAGACGTCTCAAAATGGTTTTTGTCATTTCCTCACCCATTGCCGCATGCCCGTGGAAGTGTGTGACACCATTGTCATCAATCTCCAGTGTATCCGGTTTTGCAATGTCATGCAACAGCATTGCCAGGCGTAATACCTTATCCGCCGGTACTTTATCCAAGGAATGTAAAATGTGCTCTCCCACACTATAGCAGTGATGGGGATGGTTCTGGGGTGTTTCCATCGCCTTGTCCCATTCCGGAAAAATAATTTTTGTGACACCAGTGTCATATGCTGTCCGCAGATAATCCGGATGAGGAGAAACCATCAGTTTTACCAGTTCTACCTGAATCCGCTCCGCACTGATGCGGCTTAAAGCAGGTGCCAGTCTTCCGATAGCCTTCTTAGTATTTTCTTCTATTTCATATCCTAACTGTGCTGAGAAACGGATAGCACGCATCATGCGAAGGGCGTCCTCCGTAAAGCGTTCCTCCGCATTTCCCACACAGCGTATTATCCCTTTTTGTAAATCTGCCGTTCCGCCAAAAATATCCACCAGCCCACTGGTTTCGTTATAGGCCATGGCATTGATGGTAAAATCCCTTCGCTTTAAATCTTCTTCCAGACTGGCAGTAAACACTACTTCCTTGGGATGACGGGAATCCTCATATTCTCCGTCAATGCGGTATGTCGTCACCTCAAAGCCTTCCTTATCCAGAAGTACCGTTACCGTACCATGCTTGATACCGGTATCCACCGTGTGCTTAAAAATCTTCTTCACCTGCTCCGGTGAGGCAGAAGTGGTAATATCCCAGTCATCCGGCTCTCTGCCCAAAATGCTGTCCCTGACACAGCCTCCTACAGCATAGGCTTCAAAGCCTGCTGCCTGTATTTGTTGTAAAATATGGCTGACTTTTTCGGGTAATTCTATTTTCATACTTTTCTTTACTGTCAAATCCACAGAATTTCCTCACTTTTTTACATCTAAGGTCACGTTGACTACCTATGCATATCACCTTCGTCATAGACCGCCCGGCATCCGCCTATAAATTTTGCTCTGGTTCTGGCACATACTACATGTGCCTCGCCGATGGTTTTTGCGGAAATCCGCACCGGAACTGCCACATCCTTTAAATGCATGCCAATCAGGGTATCTCCGATATCCATACCTGCCGATGCCTGTATATGCTCTACCGCTACAGGATTTTCAAAATACTTCCATGCCATTGTCGCAAAGGAGCCACCCGCCTTGGGCTGCGGTATTACATTTACCGGCTCATAACCAAACCTCTCTGCAGCCTCTTCTTCAATAATCAATGCCCTGTTTAGATGCTCGCAGCACTGTGCCGCCAGATATACGCCGGCTTCCTTTGCTGCCTTGTAAATACCGTTAAAAACCGCATCAGCGAGCTCCGGACTGGAGGCTGTTCCGATAACACCCCCACCTACCTCGCTGGTAGAGCACCCTACTACAAACAGGCTTCCTTCTTTAGGTTTTGCAATTTCTAATATTTCTTTCGCGGCAGCATAAGCTTCGCTTCCAATTTTCTGTATTTCTGTATTCTGCATAATTCTAACACCTCTTTCATTTTATATTTTATCCAGAATAGAGATTTTTCACAAGTCTTTTCACAAACAAAGTCCTGTTACAGGCTCTGTTCAGTCTGCAACAGGACTTTTATGACAAGGTCAAAGGAAAGGGGCTGTCGCAAACAGCCACAGCCCTTCCCTGTCATTCCTATATAAAGCTGCTCATTTTAGTCCCAATCCAGCTCTATAACTTCCTTGCTGTCCATATAGTAGTAGGAATAGTCATAGTCGTCTTCTTCAATCACAAATATAATACCTTTTCTGGATTCAAATACAGTGTATACATCCTCCTCTACATCTTCTTTGGACTTTTCGGTAGTACCTGCATAGCAAAGCGTATCATCTTCAATGAAGAAAATCTTGCCCATTTTTTCATTGTAAGCAATGCTGTAGCCATAATAACCTTCCGCTAAGTCATTTGTGATTTTTTCAAACTTGTTTTCACCCTTTACATAATACAGGTCTTCATCATTCGCAATGTAAATTTTAGACAAATCGGCACTTGCCGCCATATCCTCTACAGTCATATCATCACAGATAACAACGGCTTCCATCTTTTCATTTAACTTCTTAATCTTGTACAAATCACCGCGTTCCACATAAATAAAGGATTTTCCGTCTTCTGAGAGCTGGTATAAATCACCTCTTGCACAAATCTTAACTGTTTCAGTGCCCTTATCATTCAACCACAAAAACTTCTCAGAGCAGCTTAATACCGCACCCTTAAAAGTACTTACTCCCACAAGATATGCATTACCGCCATAGAAATATACTACGTCACTCGGTACAATAACATCGAGGAGTTCATCGCTTGCAATCTTAACAGCCTCATCCATTTTTACGGTATGATAATAGGTTTTTCCGTCCTTTGTATAAAGAATTTCGGTTGCATCCTTATTGAGCCAGCATTCACCATCTATACCGGAGGTAATCTTTGCAGATTCCTTGCCATTGTAAAGATACAGTTTACGGTCTGCATTGATGTAATAAACATACTTACCGTTATCTGTAACTGCTAACGGTCTGCAGCCGTCATCATCTATTTCTTTACTATCTCTGCCGATGCCGCCTATACATAATGTATTTTTGTCTTCACTCTTATAATCCTTTATGTAACATACTACCTTACCGTTTGGAGACATAGTGATGCCATAAGGATATACATTCTTATCAAGCTTGGTAATATCGCCTGTCTTTACGCAGTATATGTACAAATCACCTGCCACATCATCCTCTACATCCTGCAGATATACAACGTATTCACCGGTATAGCTGATATAGCTTGCATCCACATCCTCCGCTATCAGCTTAGCTTCCAAATCGGTATCAATGTAATACAGCATCATTTCATCATATTCATCATATGCCGTAAAAATTGCCCGGCTGTAGTCTCCGTTGTACCTTACACTATCCAGGTTTTCTTCTTCACATTCATAGGTCTTTTCCGTATCGGGAAATACATAAAAGATATTGGAATCATAATTATGATCTAAGTCCTTAGTCAGATAAGTATCATAGCCTGAACCCTTACCCAGCATAAGCACTGCTACCAGTACAACCACCAGAAGAACAAATACACCGGCTACGGGAATCATCAGCTTAAAGGGAAAACCCTTGCCGCTCTTCTTTTGAGGTGCTACAGGCGGAACAACTCCTGCTGCGGGCTGTGCTGCCGGCTGCTGAACAGGGGCCATCGGCTGTGCCATATCAGGTACGGATTCTGTTACGGTCTGTACGGGTTGAGCTGCCTGCATGGGTTCTGTTGCCGGCTGCATCATTTCTTCACTTTTTGCACCGCATACGGGACAGAATGTCGCACCGTCCGGTATGGGGTTTCCACATTGATTACAAAACATATTTTTTCCTCCGTTACTTTTTAGATTAAGAATGCTATCTTAAATTTTACTTTTGATACTGTTATATTATACCAGTTGTCGATTTATGTCAATCCGACCATACTTAATAGGTACCCAGCCTGACGGGCTCTTCCTCCTCACCGATGTAGAAAAAGCTGACTTTCCCTTCTTCTTCTGTCAGATACATAATCCCATCCGCAAAAGCATAAACACTGACTACATTTTCTGCTACAACCTCTTCCACGGATTTTTCTTTTGTACCGGCAGAATACAGTGCATTATCTTCTATAAAAAAGAGTTTTTTTGCCTCTTCATGATATGCCGCTGCCAAAGCCTGAGCCTCAAAATCATCCGTCAGCTCTTCCGTTTTATTCTTTCCTTTAAGATAATGCAGCTCGCCGTCAATCACAAGATAAATTCTGGATAAATCCGCATTTGCCAGAACATACTCTATCGTTTCTTTATCATAGAGCAGTTTTGCCTCCATGTTATCATTCAGCTTCTCAATCTCATACAAACCATTATTCATCACACAGATGGCCGACTTTCCGTCTTCTGAAATCCGATACAGATT
This sequence comes from Lachnospiraceae bacterium, assembly GCA_051879895.1. GTDB lineage: Bacteria > Bacillota > Clostridia > Lachnospirales > Lachnospiraceae > Acetatifactor. The sequence continues at coordinate 17,729 of JBJEMX010000040.1, forward strand.
TTCGGCAGTATTCCCGCTTATCTTTACTGCATCCGTGCCTTCACGATTGAACCAGTATATTCCCTTGTCCGTTTGCAGTACGGAACCCTTCAGCGTATCTGTGCCCAGTATATTGCTACAACCGTCCATACTTGAAAAATAAGTGATATCTTCCGGAATGATAATATTTTGGATTGCACTTCCCAATACCTTCACCGGTTCCTCCAGCTTCCGGTTATAATAATAAGTCTCTCCGGCTTCGGAAAATAAAAGCTCTGACAAATCTCTGTTGAAAAAGAAACTTGTTCCCACACCGGATGCCAGCTTCTCAGACTCTTTTCCATCGTAGACATATAACTTATAATTGTCATTAATATAATACAAGGTCTTTCCGTTGTCTGTGACGGCAACCGGCATACAGTTATCATCATTTACTTCTCTGTTCCTTATCTTCACGCCGCCCAGATACAGACAAAAATCATCCATATCCTCAAAATCCCTGATATAAGCCACTGTCTGTCCGGTAGGAGAAAGGCATAAATATTCCGGATATACACCACTGTCTATCTCTTCTGTTTTCTCAGTTTTCAGGCAGTACAGATATAAGGTACCGGACACTTCACTTTCTGCATCCGCAATATATGCAATATATTCGCCGGTATAACTGATTGCATAAGAAACGACATCCTCCGCAACCCGCTTAGGCTCCAATGTACTGTCTATATAGTAAAGAGTCTTGGTATCTCCTTCGTATACCGTATATGCTGCAAGGGAACAGTTACCGTTATAAAGGCACTCTTCAACCTCTGTAGAATAACGGCTTCCCTCCATGTTCCAGAAAAAGCTGTTTACCGAACAGCTAATATAGTCTGCATAGTCTATCCTGTCGACAGTCTTTCGGTTACTCATAAAAACCACTATCATCACTGTGGCTATAATAAGAATGACTGCAATTACATCAAGCTGCCAATGCCATCTTGACAAAAATCCGGGCATTTTCTTTTTCTGCGGTTCTTCCTGTACGGGTATGTCTTCCCCCTTTGTACCGCATTCCGGACAGAAGTAAAGATTATCCGGAATCTGGGCTCCACACTGTTTACAAATCATTTTTCAGCCTCCGTATTTTCTGTTTAAACAAGTTATAACAGATCTTTTATGTTTCTATGTTATACCGTTTTTCACTTTACTGTCAACGTTTTAAAGGGAAAACCCATGCGGAACTTAAAATTTTCTATTCTTGTCTTTTTCCGCGGTCTGATTTGTGATACACTGTTTGAGGTATTATGAAAAAATTGCTGACCGGAGAGAACATAAATGATAAGAAAATTACTGGTACTTGATATAGATGGTACACTTACTAATTCCAAAAAGGAAATTACGCCTAAAACCAAGGCGGCTCTTCTGGATATCCAGAAAAGAGGACATGTTGTGATGCTGGCCTCAGGCAGACCTACTCCCGGCATGATACGCTACGCAAAGGAATTACAACTTGAGGCCTACGGCGGCTATCTGCTTTCCTTTAACGGAGCACGCATTGTAAACTGCAGGTCCGGTGAGATTGTTTACCAGAAGACCCTGCCCCACACTGTGATTCCCGAGCTTTATCGTTTTGCAAAGAGGCAGGAATGCGGACTGATTTCTTATGACGGTGATATGGTTATTTCCGGCACCGGCATGGATGAATATATTCAACTGGAGGCCAGAATCAACGGACTGCCTATAAAAGAAGTTGATAACTTTACAGAATATATCAATTTTGATGTAAACAAATGTCTGATGACGGCTCCTCCCCAAAAAGCTGAAACCTGCATGCTTATGCTGCAGGAAAAGTTTAAGGACACTTTAAGCATTTACCGCTCCGAACCGTTCTTTATCGAAATTATGCCTTTCCATGTGGACAAGGCAGCTTCCCTGGACCGTATGCTGCAGATTATAAACTTAAGCAGAGAAAATACCATCTGCTGCGGCGACGGTTATAATGACCTCTCTATGATTTCCTACGCCGGTACAGGTGTGGCAATGGCAAATGCCAGAGAAGAGGTAAAGGCCGTAGCGGATTATGTGACCGGTTCTAATGATGAGGACGGATTGGTAGAAGTTATTGAGAAATTCATTTCCTTGTAAAATGAGCTTGTGAAATATAACAGCAGGAGGTTACACATGAGATCATTTAAAAAGTTTAAATGCTTTTCTTCTATTTTTGCGATAGTACTGACGGCGGCTTTACTGGCGGGTTGTGGCAAGACTGATAGTGCAGACTCACCGGAATTAACTGCCGATACAACCGTCGAAACAGTTTATACTGCCAGTGAAGGGAATGTGAAGATGCTGGGGCGTACTTATTTTGAGGACGGAAAGCTTTTATGTGCCCTCTCCGGCTCCGGTGCGGAGTTTTCTTTCAGCGGCACAAAATGCGTTGTGACAATTATCGGAGATTCCGGAAGTCTCCAGCTTGGTCAGGCTGATAATCATGCCCGGTTTGCTGTTTATGTAAATGGAGAAAGAGTTTTGGATGAAATGATAAACAAATATATGACGGACTATACGGTTTTTGAGAGTGAAACCCCCAAGGACGTGACGGTTTCCATTGTGAAGCTTTCCGAGGCCTCTTCTTCCACATTCAGCATCGGCGACATTAAAGTGACGGGTACTGCCATTAAACCCACTGCCGAAAAGGATTTGCTGATTGAATTCATCGGAGACTCCATTACCTGCGGCTATGGTGTGGACGACCCCAATGAAAATAATCATTTTTCCACCAAAACAGAAGATATAACCAAGACCTACGCCTATCTGGCTGCTGAAGCACTGGGGGCTGACTACAGTATGGTTTCCTACAGCGGACACGGTATTATTTCCGGCTATACTACCGGCGATAAGGTTACCGGCCAGCTCGTACCGCCCTATTATACCAAACTGGGGTATTCCCGGACTCCCAACCCTCATTTCAATCCTGTAGAATTGGAATGGGACTTTGAAAAACGCCAGCCTGATGTGATTGTCATAAACTTAGGTACCAATGATGACAGCTATACGGGAAACGATACTGCCCGCCAGGAAGAATTCTGTGCCGCCTATACAGAATTTCTGAAGACAGTCCGCACAAACAATCCGGATGCTAAAATTCTCTGTACCCTCGGTATTATGGGAGACAGACTTTTTCCCGTTATAGAATCAGCCGTTGATAACTACATTGCCGAAACCGGTGATACCAATGTTTACACTATGAAATTTGATGTACAATCTGCTGCTGACGGTTACAGTGCCGACTGGCATCCCTCTGTTATCACGCATGAAAAGGCAGCCCAAAAATTAGTTTCTGAAATGGAAGCCCTTTTAAACCGGTAATACTTTAATTATAAAAATGCTTTTTTGTAACCGGAAATATCCTGTTACTTATCGTTTGTAAGCGGTTACGCCTTTTTTGATGTAAATATAGTAATTTTGTACAGAATATGTTATAATTTTATTATAGCATAGTTATTTTTACCATCTTAACGGAGGAGACGCATATGTTCCAGAAAAAAAAGAACAACAATGTACATGAAAACGACAATACTCTTTTACTCCAGTGCCTGGATAATCTGATTGCCGGTGATTTTTCTGCTGTTGATACATCTGCCTTTCAAGACCGCGTTCTTGCCGGAAAACTGGACGAGGTAATATCTTCTCTTTATAAATCAAACAATATTCTTGTCATGCGGTTAAACGACTCCATGACCAGAATCGGCGACAGCTCCTGTGTACGGGAGATGATTGAACAGGTCAATTCCCAGACTACCTCTATTCACGATATGCGGAATTCCAGTCAGCATTTGGAGGATTCCATCCAGAATATCCAGACTGCCGTACAAAATATGCAGGGAAACTCCCACACTGTCATTGAAACGGCACATACCTGCATTAATGATATGAACAGCAGCATCCATATTGTGGATTCTTCTGTTGAACAGGTTTTACAAATTAACGACCAGATTGCGGATTTTAAAGATAAAGCGGTTAAAATTAACGAAATTATTGATATGGTAAAGAAGATTGCCCAGAAAAGCGGTCTTCTGGCTTTAAACGCCTCGATTGAAGCAGCCAGGGCAGGTGAAGCAGGAAAAGGCTTTGCCGTTGTTGCAAACCAGATTAAAGACCTGTCTGCCAACACTACCGCTTCCGCTGAGGATGTTGTCAGATATGTGGCAGAACTGATGGATGGTATTTCTGCCCTTTCTGAGTCTATCGACGTTACCGCCCGGGGACTTCAGAATGGTAACGAGAGTGTACATAAGTCTGTAGAGGAAATGGATATTATTACCGACCAGCTCAGCTCCATCAGCAGGGAAATTGATAATATTTCGGAAGAAATCAATACCCAGTCTGCACTGACACAGTCGTTTGTATCTTCCATTGACGCTATTGCGGACAGCTACAATACCCTTTCCGAGGAATGTGTTACCACCGGCGGACATCTTTATAAGATTTCCAGAGATATTGATAAGACCAGAAGTGATATGGCAAGAAAGAATGCCAAATTGTCCACCTTGGACTGGATTACTATCTTTGAAGTCGATCATTTGATTTTCACATGGAGAATTTACAACAATCTGGCCGACTTTGAAAAACTGGTTATTACACAGTTAAATAATCCCAAGGGCTGTAAGCTTGGCAAGTGGCTGTCCTCCCAGACGGACAGCAGACTCATCAATTCCAGAGAGTTCAAACAGGTTGTTGCTGATCACGAGGAAATACATAAATACGCCTGTGAATCCTGGTACGCAAAAGACCGCGGTGACAGAGAAGAGGCTCTTCGCCAGTTTAATCTGGCTTATGCGGCTTATCTTCGCTTTACCAAATCCATTGCTACTTTGCGTAACGTGATTAAAGCAAATGGTGACAGTGAAGAAACCGATATTTCAGTAAGGTAATCCTGCAAGGTATCTTCTGAAAAAAATTCCCATACCGGATAAAACCGATTAATATTGCGAAGCTCATAAAATACTACGGAGAATAGCTGCTTATATTGCAGCCATTCTCCGTAAATACTATACTGTCCTATTTTTTACGATATTTGTTTTCTATCACCAGTACATACACTGCCATAGTCACAATCGTCTCAAACATCACTCCCAGCAGAGTAATCAGAACTCCTGCTGAATTCTGTCCCTGCAAAAGAGGAACTCCCAAAAGAATGAAAACCACTCCATATACGCACCACAAAATACCTAATGCCCGGTTGTGAGCTTTTACATTCTCCATTGGAAGAGTCTTCGCATTTGCCCAGAAACCAAAGGCTGCCTCTTTCTTAGAGAGTATGTCGTAAATACCCATTCCGATAAAAAAGCATCCTGCAATAGCCCAGATTATAAATGCTGCCATAATTTCTACCACCTCCATATTTACCCAAAAACTTTAACCCGCAACTGCTTATGTCTGTAAACATAACTGTCTTTTTCTTCTCTTAAATAACTACACTCTGATTATAAAACATAATTACTGTAAAATAAATAGTAACGTGAATGCTGCAAATGTGTAACGTGAATGCTGCAAATGCTTCTTGACATTCCGCACTTCTCCCGCTACAATGATACCAATCGTCAGCAGAAGCTGACAATCAGTAGCACAAGCTACATGAAAAAAGACTACAGGCCATTATGATACAAAACAGGTATCATACAAGTGATAAAAGTATTACAAAATAAATACTACAATAAAGTAAATACTACAATAAGCAGACCAGGAAGGTTCTGTCATTCTCCCAGAGAATGTACTACCTCCCTGTTTTTTTATGCATTTATTTTTTTATGCATTTATATAAAAACTCGGGGTTATACTTAGAAAATTTGATACATAAGGAGATTATCATGAAAAACACAAAGAAACTGACATTATCTGCATTATTTATTGCACTGGGAATTATTCTGCCCTTTTTCACCGGACAAATCAAACAACTGGGAAATATGCTGCTGCCTATGCATATTCCGGTACTTCTTTGCGGATTTGTATGCGGAGGTCCCTGCGGACTTATTGTAGGGCTGATTGTTCCTCTTTTGCGAAGTCTTTTGTTTACCATGCCTAAAATGATGCCCACTGCCGTTGCCATGTCAATAGAGCTGGCTTCCTACGGGCTGGTGACCGGCGTACTGTATTCCAGACTTAAGAACAAAAAGTTCGGTATCTATATTACTTTAATTTCCGCAATGCTAATCGGACGTATAATCTGGGGTATTGCCAGCTTTATTCTGTACCATATTTTGGGTACTGCCTTTACCTGGGAAATCTTCGCTGCAGGAGCATTTTTAAATGCCATTCCGGGCATCATTTTACAGTTAATACTGATTCCTGCCATTATTTATGCATTGAAGAAGGCACACTTGAGCTTACTTTAATCACCTGTTTTATACACAATAAACATAATCCAAAACAGCACTCCGGCAAGTGCCAGAGCACAGCCAAGTCCTGTGTAAAATACGGCAATAAATACATCCGGCACAAGCCCTGATGCCCGAAGCCAGATTCCGCCGCCCATCATAACCGCCATAATGCAATATGCTTTCAGATCAAAAAAATGCCAGACCGGTCTGAATTCTTCTTCGTAACCCTTAATTCGCTTTGTGTGCTTTATACTCATTTTATAGAACATAAAGCCAAAGGCACAAAACACCAGAAGCGACAGGAAAATATGTAAAGCCGAAATTGGCAGTATCTTCCTATAAGAAAGTATGCCAAGTCTGGCAACATTAACGCCTGCAAGCAGCCATACACATCCGGCAATTGCAAGCAATGTACGTTTTTTTACATAAAAAAGAGGTCGTTTACTCATAATTTTTTCTTCCTTGTTCTTTTTTCGTATAAAAGGCAGACCTTATGCTCTACAGCATAGAGTCTACCTTTTCACATACCTGACGAATATATTCGGAAAGTCCGGCATCCGTGCAGCCTACAATAAAGTGGTTGCAGCGGTTCGTAGGGATCAATATTTTATAGGCCCTGCTGGCACCGATTGCGGTGGCAATCGCCGGTGTAATCTCTCCTAACAGTGCGTTGGCAAACACAATTCCCACCGGCCCGATAATAATGTCCGAATCCGCTGCATTGACAATGCAGGGATTTTCACCTGTTGCCCCGTAAGACGCTCCTGCTTTCATCATGGTAGATGTGGCAATGCTGTTTGTGCCGATTGCATATATTTCCAGTTCCGGATGGTCTTTTACCAGTTGCTCTATTACGGCCTTCCCCATTTTGCCACCCTGTCCGTCGATAACTGTAATTTTCATAAATGGTCTCCCTTGAATACCGGATTTATATAAAATATATTATTTGCGGATCCGCATTCCCTTTATCTCCTCTGGCAATGCTCGCAAAAATACACCGTCCCACCCATATAATTTGCTTTATGAAGCTCATATCCACACTTCATGCATGGCTCATTTAAGGAGTTCTTGCTAAGCTGTGTAACATATCCTCCCTTATTTCCAAACAAATCTTTTTCCGTATCACGGCCGCCACGTTCACACATCTCCTTCAATACCTTACGGACGGATGTATACAATGCCTGCATATCTGCATCCGTTGCCTCACGCATATCAAAACGGGGGTCAATGCCCGCGTCCCACAAAATATCCTGCAATACACCATTGCCCAGTCCGGGTATCCGCTGCTGTGTAGCAAGGAAGGCTTTTGCGGACAGCTTCTTACCATTAGCCGGATAAAGACCTTTAAAATACGCAAATGTAAATTCATCTGACAACGGACTCGTTTTACTACAGGATGAAACATAAAAGCCCTGCGTACATTCTCCCTTTGGAAACGCAAAAATGACTCCATACATTTGAACCGATACAAACATAGCAGTTTCATCATCGAAATGAACAGCAAGCTGATGATTCTTGGCAGGTGTAGCTAGCTACTACATATGCAAGTGGTTGGACAGAGACAGATAACAACAGTCAACCCTATTGAAAACCCCGGGACTGGTACTCCCGGGGCTTTCTTTGTGTATTGATATATTATCGCTTTAGCTACCTTAACTATACCATGCCTTTTCCCCTTTGTAAAGAAAATTGTATTACAAATCTTTCGGGCAAAAAAAGAACCGACCCCCGGGCTCCTATGTCCCAAAAATCAGTCCTTCATACTGGACCGCCAGGGGTTCGAACCCTGGACACCCTGATTAAGAGTCAGGTGCTCTACCAACTGAGCTAGCGGTCCATATATAAGAAGCGTTTTTCAACGCAAGTGTTATTATAGTACATAGAATTCTTCTTTGCAAGACCTTTTTTTCGATTTTTGCAAATTTTTTTAATTTTTTTTGTTTTTTCTACAATACAATCAGTCAAAACTAGCCCTTACAAGCTTTACAATATCCGTAAAGCTCCAGCTTATGCCCTGTTACAGTAAAATTTCCCACATCTTTATCAAAATGCAGATGCTCAAAGGGACAGGCCTGCAAAGCAATTCTTTTATGGCAGCCCAGACAAATTGCATAATGGGTATGCCTGCCGCCGGTCCATTCGTACATTACGGTACCATCACCGATAAAAGTACTCCTTTCCACATAATGGTTATCTTCAAAAAAAGAAAGAATACGGTAAATAGTGGATACTGCATAGTTTTCTCCGCTCTTTTGCAGAATACGGTTATAAATTTCTACCGCACTCAATGGTTCCGTTGCCTCTAGCAGTACATGGTATACATCCTTTCTCTGTTTGGTCCATTTTATACCCTTGGGATATATCATTTCTTTTTCCTCTATTGTAACCGGCATTTTATCAACCTTTCCTTTTCATACAAGTCCTTGGACCGACTGCTGTCATTCCCGCCTGCATTGCGGGATCTGCACTGCAGGATCCGCATTAGCGGCTTTTGCCTGTGTCAGTACCGACTGCATTGGCGGCTTTTACCCGTGTCAGTACCGGCTGCGACAGCCTGTCATTAAACCTGAAAGCCCAGAAACTCCATCAATATACCTGCCACTACACCGATGGTATATAGTAAAAGCACAATCTTGATATTTTCCTTTGTATCACGGTTTACACGGAACAATACCAATATACCAATACCGGAACCGACCAACAGACCGGACATACAGGCACCAAAACTCATGGCTCCTTCCAGATACAGCTGCGTCAGCACAATGGAAGAGGCACAGTTGGGAATCAGACCCACAAGACCTGCCAAAAGCTGTCCGATAACAGGTTTATTCAGAATTAAATCCTTTAAAATATCTTCCCCGGAAAAATGCAATGCCAAATCTACCGCAAATGTAATAATAAAAATAAACAATGCAATCTTCGCCGTGTGAATCAGTGCAGATTTCCAGATGCTTTTACTTTCTTTACAATGGCAGTGCTCATGCTCACATATCTCATGAATATGGTCCTGCTCCTCCTTTTTAGGGCGGAATATTGCATCTGCCAAAAATCCGGCAGCCATACCAATCACTACTTTTACTGCCAGAATCTTTAAAATAGGCACTGCACCGATAGTATTTACTTCTGATAACAAAATAGGAAGCATTTCATCAGAAGTCGACAGATAAATGGCAATCAAGGTTCCTAATGTAATGATTCTGCCGGCATACAGACCGGAAGCCGCTGCAGAAAAACCACACTGGGGAACTGCTCCCAGCAAACCGCCGAACAGCGGGCCCAGACGACCTCCCTTTTTGATAACCCCCTGCAGCTTGTTGGCTGTCTTATGTTCCATATATTCCATAAGAAGGTATGTCAAAAATAAAAACGGCAGCAGCTTTACACAGTCTTCCAATGTATGAACAACAATATGTAATATCTCATGCATATTCGTATCATCCTCTCATTTTTCCAAATGCAAATGCAATTCATTTGCATTTAGAACTATACCATATTTCCGGAGGATGTCAATATTTTTCTCTCGAATATACCTACTATTTTTCATCACAAACCTGAAAAATGAAAAACTTCAAATAATAAGAGGAGTCTGCTGCCCAGAGGATCGGGTGGTCTGCCGCCTGGGTACGGAATTCTACCTGCCGCAGTCTCTTGTGGGCACCTCTGGCTGCCTCGGCAATCGTCTTTTGGAACAGCTCCGGGTCCATAAAGTGGGAGCAGGAACAGGTTGCCAGAAAACCGCCATCCTCGACCAGCCTCATTCCTCTGAGATTGATTTCCCTATAACCCTTTACTGCATTTTTAATGGAATTGCGGGATTTGGTAAAGGCAGGCGGATCCAGAATAACCACATCGAACTTTTCTCCCTTTTCCTCCAATTCGGGAAGCAGATCAAATACATCTGCACAAACAAAGGAAACCTTGTCCTCCAGATGATTCAGCTCGGCATTTTCTCTGGCCTGTGCAATGCCCAGTTCAGAAGCATCCACACCCAGTACCTCCCTTGCACCGGCAATACCGGCATTTAAGGCAAAGGAGCCGGTATGGGTAAAGCAGTCTAAGACCTTTTTGTCCTTACAGATTTTATGAATGGCTGCACGGTTATTCTTCTGGTCTAAGAAAAACCCGGTTTTCTGACCGTCTTCCACATCTACCAGATATTTTACGCCGTTTTCCACAATTTCCACCTTGGTATCAAAGGGCTCTCCGATGAAACCCTTATAACGCTGCATGCCCTCCTGTTCCCTGACCTTGGCATCACTGCGTTCATAGATACCGCGTATCTGAATACCATCCTTTAAAAGAACTCTTTTTACTGCCTCCAGTATCTGCACCTTCAGCCTGTCAATTCCCAGTGCCAGAGACTCCACTACCAGCACATCCGAAAACTTGTCAATCACAATGCCCGGCAGGAAATCCGCTTCTCCAAAAATCAGACGGCAGCTGCCTGTATCAATCACCTGCTTACGGTAATCCCATGCTGCCTGCACTCTTTTTTCCAAAAAGTCATCATCGATTACCGTTCCCTTTTTTCGGGAGAGCATCCGCACAGTCAATTTGGAACGGGTATTGATAAATCCGTATCCTAAAAAGAAGCCGTCAAAGTCATGGACAGTGATAATGTCACCGTTCTCAAAGCTTCCCACAATACTTTCAATTTCATTGTCATAAACCCACGCACCACCTGCTTTCAGCGTTCGTCCTTCACCCTTTTTTAGTGTCACAATTGTATCGTACATATTCTTACCTTGCCTCTCCGGACCTGTAAACTTCCCAAATGAATCATCGCACACAGGCTCTTAACTTTCTTCATTATAACTATTATAACTGTGTAAAAACCTGAACACAATGCCATTCTTTTTGCAAATGCACTTTTGTTGGCTTTACATCGGGAAAAGCAATAAAAATCTTGACATTCCCTACTCCTTAGTGTATTATTTTCATGTTCGGCATAATCGATGCGTGGCTCAGCTTGGTAGAGCGCTACGTTCGGGACGTAGAGGTCGCAGGTTCGAATCCTGTCGCATCGACTACTCTTTAGAAAACCGTCAATCCTTGAAATGTCAAGGGTTGACGGTTTTCTTTATTTATCAACAATGAAGTGAAGCAAGCCAAGGAAAAACTAAAGCGTCTTGAAATTGAAATTGGTGAGCATTAGTAAATAAGCGGAAACAAGTTTTTATCCTTCGTTTCCGCTTTCTTTTATCTTATCGTATCTATAAATTCTCTCAATAATTTAATCTGAATTGGACTTAACCCCTCTAATGACAAATACAAATTATCATCATGCGTATTGCTGCGACACAATAAATAGTCTGTTGTTGTATGGTATATATCGGCAAGCTGAATCAACTTTGCAGGACTAGGCATACGCTCTCCACGCTCATACGCACTTATCAAGGACGGGGCAACATTTAACTGATTTGCAAGTCCATGTTGTGAAAAATTATACTTCTCTCTTAACTCTTTCAATCTTTCTGCTGTGTTCATTTTGTGTATACCTCCATTCACTTTTAGTGTATGGACAATATAGAAACTTTAGGTGTATAATATTGTATACTATTAGTACATATATGCTTTTGATAAAGGAGATGTTGCAATGACTTACTCACAAATTTTTAAAGAAATATACTACGAAAACAAAAAATTCATTCGTGCCTATGTAGCCATTTGTCTTGCTTTTTCGATTCTTGCGTTTGCAAGTGGAAACCTTGCTTTTGCAAGTAACAGTTTTACTACAGTAGAAACAGTTAGCACATTAGGCGGAAGTTTCGGAAAAGTGGTTGCTCCTGTTACTCAAAGCTTTTTGGGAAGTATAGACACTCCCACTGCTATGTTAATTTTTAGTATAATATCTCTTATCTTAGATTATATACCTGAAAGCGGTCTGGAAACTCTTGAAAGTGCCATAGGATTTGACTTTTCTAACTACTCTTTCGGAATATTAGAATTTATGCCTGTCAAAATCTTTTTTCTTGTTTGGTTTCTTCTTGACAAACTATCTAAAAGTAATCGTGTCACTTGTACAACAGGCTTAATTCTTGAAAATAAATCCAAAAAAATAGGTGCTGTTGTAAATACTCTGGTTGCCGCGAGTCAAGCTTTTGTAAATATACCTCTGGGAACAACCGTGCAAGCAGCTTCAACAACATCACACTTAACAGATGTTGTTAAGCATAGCTCGAATGCTCTTATCTGTTTTGTATTGCTTATGAGCGTACTTGTAATATATTTATTTATTAGGTGTCTCTTTCTCTTTATTAATATTATTCTTTTGCCTGTTCGCATTAGTGTTCCATATTTCTCTTTGGGGGTTGAAGGTGTAATAGGCATTAGTATTATAGGCTTGATTTATATTGCAATTTTTCATCCTGTGATATTCTGCATTATTTTTGCACTTACACTGATAGTTGCTATTTGGCTATTTAGGAAGGCTTATATCACTATCCGTTATTTTAAAAATATCTATGTAAAACCATTTTTCAAGAGATTCCGAGGTTATGACAGTGAAATTCCGCTTGTTGTTCCAAAGATTCCGCAAAAAGTAAGACGCTATGTGAACGAATCCAACATAGATATTATTATTCCCGTTTACATATTAAAAAAAGTAAGTGGTCAAAAATTTATGCATTGGCATGACCGCTGGTGGTTTGTTTCTGCGAAAGATAAACAATACATTTGCAAGCCTTGTTTTATAAAAGACTCTTGCTATTGCATTGATTTATACAATAGTGATGACAAGAAAATGTTTATCAAAAAATCACTACGCTTTTTTGAAGTATTTAACCTTAAAGGAACAGAGGAAGATATTGGACGAGTATTCAGAAAAGTACACAAGAAGATTCATTTTGTTTTCAGTAAAGAATATTACTACCGCTTTACTGAAATAAAAGAATTAACCCTATATACTGACTACACAGAATATAGAAAGCAAATAAAGCAAAGTATTAAGTTGTCACGTGCAGAAAAGCGTGAAGAAAAGCGTCAAGCAAAACTTGAAGCCAAAGAGGAACGGCGTATGGCAAGACAACATAAGAAGACCCTTGCATAGCCTATTGGGGCAAACAGGAGATTTGAGTATGAGCAAGAAAACTTACGAAATGATACAAATTACAAAACCCATTGACGGAAAAGAGTTATTAGACAATGTTGTTATCTATTTGTATTCACGTTTAAAGGAATGTCAGATAGAAACAAATATCCGTGACAATATCTATACTATTTTAGCATCAGCCTCTCGCGGTGATAGGAAATCTCGACTTGCTTATGTCACTATCGAAATGATTATTCATGATGATTCCTGTGCAGTCCGCTTTCAATCTTCAAAACACAGACCTATTTTTAATTTTGTATTTGCTATTGCGGCTGCCCCTATTGCATTACCAGCCTCAATAATTCTTACAGGGACAGGACTACTACACTTATCGAGCCATCAAGAATTTAAAAAAGATGTTATCAGGTATATTGAAACCTATGTCAATCAATAATAAGATTATATCTGCCCGTGCGTTACCTAAAATGCGAATCAGAAAAGATTTTCGTATTGTCAACTACTTGTGACCCTAATATCCCATAAACCCCTTTGTTTTCTGCTCTTTCATACCATTTGAGGAACAAATAAAAACATTGGGAAACATCCCTCGTGATAGTTCGGGACGTAGAGGTCGCAGGTTCGAATCCTGTCGCATCGACTAAGAAATAAGTTCCTACGTTTGTGGGAACTTATTTTTTTAGCACTACCGGACTTGTAAGTCCCTTGGAAATAATGCTATAATGAAAGCGTTATCTTTCATTTTTCGACATTTTTACTTAAGATTTCAGAAAGGACTATTTTGTATGCGCATAGAAGAATTGGCAATTTCACAGCCTATCACTCTTTTAATTCATGCCAATGACCAGAAGTTAGAATTTCCTTCTACCGTACTGGAAACTTTCCCGCGTAAACATATGATCCTTGCTTCTCCGGTTATGAAAAATGATAAAATCATTTCCTTCAGTGGAAAAGGAATTATGACCCATGTGCTGGTTTACCTTCCTGACCAGAAACCCCTTATTTTTCAGAATGTTACGATTCAGACTACAAAAGATAAAAACGATTCCCTTTGCTATGTCATATACTGTGTCGGCGAAAGCAGGGAATTTAACCGCCGTGGTGCCTTCCGCTGTTATATCGGTATTGATACCCATGTCCGGATTGGTTCTCACAAGGGTGCCATTGAAGCTACCATTAAAGACATCAGTTTAACCGGATTTGCTTTTGCCACCCGTTCAGACGAGATTTTTTCCGAAAATGATACCGTACATGCAGTGGTCAACGATTTCATTGAGGAAACCAGCAAAAACTATTCCTTTCATTTATTGGGAACTATTGTCCGGCATTATGAGCTGGAAAGCGGACTGATTGTTTATGGCTGTCAGTTTAAGACAAAAGTAATGGGACTGGATCAGTATCTGGCAGAAAAAGAGCGTATTCGTCTGCAACGAAGCAGAACAAGTAATGCGAAGGCTAAGAGAGAATCTAAATAAAAAATCCTCAGCTTTTGACCTAAAGGAATGGGCAGGTAACTGCCCGATAATAATAAAAAAGAGGCATATCCCGGTCTGACAAGACTTTGAAATGCCTCTTTTTTGTATTTGCTTTAATATAAATTACCCAAAGAAAAGAACGCTATAAACATGGGTAGCATAAAATTACTTAAAAGCATTATAATGGATATCACAATTGCTACAGTACTTAAAGTCTTACCTGTCTTACCCTTTTTGTTGCCGGGGTCAATGATCATTGCTTCTTTACTTTTCTGAATACCCATAATAGCCATAATTAATCCAAACATGGGGAAAAAAATGGATAAGCACAATGCTGCCACACCAAACCCAAAAGAAACTGACGCCGTATTGCCAGGACCCCTTCCTGTTGTAGTACCCGGTTTGCCCGGTAATACAAACGGTGCTGACCCCCGGGTATTATTCATCCACGGCTGTGTATACACCGGCTGGGAGGTATTGGGCATCTGCGGGGAAGTTCCCTGCTGGGCTGTGGTATATGCGTTCTGTCCGGCGTAGCCTCCGCTCTGGGGCTGGGTATATGCGTTCTGTCCGGCGTAGCCTCCGCTCTGGGGCTGGGTATATGCGTTCTGTCCGGCGTAGCCTCCACTCTGAGGCTGGGTATAGCCGCTCTCCTCGAAAGGACGGGAATATTCATCCTCAGGCGGATTTTTCAGAATCATAATCAGGCGTTCAAGGCTTTCCTTATATGCCTGCTTTTTACCACCACCACTTAAATCGCTCTCTTTTCCAAAGCTGCCCTTCATCCATGCTTCTATATGCATGGTACCATTGGTATAAGACCACTTAAAATACCGTTCTCCGCCTTCTGCACTGTCTGTACTTAAATATACCGGTTCACCCTGCCAGTCTGTGCGGAAATACCGGTTTCTGTATATATAATTTTCCATAATTTCACTAACCACATCCAGTGGCTGGTTTAACGGTACATCCTGTATGTATCTTGCCATTTTATTTCCCATGTCCTTCCCATCTTAATGATAAGGCTTTTTACATCTGTGTATTGGTATACTGCTGCTGTTCCTGCTGACCCTTATTGAATAGATTCTTAAACTTTCCGGACAGCTTGCAAAGCTTGTCGTATAAGTCAAAGGTAATCTGGGTGGTAGGTGCAACCTGCATATAGGATACCATCATCTTTACCATCATCCAGCTGTCAATGAAAGCACTCTTAATTATGGCAGAAACCATCAGTCCAAGAATGAATGCCACAATCCAGTGTACACCAAAAGCTCCTAAAATAACTGCAAAAATGATAAAAGGTAATAACCACGCTAATACAGAAACACCCATAACAATCAGTGCGGTAACCGCTGCGTCCTTTAACAGCTTCTTCCAGTTCTGGAAGTAAATTACAACACCGTCTGCCGCACTCTTGTATGCAGACTGTTCTTTATGTAAGAAGGTGTAACCCAGACAGCACTCATCGATATAGCCCAGTGCAATATTTACAAATACCTGTGCAAAGGATACGACAATGCTGACTCCGGGAATTTTGCCCAGAAGGTCATCTATTTTCTGAAGACCTTTCTGTAACTGGCTTACTGCACCGGTCACCAGTCTGTCAACCACAAAGTATACATTAGCGGTTGCAAAACGCTCTTTTACCATATTCTTTGCTGCTTCCAACTGGTTTTCCGGTAAAGTACCGGTAGTTACCGCAGTCGTCACCATTGCAACATGCCCTGCTTTTAACATATAACCAACATAACGTTCTACCCAGACAAAAACGCCTGCTACCAGAACCAGCCATAAACAAAGAGCAATTACCATACCACCGCCCTCTCCTAAGCTGCCGATTGCCAGAAAAATGGCTAATGTCAGTATGGAAAACAGAAAGATAGCACCACCAAGGGCCAGTTTCAGCCAGACGAATTTCATCGTCTTCAAATAAACATCTTTTGTGTTCATATTTTTCCCTCCATATGAAAATATTCTGTTGTACTATTTTATGATGTAACAACATCACAAATGCCGGCATCTATAATATACAGGAAAAATCATATAAAGTCTATTTATAATTATACACATTTTGTTAGATAATGTAAGAAATTATGCACGATAGCATGAAGAACCGGACTAAATGTCCGCTTCCCGGATAATTTTTCGTAAAGGAAGTATGCTTCCCGGAGAGACCGACAATTCGTCCACACCCATTTTCAGGAAAGTTTCCGTTAAGGTGACGTCGGCTCCCAGCTCGCCGCAGATACCTGCCCAGATGCCTGCCTTGTGGGCATTGTCTACTACCAGTTTTATCATGCGGAGCACTGCCGGATGATGCGGGTCATAAAACTCATCCAGGCTGGGATTCTGCCTGTCAATGGCTAATGTGTACTGGGTCAGATCATTGGTGCCGATACTGAAGAAATCTACTTCCCGTGCCAGCTCATCACTCATCATAGCTGCTGCCGGTGTCTCAATCATAATCCCCTGTTCTACTTCACCATAGGCAATACCCTGTTCTGCAAGCTCTCTTTTTACTTCTTCTGTAATCTCCCTGATACGCCGCACCTCTTCCACAGAAATAATCATAGGATACATAATGGCAATGTTGCCGTAAGCACCCGCTCTGAAAATAGCACGCAGCTGGGTCTTAAATACTTCCGGTCTTGTCAGGCAGATTCGGATGGCACGCAGTCCCATGGCAGGATTTTGTTCATGTGCCAGATTAAAGTATGAAGCCTGCTTATCCGCACCGATGTCCAGCGTTCTGATAATCACTTTTTTTCCGGCCATGGTTTCCGCTACGGTTTTGTAAACGACAAACTGCTCCTCCTCCGAAGGATAATCTTCTTTTCCCAGATAAAGGAACTCACTCCTAAACAGTCCGATGCCCTCTGCATCATTCTGCAGTACCATAGCTAAATCCCTGCTGTTTCCGATATTGGCGTACAGGGCAATCTTTTTGCCGGAAGGCGTAACGGTTTCCTTTCCCCTGAAACCACAAAGCAGAGCCTTCTGTTCTTCTTCCTTTTGTTTTCGTTCTCTCATATCCTCCAACAGTGAGTCATCCGGCTCTACGTATAAGATTCCCTTTGCAGCATCCAGAGCAGCCATTTTCCCATGTACTTTTTCCAGAGGAAGAGGAGTGCCGATGAGAGCAGGAATGTTCATTGTTTTTGCCAATATCGCAGTATGGGAATTTAAGGAGCCGTGTACCGTTACAAATGCCAGCACCTTTTCCTTTTCAAGCTGTACCGTTTCACTGGGTGCCAGATCCTCTGCCACGATAATGGAGGGCTCCTTAAGCATTTTTAGTCCTGTGTCCGCTCCGGTTAAAATCCGCAGCATCCGCTCCGAAATGTCCTTCACATCCGCAGCTCTTGCCCTCATGTAATTGTCCTCCATGTCGGAGAACATTTTGTAAAAATTATCGGAGGTAGCGGCAACGGCATACTCTGCATTTACAGACTGGGTGGAAATAATGTTTTCAATTGCTTCTATAAAACCCTCGTCCTGTAACATCATCTGGTGGATTTCAAAAATAGCGGCACTTGCTTCTCCGATGGTTTTCACCGAATTCTCATACAGTTGTCCAAGCTGTGCAATGGCATCCTCTTTCGCCTGTCTGAAGCGGCTGATTTCCTCCTGCACATTTTCCACCCGGATACGCTTTACCTGCTGCTCGCTTTTTTTATATACAAATATTTTGCCGATTGCCACCCCGTTTGTTACACTTTTTCCCTGAAATGCCAGCATGCCTTCCACTCCGTTCTTTTTATTGCTTTGTTTGAAATTCTGCCTGTTTTCCAAGCCTTTCCTATTCCTTCTCTTACAGATTTTCCTTCAGAAACTTTTCCACTGCCGCAATAGCTTCTTCTTCATCAGGGCCTTGCGCGGTTATGGTGATTTCCTGTCCCTGCTTCACTGCCAGCCCCATAACACCAAAAATACGCTTTGCATCCGCAGATTTATCCTCTTTTGTAATCGTAATTTTGGACTCAAAGTCCTTTATTGCTTTTATCAGTTCCCCTGCCGGGCGGGCATGAATACCCTCCGGGTCCGTAATCCTGTATTTCCATTCTTTCATGACTGATTTTCCCTCCGCTTTTTTAACAAACCTAAAAGCAGGGCACCAACGACCGTACCCGCTACCAGTGCCACCAGATACATCAGTGTATTTTCCACCACGGGGAATACGAAAATACCGCCGTGGGGTGCCATCAGCGTACAGTGAAATGCCATGGAAAGAGCACCTGCCAGCGCAGAGCCTGCAATACAGGAGGGGATGACACGCAGCGGATCGGATGCAGCAAAGGGAATGGCACCCTCCGTAATAAACGCCAGTCCCATAATAAAGTTGGTAGGACCGGATTCCCTCTCCGCCCTGGTAAATTTATTTTTAAACAATAGGGTTGCCAGGGCAATGGCACAGGGCGGTACCATACCGCCAATCATAACTGCGGCCATCACTGCATAATTACCTTCTGCAATCGCCGCTGTACCGAATACATAGGCTGCTTTATTGAAGGGGCCGCCCATATCAATGGCCATCATGCCTGCCAGTATCATACCCAGCACAACTCTGCTGGTATTTCCCATATTGGTCAGAGCTGTATTCAGCATAGTATTCAAAGCTCCTATGGGAGGCTCCACCAAAAAGGTCATAATCAATCCTACTAACAGTATACCAAAAAAAGGATATAACAGTACAGGAGATAATTTTTCAATTGCCTCAGGCAGCCTTTCAAAGAGTTTCTTTAAAAGTACTACCAGATATCCGGCAATAAAGCCTGCTGCCAGTGCACCTAAAAAGCCCGATTTACCGTTTGCCGCAATGGCACCGCCTACAAAACCTACCGCCAGGCCGGGACGGTCCGCAATACCGGAAGCAATATACCCTGCCAGAACGGGAAGCATAAAGCCAAATGCCACACCGCCAATCCCTTTTAAGGCTGCTGCCGCCGGAGTAATTGTACCGAAGTTTGCCCTCTCTTCAGGAGAAAGACTTTCCATATCCACACCAACAGAATCTAACAAAAAGGCAATCGCTATCAGAATACCGCCTCCTACTACAAAGGGCAGCATATGGGATACTCCATTCATCAGGTGCATATAAATCTGATGCCCGATACTGTTTCCTGATTTTACTTCCCTTTCAGAGTCTTTCGTATAAACCTCTTTCTCCTTACCGTCACCGCCATATACTGCAGCGTTGCCGTTAACGGCCTGCTCTATCAGGAGGTCCGCTTTACCGATACCATCGGAAACCTGACAGGAAATCACTTTCTTACCTGCAAAACGCTCCATGGGTACCTTGGTATCTGCTGCCACGATAATGCAGTCTGCTTCTGCAATTTCCTGTGCCGTAATCACGTTTTTGGCACCCGCAGAGCCGCGGGTTTCTACTTTGATGCTGCAATTCTTTGCTTTTGCGGCTTTTTCCAGACTTTCTGCCGCCATATAGGTGTGGGCAATACCGGTAGGACAGGCAGTGACCGCCAGAATCCGGCAGGAGGTATTTTTTTCCCCCGGTTCTTTTTCCTTGGCGGCAACCGGATTGTTGTCTGTCTGACTGTCGGATCCGGGTACATAGCCCTTTTCCCGACTGCCTGATCCGGATACAACGCTCTTTGTCTGACTGCCGGATTCCGCCGTTTCCTTTTTTATTTCCGCCTCATCAATAATTTTCAAAAATTCATCCACGGAATCTGCTCCTTTTAAAGCAGCAGCAAACTGTTCGTCCATCAAAAGAACAGAAAGCCTGCTTAAGACCTCCAGATGCACATTGTCCTCAGTCTCCGGTGCTGCAATCAGGAACAAAAGGTGTACCGGCTCTCCGTCAAGAGAGTCAAATTCTACACCCCCGGGAATTACCATTGCGGAAAGACCGGGAGCAAGCACCGCCTTCCCTTTTCCATGGGGAATGGCTATGCCTTCCCCGATGCCTGTAGTACCCTCCTTTTCTCTTGCCAGTACTTTTTCTCTGTATCCTGCTCTGTTACGAATATTTCCGCTCTTTTCCATTAAGGAAATTGCCTGTTCCAAGGCCTCGGCTTTATCTTTAGGTGCTGCATGCAGCTCAATACTTTCCTTTTTCAATAAATCCGTAATCCTCATTTTTCCTCTCATTCCGCCACAATCTTACATTCTCTCTAATAATGCATCGACTTCAGCCTTTGTGGCTAAAAGCTCTGAAAATGCACTGGCACTGCCAGTTGCCACACCCATCTTAAAGGCTTCTTCATAATTACCTGACTGCAGGTAGCCTGCCAAAAATCCGGCAACCATGGAGTCTCCGGCACCTACGGCATTTACCAGTTTTCCCTCCGGTGCACTTCTTTTGTACAACCCGCCATCTGCAGCCGCCAGTACCGCACCTTCTCCGGCCATGGATACCAGTACGTTCTGTGCACCCATCTCCTTGAGCTTCACTGCATAGGGCATGACTTCTTCTGCTGTTTTTAAGGTTACTCCAAAAATTTCTCCCAGCTCGTGATTGTTGGGTTTGATTAAGAAGGGCTTTAAGGGCAGTACATTCATCAGCAGGTCCTTTGTAGCATCCACCACAATCATAATCCCTCTGCCCAAAAGCCGTTGACAGATATCACGGTAAATGGAATCCGGCAGAGAAGCCGGAATACTGCCTGCCAGCACCAGTACGTCTCCTTCCTTCAAGTCATCCAGTCTCTCTAACAGTTGTCTGAGGCTGTCATCATCGATATCCGGTCCCTTCCCGTTAATCTCCATGCCATCCACATTTTTTAGCTTCACATTAATCCGGGAAAAGCCTTCCTTAAGCTCTATAAACTCTGTCTGACAGCCCGCTTCCTTAAGCCTGTGCTCAATTTCTTTACCGGTAAAACCGGCTACAAATCCCATTACTGTAGTTTCAAATCCCAGATTCCGCAATACAGTGGAAACATTGATTCCTTTTCCACCCGGTAACATGGTTTCGGTATCGGTACGGTTTGTCATTCCCATTTTAAAATCCTTAACCGATACAATATAATCCAAAGCCGGGTTAAAGGTAATTGTATATATCATTTTTCCTCCCATTCTGCCGCTAAAACGGCCTTCAGGCTTGTGATATTTTTCTCAGTATGCCTGATTTTGCTTATTTTTATGTATAAATTTTAATCTGCTCTTTATATAGATATAGTACAACAAAAGCAAGCTGAAGAAAAGGTCTGAAGGGAGCAAGCTGTCGATGATTGCATATTCCCATATTCTATGCTATACTTTTTATAATTTGAATATCAAATTATTTTGAACCTATTACATGACTTTAGGCCGTCAGATTGTGTTTACAATAAAAACGGCAGAATGAGAGGAAACATGAGAGATTACTGTATTACAACCGACTCCAACTCTGACTTACCAAAGGAATATATCGAGAAGCTGGGTACCGTTATTATTCCCCAGTACTATTCTTTTGGCGATACTGTTTATGGCGATGAGCTCAATATGTCTCCCGCCGAATTCTATGAGCGTATGAAAAATGGCGAGCTTCCCAACTCCCAGGCAAACAACCCGGCAGTGATTGAAGAAAAGTTCCGTGCCATTTTAAATAAGGGAATGGATATTATTCATATCGCATTCTCTTCTGCATTAAGCGGCAGCTACAACAATGTATGTATGGTTGCAAATGAACTTTCTGAGGAATATTCTGACGCAAAAATTACCGTTATCGATTCCCTGAATGTTTCTTTGGGAGAATCCATTATGGTTATTCATGCCAATAACTTAAAGGAAAAAGGAGCCTCTTACGAGGACGTGGTTACTGATTTAAATGAATTTAAGAATCACATTAATGTGCAGTTTACCGTGAACGATTTATTCCATTTACAGAGAGGCGGCCGTGTCAGCAAAACTACCGCTATAGTGGGAAGTGCACTGAACTTAAAGCCGTTCCTTTATGTAAATAGTGAAGGCGGTCTTTCTTCTGACGGTACTGCCCGCGGCAGAAAAAAATCCCTGCACACCTTAGTAGACCGTATGAAGGCTACCCTTGCAGAAAATACCGATTACTCCATACCGGTAGGTGTTGTACATGGCAACTGTTTGGAAGAAGCACAGATGGTTGCCGAGCTAGTCAGAGAAAATACCGGCTTTACTGATGTCATTATCAATGATATCAGCCCCAGTATCGGTACCCATGCGGGCCCGGGTGCACTGGGTATCCTGTATTACGGACAGCCCAAGCAGCCTGCAAAATAAGGGTAATGGTTCCTTGTCATTTATTTAAAATTTTGCACTTAAAAAGTCCCGTCCATTCTGCAAAATGGACGGGATTTATAATATACACTCTTTCAGTTTGGCTCTATTTTCATGCCTATTTCAAACATTCTGTACCAGGGCATGTCGATGTTGGTAATGGACAACGGGTGTTTCCGGCTTATCTTAAGCAGGTCGTACTGCTTTTGCAGCCTTTCTCTAATCATTTCTTCTACAACAGGCTGCTTATCTTTTAAATTGAAATAAGACAGACCCATTTTTACCAAATCATTTTCCACGATTTCTTCCCGTACAACTGCCTGATACAAAACGTCTTCAATAATTCTGTAACATAAATGTTCTTTATTTTTTCTATCGCCGATAAATGCCTGGGATAAGGTGGTTCCCAAAGAATTGCAGTTGGTATTCCAGCCCGCATAGCTGATTAATCTGTCCAGCACACCCATATTATCCAGATACTGAATTAACTGCAGATCACCGCCATTGCTAAAGGCACTGTCACACAACGCAACCGGATATCCATCCTCTGTATAGTCTTTTATACGGTATGCAAAATCCAATAAGTTCCGGTAGCTGGTATAACTGATGTCCAAATCATTTTCTTTTATGTAAGCCTCCTGCATAACTTTGCCGGGAGAATTGATGGCAAGTATCACATCTGCCTCTTTTGCCTGCTCCACCAGTTTTGCTTTACAAACACGGATATGGGATTTCAGGCTTTCAAACATAGGCCGGTCTTCATAATTGGGGACTATGGTGGGGCCTAATACGGAGGCATAGAAAGCGTACACCTTCGGTTCTCTTCCCAGATATTCATGGTAGGCACGTGCCAGAAGCGACATTGCCACTTCATCGGCTCCCGGATATATCATTACCTTCTGCTCCAGATGCTTTTTCTTTACTGCATCCACCACACTCTTTTGGGAAATCGCCGTATATCCGTAGGGTGCGGAATCATCCTGGGGAATTACCAGAAAATCCAGATACCCCTCTTCCAGATAACGCACCACCTCCAGGTTCATCCGGGTATTAAAATCCCTACGGGTTTCATAGTCCCGGATAATATCCTCCGGTATCTGAATACTCTCTAACTCTTTCTCTTCTATGTCCTTCAATCCATGTCTCTGTTTGTAATCCAGAAGGTACTTTCTCCTGAATAACGCATAACCGTATTCTTCATAGTAATCCGGCTCCTCCTCTCCGGAATTGTAGGAAGGTGCCCGCATAATGCAGTGGAATCCGTAGATTTTCATCTTTGGATTTTTCTCTTTCAGACGGCGGATAACCGCTAACCTGCTCATGGCTTCCTGCTCTGTCAGATGATGTAAGCGGGAAGGAATCAATCCTCCGTAGAGAAGCATATCAACGGACAAAACAAGATTGTCACAGTTTTCTGTATTTTCTTCTAAAAATCCGGCTATTCCACGGGTATCTGCCGGTTCTCTTTTTTTTCCCAACAAATTCTTTGGGGGTACCATCAGCTCTACCTCTTTTTGCGAAGCTGCTACCATCTGGGGAAAACAGTAATTACACGGTCTTTCATCTAATGGAATCAATAGGGTTTTCATACTTCTCCTTTCATCAACACCTGTCCTGTCAGAGCCTGCTTCCGCCTCTGTTTTACTGTCTCAACCATACCATATTCCCCTTCGCTTTTCAATCGGTGCCGGCTCTTTCGCAAACGCAGACCTGCCTTAATATCTGCCTTTTCCTCTAAAAAGACACTTCTCGGTTGCTTTTTTATTTTTCTGCCCTTACAATAAAAATAACCGGATAGTTTTACAAGAAAATGCAAAGAAAGACAAGGTGATTTTTATGGACAGGCTGGAAAGATTTCTGGAATTAACGAAAGGCGGACTGATTGTCTCCTGTCAGGCATTAGAAACGGAGCCTCTGCACAGCTCTTATATTATGTCCCGTATGGCCTATGCCGCAAAGCTTGGCGGTGCCTGCGGTATCCGTGCAAACAGTGTTGAGGACATCCGTGCTATTAAGCAAACCGTTGACCTTCCCGTTATCGGCATTATCAAACAGGAATTTTGCGATTGTCCCGTTTATATTACGCCCACAGAAGCCGCTGTTCAATATCTGGTAGAATGTGATGTGGATGTTATTGCCCTGGATGCAACGCACCGCCTTCGTCCCGACGGTCAAAGTCTGGATGCATTTTTTTCTGTTTTACGGAAGCGTTATCCAAATCAGCCCTTTATGGCGGACTGTTCTACTTATGAGGAAGGCATGCATGCCCGTGAAATCGGCTTTGACCTGGTAGGGACTACTCTTTGCGGCTACACGGAATATACAAAGGGTACTGCTTTGCCTGATTTTAATCTCTTAGAAAAACTGGGAAGTGATTTAAAAATTCCCTTGGTGGCAGAGGGGGGCATCTGGTCGCCCGAAACACTTCACCGGGTTCTTTCCGTTCCCGGTGTGCACACCGCGGTTGTAGGCAGTGCTATTACAAGACCTATGGAAATTACCCGGCATTTTGTGGACGCTATTCCCAAAAGATAATTACCGTTAATGTCCCCATATTGTTGTAATCATTTGAAAAGGATTTTTTATGAAAACAATGGTACTTGATGTAGGCGGAACTGTCCTGAAATCCGCCATTTTTGAAAACGGCAGCTTAAACTGTATACGCGAAACACCTTCCGAAGCCGGACGGGGAGGCTCCTGTCTTGTCAATAGAATTATAGAAGTCATAAAGTCCTATCAGGGCATCCATTCCTTTGAAAGAATTGGCATCTGTACTGCCGGACAGGTAAATCCCGTATCCGGCTCCATTATTTATGCCAACCAAAACATTCCCGGATATACCGGAACCCGGCTAAAGCATATCTTAGAAACTGAATTTTCCATTCCTGTCTGTGTAGAAAATGATGTCAATGCCGCAGCCTTGGGAGAAGCCTTTTTTGGTGCAGGAAGAGGAGAAAAGGATTTTGTCTGTTTAACCTATGGAACCGGTATCGGCGGTGCCATTTTTTCTGACGGTTCTCTTTTTTGCGGCAGCAGCTATTCAGCCGGAGAATTCGGTGCCATTATTACCCATCCCGAAGACCGTGATGTAGAAAAAGATATCTTTTCCGGCGGTTATGAAAAATATGCTTCCACTACTGCTTTGGTACAAAATGCCATGAAAATAGACTCCACTCTTACTAACGGGCATGCCATTTTTAATCGTATCGGCGAACCCGCCGTCAGACAGCTTGTAGATAAGTGGATTATAGAAATCATATATGGTCTGACCACAATTACACACATATTGAATCCGTCCTGTATCATTTTAGGCGGCGGCGTTATGGAACAGCCTTATGTCACAGAACACATTAAGGAATTATTTTATTCTCATATTATTCCCAGTTTTTCCCATGTAAAGATTAAAAAGGCAGAACTGGGTAACCGGGCCGGTATGCTGGGTGCCGCTCTAACGTACTGCCACCCGCATGCCATCCGACAGGGTATCGCTGAAAACAGCCACTACCCTGTCAGTCTCAGATAAACCGTCTTGAATTTTGACCATGGAATCCTTTTCACCGGCAGTCTGCACACTTTTAAGCCGCACCACTTCATAACTGCCGTAAGGTACTTCTACCGTTTCCAGTACATAAATCATGCCTTCTCTGACCGCTTCTTTTGACAGTAACAAAAAGGTCTCTTTCATAGTCACTTCTGTTTCTGTTCCATTGATTTCTATGATTTCCTTATGCTCCTCATTGTAAGTCTCTATACTTGCAATCTGTACACTTTCCCTGAAAATTCCGTCTATCTTCTGATGAAAAAATGTCCCGAAAAGCATGCTTCCAAAAAATAATATTGTGAGTACACACAAAATTCTTTTTCTCATAACAATCTCCCTTTTGCATACACTACAATTTCAAATGCCCTAATCCGTCCGTCAGTTCTTCTTCATAAAAACCATACAGTAAAAGCATAGGAAGCATACAAAGAATTCCTACTGCATAAATCAAATGGCTGTCTTGTCCGGACAGTCCTTCCGCTAAAACGGACAATGGCTTTAACTGATCCCTTTTTACGAAATAAAGCGGCTGCTCTACCATATTGAAGCCTTCTGCAAACATAAATACAAATACAGCGGCAATGCAGGCCCGCAACTGGGGAAGAAGCACAGAAAACAAAATACGAAATACGGAATCTGTCTCCAGTCTGGCTGCTTCAAAGCCCTCATAAGGTACGGAATCCATATACTGATACATCAGATAAATAGCAAAGGGAGAAGTCAGCATGGGCAAAACCAATGCTCCCGGAGTATCCAATAGTTTTAAGTCCCTGAGCCCGATATAATTCGGCAAAAGAGTTGTTTGTAACGGCATCAGCATCAATAAAACCAATACAAACAAAATTATATTTTTATGCCGCACCCTGCCCATTTTTAAACCCATTGCAGCAAATAGTGCCACAACTACCGAACCGGCCCCGATTGCTGCCGCAAGCAGCAGTGAAAACCAGAATTTCGGGTAAAACCAGAAATCTTCGATTAACAGTGTAAAAAAGTGTCTTCGACACTCTCAACTCCCCTGCCCCTCACTCATGAGGGGTTT
>JBJEMX010000041.1:0-1985 GCA_051879895.1 Lachnospiraceae bacterium
TTCCTGACAAACAGCAGATCAATGCCGTTATTGACTCTCTTGAAAATCTGAAACATAAGGCTGAGATCGCTCTGCTTTATTCCTCCGGTATCCGGGTAAGTGAGCTCTGCCGTCTTCACTGCGGCGATATCCTTGTTTCAAAGAAATGTATCTATATTTCCAAAAGCAAGAACCGTTCTGACCGTTATGCTGTCCTTTCGGATAAAGCTTACCAGATACTTCGTGCTTACATCCTTACTGGCTATCCAAAGGCAACTAAGAACGACTGGCTGTTCCCGGGGCAAAAAGCAGGAAACCCCATCTGTACGATGTCTGTTTATAATGTTTTCAAAAAGCAGCTGGCTGCTCTCGGTATCCCTGCCTCTGATTATTCTCTCCACTCGCTCCGTCATGCCTTTGGCCTCCATCTGTATGAATCCGGTGCGGACCTGATGTCGATAAAAGAAGCTATGGGACATAAGTGTATCTCAAGTACCACGATCTACCTGACCCTCGGTGTGGGCAATGGAAGGAGTGTGACCAGCCCTTATGATCTTTGATCCATCTACCGGTGTATCCACCGATTATCCTATCCGTGAGATCTTTCAAAAGTTCTGGGATGATTATGCACAGCACCATGACGTCTCCAGACAACAGTGCAGGGCTGCTGACTGTATCCGTAAGTGTAAGACAGGACTTCTCGGACATACCGTCAGCTACTGTGAAAAGTGCGGCTATGAAAAGATCCATTATGCTTCCTGTAATAACCGTGACTGCCCCAGCTGCCAGCAGCCGCTTGAGAAAAAATGGGTCATGGAACGTGAGTCTGAGCTGATCGAAGGGATCGCTTACTATCACGTTGTATTTACTGTCCCATATGAACTCAATGATCTCATATACGAAAACCAGAAACTTCTTTATGACCTGCTTTTTTCCTGTGCTTCGGAAACCCTGATCACTCTCTGCCGTGATAAAAAATACATGGGTGCCACTCCCGGGATCGTTTCCGTACTTCACTCGTGGGGGCAACAGCTCAATCTGCATCCCCATCTCCACATTGCCATTTCCGGTGGTGGCTTAGACCGTTATGGGAATTTTGTCGAAACAAGACACAAGGGTTTTATCATTCCAGAAGGCGTCATAGGGAAGTTGTTCCGCGGAAAATATCTGGATGCCCTGAAAAAATACTATGCAGCCGGCAGGTTACATTTTACTGGAAAATGCCAGTATCTGCAGAACAGTTATTCCTGGTCAGAATTCATTGACACTCTCTATTCCAAAAAGTGGTATCCATTTGTAAAAGAGACCTTCAATGGAAATGGGAATGCCATGCAGTACCTCGCCCGATACGCTTACCGCACCGCTATCAGCAACAGCCGTATTGAGAGCATTACAGAAAATGATGTAACATTTCGTTATACGGATTATGCCGATGGTAATAAAAAGAAAACAAAGACCGTTTCCGGTGAGGAGTTCATCCGCCTTTTTCTTCAACATGTGCTGCCAAATGGATTTCACCGGGTAAGGTTCAGCGGTTATCTTGCCAACTGTCAAAAAGCAAAGAACCTCAAACGTATCCACCATCTGAGAGGGAGCATTTATGACGGTAATCCTGTAAAAGGCAAATGCATGGCAGAACTGATGATGTTATTTTACCAGATAGATATCTGCCACTGTCCGGCATGTAAGCACCAATTGATACAGATCCGCCAGAAAAGGCCACCTCTGCATAAAGCAGGTTGAATATGTTTTTGTTTCAGACCGCCTGAAAGGACGGTCCAAAAGGCATGCCCAGAAGCTTGCTAAAAACCAATACCGCCAGTACTGTAAAAAAAGGACAAAGGAACTTATGCCCCGATATACAGTATTTGGTATGGTTCAAAACTGCATAAAGCGTACGCATGCGTGACTTGGTTCAAAAGGAAAGTACTAAATCCAGGGCTTGAAGATTTCTTCAAGCTTTGGATATTCGAGCCCTGGACTTAGAACTTTCCTAACTTATTTTT
>JBJEMX010000042.1:0-44130 GCA_051879895.1 Lachnospiraceae bacterium
GCATTCGGTCTCGGATATACAATCGGAAGTAATAAATCACAAAAATAATCGCCTCTGGTCTGCTAAACGAGTAGGCGATTATTCGACTATTAATATGTGGGCTAACCGTCTATCGGTAGTGCCCTTTTATATTTTTATACTAATCTGAATACTTATTATTGTCAACTGTTATTTTACAAAAGAAATCTATAAATTTCAAGTTATCGAGCAGTGGATCCTTATTCGATAGATACGTAATCCCGAAATAGAATAAACTATTTACAGAGATGTTGACAACTTTCCTTGTCAATGATATGATAGATTCAACCTGTATGACAAAGAAATTTGTCAAAATGCAAATGAAAAATGTCAGAATAGAAGCACCAAATGGGTTGTGTGGATGACAGAGGAGAGGGAATATGACAAAGTATGAAAAAGGATATGGAATTCAAGTGATTTCCAAGAGGATGGCAAAGAAAGCAGCCTTTGGTGAGGCAATGCAGGCTGTAAAGGATATTGTCATCTTACAGGAGCAGATGCAGGAGGCACTGGCATCAGGCGGTAAGGTTTATGGTTTATATCACAAAAAAGATTTGGCAGGATACTATATTTTTTCAAAAAAGACCCTGAAGAAGGCACAGATAGAATATCCTTTTGAGGAATCTGTCTTTTCTGTAGCTTATACAAAGAAAGAGGAAATCGAGGTTTACGGTCTGGTGGAAGCTTACATGCTACCGGAATGTGAAAGCATGAAAGAGGGCTTTGAACAGGATGTTAAAGCAGAATTGAAAGAGAGTATGCTGCTTATGGATGTTAAGGCAGTTCTCTGGCATGATGAGGCACTGGTATTACAGGAAAAGAAGGCAGAGGGGGCTGGAAAAATCGGCAATATGGTTACACCCATTGCACTGGCAGTGCTGCTTGGAATCACTTTTGGACAGATATTTGACAATATTGCGTTAGGCATCTGTTTTGCTGTGATGTGGGGTGTTACATTTGGAGTTACCTTTACCTCTGCTACGGTGAAAGAACTGAAACCAGTAGAGGAGGTAACTGAGGACAGTGAGCTGCCGGATGCTGATGAAAACGCAGAAGTTGTTTCTGTAGAGAAGACGACAGAGGATAAATCAGAGGAGTAAAGGAGCAAAATTATGCCGCTTTATAACAGATTAAAAGAATATAGAGCAAGGCTTGGGGTCAACCAGCAGGAAATGGGAGCGTTGGTAGATACCTCCCGACAGACTATCAGCCAGATTGAGAGGGGGGACTATTCTCCGTCGGTAACACTGGCATTGAAGATTGCCAAGGTTTGTGATGCAAGGGTAGAAGATATTTTTATATACGAGGAGGACTTATGATCAGAGTAACGGTATGGAATGAGTTTAAACATGAAAGAGAACTGGAGAATATCCGGAAGGTGTATCCTGAGGGGATTCACGGCTGTATAGCGGCTTTTCTGGAAAAGGAAGAGGACTTTACGGTACGCACCGCAACCTTTGATATGGAGGAACATGGGCTTACTGAAGAAGTATTAAGTGATACGGATGTACTGATTATCTGGAGTCATGCCTTGCAGAAAGAGTTTTCCGATGAGGTGGCAAAGAGAGTGCAGAGGCATGTTCTGGCAGGTATGGGGCTTGTTGCCTTACATTCTGCCCATTACAGTAAAATACTAAAGAATCTGTTGGGCACTTCCATGACTTTGAAGTGGAAACACGGAGAAAGTGAGAAGCTCTGGTGTATATCACCTACCCATCCCATTGCAGCAGGGATTCCTGAGATGATTGCTATCCCTGAGGAAGAAATGTACGGTGAATTTTTTGATATTCCTAAGCCCGATGATGTGATATTTACAGGCTGGTTTCCAAACGGCTATGTGTTCAGAAGCGGTGTTACCTTCAGCAGAGGTCACGGAAAGATTTTTTATTTCCAGCCCGGACATGAAGAATATCCGACTTACCGTATCCCTGAAATCCAGCAGATTATAAAGAACGGTGTACGGTTCTGTGCACCGGTAAAAAGTAGCAGAACAAGTCTTGAGAATCAGGAAATAAAGCATTAGAAATTATCCGGTATGGAAAGCAGTGATATTGCAGATATCCGGTAGAGGGGCAATATTGCAGACACCCGGTAGCAGGAGCGATATTGCAGATATCCGGTAACAGGGAGTGAAAACAGAATGAAGATATCCGTATTTTTTGCACATATTTTACAGGCTGCGGAGCAGACAGGGAAAACTCTGTCCAAGTTACTTTCCGGTGTAAGAGAAGCAGGTATTGATGCTGTGGAAATGGAATTGTCTTATCTGGAAAACCATGAAGAAATTCATGCACTTTTGCAGGAAGCAGACCTTAAGGTGAGCTGTATCTACGAGTTTTATGAAATGGAAAAGACTGCTGCGGCAGTTAAGGAAAAAGAAAGACAAAAGGCAGAGCGTCACATAGCGATGGCGAAACGTGTGGGAGCAGAATGTATTTTGGTGGTTCCCGGCTTTTTGGAGGAGAAAGAGGCACAGGTGATGAAAAGCTGTGCGGATTATGCACAGACTGCTGCTTTCATGGAAAGCAATGAGAAGGTACAGAGTATGAAAGAAGGTATGGAATATCTTGTTTCGCTCGGAGCTAAGGCGGGTGTTGCGGTCACCGTAGAGGACTTTGATGATTACAAGTCTCCGGTGTCCGGTATGCAGGGGATTTTGTGGTTCCTTAAAAACGTACCCGGTCTGCGGTATACACTGGATATGGGAAACTTCGTGTATAGCGAAGAAGACGTGTTAGAGGCCTGGGAGCTTTTGAAAGAATATGTTTCCCATGTACACTGTAAGGACAGAGGCAAGGAACCGGCAGCAGAGGAGACAGAGGCACGGCTTAACAAAGGCCTTTTACCTGTGGCAGCAGGGGAGGGGTATATGCCTATAGCAGATATGGTAGCGAAGCTTAAGGCAGCAGGCTATGACGGCTATCTTGCAATAGAGCATTTTGATGCATCGGACCAGGAGGAATGTATGAAACGGTCTGCGGCATTTTTAAGGAAGCAGGCAGAAGAAAAAGGACAGCAGAAGTAAGGCGGCAGGAGGTGCTTTAATTAGCACTGTGCCGGTTATTGCATGAGTGGTTGACAAATACAGAAATAGATGTTAGAGTATTACCGACAGGTTGTCGGTTTGTATTGCATACAGTCCTGTAAATAAATGGTGGGAATAAAATGAGAGTAGTAAAAGAAGCAGCAGAACGTAGGAATGAAATACTGGATGTGGCAGAAAGGCTATTTGCAACAAAAGGCTTTGATAATACCAGCACGAATGATATTCTGAACGAGATAGGGATTGCCAGAGGAACTCTGTATTATCATTTTAAGTCGAAGGAAGATATTCTGGATGCCATGATTGAACGTATAGGCAACAGACTGGTTGCTAAAGCAAAGGTGATTGCCCAAAACGAGGAGATACCGGTACTGCAACGCCTGACCATGACAGTTATGGCATTAAATCTGGATAATGACCTTGGACATGAAGTGATGGAGCAGGTACATAAAGCACAGAATGCTTTGCTGCATCAGAAGATGCAGGAAAATCTGCTGGCACAAGTAGTTCCCTTGATTACAGGTCTGATAGAGGAGGGAATCCGGCAGGGCATCTGTCAGACGGACTATCCGGCAGAGATGGTAGAAATGGTAATGTTGTATTCCTGTACAGCCTTTGATGCACTGGCAGGAGACAGTGAGGAAATGCGGCAAAGAAAGGCAGAGGCGTTTATTTATAATCTGGAGCGGCTGCTTTTGATGCAACGTGGCAGCCTGCAGGAGGCCATACAGCCTATTTTTCAAAATAATGATAAGTAACAGTAAACTGGGGAATGTTGCAAAATAGCCGGTCTGTTGTGGCTGCTTTGCAACATCCTCTTTTAACAGATAACCGACAGACAGACGGTCTATAAGGAAAGGATATTCATTATGCAAAATCAAAAGAGTAATTTTTCAAAATTTATGCTGCTTTGGGCAGGAGAACTAATATCGGCTATTGGTGGGGGGCTCACCAGCTTCGGCTTGAGTGTATATGTGTTTCAAAAGACGGGAAGTGCTGCCAGTATGGGGCTTGTTACGTTACTGGCATTTTTGCCCACACTCCTGCTTAGTGTTCCGGCAGGGGTATTGGCAGACCGGTATGACAGAAGACTGCTTATGATGATAGGTGACGGCTGTTCAGCATTAGGCATTATTTATATATTGATTTGCATGCTGCGGGGAGAAGCTCAGCTTTATCAGATTTGTATTGGCGTATTTATCAGTTCTGTTTTTTCATCACTTTTAGAACCTTCTTATCGTGCCACGGTGACAGATTTGCTTACCAAAGAGGAATATTCAAAAGCCAGTGGACTGGTCAGCATTGCAGGGAGTGCGAGATACCTGATATCCCCGGTTCTTGCCGGTGCTCTGCTCGCAGTCGCTGATATAAAACTTTTATTCATAATTGACATTAGTACCTTTGCCCTTACAGTTATTTCAACAGCAGTGGTAAGAAAGGGAA
The DNA here is from genome assembly GCA_051879895.1 of Lachnospiraceae bacterium. GTDB lineage: Bacteria > Bacillota > Clostridia > Lachnospirales > Lachnospiraceae > Acetatifactor. The sequence continues at coordinate 4,505 of JBJEMX010000042.1, forward strand.
TTGACGTAAAGGAAACAGAGAATAAAGCTGCCTTTGGAGAGAGCCTCAGACAGGGCTGGAGAGCAATTACGGACAAGCGGGGCGTATTTATTCTGATTATGGTTTCGTCTGTAATGACCTGTTTCATGGGAGCTTTACAGATTTTATCGGAACCGTTGATTTTAGACTTTACAGACAGCACCACTCTTGGTATCGGGCAGACGGTCTGTGCTTGCGGAATGTTGGTCTCCAGCCTGTTTTTAGGAATAAAAGGAATCAGGAAAGGGTATGTGAAAATCTTAAGCGTCTCTCTGTTTCTGGCAGGGGCAAATATGGTAGGTTTTGGAGCCATGGAAAACATTTATATTATTTGTCTGTTTGGCTTTTTGTTCTTTGCTATGCTGCCCTTTGCAAATAATTGTCTGGATTATCTGGTCAGAACCAATATTCCGGATGAATTACAGGGAAGAGCATGGGGAATGATTGGTTTTTTGTCTCAGATTGGATATGTGATTGCTTACGGAACAGCAGGTGTGGCAGCAGACGGGATTGCTTCGCAGCTTCAGATTGGAGTGGGGCGTGGAGCCGCAGGCGTTGTTATGACCGCAGGAATTCTTTTGAGCTTAACGGCATTGCTTCTGTATCCCATTAAAAGCATCAGAGCCTTGGAGACCCGGTAAAAGGAATATTAAAAGCGAATCATTATACCATTTGCAATGTGTGAATAAGCAAAATCCATGCCAATCCGTAATAATTATGTGAAAGAACATAGGTACAACTGTTCCGACAAAGCTTGAAATCACCATGGCGGCCACCAGAGATATTCCAACACATCCTGCTACTGCAAATAAAAACATTGCTCCATTTTTTGAAATAATGGTGTATAATGCAGGTAAACGGAGACAGAACAGGAAATTCCATAAAATCAGGATTTGTGAAATGGAGGCAAGTATGGGAAAATACAAGGACTCGGTAAAAAAGTATTTTTACTGTTTTATACTGGGACCGCTTTTTATGGTGCTGGAGGCATGCGGTGAATTTATATTGCCGTTTTTAAATGTAAATATTATAAACAAGGGAGCTGCAACGGGTGATGTAGAGTACATTATGAAAAACGGCCTGCTTATGCTGGCAGTTGCACTGGGAATGTTAATGACCGGAGTGTTGGGAGCTCATTTTGCTGTTAAAGGAGCGGCTCATCTGGCAGCAGACGTGCGACGTAAAACCTTTGTGCAGATTCAGAGATTTTCTTTTGCAAACATTGATGATTTTTCAACAGGTTCTCTGATTACCAGAATCACTAACGATATTACACAGATTCAGACCTTTGCCCAGACCCTTTTGCGGGGCGTGTTCAGAAGTCCGGTTATGTTAATAGGTGCTATTTGTATGTCTTTTGCCTTAAATCCCAGTCTGGCAATGATTATCTGCATTGTGATGCCGGTTCTGGGAATTGCAATTGCCTGTATTATCCGGGTGGCTTCCCCACGCTATACCATTATGCAGAAACAGATTGATGCACTCAACAGCAATGTCAACGAGACCATTACCAATGAGTACGTGATTAAGTCTTTTGTGCGGGAGGAGCATGAAAAGAAAAAGTTTGGCATTATTAACGAAGCATTATTGGAAAAGAGTACCCGTGCCTTGAAGATGATGATTCTGTTACAGCCCCTTTCCACACTGGCTATCAATGTAACAACTCTGGCGGTAGTCTGGATTGCCGGTAAGCAGATTATGATAGGAAGCATGGAACTGGGTACTCTGACAGCGTTTATTACATATCTGACCCAGGTGTTGACAGCATTGGATTTTCTGGCAAATATCTTTTTGCAGGGTACCCGTGCGGCCGCTTCCGACCGCCGTATTTCCGAAGTTCTTCATGCAGATATTGATTTACATGACAGAAATGCAACGATGAAGGAAAAGGAGATTGAAAAAGGGGATATTACTTTTGAAAATGTAAGCTTTAAATATTTTAAAAAGAATGCGGACTGGGTACTGGAAAATATCAATTTGAAGATTTGTGCCGGTGAAACAGTGGGAATTGTGGGTTCAACCGGCAGCGGAAAAACCACACTGGTGTCACTGATTCCCCGGCTGTATGATGCTGATGAAGGCTGCGTGAGTGTAGACGGTGTGGATGTAAAGGAGCTTTCCTTACAGAAATTGAGGGAGAGCATTGCGGTAGTATTGCAGAAAAACACACTCTTTTCAGGTACTATAGCGGAAAATTTACGCTGGGGAAAAGAAGATGCTACGGACGAGGAACTTGTCAGAGTCTGTAAAATTGCTCAGGCGGATGATTTTATTACCGGATTTCCGGAAAGTTATGAGACAGAGCTGGAGCAGGGGGGCAGTAATTTATCCGGAGGGCAGAGGCAGAGGCTTTGCATTGCAAGAGCATTGCTGAAGCATCCCCGCATTTTAATATTGGATGACTCCACCAGTGCGGTGGATACTGCAACGGATGCCCGTATTCGTAAGGCCTTTGCACAGGAACTGCAGGGAATGACTAAGATTATAATTGCCCAGCGGATTAATTCCGTTAAAGAAGCAGATAAAATTATTGTTATGGACGATGGCAAAGTGGCCGGCTGCGGTACCCATGCAGAGCTTTTAAAGAACTGTGTACCTTATCAGGAAATTTACTACTCACAGACAGATAAGGAGGCCGCAGATGAATAGTCAGAGAGCAGAACGTTTACAGAAAAAATACAGCGGACATTCTGCACCGCAGAATACCAAAAAGGAATTGAATATTGCAGGCCCCGGTGGACGGAACAGAAGTATGGCTATGGGTATGACCGGCAGACCCAAGGATATGAAGAAGACGATTGTGCGTCTGGTACGTTATCTGGCACATGAAAAAGTGATGTTTATTGTGGCACTGTGTTGTGCATTGCTTTATACAATAGCTTCGCTGGCAGCTTCTTACATGCTGCGTCCGCTGATTAATAGATTTATTGATTATGCACCCGAGCCGGGTGATATGGCAATGCGGTTAGCAGGACTGGCGAGAGGACTGTGTCTGCTGGCATGTGTATATGGAGTGGCGGTAATCTCCCAGTGGCTGCAGCAACGGATTATGCTGAGTGTTTCCCAGCGTTCTCTTTGCAGAATGCGAAAGGAGCTTTTTGACAAGCTTCAGACCCTGCCGCTGCAATATTTTGACAACCATTCGGTGGGAGATGTTATGAGCCGTTTCACCAATGATGTCGATACTATCGGTGAGATGCTAAATACCACACTGATAAAGATTATTTCCGGTGCAATCACCATTGTGGGAACTATTTTCTTTATGCTGTATACCAATGTAATTCTGGGCACTATTACCATTATTATGACGCCGGTGTTGATTTTCGCCAGCAAGATGATCGTGAAAAAGGGCAGAGGTGCCTATGCCGGACAGCAGAAGCTGTTGGGTATGTTAAACGGCTTTGCCCAGGAAACCATAACAGGGCAGAAGGTAGTAAAGGTATTCGGACACGAAGAAATTGCTACGGATGAATTCAATTACTTAAATGAGCAGCTTTGTGCAGCACAGATTAAGGCGCAGTTCAGAGCCGGTATTATGGGTCCGATAACCCATCAGCTTTGTAATATGACTTATGCAATAACTGCCTGCGTGGGCGGGCTGTTAGTGGTCTGGCAGGGGTTTGATATTGGCGGACTTACTATTTCGTTAAATTATACCAGAAAGTTTAACAGACCCATTAACGAAATTTCCATGCAGATGAACACGATTTTTGCAGCTCTGGCGGGTGCAGAGAGGGTTTTTGAAGTGCTGGATACCGAACCGGAAAAGGACGAACAGGAGTTAGCAAAAGTCAGCGAAATCAAGGGACATGTTGTGCTGGACAATGTGAGCTTCGGCTATACGCCCAAGGTAACGGTACTTCACAATATTTCCCTGTATGCAAAGCCCGGACAGAAGATTGCCTTTGTAGGATCTACCGGTGCGGGAAAGACCACAGTAACCAATCTGCTGTCCCGCTTTTATGATATCAAAGAGGGAACCATTACCATTGACGGTATTCCTATTGAAAAGATAAGCAGAAGCTTTCTTAGAAGCAATATTGCCATGGTATTGCAGGAAACCCATCTGTTTACCGGAACCGTGCGGGAAAATATCCGTTATGGCAGACTGGATGCAACTGATGAAGAGGTAATAGAGGCAGCAAAGGTAGCCTCTGCCCATTCCTTTATCATGCACTTGGAAAACGGCTACGATACGCTGCTGGAAAATGATGGTGCCAATCTTTCACAGGGGCAGAGACAGCTTTTAAATATTGCCCGTGCAGCAATTTCCAAAGCACCGATACTGATTCTTGACGAGGCTACCAGCTCCGTGGATACCCGAACGGAGCGGCATATTGAAGCGGGTATGGATGCCATTATGCAGAACCGCACTACCTTTGTCATTGCACACCGTCTGTCCACTGTCCGCCAGTCCGATGCGATTATGGTACTGGAACACGGAAGAATTATTGAGCGTGGAAACCATGAGGAGCTGCTTGCCTTAAACGGACGGTATGCGGACTTGTATCATGAAATTATAGAGCTGGATTAAGGAACAGCAAGCCTCATTATTTTGCAACAGTCCTTTAAAGGAAGGGAGTCTTCTGGATGGAAAACCTGTCTGCGGATAGGAGCCACAAGGGGCGGAACAGCTTCATAATCTGCCAGCAGCTAAATCCGCGAAGCCGGTATTGTTCTGCCAATGACAGTTTTTCATTGATACTGCGGGCGTCTTCAAACCAGACCTCATGTTCCTGCAAGATATCATTTGTGAAGGTTTCATAGTAAAAATACGGTGAGAGTGCCACATCGTCAAAGGCAATAGGAACACCGTAAGAAATAGCAAGTTGTGTGGCTTCCACATTGCCCAGAGTAACTGCCTGGGATTGCCCTCTCACATAAGGCAGAGTCCAGTCGTAGCCGTAGTTTGGAATCCCCAGATGAATTTTATCGGCAGGGATAACGGTAAGGGCGTATTCCACTACCTCGCGAACTTTATTTAAGGGAGCAACAGCCATGGGCGGGCCGTAGGTATAGCCCCACTCATACGTCATAAGCAATACATAGTCAGCCACAGCCCCCAGTCTCCTATAGTCCTTACCCTCATACAAAAGCCCGGTCTGCGTATCAGAAGTTTTGGGAGCAAGGGCAACAGAAACGGCGGCACCGAGAGGAGAGAGACTTTGCTGCATATAGGCAACGAAGTCCACAAAGGCGTCCCGGTCTGAGGCAAGAATGAATTCAAAGTCAATATCCACACCTTCAAAGCCCCGTTCAATTATCTGGGCGGCAAGGTTGTTTTTTAAAATACGGCGTGCCTCCAGATTATTTACAATCTGGGAAATCAGATAGTTATTAAACTGCCCATCGGGGCCGAAAGGCGTCAAGGTCAGGACAGGAGCTGTACCATGGGCTTTGGCAGAGGTAATCATAAAGGTGTCATCCAGAGGCGGCGGTATCAGTTCCCCTTCAAGAGTAAAACCGTAGGAAAAGATATAGAGGTAGGAAAGGTAGGGAAGGGTTTCCTCTAAAACCTCTTTATTGATAAAAGGATAAGCATAGCCACCGGTATAAAAACTACGTTTATCTGCAGGGGCAGAAGCGGTAGAGAGCAGTAAAGACTGTCCTATTGTCAGACTGTAGGGCCAGGGAAGCTGGTTATTATAAATGATAGAAGAGGCGGAGATATTGTAGGTATCGGCAATGGTGTCTACGGTATCTCCTTCTTTTACGGTTATGATAAGCATGATATTCCCCTGAAAAGCCATTTTATTTAGCATATGCAAAGCAGGGAAGAGTGACAGAGCAGAAATGAAAAAATGCTCTCAGGTCTTCTGGAATTGTTTTTAAAGTAGCAGTATGATATACTGAAACAAATATTCTGTTCAGGAAAAGAACATATAAAGTATAGTAAGGATTTATGGATTGAAAAAGAATAAGGAGGTCATATATATGCGGATTGGAGCACTGGAAGCGGGCGGTACCAAGATGGTATGTGCTATTGGAAATGAAAACGGTGAAATCTTAAAAAGAGAGGTATTTCCTACCACAACGCCACAGGAAACCATGCCTAAGATGATTGCTTTTTTCAAGGCAGAGGAGATAGAGGCACTGGGCATCGGCTGTTTTGGACCTATCAGTCCCGATAGAGAAAGTGATGATTACGGATATATTACCTCTACTCCTAAGCTGGCGTGGCAGAACTATAATATTGTAGGTGAGTTTGAAAAAGCCTTGCAGTGTCCTGTAGGCTTTGATACCGACGTGAACGCAGCAGCACTGGGAGAGGCTGCCTATGGTATCACGAAGGGGCTGAAAAACAGTATTTATATTACGATTGGCACCGGTATTGGTGTAGGGGTGCTGGCGGAAGGTAAATTGCTTCATGGTATGATGCATCCGGAGGCAGGACATATTCTGCTCCACAGACATCCTGAGGATACTTATGAAGGTTGGTGCCCCTTCCACAAAGACTGTCTGGAGGGACTGGCAGCAGGCCCGGCACTGGAAAAACGTTGGGGAGCAAAGGGCGATATGCTGACAGAGCGAGCCGAAGTCTGGGAAATGGAGAGCTATTATATAGCACAGGCATGCGTCAATTACTGCATGACACTTTCTCCTGAGAGAATTGTATTGGGCGGCGGTGTGATGAAGCAGCCGGTTCTTTTGCCCCTGGTACGTCAAAAATTTAAAGAGCTGCTGGCCGGTTATATCCGCACCGGAGAAGTAGAGGATGTGGAAAACTATATTGTAGCGGCAAGTCTGAATGACAATCAGGGTGTAATGGGCTGTATCGGACTGGCATTACAGGCAATGAAGGAAAGAAGATAATTTTTTACAGGGGAGGTCCTGCTGATGTCAGACAAACTGGAATTTAAAGGTACATATAAGGCCGTTGGAATATATATTAACGGAAGAGAAATTGTAGAAATTTTGAAAGAAATTGAAACACCCTATGCCCTGGAAGAAGGTCATCCTAAACTGGCAGGTGCCTATGGACACAATGCCGCAAAGACTTTATATGAGGATTTGAGAGAGGCCATGACAGAAGGAACATACTGTCAGGAGAACGGTGTTGAACTGCTTTGCTGCAAGGAGTGTGGTGAGAGCGGCTGTTGGTCGGTTCGGGTGTCTGTAAGGCAGGATGAAGAGTATATTTACTGGGAGCAGTTTCAACACAATCACAGGAAATGGAATTATGATATCTCCTTTCAGTTTACAAAAAAGGATTATGAACGGGCAATGCAACAGTTGAGTGCATTTTGAGGATGAGATAAATTTCGTGCAAATATATCATTCACACACCGAAAAAAAGACATTTGCAAAAATCGGTATGCAATTTTCGGACATAAATGTCCGCAATTGTCCTACAGATTTCCGTAAATGTCTTTTTTACGTTGCATTTCATTGATATATTTGCACGAAATTTATCTCACAAAAAATGCAGAAACGCGGGTACTACCTGCTGTGCTGATTTAAGTACCGTTCCATTTCACTGATGTAAATTTCTCCCATCTGACTAAGCAGCATATTCTTCCTTACGATATAGCCTATTTCCATTTTGCTGCCGGAATCATCGCCCTCCGTTTCAAAAGGAACGGCAATATAGTCGGTTCCGTTCAATTCTTCGCAGATGATGCCCGAACAGAGTGTGTATCCGTTCAGGCCAACCATCATGTTCAGCATGGTAGCCCGGTCGTTTGCTTTGATTGTGCGGGGATAATCCGCAAGCTGTTCAAAACGGATGGATTTGCATGTTGCGAGCGGATGTCCCTTCCATAGGTATACGTAGGCATCACATTCGACCAGTTTGTGGAATTCCAGGTTGTTTGTATGCAACAATTTTAAAAGGACTTTGCGGTTAAAGTCACTTAAATAAATAATACCGATTTCGCTTTTTGAGGTGCTGACATCTTCTATGACTTCACGGGTTTTGGTTTCCCGGATGGCGAACTCATATTCCACGGTATTAAACTTTTTGACAAGTTCTACAAAGCTCTTGACGGCAAAAGAGTAGTGTTGTGTGGAAACGCCGAACTTCTTTTTGAGTGTGCCGTTTTTTCCATATTTTTCAAGAAACAATTCATACTGCTGATACAGTTGGCGGGCATATGAAATAAATTCCACACCGTCATTTGTCAGGGTTACGCCCCTTCCGCTACGGTGGAAAATCACGATGCCAAGTTCCTTTTCCAGCTCCTTGATGGCACTTGTCAGGGAAGGCTGTGCCACATAAAGAATCTCGGATGCCTTATTTAATGAACCCATTTCGGAAATGGTGATTGCATAATGTAATTGTGCAAGAGTCATGGCAGCCTCCTTTGAATACTAAGACAACCTGTATCTGGCCGGTACAGGAGAAAAACGGTTACGAGAACTTTATATCATGCACCCCTTTTCATGTCAATAGGTATACTTAAATATGACAATTTACAAAATGTAAAATATAGTTGACAAAATGTAAAACGTATGATATTTTAAACTCAAGACATATGTTGAATTTGGGATGAAGACTTTGTGATGAAGCACAGAGTTCCCGGTGATTTTGAAACGGAACAAAATAGCAGAAGGAGAGGTAAACATGAATAACAAACGTAAAACACTTATCGGAATCATAGTCGCAGTATTTTGTATTGCAGCATTTATAACGCTTTTTATACTATTTGGACAAAACGAAGAGGTTATTACATCGTTTCAGTTTGAGGAAAATATTGTGGTAACAGACGGAGTAGCAGATATAGGAAAAACAGAAATTCCTTTTACTTTGGAAAAGTCCGGTCTGTATACGATGTATACGGAGTGGAGCGGAGATGAATATGCGATAGGGGATAATCCGGCAGATGGTGGAATGATCACAGGTCTTGTCGTATACAGTCCTGCGGGAGAAGAGGTATTTTGCGTAACCGGAGAAAGTGTAAAAGCAGAATCCGTGGAAATAGGTATGGCAGCAGGAGACTATATTGCACAGTACCGGTATTTAACGAATGAGGAGGCTTTACAGGCATTGATTGCAGAAACAGGAGCCAAAGAGTATGACAAGGAAGAGTATGTGTACGCAACTGATGCTGTATATGAGATGGAATACCATTTTACAATCAGGCAGGCAGATGGACGAAATATATTTCTGGTTGTTGGACTCATTACAGGCGTCTGTGTGGGATTGGTAGTGGTAGCAATTGTACTGGTTGTAACGAAAGATGATAAGAAAATGGAATTAAAATATGACGAGCGACAGATACAGGAAAGAGGAACTGCTTTTAAATTAGGTTTCTTTACCCAGCTTTTGTATATGAGCTTTTTGTGCCTGTGCTATATGGCAGGAATCAAATTGCCTGTGGATACGGAAGTAGTATTGTTTTTTGGAATATTGCTCAGTACGTTTGTCTATGTAATATACTGTATTTGGAAAGAGGCATATATATCCTTAAATGAAAATGTAAAAAAAGTAAATATTGCATTTGTGATAATAGGAATAGTCAATATATTTATAGGTGTCATGCATTGTATGCAGGGAGATATGATTGAAGATGGAATTCTCACATTCCGGTGTATGAATTTAATGTGCGGTATTTTCATATTGATTGTTGCAATTATAATCGGATGTGTAGAACTGGCTAAAAAGAGGGAGGACGACTGATACATGAAAAATTTGAAATTGAAGTCCGCCCGGGCTGCCATGGATTTATCCCAGCAGGAGCTGGCAGACAGGGTGGGTGTTTCCAGACAGACCATTAACGCTATTGAAAAAGGAGATTACAATCCTACCATCCAGTTGTGCAAAAGTATTTGTAAGGCTTTGGGGAAGACCCTGGATGAATTGTTCTGGGAGGAGTAAAAATTACAGGTCCGGAGAATAGGAGAGGCTGCTTTTACAGCAGCCTCTCTGTCATAGCCTTCCTGTTTGGGATAGTCCATTTTGTTTTGAAAGGGACTGTTAAAAGCATAGTATCAGTCTGTTTCTTTTGAGGACCGTCCAAGTAATCCCGGCAGCAATAAGATTTCATGTGCCAGTAAGGGAAGAGCTGATAACAGTAACAAAAATTTCCAATCGGAAAACTGCAAAAGGCAGGTGCCGAATGCATTGGTAAAATACGGTATGGTGGTAACTGCAAGCTGTAAAGCGAGGCCGATAGAGAAGGCTGCCATCATCAGTTTATTGGAAAAGTGCTTCATTTTGAAAATGGAACATTCTACATCACGCATACCGATAGCATGAAAAAGCTGGGACATGCCCAATGCAGTAAAGGCATAAGTCTGGGAACGGGTCAGTATTTCCGGTACAAAGAGCAGCGATTGGACGGACTCTAAGCTGATGGGAATATGATTTTGAAGTAAAAGCTTTACCGGAAGCTGCAAAAAGGCGGCTATGCTGATACCGGCAATTAAAAATCCATACAAAAGTGTGCATGCCAGTCCTCCTTCGGCAAAGAGATTTTCGTCCTTGGAACGGGGCGGCTTTTTCATAAAGTGGGAGGTGTCGCTGATATCAATACCCAGTGCCAGTGCGGGCAGGGAATCTGTAATCAGGTTAATCCACAAAATATGGCTGGGCTTTAGTGGAGAACAAAGTCCCAGCAGAATGGCGGTGAGCATGGTAATGATTTCCCCAAAATTGGAGGAAAGCAAAAAGAGGACTGCTTTTTTTATGTTGGCATAGATGCTGCGTCCCTGCTCGATAGCCTTTACAATGGTAGAAAAATTGTCATCGGTAAGAATGATGTCTGCAGCGTTCTTTGCAACATCGGTGCCGGTGATGCCCATGGCAATGCCTACATCTGCGGATTTTAAGGAAGGGGCATCGTTAACACCGTCTCCGGTCATGGCAACAATGTGACCGTCTGCTTTGAGGGCATTGACAATTTTGGTTTTATGTGCAGGAGACACCTGTGCAAAAACACGGGTATGGCGTAAAGCTTCTGTTAGTCTGTTTCCGGACAGTGAGTCTAAAACAGAGCCGGTCATGCATTGAGAAATATCTTCTGCAATAGAAAGCTCTTTTGCAATGGCGCAGGCGGTATCAATGCGGTCCCCCGTAATCATAACGGTGCGTACACCGGCACTGTGACAGGCAGAAACCGCGTCTAAGGCCTCCGGACGGATGGGGTCTTTCATGCCTGCAAGACCGATAAAGGTTAACTCCCTTTCGACAGGCATCGTGTCACCGGTACGCATTCCCAGAGCCAGAATCCGCAGGGCCTTATCGGACATTTTGCGGATAGCCTCATAAATAGCTTTTTTATGCCGGGGTGTCAGTAAAACGGTCTGACCGTTTTCACGGATATAGCGGCAACGGTTTAGAATTTCATCAGGAGAGCCTTTGGTGAAGGAAAGACAGACGGTTACCTGACGGTGAAGGGTAGTCATCATTTTTCTGTCGGAATCAAAGGCGATTTCATTGATACGGGGCAGACGTTTTTCCAGTACAGGGCGGTAGATGCCAAAGGAGGCGGCCATATCCAGAAGAGCAAGCTCCGTAGGGTCACCGATACGGGCAGCTGAGGCTTCGGCTTCGGCAGCATCATTACAAAGGGTAAAGCCCTCCAGAAAATACCGGTGTTCTTTCATGCTCAGTTCCTGTACAGGGTAGAGTGAGCCGTTTGTAAAACATTCTGTTACAGACATTTTATTCTGGGTAAGGGTACCGGTTTTATCGGAGCATACTACACTGACGCAGCCTAAGGTTTCTACGCTGGGCAGCTTTTTCACAATGGTGTTGACCTTTACCATCCGGGATACACTCAAGGCAAGAACCATGGTAACGATGGCCGGCAGACCCTCCGGTACGGCAGCAACAGCAAGGGAAATGGCAGTAATCAGCATTTCCGGTATATTGCGGTTCTGTAACAGGGCAATCAGAAAAAGCAGGGCACACAGTATCAGGGAGATAATGCTTAAAACCTTGCCTAAATCTGCGAGGCGTTTTTGCAGGGGAGTGGGTTCAGCGGGGGCTTCGTTGATAAGCTTTGCAATTTTTCCGATTTCGGTATTCATGCCGATGGCTTCCACCACACCTTTACCGCGGCCATAGGTAACATTGGTTGACATAAATGCACGGTTATGATTTTGGGTATCCTTTTCTACGGGTAAGGACTCGCCTGTAAGAGCAGATTCTTCTATTTTAAGACTGAGGGATTCTGTCAGAGTCAGGTCGGCCGGTACCTGCCTTCCGGCGTCCAGTAAAACCGTATCACCGGGAATTAAATCGCTGGCAGGAATTTCCACGGGTATATTATTTTCCAGGATTAGAGCCTTGGGACTGGTCATTTCTTTTAAGGAATCCAATGCACGTTGGGCCTTGCCCTCCTGAATCACACCTACAATGGCATTTACCAGAATAACAGCCAGAATAATGGCAGCATCGCTGAATTCCCTGAGAAGCAGGGAAATGGCAGCCGCCACAAAGAGAATAAAGATGAGTGGGTCGTTTAATTGCTCTAAAAATCTTTGAAGACCGGTTTTCCTATGGGCCTCTTCCAGAATGTTCTGTCCGCGGACAATGGTTTCCGGCGTATTGGTGCTGTTCATAAAAATCCCCCTGTGTCATAGGCGTATTAGGCAGTGGACTGCCTAATGCAACATATGACCCCAAGGGACAAATTATACTTGTCTTTCGGACAAAATATTTATTTGGTCAAAGGAATTCCCTTGAAAATTCTGCGATAGAATTTCCATATAATAACAGCAATAAGACTGACAATCAGATAAATGGTAGACAGACCACCGATGGCACCGCCAATAATAGTAACAATCAATAGAATAGGATTCATGTTCAGCCACTCCTTTATACAGATAAATTTATTTTGCAGAATAGTACAAATATTTGGTGTATATTATCATAGCAGGGAAAGAAAAGCCGGCAAACAGATGTTAAGGTATTTTAACGGAGAAAGACTTTATTTTAACAAAAGCTTAACAACGCATAACGTAGAATTCCGGTTGCGTAAAAAGGCGGATACCGCTATACTATAATAAGAAGAGGGTGCAGTCCGGCACTAATGGAGGTATCAATAAATGACATACGCAGAAGCGAAGGAAAAACTTAAAAAGTATGGACAGGAACATGTATTACAGTATTTTGAGGAATTGAATGAAGCAGAAAAGGCGGAGCTTTTGAAACAGATTGCGGATACGGATTTTTCCGTGGTAGAAGCAATTCATAATAAAGAGCTGACTGTAAAGGGAAAGATTGCTCCTCTTAGGGCAATGGAGCTTTCCGAGATAGAAGCAAACCGTGATGAATATTACGAAACAGGTATGGAAGCCATACGTGCAGGCAGGGTGGGAGCAGTGCTTCTGGCAGGCGGTATGGGTACCCGATTGGGCTCCGACGATCCGAAAGGGATGTACAATATCGGACTGACAAAGGATATGTATATTTTTGAAAGGCTGTTTGTAAATCTGATGGATGTTACAAAAAAAGCAGGCTGTCCGGTACATCTTTTTGTGATGACCAGTGATAAGAATCACGAGGCTACCGTGAAGTTTATGACAGAGCATGCATTTTTTGGTTATGATGCGGATTATGTACATTTCTTCAAACAGGAAATGGCTCCGGCAGCAGATTATAACGGTAAAATTTATATGGAAAGCAAGAGTAAAATGTCCACTTCTCCTAACGGAAACGGCGGCTGGTACATTTCCATGAAAAATACAGGAATCCTTGATATTGTAAGAAAGGAAGGTATTGAGTGGCTCAATGTATTTGCTGTGGACAATGTACTGCAGAGGATTGCGGATCCGGTATTCGTGGGAGCGGTGCTTCGGAATAACTGTGTAGTGGGCTCAAAGGTGGTAAAGAAAAATGCACCGGATGAAAAAGTCGGTGTGATGTGCCTGGAGGATGGGCGTCCTTCCATCGTGGAATACTACGAACTGACGGAGGAATTGATGAATGCCCGGGATGAGAAAGGGGATCCGGCATACAACTTTGGTGTTATTTTAAACTATCTGTTTAAAGAAAGTGCACTGGCTGAAATGTTGGAAAAGAAGCTTCCCCTGCATGTTGTGGAGAAGAAGATTCCGTACATGGATGGAGAAGGCAATTTTATTAAGCCCCAGGAGCCTAACGGTTATAAATTTGAAAGTCTGGTACTGGATATGATTCATGAGATGGATAGCTGCCTGCCCTTTGAAGTAGTGCGTAACAAAGAATTTGCACCCATTAAGAATAAAACAGGCATTGATTCCGTAGAAAGTGCAAGAGCACTGCTTTCAGAAAACGGAGTAGAATTATAAAATATTCATTTTGCGGCAGATGGCTTACATTCTGCCGCAAACTATATAGAGAAATGGATGAATTTAACATTTTGACAGATATGTATAACATAAAAATATTGTTTTTATGCGGGATGGAAGAGTACACTTAAGTGAAAGAAAAGAACAAAGGGAGGTTACGAAAATGGCTATTTTGGTAACAGGCGGTGCCGGTTATATCGGCAGTCATACAGTAGTGGAATTACAGAATGCAGGATATGATGTTGTAGTAATGGACAACTTAAGTAATGCAAGTAAAGAATCCCTTGTAAGAGTGGAAAAGATTACGGGAAAACCGGTGACTTTTTATCAGGCGGATATTTTGGACAGAGAAGCTACAGAGGAAATTTTTACAAAAGAAAAAATTGATTCTGTTATACATTTTGCAGGATTGAAGGCCGTAGGTGAATCCGTAAAAAAGCCTTGGGAATATTATAATAACAATATCACAGGTACTCTGGTACTGTTAGATGTGATGAAAAAGCACAATGTGAAGAATATTATTTTTTCTTCCTCTGCAACTGTTTACGGTACTCCGAAGCAGGTTCCTGTTACAGAGGAAACCCAAAAAGGAGAATGTACCAATCCCTATGGCTGGACCAAGTCCATGTTAGAGCAGATACTGTCGGATATTCAGAGGGCGGATAATGAATGGAATGTAATTTTACTGCGTTATTTCAATCCCATCGGTGCCCACAAGAGCGGAACCATTGGAGAAAATCCTAACGGTATTCCCAATAACCTGATGCCTTATATTACCCAGGTGGCAGTTGGTAAATTAAAAGAACTGGGAGTATTTGGAGGTGATTATCCTACACCGGACGGCACCTGCATCAGAGATTATATTCATGTACTGGATTTGGCAGAAGGTCATGTAAAAGCACTGAAAAAGATTGAAGAAAAAGCAGGACTCTGTATTTACAATCTGGGAACCGGTAACGGCTACAGTGTACTGGAGGTTATTAAAAACTTTGAGGAAGCAACCGGCAGAAAAGTGCCTTACAGTATGAAACCCCGCAGAGAAGGTGATATTGCAGTCAACTATGCGGATGCGACCAAGGCTTACAAAGAACTGGGGTGGAAAGCACAGTATGGCATTAAAGAGATGTGTGCCGATTCATGGAGATGGCAGAGTCAGAATCCCAACGGATATGAGGCATAACAGCTTAACCGGAATAAATAGTGTAGCGTAACGCAAACGGATTGTACGTTACGCCACATAATAATACATAAAGATAAAGTGGCAGAAGCTCCCTAACATGCAGAAAATATGAAATACTTCGTGAGAACCGAAAAATTTGTATTTTGCATTGAAGACAGGGAGCTTCAGTGCATAAATAACACCGCCGATTGTGTAGATGATACCGCCGGTTAACAGCCAGAAAAAGGCGGCAGACGGAAGTGCGGCAAGCAGGTCGCCGAATACCAGAACACAAACCCAGCCCATGGCAATATAAATAAGAGAAGAAAACCATTTGGGACAGGTAATCCAAAAGGCTTTAATCAGCATACCGGCAATGGCAATACCCCAGACGAGGGCAAGCAGGGTATAGCCTCTTTCGCCGCCCAGAACAATCATACATACCGGGGTGTAAGAGCCGGCAATCAGTACAAAAATCATCATATGGTCTATCTTACGGAAAATGCGTAAAAATTTTCCGCTGACATTTACGGAATGGTACATGGTGCTGGCACCGTACAAAAGTATCATACTGAGCATAAAAATGCACATGGCTGTAAAATTGCCGGTACCGGAGGTAACAGCGGTCTTTACTAACAGCGGCACTGTTGCAAATACTGCAAGCATCATACCGATGAAGTGTGTGAGGGCACTGCCGGGTTCTCTAATTGTAATCTGCATACTCAAATCCTCCTGTATAATACAACATGTAGTTTTAAAAACTATGTCTTGATGAAAAGATATTACACCTTGTAGAGAAACGTGTCAATAGAAAAATAGAATTCCCTGATGGGAAAAAAGTATGTATTGTAAAAAGAAGAAAAAATAATAAAATGCACCTCCATATGTTAGTTTTCGTCTAACAATTGGGGTGCACTTCAATCAGTCCTCTTCAATTATATGTATTTCCAGATAGTCGAAATCGATATGTTCTATAAAATTATCCTGAGTAAAACGTGTTCTGTTATGCTTCTTAAAATCTTTTATGTTAGCGTCCAGCCAAAGAGGCTTCCCTAAATCAAAGTGATAACAGCTTTCTTCCAAAGCATTAAAAATTTTGTGAGTACGGGTATCATTACTGTCATCGGCAATTACAGTATCTTTTATCAGGTGGTTGGCTTTAAAAATTTTTGCCCATAAGCGAAACATGAAAGGCTCCTTTCGCAGCATATCTGTCAAATATCGGATACAACAACCTAATCATAGCAGAAAAAGCAGGAATTGTCATGATTAAAGGAGTGGAAAAATAGACATAAAATCTTAAAAAAATGTTAAATTATTGTATAAATTACACAAAATCAAGATTCTGTGATATAATAAATAAAAGGGTCAGATACAGACCGTGTATAAGGGAATATATGGTTACAGTTTTTTAAGAACGCGGGGAATTTTGAGTGTAAGGAGCAGAAAAATGGATGTGAGTGGTTACAAAGACAATGGAATAGGCAGCTGGAATGAGGTAAACCTGATATATAACGCGGCACTGAAACAGGTGCAGACAAAGATGGAAATTCTCAATGATGAATTTCAGCATGTACACAGGTACAATCCGATAGAACATATCAAAGCACGTATTAAGACGCCGGAAAGTATTGTTAAGAAATTGAAACGCGGCGGTTATGAATCCACTATTGAAAATATGGTAAATTATGTAAATGATATTGCAGGTATCCGTATTATTTGTTCTTTTACTTCCGATATTTACCGGATTGCAGAGATGATTAGAGAACAGAAGGATTTAAAGATTCTTTCTGTTAAGGATTATATTACATATCCGAAAGCAAGCGGTTACAAGAGCTATCATATGTTAGTATCGGTGCCGGTTTATCTTTCAGACAGGATGGTGGATGCCAAGGTCGAAATTCAGATTCGTACGGTAGCAATGGATTTCTGGGCAAGCTTGGAGCACAAGATGCACTACAAATTTGAAGGGGATGCACCGGAGCATATCAGGAATGAATTGATTGAGTGTGCCAAGATGGTAGCCGATTTGGATGCAAGAATGCTTTCCATAAATGAAGAAATTTCAGAGCTGGGAAGTCAGTCTGTCTGAGACCGGATAAAATGAGGAGTGCCCCGCTACGTTTCCGTAACGGGGCTATTATGAAAAAATTTATTTGTGTGTAATGAAAACATTACATTGGTGACTTTTTGATTTAAATATAGTATAGCAACTATTTGTGAACAAACTATGAACAAGATATGAAGAATTGGTAAAAAATACAAAAAAGTAAAAAAACAAAACTGAAAAATGTGCAATTTGCACAAAAACCAATCATTTGCTTAAGGTTGTTTTTTGATTGGGAAAATGGTAAAATAATAAAATATAACATAACATAATAGGTATCTTTGGAATGATGAGAAAGTGGTAGGGATATGTTTGGAGGAAAATGGATGGATACATTTATGGACAAGCTGGCGCAGAAGTTAAATGCCCAGGAAATGATTAAGGCGAATGCAGCGGCAGAGGCGGCGGAAACTGCCCGTTTAAGGGAGCAGAACGCAGTTTATGCGGAAATGCTGCGTAAGTTACAGGCAAGCAGCGAACAGAATGAGGTCAGTGCACAAAAACTGGAGCAGGGCGTCATGAAGGCAGAGCAGAATGTGAAGAAAGTTGAGCAGGGAGCTGAGAAGATAGAACAGAGCACTGCTAAAATAGAAGAACTTACAGCCGCAGCCATTGCCAAGATTGAAGAAATGCAGGCAAGTGGACGGGATACCGAAGAAGTAGCGGCACTGTTGGAAGAATTAAAGAAACTGCAGGACGAAAGGTTTGAACAGCTTACTGATCATGTACATAAGGAGAATGTAAAGGTTTACCGCAATGTGCAGGCAGTTGTAGTAGAGGAACTGGCAAAGGCGAATGAAATGACCGGTAAACAGCAGGCTTCCTGCTCCCGCAAACTGGCTGCTGTACTGGGCATCTCCATAGTAGCATTACTGGCAACGGCCGCAAACCTGACATTCCAGATTCTGGTTTATTTACATATTATTTAAGACAAGAGCCTTTTGGGCAGAATAGAGGCATCCATCATGGGTAAACAATTATGGAAACCCGGCAATATGCTTTATCCCCTTCCGGTGGTAATGGTGAGCGTAGCCGGTGTACATGGAGAAAAAAATATACTGACGATTGCATGGACAGGTACTATCTGTAGTGACCCGCCTATGGTATCCATTTCGGTACGTCCTGAAAGATATTCCTATAATCTGATTAAAGAAACAGGAGAGTTTGTGATTAACCTGACCACAAAGGATTTGGTCTTTGCTACCGACTATTGCGGTGTAAGGAGCGGACGTGATGTGGACAAGTTTTCGGAAATGCATCTGACTCCCCTTCCGGGGCACGTGGTAAAAGCTCCATTGATTGCAGAAAGTCCTGTCAATATAGAATGTCGTGTAACCGAGGTGAAGCCGCTGGGTACTCATGATATGTTTTTGGCAGAAGTGGTTGCGGTACACGCGGATGAGCGTTATATGGACGAGAACCATAAGTTTCATCTGGAAAAGGCGGAACCGATTGTATACTCCCACGGAGCGTATCTGGCAACAGGTGAGCAGTTAGGAACCTTTGGGTACAGCGTGAAAAAGAAATAGTGAGGGAAACTTCCTCTTTACTCCCGGCAGTCCACTAAAATGGGTTTTAATCAGGAGGATTACCGCTTTTTTAAGACTCTCCCTTGTGGGGAGAGGAGAACAGACTGCCTCTGATAACAGAGCTGGAACCGTATTTGGAACGGATAGAGTCCAAAGCGGCGTCCAGCTTTTTTTGTTTTTCGTTTGCCGGAGCTTCCGACACCATATCAAACAGAGATAACTGCACAGGCTCATCTTCAGAAAACAGTCTTGAGGTACGAAGTCCTAAAAGCCGGATGGGGGAGTGATCCCAAAGTGCATCGAAAAGAGACAATGCAGTGCGGTAAATTATCTCAGTGGAGGCAGAAGGTACAGTGAGCGTGGTCTGGTGGGAAACTGACCGGAAAGAACTGTATTTGATTTCCGTACACACCAACCCTGCTGTTTCGTGGGAAGAGCGAAGACTGGCACAGACGGACTCTGCCAGAGTCAGCAGAATCCTTGCAGCTTCGTTTCGGTCTGTGACATCACGGCTTAAAGTAGTGGAGTTTCCCACGCCTTTCCGTTTGCTGGGTTGGGGCATGACAACGGAAGCGTCAATGCCGTTGGCATACTGCCATAAAAGCTGACCGTGGCTCTTTAAATGGGCCGTGATGATTTCCGGGTCTGCCTTGGCAAGATCACCGATAGTAAGGATTTCCAGCTTTCTAAGGGCCTCTGCACTGGAGCGGCCGCACATAAACAGAGAGGAAATGGGCAACGGCCAAAGCTTGGTTTGGATTTCACTTGTATATAGGGTATGCACCAGATTGGGCTTTTTAAAATCGGAGGCCATTTTAGCAAGTACCTTTTTATCGGAAATACCAATGTTTACGGTAAAACCGAATTTTTTGTAAATCTCGTCTTTAATAAAAGAGGCGGCTTCGATTGGAGAAGAATACAAATGGGAAATGGAAGTAAAATCCATATAGCATTCGTCAATGCTTGCCTGCTCCAAATCAGGACATACTGTATATAAGTACTGCATCAGGTCAGAACTTCTCTTCTCGTACATTTCATGGTCGGGAGAGGCTATGGTGAGCTGGGGACATTTTTTGACTGCGTTGACTACGGGCTCACCGGTAACAATACCGTAAGCCTTTGCCGGAATGGATTTTGCAAGCACAACACCGTGACGACGGCTGATATCACCGCCTACAATGGAGGGAATCAATCTTAAATCAATGGGGTTCCCGTGGGAGAGACGTTCTAAGGCTGTCCAGCTTAAATAAGCGGAATTGACATCAATGTGAAAAATAATCTGCTCCATAGAGAACCTCCTCTGCCTGCTTGTCCGGAAAAAATTACAAATTAAATTTACCTATTATATATTATATCCTTTTCAATAATGGCTTTACAACTAAAAAAAATATTGGTAGAATGGAAATGCTAATTGTTACAAAAGTATGAACTGGATAGTAACACAGCAGAGATGGAACAGAAAAAGGACTTGAACAGACTGCAGGTATAAAAAGACGGATACAGGCAGGTACAAATAGAAGAAACAGGAAAAACAGATGTTGAAATTTATTACCAAACACCATAAGCGATTAAGATATACATATATGAAACTTGCAGGGGGCATACTTTTTGTAGCAGCTCTCTTTTTACCGTCCTATGTAAAGTGGGAGGAGCCTGCAGAAAACACTTTTACGGTTTTCCTAAACGGAGAAAGTGTAGGGACGGTAAGTGAAGTGACCAGAGCGGAGGAATTATTGCAGGAGGCCAGAAGGGAACTGGTTTCCGACTCTGAAGAGCTGGTATTTATCGATGTGGAAATGAGCACTGCGGGAGAAAATGTTTTATGGGGAAAAGTAGATCCGGAGGAGACTGTAAAAGCCCGTATGCAGGCAGTGCTGCAGAGGAATATCAAAGAAACCGTACAGCGTTCCTATGTCCTGAAGGTAAATAATTATATGGTAAATCTGGGCAGCATGGAGGAAGTACAGATGCTACTGCAGGCGGCTGTGGACAAGTATGATACAGAAGGACGGTATGAGGTGCAGCTGGTACATGAGGAAGGCAGAGAATTCAATGTGCTGACTGCAAGGATTGTAGATACTGTGCAGAAGGCAACCACCCAAAAGCCGGAGGGAGACATTCCGGAATTGAAAGGCGGATTTGAAGCGGTTACAGCAGACATGGTTTATGATGTAGAGCCGGTGGGTGAAAAGGATTTTTCAGACTATGAGCTAGGCTTAATCAGCATGAACTTTTCAGAAGATGTGGAAATTGTAGAAGCATATGTAGAAACCTCACAGCTCACACCCCTGGAGCAGGCTACGGAGGAGGTTATCAAGGAACAGGCCGTAAATTCGGTTTATGAAGTAGTGTCGGGCGATACATTGTCTGAAATTGCCATTAAAGTGAACATTCCCATGGATGAAATTGTAGCCATGAACGATTCTCTGGAAAGCGTTAATTCTACAATCCGTGTAGGGCAGGAACTTATTATTACCGTACCGGAGCCCGAACTTTCCGTAGAACGGCAGGAAGAGGTGTATTATGAAGAGATTTATGATGCCCCCATTATTTATGTAGATAATGACAACTGGTATACTACCCAGACCAAGACGTTACAGGAACCGTCCGCAGGCTTCAGACGGGTAGTGGCAATTGTTTCCTACTGTAATGATACGGAAACAGGGCGGGAGATTATCAAAGAAGAGGTTGTGTGGGAAGCGGTGCCCAAAATTGTGGAACGCGGTACCAAGATTCCACCTACCTATATTAAACCGATTTCCGGCGGACGTAAGAGTTCCGGATTCGGAAGAAGATCTGCACCTACGGCAGGAGCCAGCACCTATCATAAAGGTCTCGACTGGGCAACTCCTACCGGAACTACGGTTGTGGCATCCTGTGGTGGTACTGTAATCAAAGCCGGCTGGGGCAGTGGCTATGGTTATGTTATTTATATTCAACACGAAGACGGCAGACAAACCAGATATGCCCATTTGAGCAAGATACTGGTATCGGTAGGACAGCATGTGGACCAGGGACAAAAGATTGCATTGAGTGGTAATACGGGTGTCAGCTCAGGACCGCACCTGCATTTTGAAATCTTAATCAATGGCAAGCAGGTGGACCCGGAAAAATACCTCAGTTACTAATGTGTAGGACACAAAGCCGGGGTGTCATCCGTGGTACGAACAAGTATTCGTGTTTACAAAAAGCCATAATAGTTATATAATGGTAAAAATAAGAATTTATTAAGAATGTCTTTCAGGGGGTGAAAGACTCTCAAAATGAGAGGCTTTCAGTAGTGAAAAGTTTTCAAGAATGAAATGCTTTTAAGGGTAAAGGGTTTTGGGTAGTGAAAAGCTTTCCATATTGAAAACGGGGGAAATAAAGAGAGAAAGTGGCCGGAAGGCCTTGCCGTGTGAAATGCACGGATAGAGGTGTAGAGGATGGAACAATACGCAATTAAAGGCGGAAATCCATTAGTCGGTGAAGTGGAAATAGGAGGTGCTAAAAATGCGGCACTTCCTATTATTGCGGCTTCTGTTATGACCGATGATACCGTACACATTGATAATATGCCCGATGTAAGGGATACCAATGTTTTATTGGATGCCATGCAGGAAATCGGTGTACTGGTAAAGAGAGACGGACGACATAAAGCAACCATCAATGCTGCCCGGATAAACAGTCTGGTAGTGGATGGAGATAATATACGAAAAATCAGAGCTTCTTACTATTTTATAGGAGCCTTGCTTGCAAAGTATAAGAATGTGGAGGTAGCGCTGCCGGGCGGATGCGATATCGGCTGCCGTGCTATTGACCAGCATATTAAAGGATTCCGTGCACTGGGTGCGGAAGTGAAAATTGAATATGGATTGATTAAAGCCCATGCGGCACAGCTAAGGGGCAGTCATATATATATGGATGTGGTTTCGGTAGGAGCAACCATCAATGTAATGATGGCCGCATCCATGGCAGAAGGAAAGACGATTATTGAAAATGCGGCAAAAGAGCCTCATGTAGTAGATTTGGCAAACTTTTTAAACAGTATGGGAGCTAATATTAAGGGAGCCGGAACAGATGTTATCCGTATTAAGGGTGTACCGTCCTTGCATGGTACGGATTATGCCATTATTCCGGATCAGATTGAGGCAGGAACCTTTATGTTTGCGGCAGCGGTAACCAAAGGTGATGTGACAGTCAAGAATGTGATACCCAAGCATTTGGAATCCATTACTGCGAAGCTTTTGGAAATCGGTTGTGAAATTGAGGAATCCGATGATGCGGTGCGTGTGGTGGCGGCAAAGCCTTTAAGATCTACTCAGGTAAAGACGTTGCCTTATCCGGGTTTTCCTACGGATATGCAGCCACAGATTACGGCGGCACTGGCATTGTCCGGTGGTACCAGTATTGTGACAGAGAGCATTTTTGAAAACCGTTTCAAATATGTGGACGAACTGACCCGTATGGGTGCCAATATTAAAGTAGAAGGCAACACTGCTATTGTAGATGGTGTGGAAAAATATACAGGTGCGAGAATCAATGCACCGGATTTGCGTGCAGGTGCGGCACTTGTCATGGCAGCACTGGCAGCGGAAGGTACCTCTCTGGTGGAGAATATTCATTATATCGAAAGAGGCTATGAGGACTTTCACCTGAAACTGCAGAGTCTGGGGGCTCAGATTGAAAAAATAGATTCAGACAGAGATTATAAAAAATTCAAGTTAAAAACCGGTTGACAAAATACTACAGCAATAGTATTGTGGTTACAGGTAAAAAATTTCATATTGCTTTGTAATGATAGGAACAGTTATCATTGCATGGAGATTCTCTCTTATTCAGAGTGGTGGAGATACATAGGATCTGTGAAGCCACGGCAACCCCGCATTGCGGAAGGTGCCTGCCTGAGCGAGTATTAATCGAACAATAAGAGGATTTGATTATCAAACAGTCGGGTCCGCTTAAATGCGGACCTTTTTATGTATCTGTTCACGTTGGCCCGGCGTCGGGGCAAAATACAAAAGACGACGTAGAAAGAGGAAAGCATGGAAAAAGAAAAATTGTTATTTACATCAGAATCTGTTACGGAAGGACATCCCGACAAGGTTTGTGATGCGGTATCCGATGCCATTCTGGATGCCTTGGTAGAACAGGACCCCATGAGCCGTGTGGCTTGTGAAACGGCAACCTGTACCGGCTTTGTGCTGATTACCGGTGAAATTACCAGTGCCGCTCATGTAGATTATCAGAAAATTGTAAGAGAAACGGTCAAGGAAATCGGTTATGATAAATCTGAGTATGGATTTGACGGCAATACTTGTGCGGTATTTGTAGCAATTGACGAACAGTCCGCAGACATTGCCATGGGCGTGGACAAGGCTCTGGAGGCAAGGGAAAACAAAATGTCCGATGAGGAACTGGAGGCTATCGGTGCAGGCGATCAGGGCATGATGTTTGGCTATGCAACTGATGAAACAGAGGAATATATGCCTTATCCTATTGCACTGGCACACAAGCTGACCAGACAGCTTACAAAGGTGCGTAAGGATGGTACGCTGCCCTATTTAAGACCCGATGGAAAGAGTCAGGTTTCCGTACAGTATGACGAAAATGGTAAGCCGGTACGTCTGGAAGCGGTAGTACTTTCCACCCAGCACGATGAGGATGTAAGCCAGGAGCAGATTCATGAGGATATCAAAAAGTATGTATTTGCCCCGGTACTTCCCGCAGAATTATTAGATGACGAAACCAAGTACTTTATCAATCCTACGGGACGTTTCGTTATCGGCGGACCGCACGGTGATGCAGGTCTGACCGGACGTAAGATTATCGTGGATACCTATGGCGGCTATGCTCGTCACGGCGGTGGGGCTTTCTCCGGTAAGGACTGTACCAAGGTAGACCGTTCTGCAGCATATGCAGCAAGATATGTTGCAAAAAATATCGTAGCGGCAGGCTTGGCAGGCAAGTGTGAAATCCAGTTGTCCTATGCAATCGGTGTAGCACAGCCTACTTCAGTACGCGTAGAAACCTTTGGAACCGGTAAGCTGTCGGAACTGGAATTGGTAAAGATTGTACGCGAAAACTTTGATCTCCGTCCGGCCGGTATTATTAAGATGCTGGATTTACGTCGTCCTATTTACAAGCAGACTTCAGCATACGGGCATTTTGGACGCAACGACCTGGATTTACCATGGGAGAAGCTGGACAAGGTAGAAACCTTAAAGAAGTATTTATAATAAATACGCTATACTGGTAACCCGGTTACAGATATAGCGTGGAGTTATTTCCGAAAAAGGCAGATAAAAAGGGCTGTTGTAAATAGCCACAGCCGGCCGGCTGATTTAGCCGGTCGACCGAGGTTATTTTGACAGCCCCATTTTATTTCATAAATACAAAAGATTTTAATTCAAACAGGCAGCGGTTCTTAAAGTAATCTGCGGTCCAGCCGCTGTAAGGCGTCGTTACCTTGAAAAACAAGGCATGTCTGCCGGTTACATTTTTCACTCTGGTATGTAAAAGGGCATCATCATGACCGATTGCACAACTGCCGATTTCTTCTCCGTTTTCTCCGTCTATCAGGATATGAAGGGTACAATTGCAGCCGAAACCGTTGATTTTGGCCGCAAATTCCATGGTCTTGCTGGAAAAGTCTTCTCCGAAATCATAATATTTATAACCTATAACCGTACCGTCCGTGATGTTGGTGATAACCCGCTCCAATACATTTTTTTCTGTGATAAAGGCATCGCCCTTTAATACGCAGGCAATGTCTGCAGGGGTTTCCCTGTAAGGGGAAAGAGAGGCTTCAAACCCCAGTGAGGTCATTTCCACAGGAGGTATGGTACCGTCCGGTAAAATCTCAATTTTTTCTACGCAGGCTCTTCTGGACATAATGCTTCCGTTGGTCATGCGGTGGTAAAAAATGTACCACTGGCCGTTTAAGCATGCAATGGAACCGTGGTTGTTGCCACCGGGATAATCTACGCCGTTATCTATGATGTAACCTCTGTAAGTAAAAGGTCCGGCAGGCTTGTCTGAGGTAGCATAGGCGAGGCGGCTGCCTTGCTTAGGAGAATAAATCATATAATAGGTATTGCCCACCTTTCGGGGAGAAGCTGCCTCATAGAATAAGGTTTCTTTGGTATCAAAACCGTCTTTGCCGGTTATCTCACAGGGGATAAAGTGTTCCGTACAGGTATTGTCCATCACCTCATACATATTGGAGGGATTTATCTGTGCCATAAAGGAACGTTCAAAGCCGCAGTAAATATAGACCTGTCCGTCATCATCAACCAGGACGCCCGGATCAATAAACCAGCCGTTGCAGCAGATTTCATCAGAAATTGTATACTGATACCGGGAAAGCAGCTTAAAAGGTCCTTCCGGCTTATCGCTGACGGCAACACAACCGATAGAATTGATAATGTAGGCATACAAATAATATTTACCGTCTTTTTCTACTACGTCCGGTGCAAAAAGATAATGCTCCGCAGTAGTCCAGTCTGTATCAGCCGGGTGGTCTGCATCCGGCTGTGTGTGAAAAATATCACCATGGCAGGTCCAGTCATTTAAGTTATCCAGAGGGGCACTCCAGCATTTTAATACATAATCGCAGAAACTGTCGGAACCGGCTCTGTCGTGGGAACCGTATATATAAACACGGTTTCCGAATACTCTCGGTTCACCATCGGGAATATATTCCCAGTTAGGAAGATAAGGATTGGCCATCTGATTACTCCTTTACTTAACAATAGGTATTTACAGGATATGTTTATCCGGCGGGGGTATCCTGTTTAAAATATTATAGCATGAATGATTGCCCGGATAAATAAAAAATAGTTGCAAGTCCGCAAAAACCGCTATATAGTAATACCTGCAAGTTAAATAAACAGGAGTGAATGATAATGACGAAGGATATGACGAAGGGAAAGCCCATGGGGCTGATTTTGGGATTTGCTATTCCACTGCTTCTGGGATATTTGTTCCAGCAGTTTTATAATCTGATAGATACCTTAATTGTAGGGAGATATCTGGGAGTTGACCCTTTGGCGGCAGTGGGCTCTACCGGATCTGTGAACTTTCTGGTAATCGGCTTCTGCCTGGGTATCTGTGTAGGCTTCTCCATACCGGTAGCCCATAAATTTGGTGCCGGGGATTACACAGGTATGCGTAAATATGTGGCAAACTGCGTCTGGCTGGGGCTGGTTTTTTCAGCGGTAATGACGGCACTTACCGTATTTTTCTGCCGGGATATTTTACAATTGATGAATACACCGAAAAATATTATTGAAGATGCCTATGCTTATATTGTAGTTATTTTTATTGGTATCCCTACTGTGTTCTTATATAATATTCTGTCCGGTATTATCAGGGCACTGGGGGACAGTAAGACTCCGGTTATTTTTCTGGTAATTTCCTCACTGGTCAATATCGGACTGGACCTTTTGTTTATTATCCGGTTTGAAATGGGGGTAGCAGGTGCGGCATGGGCGACCGTTATCTCACAGGGACTTTCCGGTATATTGTGTCTGGTATTTATGATAAAGAAGTTTGAAATTCTCCATATCAGGAAGGAAGAGTGGAAACCGGAGCTTCACATGATGGGAAGTCTTTGCGGTATGGGTATTCCCATGGGACTGCAGTATTCCATTACGGCGATAGGAGCCGTAGTATTACAGACTGCGGTAAACGGACTGGGGTCTGCAGCGGTAGCTTCTGTTACGGCAGCCAATAAAATCGGCGGTTTCTTAGCCTGTCCTTTTGATGCCATGGGCTCTACCATGGCAACCTATGGTGGGCAGAATGTGGGGGCAAAGAAGCTGAAACGTGTGAAAAAAGGTATGTTTGATTGTATTAAGCTGGGGGCAGTTTATTCTGTTATTGCATTGGCTGTGGCGTTTTTCTTTGGAGAACAGTTGGGAAAACTGTTTATAGAGGCAAAGGAGGCAGCTGTGGTAGAGGAGATTGCGGGAAATGTCAGATTGTATTTATTAATTACGGTGGCATTTTATTTCCCGTTAGCATTGGTTAATATCATCCGGTTTATGATACAGGGGATTGGTTTCCCGACCTTTGCCATTCTGGCAGGTGTGTTGGAAATGATTGCCCGTGCACTGGCAGGGTTTGTACTGGTACCCATATTCGGTTTTACGGCAGCGGCACTGGGAAGTCCCATTGCATGGATTTTTGCGGATGCCTTTTTAATACCGGCATTCTTCCATGTGTATAAAAAACTGAAATTACAGATAGGAGAAGAGGAATAAAAAACAGCTTCGGCGGTTTAAAAATGACGGTCATAAAAAGTTTCCGCACAGACACACTTTCGTTCCGTGGAAAACGTAGCAGTACTAAGAATTTTTCTGCGTAAAACTTGAAAAATTCAAGTGCTGACGTTTTTCAAGGGTCTGTTTGGGAAAGCTTTTTATGACCGTCTTTTAAACCGCCGAAGCTGCTTTTTATTCTTCTTCTCCTTCGTAGAACAGTACGCCTAAGGTACCGGGACCGCAGTGGCTGGAAATGACGCCTCCTGCCCGGGTGACGTAAATATTTTCAAAAAGGTTCAGGCTCTGCAGGTATTCATATATGGCAGAAATCGTGTCTTCACTACAGCCGGAATGGGTAATGAAGACGGCGGATTTATCAGCGGCCAGAAGCTGGCTTTCCAAATCCTTTGCATACTTTAAAAGTACGGCTTTCATATTGCCACGGTATTTTTTGGATACCCCCATGGCACCGTCAGTAACTACGATTTCAGGTCTCAATTTGAGCGTGTTTGCAAGCAGTGCAGTGACTGCGTTACAGCGACCGCCTCTGGCAAGATAAGTCAGGGTATCCACTACAAAGCTGGCACGGACATTTTTCCTGCGTTCATTGACGAGGGAGACAATTTCCTCCGTAGATTTTCCTTCTTCAATCAGTCTGGCAGCATACAATACCTGCAGGCCGATACCGGTGGAAAGATTCATGGAATCGATGATGTGCAGCTTATCATAACCGGCATCCTCTCCAATCATGCGGATGACGTTACAGGTAGTGCTCATCTGCGTGGAAATGCCAAAAAAGATAATGTCTCTTCCGGCATCCATATAAGGCTTTAATATATCGGCAGCCATATCGAAGGTGGCGGCTGCGGTCTTGGGGGTGGTGCGGTTTGCATCAGCCCATTTATATATATCGTCCGGAGTGGTTTCTATACCATCGTAGAAACTTTCATCACCCATTACGATGCACAACGGGATGATGCTGATATCATATTTTTCAATAAGGTCCTGTGACAAATCACAGGTAGAATCTGCTACGAGTTTTATGTTTCCCATATGCTTTCAAATTCCCTCCTGTTTACACAATTTTACAACATGATATGTTTGTGATAGAAAATATTATAAAGCTTTTGCTGTTTAAATACAAGAGAAAGGTTTTTTGCAAAAAAACGGTATACGAAAAATATAAATTTCGATATAATACAGGTATGACAGATAAGCTTACAGCGGTGAAACCGTTACAGAAAGCAGGGAGGTAAACTATGGTAAGACAGGAAGGAAACCGCCTGATAATACAGGAAGGTATATCACAGGTGTGGATAGAATGCTGGGGAGAGGATTCTCTGCGTGTACGGATGACGGCCGAACCCGAAATGGATAAAAACGACTGGGCACTCTGCGAACCCGTAAAGGAGATAGAGCCGGTGATTACCTTTGAAGAGGTGGATACCACAGATCCATGGTATAGAGGAGAAGAGTGGGCAAAATATCATCAGAAGGGCGTAGTTGCCACACTGACAAATGGAAAGATTACCGCCAGAGTAAGTCCGGAGGGATGGATTAGCTTCCTGAATCAAAAGGGAGAAATACTGACAGAGGAGTACTGGCGTAACCGCAACCGTATCAACCGATACTGCGTACCGTTACGCATTGATGCCAGAGAATTAAAATGTATCAAGGGCAGCACGGACTATGAACTGACTGCCAGATTTGAAGCCTATGATGATGAAAAAATCTTCGGTATGGGACAGTATCAGGAAAAGCATCTGAATAAAAAGGGTGCCCTGCTGGAACTGGCACACAGAAACTCTCAGGCAAGCGTACCCTTCTTTGTATCCAGCAGAGGTTACGGGTTCTTTTGGAACAACCCGGCCATCGGTACTGCAAATTTTGGTATGAACAAGACTGAGTGGTATGCGAAGAGTACTAAAAAACTGGACTATTTTATTACAGCAGGAGATACTCCGGCAGATATAGAACGCAATTACAGTGCGGCTGTGGGACGTACTCCCATGATGCCGGAATTTGGTCTCGGTTACTGGCAGTGCAAGCTGCGGTACCGCAATCAGGATGAAATTCTTGCGGTAGCAAGGGAACACAAAAAGCGTGGTCTTCCCATGGATGCTATTGTGGTAGACTTTTTCCACTGGACCATGCAGGGAGAATTTAAATTTGAGCCCAGAGACTGGCCTGACCCCGATGCCATGGTAAAAGAATTAAAGGAAATGGGGATTGAAACTGTTGTATCCGTATGGCCTACCATTGATGAGAGAAGTGAAAACTTCGGTGAGATGAACAGCAAGGGCTATCTGGTGCGTGCCGACAGAGGCAATGCAAATCACATGACATGGATGGGTAACACCGTATTTTATGATGCCACACATCCCGGTGCACAGAAATTTGTCTGGGACAAGTGCAAGGAAAATTATTATAAAAAGGGAATCCGCATTTTCTGGCTGGATGAAGCGGAGCCGGAATACGGCCCTTACGATTTTGATAACTACCGCTATTATGCAGGTCCTGCACTGCAGTGTACCAATATTTATCCGTTAATGTATGCAAAGGGATTTTATGATGGTCTGAAGGCAGAGGGAGAAAAGGAGATTATGTCCCTGGTACGATGTGCGTGGGCAGGCAGCCAGAAATTTGGCGTGCTGACCTGGTCCGGCGATATTCATTCCTCCTTTAGAGCCATGAGAGAGCAGCTGCAGGCAGGCCTTAACATGGGGATGGCAGGCATTCCCTGGTGGACCTCCGATATCGGCGGGTTCGTGGGCGGAGATATTTCTGACCCTTACTTTAAGGAGTTGCTGGTCAGATGGTTTGCATGGGGAGCATTCTGTCCGGTATTCCGTATGCATGGGGAGCGTTCTCCCTGGTATGAGAGAGAGCAGGAATTCATAGATAATGTACGTCAGCTTACATCAGGACAGGATAATGAAGTGTGGAGCTTTGGGGAAGACAATTATGAGATTTTAAAGAAGTATCTGTTTGTTCGTGAAACCTTACGACCCTATATCCGGGAATGTATGAAGCAGGCAAGCGAAACCGGTGCTCCCGTTATGCGACCTATGTTTTTTGACTTTCCGGAGGATAAGACCTGTTGGGATACGGAGGACCAGTATATGTTCGGACCGGATTTACTAATAGCTCCTGTTATGGAGATGGGTGTAAGAGAGCGAAGCGTATATCTTCCGGCAGGACTGTCATGGAGAGAAAATGCAACGGGAGAGGTTTACGAGGGCGGACAGAGAGTGACGGTAGCTGCACCGCTTGATGTGATACCGGTATTTGTGAGAGAGGGAAAAGATATTGAATTCTAAGGAATTATCAAAAAAAGCAATAGGAAAAGAAACGGCTGTCATATTTTTTGCGGCCGTATGCTTTCGGATAGCTGTGTATATGCTTTCTGTTCTGATTATGGCAATGCAGAGTACAGATGTATGGAACTTTAGTCTGGAAACTTTTATTTCCGGTTGGAGCAGATGGGACGCATTACACTATGTAAAAATAGCAGAACTCGGTTATGACGGAGCCGTAGAAGGCACACAGCACTTATTTCTGGTATTCTTTCCGCTGTTTCCCTATCTTATGCGTGCCGCAGGAGTCGTTGTGGGAAATACAGAACTGGCGGGGATGATAGTGTCTGTATTGACCTATGCAGGAGGCTGTGTATATCTCTACCGCATCGGTGAGAAGCATGCCGGAAAAGAGGCTGGAAGAAATCTGGTACTGTTGACATCGGTTTTTCCTTTTGCCTTTTTCTTTGGCGGTATTATGACGGAAGGGCTGTTTTTACTTTTGTCGGCAGCAACTTTATATTATCTGGATGAGCATAAATGGTGGCAGGCAATATTTTTCGGGGCATTGGCAACCATGACCCGTATGCAGGGAATTCTTTTGGGCATACCGGCACTGGTGGAGGCATTTGTGGTATATCGTCCGGATAAGGCATTAAAGGAAAAAGCATCTAGGCAGTTATGGGCATTTATAGGGCGATGTGCCTCCTTTCTGTGTATGCTTTTTGGGCTTTTCTATTATTTGTGGATAAATTACCGGGTTGAAGGTGATCCCTTCCGCTTCTTGTATTACCAGAGAAATCACTGGGGACAAGGACATGGAAATATTTTTAATACGATTGCATATATATTCAGATACAGCTTTGATGACAGCTATAATCCGGCCGCCAAGACAGCATTGTGGATACCGCAAATGATTTTAGTTATAGTATCGGTATTCTTTTTGATTTTTTCAGTCAAAAAAATCCGCCCTATGTATTATTTTTATGGGGCAATGTATATTTATCTGACATTTTCGGTTCCCTGGCTGATAAGCGGCGGCAGATATTTTGCCTGCAATATACCGCTGTTTCTTGCGGCAGCGGTAGCCGGAGTCAAAAGAAAAGGCTTCTTTATGGCAATTGTGATACTTTCTGCTATGCTGCAGATGATATATCTTACAGGGTTTTTACAGGGGAAGCTGATTATGTAGCCTGCCTGCCGGGGGGATTTGCAATTTACTGTTCGGAAAGGCTGTGCTATACTGGCTTTAAGAAGATAATAAATGAATATGAGGTGAAAGACAAATATGGAAGCAGTAACATCGAAAATCAGCAATATTGGGGTAAATGACAGGGAGATTACATTATTTGAGAGCCAGTATGTACTGGAAAAGGGCATGGCATATAATTCCTATCTTATTCTGGACGAAAAAAATGCAGTGATGGATACCGTAGATGCCCATGTTACAGAGGAATGGCTGGTCAATCTTGAAGAAGCTTTAGACGGCGGACAAGTAGACTATCTGGTAATTCAGCATATGGAACCGGACCATGCGGGAAGCATTGCTTCACTTTGTGAAAGGTATCCGCAGATGAAACTGGTGGGAAGTATGCAGGCCCTTAACATGGTAAGGCAGTTCTTTGATATTGATTTGGAAGGCAGAACGATTGTCGTAAAGGAAGGCGATACGCTGGAGCTTGGGGAGCATGTGCTGCAATTCTTTATGGCACCTATGGTACACTGGCCGGAGGTCATGGTGAGTTATGAGAAGACGGAAAAGGTTTTGTTCAGTGCGGATGCCTTCGGAAAATTCGGAACCAGGGATGCTGATGAAGACTGGACCTGTGAAGCCAGAAGATATTACTTTAATATTTGCGGGAAATACGGAATGCAGGTACAAAATCTGTTGAAAAAGCTGGCAGGTCTGGAGGTTTCAATCATTTGTGCCCTTCACGGTCCGGTATTGACGAAAGACTTAGAATATTATATTGAAAAATACAAAATATGGAGCAGCTATGAGCCGGAAGACAGCGGGATTCTGATTGCTCATGCTTCTATTCACGGACATACCGCAGTGGCTGCAGAGAAGTTAAAAGAGCTTTTAGAGGCCAAAGGTGCACAAAAAGTAGTACTTACGGATTTATGCAGGGATGATTTACATGAGGCGGTGGAAGATGCCTTCCGTTATGACAGAATAGTATTGGCGGCAGCTTCTTATGATGCAGGGGTATTTCCTCCCATGGAAAACTTCCTCAGTCATTTAAAGAGTAAAAATTATCAGAAACGGACCGTCGGAATTCTGGAAAACGGCACTTGGGCACCTACAGCAGCCAAAACCATGAAGGGGTTGCTGGAGGGGATGAAGGATATTAAACTGTTAGAGCCCGTGGTAACGATAAAATCAGCTTTGAAACCGGAAAACAAGGAGCAGATGGAAGCTTTGGCAGATGCACTGCTCGCAGAATAATCGAAAAGAATATAAGGAAAAAAGAGGGGCTGTTGCAAAATCAGAAACTCTGACTGCTTTATTGTACAATGTTATCAGGAATAAGCCGAAGTTAAGTGACAACGTTGAGGCGTTTCTTGATAATATTGTACGACAAAGTGCAGAAAAGGATGACTTTGCAACAGCCCCTTTTTGGTCTAACCGTAGATTAATACCCAGGTATCCATCCAGCGAAGCAGTGTATTTACATAAGATATACTGACAGTCTGACCGGATAAAACAGGATAGAATATAATAAACAGACCCACAGCAGCGGCGGCGTACAGAATAATCCACATCCGGAAAGTGTTTTCACTTGTGCGTTTCTTTAACTGCTTTGCTGCATATACAATCATCAGCACCACAAAAGGTACGCTGGGGAAGTAATGATAAATAAAGGTAAGTCTGGATATCAGACACCAGGGCAGGTATTGTGCCAGATAACTGATACACAGGATGGCAGCGGTTCTGTCCTTTTCTTTTATTATCAGATATATCATGTATAAAAAGGCAGGAATACCGACCCACCATACCAAGGGATTACCAAAGGCACTGATACCCTGACGGGCTGTGCTGCTGATAATACCGGAGTAGTAGAATATGGGGCGGATCATGGTAGGCCATTGGTACCAGGAAGAGGAATACGGATGCGTAGCCTCCAGACCGGAATGGTAGCTTAACATGGATTCCTGATTATGCCACATTTTTTCAAAAAGGCCATTGTAACTGCTGACAAAAGGAATGTAGGATAATACATAAATCGCTATGGGAATCAGGACAAAAAATACCAGGCAGAATAAAATGGTCTTTATGGTATACGGTTTAAAGCTGCTGATAATGGTTTTGTGCTTTATACCGTTACTGGAATCAGCCGGGGATTTGAGGGCATAGCGGTATTCTTTGTAACGCTTATAAAGTGTGGCAAAGAATAAAACGGCAAGCCCTGCACCGGCATAAACACCGGTCCATTTGCTGGCAATGCCAAAGCCCATGGCAATGCCGCAGGCACCCAGCGGAAGGAAGGTTTTCCCAAGGGGAGTATCGTAAAAACTCATCTGGCAGTATTTGTACATAAAATAGTACATCAATATAATAAAGAAGGTTACAAATACATCTATGGTGGCAATTCGCGTCTGTGTAAAATGCATAAAATCAACGGCAAACAGCAGACAGGCGAGACCTGCAAAGAACCGTTCCCTGGTAATGCTGCGACCCAGCAGATACATAAGCGGCAGCATGAGAATGCCGAAAACAGTACCTGCGATACGCCAGCCGAAGGGGGTCATGCCGAAAATGGCAATACCCAGTGAAATCAGTATTTTTCCGAAAGGCGGATGGGTAGTTTCGTAGGTGGTTCTTCCGGTTAAAAACTCATATGCGGTTCTTGCATGATAGATTTCGTCAAAATAAGTACCGTTGCGAAAACTGATTTGCGAGGGAAGTAAATCACCCTCGTCGAATAAGGCGTGATAGTCAGGAGCGTTCACAGGCATAAAGACATTGTCTTTTTTATCGAGCAGAACAAGCTCCATAATAGAAGCCCGGTCAGACAGGCAGGTGAGCCTTATGTCCTTACAGTCGTCCGGCAAATAGGAATAGCCCCAGCAGAAAACATTCTTCATGGTAAGTTTTTCAAAGCCGCTTACAGTGTGCCATTCAGGGTTGGCTGCCGTAGTGATTTCCAAGGAAAACTGACAATTATGGTAGCTGCCGAGATACCAGTATAGTGCATTGGGAGTATCCGTTTCGTGTACAGTAAGAGTTATGGACTCACCCTTTTGCAACAGATATTCTGACTGGGGAGCTTCTGTATCACCCAGGTCATAAAGGGCGAAACAGGTGTAAATCAAAGTAATCAGTACAATAATTAAAAAATCAATGCGTAAAAATGGCAAAGGCTTTGCGGAAGGCTGCGGTATATGGCGGGCAGCCTTTTCAGCCGCGGTTTTTTGCTTTGGTTTAGGCAGGGTAATGGGAGCAAACGAAATTCCCTTGCCCTTGACGGAAGATTTCACAACATCGTAACGGTACAGCGTATAGTAATAGAAGAGACCGCACAAAACCATCAAAAGCGAGATGATAATGAAAAACGGTGCCTTGCGGTTATAATTGGCAGGGTCATAAAAGAACAGAATATAGGCAGTGTTGTAAAAATGCAGTGCACTGAAGCCTGTATAGCACAGGAAAATCTCCTGAACAGGACGCTTGACATAAGCAAAAAGCAGCAATGCCAAAGCAGGGAACAGATAACGTTCATGCATACGCACGGAAAACAGGAACATGGAAATAATCAAAAATGCCGCAGTGGTAAAATAGCGGGATGGATTCCTTCTGTTTTTGAAGAAAAAGTATGCGGACAAAAGTGTAATGGCTATGATAATAACCGTACCCCATTGACCATATGTAAAAAACAAAAGCTTTGTATCCTGGGAAACCCAGTTAAGACCGAAAAATCCCCAGAGATTAAAGGCGTTGACTGCAATGTAGGGGTAGGAGCTGAGGGTGGAGGTGTACTGTGAAACTACCTGCCCCAGCTCAAAGGGCACACAAAGAAGCAGCATGGAGAAGATAACACACAATCCCGAGCAAAGATTGTAGAAGAATTTACGCCAGCTGAAACTTTTGAGAATAACATGCTCCACAATGCCATATATCAATACAGGTGCAAACACAATGGTCTGCGGCTTGATTAATACGCCGATTCCGAATGCAATGTAAGCCGGTATGGTTTTGCCGTCGGATAAAAACAGGCACATAAACAGCAGACAGAGTGTAAATACAGCATCTACCTGACCCCATAGTGAGGAATTTAAAAACACGGAAGGATTGAACAAATACAGGGCGGCAAAAAGTGCGGCACATCCTTCATCCATAGTCTTTTTGGCAACCTTATATATAAGAAAGCCGGCAGCCATATCACAGAGAATGGCAGGCAGCTTTAACAGAAGCAGACAGGAACCGGAAAGGTACGGAATCTTAAAAACAGAAAAGATGGCACCGATGACCCAGAGTACATAAATAAATCCGGGTGGATAATCTGCGAAAACTCCGGAGGAATAAAACTCGCTGAGTCCGTTTTCGTAGGCCATATTTGCCCAGCCTGCGAAGCAGGCGGTATCACTGGTAAAGCCTCTATAACAGAATGCACAGATGCACCGGATTAAAAAGGCTGATGCAAATATGATAAAAACCCCTTTTCCTTTTAAAAAAGAAGAAACGGTATCCATGTGTTTGATACCCATAAGGAAAGAAATAATGGTCAGTAGTGCAAAAAAATGAATCAGTAACATAGTGCCTCCTTTATGAATGGTTGAAAAAAATCTAAAATCGGAGTAATAAATACTATTGTTTTGTGGAATAAAAAACAGTTCGGCACAAAATCTTGTGTTAAAAAAATAATATCATATTTTATTGTGAAAATCCACAAAAAACTATTGCCGAAAGAAAGAAAAAAAGTTATAATATACTAAATATAGAAAGGGGAGTCTTGATGAGGGGAAAGCCGTTAAAAAAGGTTGTACATATTGGGATTACGGTTTTTCTGATGGCACTGGTTTTATTCTGCGGCTATCGTATGGTTGTCTCCAGGATAGAGTCGGAAAGGGCAGAGAATGCATATACCGGTCTGGCAAAGAGGGTAGGTGCCCAGGTATCGGATGAGGAAATGGCAGAGGCAATTGCGGAAGCTGTAGCACAGAAAGAATATCCGCCTTTGGATATAGATATTGCAGCCCTAAAAGAAATAAACGGAGACTTTCGAGGCTGGCTGTATTTTCCGGCAGTGGAAATCAGTTATCCTGTTGTACAGGCAGAGGACAATGATTATTATCTGCACCGTTCTTTTGAAGGCGAAAAACTGAGTGCCGGATGTATTTTTATGGATTGCGGTGCTTCGGCAGACTGGTCGGACAGGAACACGTTTGTATTTGGACACAATATGCGTGATGACAGTATGTTCGGTAATCTGAAGATGCTGATTAAGGATCCTACTCTTTGTCAGGTAAATAAATATTTCTATATATATACGGAAGAGTATGTATATACATACGAAGTATTTTCCTGTTATGAAACAAAGTCCACCAGTGACCGTTATATGACATTTACCTCTGATGAAAATTACGATATGTATGTGGACTGGGCCGTAGAGAATTCTGCATTCAGAACAGAGGCAGATTTAAAGGAGAGAGGCAATATTGTATCACTGTCCACCTGTCACGGTTCGGCAGGAACAAGTCGCAGACTGATTGTCCACGGAGTACTGGTTCGGACCGAAGAATTTGAAAAAAAATAAAAATTTAAAAATAAAATTCAAAAAAATGTGAGCCATTTGGAAAAAAGTGGGAGTCTTAATTATTAGAAAGTACAATTTTAATAGTTTTAGTGTAAAAGATAGAGGAGAAGAGTTATGAGAGGAAAAGCAAAGACACAATTCAAAAGAGTTCTTGTAAGTGTGTTGACAGCGGCTTTAGTGGCAACCGGTACTTTCGGAATGACCACAATGCAGGCTAGTGCTTCGGTTGCAGATGTGAGTCTGACTGATCCGCTGAAATTTTCGGTTTATACCAATTCTTACACGAACAGCAACCATGTAGAGGGGAATGTTGCAGTCGGTGCACTGTCAGCAAAAATGGATATCTGGGAAGGCAAATCCTTTATTGGTGACTTGGCAAACAGTAATGCTGTATTTACCTGTAATGTCAGAGACTGTATCGTATCCGTTCCGGGTACAAACAGCGACGGCAGCGTGAATGTATTTACAGAGCAGCCCGGTCAGGGATACAAGTTAACTGTTATGTCCGGTGAGAACATCATCAGAGAGTTTGTTACCGACAACAAGCTGATTGGATATGAAAGCAGAGATGGTATCAAGGCTACCATTGCAACAGTAATTGAAGCATGTAAGACCACTTCGGCAGAGTTTTATGCACTTCCTGCTACGGAAAGTGACACGCTTCTGGTTTTGCATATTTCCGCAGCAGATTTTAACGGAAACGGTCAGTATTATGATACTTTGATTACAGAAAGTGCAGCAGCAGGAAAAACTGTTGTTGTCAATGTAGCAGACTCCGGTTCCGTATCATTAGGATATAGTATGAATGCAAACACCCTTGGCGGTGGCTTAGGTTATCAGTCTTGGGCAGGAAATATTGTATGGAACTTTGGTAATGCAAGCTCTGTTACCGTGGGAGGTATATTTGGAACTATCTTGGCACCTTCCGCAACAGTAACAAACTCTTCCAATATTGTAGGTGCAATTATTGCAAACACCTTTGCACAGGGTGGTGAAGTACATCAGGTAAATTACACCAGAGGTATTCCTACTCCGACACCTACACCTACTCCGGAAGAAACACCTACACCTACTCCGGAAGAAACACCTACTCCGACTCCGGAAGAGACACCTACTCCGACCCCGGAAGTAACACCTACTCCGACCCCGGAAGTAACACCTACTCCGACCCCGGAAGTAACACCTACTCCGACCCCGGAAGTGACACCTACTCCGACCCCGGAAGTAACACCTACTCCGACTCCGGAAGTAACACCTACTCCGACCCCGGAAGTAACACCTACTCCGACCCCGGAAG
>JBJEMX010000043.1:0-1977 GCA_051879895.1 Lachnospiraceae bacterium
GCAATGATTCTACTTCGCGAGGATGGTGTCAATCCAAACTCCGATGCAGCCTGCAACATCAGCTTCTGATTGGTATTTGCAATTCCAACCCAGGGTGTCTGCTGCTGATATCCTTTATCCGTTTCAAAGGTTGATCCACCAGCTGTAATGTGTTCCTGCGCTTCCTTCCATCTTGCATATGACTGGCAGTATGCTGCAAATGCTGCCATGTCCACCTCTGTAAGGACACCCATCTGATTCATCAGGTCAGCCAAGCGTTCCCATTCCTTCTTTGCTTCCGGCATTAACCAGTCAGGACAGGCAGGCATTCCCTTTGCCGGAACTGGTTCTTTGCTATTCAGTTTTCTTTTTCCCGGATTACCTTCCAGTTTCTTAACTGCTGTGGGCTTTGGCTTTCTTCCTGCCATCGGAAAATCCCTCCTTCCTTCAAATTGAGCACAAAAAAAGCACCAGTTTCCCGATGCTCTAATGTATCCATATGTACTTAATCAATCTTTATATTATAGAATTCTTCGCTTATCAAGTGTTTGATACTCTCTGGTACAGATTTATGTTTATCTTCTACCAGTAACGTATCGTACTTTGCCGTACTCGCATCTTTCGAGAAAATAAAGTCAACTATTTCACCATCATTACTTTTCTCAACAGACGAATCCTCAACCCGTAACGACATAGGTAGAAAGAAGTCATTTACCTTCTTTCCTTTACCATCCGTATTCTCTGTTAGACCTAATGTAAACTCTAAATTGGTAACACTGAGTTTGTATATAATTGTAACAGTCTGCATATCCTTAAGAATACAGACCATATCATTTGTTAACTCCGGTAATCTCTTCAAACATGGCAGTTTCTTTTTTGCATTCGCGTACGGGTGTCTTGCATCAAAATAAAACTGACTATTTGTAAGTTTCGCCTTTTTAGCATTCTTATAAAAATCCTTTGCAGAAAGCTTTGTCTCCACTCCTGTTAAATGAAGAAAGTGATCTACAGGAAAAGATACTTCAAAATATTCATCTCCATATACATACAGAAAAGCTTTACCTGCTAAATCTTGGCTATATATCGCAGCTGAATCTATAATTCCTTGTCGTATTGCATTTTTCTTATCCGTTTTAGTTGCCATCTACACCTCATACGTAAAGAGGAGTGTGATGCGAAACCACACTCCTCAGAATTTCTTAAAAAAGAGTTTTCTGCTGGTTGTCAGCCTCGGTATCCAGTTAAGATACCCATAACGACGTGGAAATCATTAAGTCCCCCACGTGGACTACAGCTTTCTCCAAGCTGCCAGGCTCGATGCCCAGTTAAGACATCTAAAGAGATGGAAAATTATCCTGCTCCATCTGCAGCCCAACTTTTAACGATGCTCTTACATCGAGAACATTTCTGCTCCTACTTATATTATACTCAGTTCAGCGAAAAAATCAACCAAAATCAGCACTTTCCATATATTTCCTTTTCATGAAAATTTCATTTGCTCTTCTATAATATCGGATAATTTCGAAAAGTCAATACCCCCATCTTCCATTTCGCGACTGCACACGCAGCACCCACCCGCCGTTCTATAGGAGATAGGTCTGTAGAGATTTCGATAGCCCCTACCTTATCCCCATCGATCTCCACGCTTCGCATGAATCTGTGAATGACACGACTTACACAACGCAATCAGATTGCTCCGATCATGCGTGCCACCTTCACTCAACGGAAGCTTGTGGTGAATCTCTTCCACCGGAACTGCAAGTCCACGTTCAAAACATAGCTCACAGAACGGATGCTCCGCAGCGTATTTATCTCGTATCCTTTTCCATGCACGACCATATCTTTTCTTGGTGCTTTTATCTCTACTGAATTTCTCATAGTCGCTATTAACTTTTTTTGCATGCTCTTCACAGTACCGTCCGGTCACTAATGCAGGACAGCCCGGATAAGCACACGGTTTCTTTGGTTTGCTTGGCACTGTTACACCTCCATGCATAG
>JBJEMX010000044.1:0-1955 GCA_051879895.1 Lachnospiraceae bacterium
AGCGCGCCAGATTGTGGCTCTGGAGGCCAAGGGTTCGAATCCCTTTATCCACCCTCATTGTTTTTTTGAATGCAGTGAGAACTTAGGTTGGCGCCATATGATGGGCTATCGCCAAGCGGTAAGGCACAGGACTTTGACTCCTGCATTCGCTGGTTCGAATCCAGCTAGCCCAGTTTGATTTGGAGCACTAGCTCAGTCGGTAGAGCACCTGACTTTTAATCAGGTTGTCGGGGGTTCGAATCCCCCGTGCTTCATTAAGGCGTAAGCAGAAAGAGACTTGAAGCCCCGTGCTTCATTAAGACCGTAAGGTCTTATTTTTTTGGAAAATCCGTGTTCCGGGACATATGCGATACATGCAAACAGGCAGATAAAAAGCGAAGGAGATTTCATATGAGTAACAGAGAAAGCACTGCTGTTATAAAAGAAAATAAGATGGGTACAATGCCGGTTGCCAGACTACTGGTTACGATGTCGCTTCCCATGATGATTTCCATGCTGGTGCAGGCACTTTATAATATTGTGGACAGCATTTTTGTAGCCCGGGTTAATGAATATGCTGTGCGTGCGGTGTCCTTGTCCTTTCCCATACAGACGCTTATGATTGGTGTGGCGGTAGGCTCCTCCATAGGTGTCAATGCATTGTTATCCAAGGCGTTGGGAGAAAAAAATTACGAAAAGGTAAACAGTGCGGCATCTAACGGTGTGTTTTCCATAACCGTATGTTATATTATTTTTTTGATTGTGGGTCTTACCGTAGTGAAACCTTTTATGTACAGTCAGACAGACGTGCCTGAGGTACGGAGTTATGGAGTTTCTTACCTGACGATTTGCTGTGTGTGTTCCTTTGGTATGTTTTTGCAGACTGTTTTTGAAAAAATGCTGCAGTCTACCGGAAAGACAATTTTTTCTATGATTACGCAGGGTACCGGAGCCATTATCAATATTATTTTAGACCCGATACTGATTTTCGGGCTCTTCGGTTTTCCGCGTATGGAGGCAGCAGGAGCGGCGGTTGCAACAGTTGTCGGCCAGATAGTAGCTGCTATTGTGGCAATTATTTTCAACTTCTGTGTAAATAAAGAAGTAAAGCTGCAGTTCAAGGGATTTCGTCCCAGTCCGGAAATTTTAAAGCAGATTTATGCAGTGGGTGCACCTTCCATCGTGATGCAGTGTATCGGTTCGGTTATGACCTATGGCATGAATCTGATTCTGGCAGTCTACGGTGTGGCACAGACAGCGTTTGGGTTATATTTTAAATTGCAGAGCTTTGTATTTATGCCCATATTCGGACTGAATAGTGGTATGATACCGATTATTGCATACAATTACGGTGCGGGGCAGAAGGAGAGAGTGATTAAAACGACAAAAATCAGTGTCTGTCTGGCAGTAGGTATTATGCTTTGCGGACTTGCGGTAATAGAACTGATTCCTGATAAACTGCTAATGCTGTTTGATGCAAATGAAGAACTGCTGACAGTAGGAATTCCTGCATTGCGTATTATCTGCCTGAGCTTTATTTTTGCAGGCTTCTGTATCGTTGTGGGAAGCGTTTTTCAGGCTCTGGGCAACGGCGTATATAGTATGCTGGTTTCTATTGCAAGACAGTTGGTTGTACTGCTGCCGGTAGCGTATTTATTGTCTCTTACAGGCAGTGTGACGAATATCTGGTGGTCGTTTCCCATTGCAGAACTGATGTCTGTGGGAATGACTACATTTTTCCTAATCAGAATTTACAATAAGCTGATTCGACATATCGGAGAAAATAAACCGGATGCAGCATAGAGTAAAGGGTTGTTTTAAACAGTGAGAATCTGATAAAATAAGGTGGTAGAGTAGCGGCAGATATCTTGACAAATGCTTTAGGAACACGATATACTGTTAAAGCATGGTTTTTGCATAAGCGGATATGGCGGAATTGGCAGACGCGCCAGATTTAGGTTCTGGTGTCTACGACG
>JBJEMX010000045.1:0-43089 GCA_051879895.1 Lachnospiraceae bacterium
AAGAAAAATGGCTCTGGGGTTCACATCCCAGAGCCGCTTTGTCTACAGTCTGACTCCTACATGGGAAATGTAGGAGTTTCTCCTTTTTTGCACAAAATGAAATATCATACAAATCAGCCGGTTAATTACCTGCTACATAACAAGCCTGCTGGGTATAAAAACCGATAAAGCCCATGGCAGTTATAAGGTTTTTGTAGAGCTTGAGATAAAAGCCTTCATTCAACAGTGATTTTCCAAACGGCTGGGACCAACTGATAATGAAAGAGGTGTTGTCACAGTAAAAAATGGTATAGGAAAGCCCATTGCAGGAAACACAGACATTGCCCTCGGTGGTTAATGTAACCGGAATATTCATTGGTGCCAACAGAGAAGAAAGCCGTGTATATAGTTCAGGATAAGTCAGTGGAGCAGGCAGATAAAAACGCAGCCGCCGGAGATAGAGACATTTGGCACGGACAAGCTTATCAGAAATTCCCCAGCCGATTCCGAAGCCTAAAAGTCCCAGCAGGAGAAAAAGAAAAGGGTTCAGTGTAAGGAGCCCTAAAAAACCACCGATTCCTGCGGAGATTAAATAAATGTGCCACTGGTTTTGGGCTTCATCCGGTAAAGGAGCGGGAGAAGATAATAATAAAGGTGTGTTTGTCATAAGTAGACCTCGCTTTCATTGTGTTTGTCAATATCGGAATATGTGTATACTACTATTTAGTCAAATAGCAAATATATCATGTGTACATTATATAATGTATAAGATATTCATGTCAACATTAGTATTTTGCTATAATCAAGAAAAAGAGGAGGTCCAAATGATTCGTTTACGCGTTTTAGAGATATTGGAAGAACAAAACCATACGAAATACTGGCTTTTTAAACAAATGGGCCTCAGCTATCAGAATTTAAGCCGTATGATAGAAAATAAGACGGATTCTATTAAATTTGAAAATTTAGAAAAATTAAGTAATATCCTGAATTGCTCCATAGATGATTTATTTGAGAAAACAGAAGATGAAGAAGGGGCTTAAACAAAAGTGCCGTCAGGCATAAATGTCAGATACACAAAACGCCATACTTTTTAGTATGGCGTTTTGCATATAATGAAAAAGGGGTCGAATAACACAACAACGTGCTACGTTACCTAGAGGTTAAAGGGGAAATTTGAAGTAACGTTTTGCATTGTTGTAGGAAATATCAGTTACGATTTCGGATAAGGTATCCATATCCGCAGGGAATTCACCGTTTTCTACCCAGTTACCGATTAAGTTACAAAGAATGCGGCGGAAGTATTCGTGTCTGGTATAGGACAGGAAGC
This sequence comes from Lachnospiraceae bacterium, assembly GCA_051879895.1. Classification (GTDB taxonomy): domain Bacteria; phylum Bacillota; class Clostridia; order Lachnospirales; family Lachnospiraceae; genus Acetatifactor. The sequence goes on from JBJEMX010000045.1 coordinate 1,307, forward strand.
TTCTGGAGTCGGTAAGCATACCTACGAAGCCGGATAAATTACCTAAGTTTGCAAGGGAAATCAGTTGTTCTGTCATACCGGTCTTATGATCGTTGAACCACCATGCACTACCCTGCTGAATTTTTGCAACAGCGGTAGAATCCTGGAAACAGCCCAAGATAGTACCGATTGCCTGATTATCATTAGGATTTAAGGAATACAGAATAGTTCTGGGCAGCTTATCGTTCTTAATCAGTGCATTAAGAAAATCGGCCATCTGTGCACTGGGAGCGTAGTTGTTGATGCAGTCATATCCGGTATCGGGACCTAACTTTTCATACATCAATGTATTATTGTCACGCTTACAGCCATAGTGAAGCTGCATAGCCCAGTCCATTTCGTGATACTGCTCGCCTACAAAGAGCATAAAAGCAGTTTTGAATTTTAATTCTTCCTCCTTGGATAACTCCATTCGGTTGAGTCTCTTTAAGAAAATCTCTTCCAGCTCATCATCGGAAGCGGGACAGTACATAACATATTCAAGCGCATGGTCGGATACGTTACAGCCCATGGACGCAAAGAAAGCCATACGTTTTTTCAAAGCTTCTTTTAAAGCTGCAAAGGTGTTGATTTCGGATACACCTGTTACGGCAGCCAGTTTGTCCAGATAATCTAAGTAGTCAGGCTTTTCAATGTTCATTGCCTTGTCGGGACGCCATGCAGGCAACACCTTTACTTCAAAAGAATCATCCTCAGCAATTTTCTTGTGCCATTCCAGATTGTCGATAGGGTCATCGGTAGTACAAATTAAGGTAACGTTTGACTGTCTGATAATATTGCGTACGCTCATGGAAGGCTCGGCAAGCTTTGCGTTACAAAGGTTCCATACTTCTTCGGCGGTATTTTTATTGAGTGTGCCGGTATAACCGAAATATCTCTGTAATTCCAAATGGCTCCAGTGATATAAAGGGTTGCCGATGGCTTTGCCCAGACACTCAGCCCATTTAAAGAACTTTTCTTTATCGGAAGCATCACCGGTGATGAACTTTTCATCTACACCGCAGGAACGCATAAAACGCCATTTGTAGTGGTCACCGCCCAGCCATACCTGAGTGATATTGTCAAACTTACGATCCTCTGCAATCTCTCTTGGATTGATATGGCAGTGGTAGTCTAAAATAGGAGTGGTTTCTGCATAATTGTGGAAAAGAACCTTGGCGGTTTCGGTATCCAGCAGAAAATCTTTGTCCATAAAGGGTTTCATAAATAAAAGCCTCTCTTTCTTTATTATTTAAATAATGTAGTTCCACGGTTGATAATTTCGCCTGAGAAAACCGTTTTCTTGGGCATTTCGCTGCCGCCTAAAAGCCCCATCAGGGTAGTGATTAAATGCTGGCAGAGAGTTTCGAGCTTGTTGTCAATGCTGGTCAGCTCCGGCTCACAGCAGGAGGCAAGGAGCGAATTGTTGTAGCCGATAATGGAAAATTCCTCCGGAATTCTTAACCCCGCAAGGTGGGCATACTTGACTGCACCTAAGGCAAGATTATCATCAGCGGCAATAACACCGTTAAAGTGAAGCCCCTTGCTTTGTACCTTTGAAAGATGCTCGCACATGGCGTGGATATCCTCATGGGAACCCATATAAAACTGCATCAGGTTGCCGCTCTTTAAAAGACCGGCTTCTTCCATGGCTGTTCTGTAACCTGCCAGCTTACGCTTACCGCTGTAGGAGGTGGAGTTGTAAAAGTACAAAATGTCCGTTACGCCCGAAGAAATCATCTGACGGGTTGCTTCGTACATTGAAGTATAATCATCGGAAACAATGCTGTATACGTTGGGTGCATCAAAGGATGCATTTAATAACATAACGGGAACCTGTGCAGAAGCATCCAGAATATATTTGTTGTCTTCTTCCTTTTCATAAATAAAGTTGGAACCGACCAGAATAATACTGTCCACCTTTTTTGAAATCAGCAGGTTCATGGACTTTTCTTTTGTTTCAAGGTCATATCCGGTACAGCAGAGAATGCTGTCATAGCCGTTGGCACGAAGCTTTTGTTCAATATAATATACTGCCTTTGCAAGATAGAGGTCGGAAGAATCCGCACACATAACGCCGATGGTCTTCATGGTATTTAAGCCCAGACCTCTGGCAAATGCATTGGGAGTATATTCATACTGATTCATAACGTCCAGTACCTTTTTCTTGGTTTTTTCACTAACGTTGCTGCTTCCGTTTAAAACGCGGGAAACAGTTGCGATAGAGACACCGGCTTTCTCAGATATATCATAAATGGTCATATTTGTATTCATAGACAAGCCTTTCTTTTGTTATGAAAATAACGATGTAAGCAGTTTCAAAAAACCTAAGTTGAATTATAAAGGAAGTGGATAGGAAATTCAATAGATAATTTTCACATAAAAAGAGCGGAAATTTTGACAAAGTGTTATAGATACGCAAAAATGAAGGGTTTTTTGAAAAAAAATTTATTTGTCGGACATATTGACGAAAAGTAAAAATAGCGGTAAAATTATTCTGTAAGCACTTACATACAGACGTGCAAAGCACTGCAAAACAGCGGTGGCATTTATCCATACACTAAATAAAATAAAGAGAAGGGTTAGGAGAAGGAAAATGGAACGATTGAACAAAGCACTTAGCGGAAAAAAGGAAAGACCAATTAAAGTAGTGCAGTTTGGTGAGGGAAACTTTTTGCGTGGTTTCGTGGATTACATGATTGACATTGCAAACGAATCAGGTAAATTCGATGGAGATATTGTGCTGATTAAACCCATCGAGTTCGGCAGCCTGGATATGTTCCATGAGCAGGACTGCCAGTATACTGTTTCTTTAAGAGGTATCGTAGACGGTGAAGCAAAGGTGTTAAACAGAGTGATTACCAGTGTGGCAGATGCGGTAGATACCTATAAAGAATATGAAAAGTATATGGATCTGGCAAAGATTGACACCTTACGTTTTGTAGTTTCCAATACAACGGAGGCAGGTATCGTTTTTGATGATACCGATAAGTTTGAGGCAGAGCCCCCTAAGACCTTCCCGGGAAAACTGACCAAATTTTTATATGAAAGATATAAACACTTTAACGGTGCAGCAGATAAGGGACTTGTGATGCTGCCGGTTGAGTTAATTGATGACAACGGTATTATGTTAAAGAAGTGTGTCATGCAGCTGATTGCACTCTGGGGACTGGAAGATGGTTTCAAAACCTGGGTGGATGAGGCTTGTATCTTTACCTCTACTTTAGTAGACCGTATTATTACCGGCTATCCCAGGGATGAAGTAGAGTCTATCTGGGAAAGCTTAGGCTATGAAGACAGAATTCTGGTAACCGGTGAACCCTTTGCACTCTGGGTTATCGAGAGTGATAAGGATATCAGCAAGGAGTTTCCTTTACCCGATGCGGGACTGCCGGTTATCTTTACCGACAATCAGAAGCCTTATAAGCAGCGTAAGGTGCGTATTTTGAACGGTGCCCATACTTCCTTTGTACTGGCATCTTATCTGGCTGGAAACGACATCGTATTAGAGTCCATGCAGGATGAAGATGTAAAGAGCTTTATGATGAAGACAATCTTTGATGAAGTAATTCCTACCCTGACTTTACCGGAAAAGGAGCTGAAGGATTTTGCGGAAGCGGTCATTACCCGTTTCAACAATCCATATGTAAAGCATGCATTGTTATCTATCTCCTTAAACTCCGTATCCAAGTGGAGAGCAAGATGTATGCCCAGCTTCCTGGGTTATGTGGAAAAGTACGGTAAGCTGCCTGTACATTTGACCTTCTCTATTGCAGCACTGATGGCGTTCTACACCGGCTCCGAAATCCGCGACAAGGCACTTATCGGACACAGAAACGGTGAAGAGTATCAGATTTTAGACGATATGAAGGTGCTGGAATTCTTCCGTGATAACAGCGGCAGGGATACGAAGACTTTCGTAACCGCTTATTTATCCAATGAAGATTTCCACGGACAGGACCTGACGAAGGTAGAAGGCCTGACAGATGCAGTATCCGCTTATCTGGATGATATTAAAACAAACGGTATGAGGGCAGCATTATGCAAAACTTTATAAAAATAAATGACAGCGACAATGTGATTGTTGCATTAAATCCTATCCCGGCCGGAACTGAAATTACCGTATCCGGCAAGGAGGGCAATATTACCGTAACTGCAGCAGAAGAAATTCCGGCAGGACATAAGATGGCATTGTGCGATATTGCGAAGGGAGACGAAGTAATCAAATACGGATTCCGAATCGGCAATGCCAAGGAAGATATTCATGCAGGCTGCTGGATTCATACTCACAATATAAAAACAGCACTGGGTGATCTATTGGATTATACCTATGAACCTGTAAACGTAAATATAGAAGAAAAAGAAGAAGCTGCTTTTATGGGGTTTGTGAGAAAAGATGGCAAAGTCGGTGTCCGTAATGAAATCTGGGTTATCCCTACCGTGGGCTGCGTCAATAACGTGGCAACTGCCATTGCAAAACAGGCAAATGCTTTTACAGAGGGAACTGTAGATGAGGTAATTGCATTCCCTCATCCTTACGGCTGCTCCCAGATGGGTGATGATCAGGAACATACCCGTACCATTCTGGCAGATTTGATTAACCACCCCAATGCAGGCGGTGTACTGGTATTGGGACTGGGCTGTGAAAACAGCAATATTGAGGAACTGAAAAAATATATCGGCGAATACGATCCGGACAGAGTAAAGTTTCTGGTATCTCAGGAAAGCGATGATGAAATAGCTGACGGTGTGGCACTTTGTAAGGAACTGATTTCCTATGCAGCCGGGTTTACCCATACAAAGGTGGGTACAAGCAAACTGATTGTGGGGATGAAGTGTGGCGGCAGTGACGGTCTTTCCGGTATTACAGCCAACCCGCTGGTAGGACGTTTTTCTGATATGCTGACTGCCAGAAAGGGTACTACCATTCTCACCGAAGTACCGGAAATGTTTGGTGCGGAAACGATTCTGATGAACCGTTGTGAAAATAGGGAGCTTTTTGATAAGACAGTGGATTTAATCAACGACTTTAAGAACTATTTTAAGAGTCATAACCAGACAATCTACGAAAATCCTTCACCGGGAAATAAGAAGGGTGGTATTTCCACCTTGGAAGACAAATCATTAGGCTGTACCCAGAAGTCCGGCAGCTCTTATGTAAAGGGCGTGCTGGCATATGGCGAAACAGTTAAGACTCCCGGACTGAATCTGCTTAGTGCACCCGGTAATGACCTGGTGGCAGCTACTGCACTGGCAGCAGCAGGTGCACAGATTGTACTTTTTACTACAGGCCGAGGTACACCCTTTGCGTCCCCGGTACCTACCGTGAAGATTGCAACTAATTCCAGACTGGCGGGGAAGAAAGCAAACTGGATTGATTTCAATGCCGGTGTACTGGTAGAGGATGCAGATGCAGAACAAACTACAAAAGAATTCTTCGATTACATCCTGGAGGTTGCTTCCGGCAGGAAGGTATGCAGTGAGGAAGCAGGTTTCCATGATATGGCAATCTTTAAGCAGGGCGTAACTCTGTAAAGTAAAGGAAAAGGACTGTTGCAAATCCGTTTGTGTGGCTGGCAGCAGTCCTATTTTTACAAAATCCCATGCTACATAGCGGACATGATATGTACAGGGCACTTATGAATTACTTTAAGGTTACATTATGAAAACAGGAAAGGGACAGAATATGAAAGCATTATTAGAAAAAGCATGGAACGGCTCCCGGGAGTCGCTTACGGAAGCGGCAGAACGGATTAAAGCACTTCCCCGCGACAATGACGGCGTGTTTGTGACAGAGGAAGTGGATAAGAACGTATACAGTGCAGGTATACTGGTATATCCTGTATACATGGAATATGAAACCAAATACAATAAAAAAGCAGGGTACATGGATATTGCCTCCCAGATGCAGGTGCTGGCAGGCAGGGTAAAACAGAATTACAGTATAGAAGCGGCAGCCTGTCTTTTAAAGATATTGGCGGATACCTTACAGGTAACCAGTCCCGAAATCTATGAGCATTATCGTGTTATGCAGGACTTATTAAAGGAAACAGTCAATCTGATAATAGAAAAGGAAGAACTTAGAATGACAACTTTCCCGGTAAAACGTTTAAAGAGTGATGTGAGCGGGAAGAATAAGGAGGCCTTGAGACTGGCGGGCATGGCTATGGCAGTTGCCTGCAGCAAAGGATTTTTATTTGCGGAGAAGTACGAAGCTTTGGGACAGGAACTGGCGACATTGGTTTAATACAGGAAGGGTATGGAAAAAGAGATGAACATAAAATGTGTGATGTGTACCGCAAGAAGTGCCTCCATTGAAATAGAGGACGGCGGCAGATATTTTGCAAAGAAAACCTATGAGTTGTACATAAACGGTGAATATTACGGGGCCACCGAAACAACGATTACAGGTCTGTTCGGACTTTTACCGGATACAGAGTATAACGTGGAAGTGCGTGAGGGTGATACCGTAGAAGGCAGCGTGATTTTTAAGACCGGCCATGAGTTCGTGACGTTGAATGTAAAGCAGTTTGGGGCAAAAGGTGATGGTATTCAGGATGATACCCACTTTATTCAGGCAGCTATTATGGCCTGCCCGGCAGACAGCAGAGTGTTGATTCCGGCAGGAACTTACAAAATAACCAGCCTGTTCTTAAAGAGTAATTTGCATTTGGAGCTGGCTAAGGGAGCCGAACTGGTTGCTGATACGGACAGAACCCGGTTTCCGGTGTTTCCGCCCGCAATTCCCGGCTTTGATGAAAAAGACGAATACCATCTGGGAACCTGGGAGGGGAATCCCCTGCCCATGTTTTCCGGTATTATCTGTGGTGTAGGTGTAGAGAATGTGGTATTGTATGGCGAAGGCATTATCAATGGTAATGCTTCCAAGGAAAACTGGTGGAACAATCCCAAGGTGATGAATATTGCCTTCAGACCCAGACTGTTTTTCCTGGCACATAGTAAAAACGTGACCCTGCAGGGAGTAACCTTTATGAATTCGCCTTCCTGGACCTTACATCCCTTCTTTTCCGACAACCTGCACTTTGTGGGTGTGACTGTGAAGAACCCCAGCGACTCCCCCAACACGGACGGACTGGACCCTGAATCCTGTAAGGATGTAGAAATCCTGGGCGTACGTTTTTCTCTGGGGGATGACTGTATTGCAGTCAAATCCGGTAAAATTTATATGGGTAAGAAGTATAAACGTCCCTGTGAAAATCTGCATGTGAGACAGTGTCTCATGGAAAACGGACATGGTGCAGTTACCGTAGGAAGTGAAATGGCAGGCGGTGTTATCAATATGACAGTAGAGGACTGCTTTTTCAGACACACGGACAGAGGACTCCGTATCAAGACCAGAAGGGGACGTGGAGAGGATGCCATTCTGGATGGAATTACATTCCGTAATCTGACACTGGATCATGTGATGACGCCCTTGGTGGTAAACAGCTTTTATTTTTGTGACCCGGATGGAAAGACTGAGTATGTACAGAGCAGGGAAGTATATCCGGTAGATGATAGAACGCCTGTTATTAAAAAGTTGGTATTTGAAAATATGGAATGTACCAATTGCCATGTGGCGGCAGCCTATTTTGATGGCCTGCCTGAAGCCAAGATTGCGGAAATTGTAATGAAGAATGTATCCATAACCTATGCTGATAACCCCAAGTGCGATGTGCCGGCTATGACAGAAGGCGTGGAAAAGAGTTCCAAACGAGGTCTTTTTGCAAGAAATGTTGCAAAGCTGGTTATGGAAAATGTTACCATTGATGGGCAGATTGGCGAAAAACTGGAATTCATTGGAGTTGACAATGTACAGTGAAAAACGCAAAATGCAGGAAAAAATGCAATTATCACACAAGATATAGTAGATAACGAATAAATGATGCACAATTTGAAAACGGTGGCCAAGGGGCAGTTTCAAATAAAGCACGGAAAGGCATGGAGGAATATGCAGTTAGGAATCAGATTACATGATACAAAGAAGCTTCCTTTTGAGGAACGCATTGCAGATGTACACGAGCTGGGCTTTGCCTGCGGACATCTGGCACTTTCCAAGGTTATTAGTGAGTTTCCTACAGATGACGGAGCACTGACCCCGGGACTGGCGATGTATATCAGAAAGGTATTTGCAAAAAATGATGTGGATATTGCAGTGCTGGGATGCTATTTAAATCTTGCAAATCCCAACCCTGAAAAGCTGACACAGATTACCAACCGCTACAAAGCACATATTCGTTTTGCTTCGCTTTTGGGCTGCGGGGTAGTGGGAACAGAGACCGGTGCACCCAATGAAACATATACCTATGAGCCCCGGTGCCATGGAGAAGAAGCCTTGCAGACCTTTATTACTAACCTGCGTCCGGTGGTAAAGTATGCAGAACAGATGGGTGTTATTGTGGCGATTGAGCCGGTCTGGAAGCATATTGTCTGCAATCCCAAAAGAGCAAAGCAGGTACTTCAGGCTATTGATTCCCCTAATTTACAGATTATTTTAGACCCGGTAAATCTTCTGGATATCAGCAACTATAAGCAGCAGAAGGAAATTGTGGAAGAAGCCCTTGAGATACTGGATAAGGATATTGCCATGGTGCATATCAAGGATTTTATCGTGGAAGAAAACAAACTGGTTTCCGTAGGGGCAGGCTTAGGGCAGATGGATTATACGGCTGTTATGAAATTTATAAAGGAAAAGAAGCCGTATATGCATGTGACGCTGGAAAATACCACACCTGCGGATAATATACAGTGTAAAAACCATATTCTCCGTTTGTACGAAGAAGCTTAAAAAGGGAGCAGCCCACAAACAAACCGGCGGCTGTAGAAAAAAGCGTGTCTGTGTGGAAACTTTTTTCTACAGCCGCCCGGTTTATTGTGGGCTGCTTCCTTTTTTATGAAATGAGGATTGACAAGAGAAGCGTTTGGTGGAATGATAACGGGTAGTGGAGAGCTTCGGAAAGGGCAACGAAGCAATTACATAACGGAGGTTATATATGCAGATTACAATCAGAGGCTATCATGAAAAAGATATTCCGCAGATGATGGAAATATGGAATGAAGTAGTAAAAGAGGGGATTGCATTTCCTCAGAAGGACTGTCTGAACGAAGAGACAGCCAAAACATTTTTCGGTGAGCAGACCTATTGCGGAGTGGCAGAGGATTCGGACAGTGGCAGACTTTTCGGCTTATATATTCTGCATCCCAATAATGTAGGAAGATGTGGACATATCTGTAATGCCAGCTATGCGGTACGCAGTGAGGTGAGGGGAGAGCATATCGGAGAAAAACTGGTAACAGATTGTCTGAGGCAGGGCAGGAAAGAAGGATTCAGGATATTGCAGTTTAATGCAGTGGTAAGAACCAACACGGCTGCCAGAAAATTGTATGAAAAATTAGGCTTTATACAGTTGGGAACCATACCGGGCGGCTTTTTGATGAAGGATGGGCACTACGAGGATATTTGTCCCTACTACCATGAATTATGACACGTGTTACCTCATTTGACACAGTTGTCTAAAAGAATAAAAAAGCCTGAAAAATTGCGGGTTTTGAGGGACTGACAGATTGGTCGACAAGTGAAATGACATTTATGTCAGTGACATCAATGTTTACAATATACAAAAGGCAGGATAGAGAAATTCCTGCTAGAAAAGTCCGTCTGAGTGGGCGGCTGGGAGGAAAGATGAAGCAGGCTGTAAAATATTTATCTGAATTTTTTAAGAAAGAAACGGTATTATGTATTGCTGCATTGCTGGCAGTCATATCCATGTTTTTGGTACCGCCGGATAGTGGGTATAAAGAGTATATTGATTACAACGTATTGGGACTTTTATTTTCCTTCATGATAGTCACGGCAGGGCTGGGAGAACTGGGTGTATTTGATAAAATATCACATGTTATATTAAAAAAAGCCCACAATTTACGCAGTTTATGTCTGCTAATGGTAGCATTATGCTTCTTTTCTTCCATGCTGATTACCAATGATGTGGCGTTACTGACCTTTGTGCCCTTTACGATTGTGCTACTCTCCATGGCAGGATTTTCAGAGTATGTTATAGAAATGGTGGTTTATGAAACGGTGGCGGCCAATCTGGGCAGCATGCTGACTCCGGTGGGAAATCCCCAGAATCTGTATCTCTATACGGTGTCCGGTATGGGACTGATAGAATTTCTGCAGATTACGGCACCGGTTACCGTGCTTTCGGGAGTGCTTCTTCTGGGGTGCTGTCTCTTTGTGAAAAAGCACCCTGTACATATTGAAGATAAGGAAGGAAATATAGAAGGAAAGGATATAGAAGGAAAGGATATAGCGGGCAGGAAAGTAACCTCTTATGTATTGTTTTATACCATATTCGGACTGGCACTGATGGCGGTACTTAAGTGGATTCCGGTATATGTACCATTCCTGATGGCTCTGTGCGGAACCTATATTATACGAAGGAGCGTTTTGAAAAAAGCAGACTATTGCCTGCTGCTTACCTTTGTGAGCTTTTTTGTGTTTATCGGAAATATAGGGCGGATTCCGCTGGTTCACGGTTTAATGGAACAGGTGCTGGAAGGCAGGGAGTTAATCGTGGCATTTTTGGCAAGCCAGATTATCAGCAATGTACCTGCGGCTATGCTGCTATCCGGTTTTACAACTGATTTTGCGGCACTGATAAGAGGAGTTGGTATCGGCGGACTGGGAACCCTGATTGCTTCCCTTGCCAGTCTGATTTCCTACAAATATGTGGCACAGGCATTGCCGGAAAAAAAGGGGAAGTACTTTTTGCACTTCACCCTCGTCAATATAGCATTTGCAATTGTATTACTTCTGTTTACATTTATAATCGGATAAAAGGGACGGTCCTTACAACGCTGTATTTGCTTCAAACGGTGAGAGTGACTGCCGCTTATGCAGGTTCCCAGCCATCCGGACCGGAAAGTACATTTTTGATAGTATACAGGGCTGCTTCTTTATCAGTGAGCTGATGGGAGAAGGCAGCTCTTTTTTCAGGACAAGCACCTGCACCGTAAGAATGGAATTCACCATAATAAAAATGCTCATGGGGCTTGTTCCAGTCATTCCAGCCGAGGGGATGGATATGGGCACCCAGCTCGCAGTTTAAGAAAACGGTTTTGGCCCATTCACGCCATGGTCTGCCCAGATATACGGAAGCGGGGGGACAGTCGCTTTCCAGATGACAGTCTTTAAAGACATAACCGAAGGATGCTCCTTCGGGAGTGGAAGCAGCTGTTACATAGCCATAGATAACCTCATCGTCAGGACTCTCGGGAGGAGTGCGGTCACCGGGCTTTTTGGAATAGATGGTGCAGTCTTCAAAATAGGCAATGGCACTGCCGAAGATGAAGTCCACATCTCCCTGTATAAAGCATCTGCGGTATAGGTGACGACCCATAATACGGGGCTTATATTCGCCGGGACCGGTAAAACCGCCCGGTTTTGCCGCAGCAGGAGGGAGCGGGGCAGTAAAGAGGGTGTCCTGACTGGAAAGGAGTCTGCAATCTTCAAATACAAGACGGTCACCGTCTGCATAGAGAGCCAGTGCCTGTCCTACAGTATGTCCGAAGCCGGCATTGTTCCTAATGGTGATATTTCTGGCAGTAAAGTCATGTGTATTTACTCTGACGGAAGCTGTACGGAAGGTACCGCGGCGGCTGCCGTCCGGCATGGTTTCGTAAGCTCCCAGATGATAGGTAAGAACGGTGGATTCGGCATTTTCCCCCAAAAGCGTGATATAAGGCCGTTCTATAACGAGCTGCTCCTCATAAATACCGGGGGCAATGTGAATGATAACCGGCGGAATATTTTCTTCCCTGGCAGCAGGGTAGCTTAGGGGAGCACTCTCTATAGCGGGAAGAGAATCCAATGCTTCCGAAATACAGGGGAAAGAGGCACTTTTTTCAGGATAATTAACATATAAATGAATAGGGGAAAGAGCGTTCATTCGGATTACTCCTTTCAGAAATTTTCAGTATGGTATGACGCTTCGCGATGCACACTCGCTTCGCTCGGGCCGGTATAATGTCTATCGACATTATACCATATACCTTAAAATTTTTCAGACAAATTCAGATAAAAAATCATGTGAAATTTACAGTTTGTTCATAAAAGTTTAACGGATTGGTTCTGCTTTCGGTTGAATATGTGGTTCAAATCTGTTAAAATATACTTTACGTGAGCACTTGCAGGACAGGTGCATGAGGGAATACAGATGTCTTTAACTGTTACTTCCCAAGGATTTCAAACGCCCGTAAAGGGGCAGATGGAGAGGAAATATGAGTCTAGTTACAAAAATATTTGGAACACATAGCGAAAGAGAACTGAAGAGGATAACTCCTCTGGTTGATAAAATTGAAAGCCTGAGGCCTGATATGCAGGCTCTTTCCGATGAACAGTTAAAGGGCAAGACAGAAGAGTTCAAAAAGCGTCTGCAAAACGGCGAAACGCTGGATGATATTCTGCCGGAGGCTTATGCAACGGTCAGAGAAGCTGCGAAGCGTGTGTTGAATATGGAGCACTACCGGGTACAGCTGATAGGTGGTATTATTCTGCATCAGGGACGTATTGCGGAGATGCGTACCGGTGAAGGTAAGACCTTAGTATCTACGCTGCCTGCATACCTGAATGCACTGGAAGGCAAGGGTGTACACATTGTTACCGTCAATGATTATCTGGCACACCGTGATGCGGAGTGGATGGGACAGGTACATGAATTTTTGGGATTAAAAGTAGGCGTGGTTTTAAACAGCATGACCAATGATGAGCGTCGTGAGGCTTATAACTGTGATATCACATATGTTACTAACAATGAACTGGGCTTTGACTATCTGAGAGACAATATGGTTGTTTATAAGAAGCAGCTTGTGCTCAGAGGCTTACACTATGCCATTATCGATGAAGTGGACTCCGTACTGATTGATGAAGCAAGAACACCTCTGATTATTTCCGGTCAGAGCGGTAAATCTACCAGACTTTATGAGATGTGTGATATGCTGGCACGCCAGATGCAGCGCGGTAAGGATATGGAATCCCTTTCCAAGATGGACGCTATCATGGGTGTGGTACAGGAAGAAACCGGTGATTTTATTGTCAATGAAAAAGACAAAGTGGTGAACTTAACCGAAGCAGGTGTTGCCAAGGTAGAAAAATTCTTCCAGATTGAAAACTATGCAGACCCGGAAAATCTGGAAATTCAGCACAATATTATTCTTGCCCTGCGTGCCCACAATTTGATGTTCCGTGATAAGGACTATGTAGTAAAGGATGATCAGGTGCTTATCGTAGATGAGTTCACCGGACGTATTATGCCGGGACGCCGTTATTCCGATGGCCTGCATCAGGCAATCGAAGCCAAAGAAAAAGTAAAGGTAAAGAGAGAAAGCAAGACATTAGCTAACATTACCTTCCAGAATTTCTTCAATCTGTTTGAAAAGAAGGCGGGTATGACCGGTACGGCACTGACGGAGGAGAGAGAATTCCGCGATATTTACGGCATGGACGTTATTGAGATTCCCACCAACAGGCCGGTAGCACGTATCGATTTACAGGATGCGGTATACAAAACAAAGAGAGAAAAGCTGAATGCCATCGTAGAAGCAGTAGAGGAGGCTCATGCAAAGGGGCAGCCCGTACTGGTAGGTACGATTACAATCGAAGCATCGGAAGAACTGTCTGCCATGCTGAAGCGTAAAGGCATTACCCACAAGGTATTGAATGCGAAATTCCATGAGCTGGAGGCAGAAATCGTAGCGGATGCAGGTATTCATGGTGCCGTTACCATTGCTACCAATATGGCCGGACGTGGTACCGACATTAAATTGGACGAGGCTGCAAGAGAAGCCGGCGGACTTAAGATTATCGGTACGGAACGTCATGAATCCAGACGTATTGACAATCAGCTGCGAGGACGTGCAGGACGTCAGGGTGATCCGGGTGAATCCAGATTTTATATTTCTCTGGAAGACGACCTGATGCGTTTGTTCGGCTCTGAAAGAATGATTGCCATGTTCAATACGCTGGGTATCCCCGAGGGACAGGAAATTGAGCATAAGATGCTTACCAATGCCATTGAGTCTGCCCAGAAGAAGATTGAAAATAACAACTATGGTATTCGTAAGAATCTGTTGGAATATGACCGCGTAATGAGCGAGCAGAGAGAAATCATTTACGGAGAAAGACGTCGTGTATTGGACGGTGAAAGTATGCGTGACGTAATCTACAAGATGATTACCGACATCACCGAACACTGCGTGGATATGGCAATCGGAGAGGATACCGATTATGAAGACTGGGATTTGAATGAACTGAATACCCTGCTGTTACCGATTATTCCCCTGGAACCCATAAAGCGTGGCAGAATTCATGCAACCAAGAAAAATGCTTTGAAGCAGGAGCTGAAGGAAGAAGCAGTGAAGCTTTATGAAGCTAAAGAAACCGAGTTCCCCGAAGCAGAAATGATGAGGGAAGTAGAACGCGTTATTCTCTTAAAGGTTATCGACAGGAAGTGGATGGGACATATCGATGATATGGAACAGCTGAGACAGGGCATCGGTTTGCAGGCATACGGCCAGAGAGACCCGCTTGTAGAATATAAGCTAAGCGGTTATGATATGTTTGACGAAATGACAGAAAACATACGCCAGGATACAGTGCGTCTTTTGTTCAGGGTAAAACTGGAACAGAAAGTGGAAAGGGAACAGGTGGCAAAGGTGACCGGTACCAACAAGGATGAAAGCGGTCCCAAAACACCGAAGAAGAGAGAAAACGTAAAAGTATATCCCAATGATCCCTGCCCCTGCGGCAGCGGTAAGAAGTACAAACAGTGCTGCGGCAGAAACGCATAGGATATACAAATATAAAACAGAAAGCAGGTGACGTTAATGGTAGAATTCGACAACATGAAAAGTAAACTCCTTACCTATGAAACACCTTTAGCGGAAGTGAGGGATTCACTTTGACTTAGCTTCCAAGGAGAAGCGGATTGAAGAGTTGGAGAGAGAAATGGAGGCACCCGGTTTCTGGGACAATCCGGACCGTTCCAACAAACAGATGAAGGAACTGAAAAACTTAAAGGATACCTGTCAGACCTATTATGGACTGCAAACCCAGTACGAGGATATTCTGACCCTGATTGAGATGGGGTATGAAGAGAATGATGGGACGCTGATACCGGAGACGCAGGCAGAACTGGATTCTTTTATCGAAACGTTTGAAGAAATGCGTATCGGTACTCTTTTGTCCGGAGAATATGACAAAAATAATGCAATCCTGAAACTGAATGCAGGTGCCGGCGGTACGGAGAGCTGCGACTGGTGCGGTATGCTTTACCGTATGTACACCCGCTGGGCGGAAAAGAAAGGTTTTGCCGTGGAGGTGTTGGATTATCTGGATGGTGATGAAGCAGGTATTAAATCCGTTACTTTTCAGGTAAACGGTGAAAATGCCTACGGTTATTTAAAGTCTGAGAAGGGTGTGCACAGACTGGTGCGTATTTCACCCTTTAACGCACAGGGAAAGCGTCAGACATCTTTTGTTTCACTGGATGTCATGCCGGATATTGAGGAAGATCTGGATGTGGAAATCAATGAAGAAGATTTACGCATCGACACCTACCGAAGCAGTGGTGCCGGTGGACAGCATATCAACAAGACATCTTCCGCAATCCGAATCACCCATATTCCTACGGGAACCGTGGTACAGTGCCAGAATGAACGAAGCCAGTTCCAGAACAAGGATAAGGCCATGCAGATGCTGAAGGCAAAGCTGTTTTTATTAAAGCAGGAAGCCAATGCAGAAAAGCTCTCTGACATTCGTGGTGAGGTTAAGGAAATCGGTTGGGGCAATCAGATACGTTCTTATGTATTGCAGCCCTATACGATGGTTAAGGACAATAGAACAGGTGTGGAAAGCGGCAACGCAGAGGCAGTACTGGACGGAGGTATTGATATCTTTATCAACGGATACCTGAAATGGCTGAGCACAGGTGCAAAGCCTGTGGCAGGAGCAGAAGACTAGAAATGAATGATAAACGCTGAAAAAGAAAGAGCAGAGGATTAGTTCCGCTGCTCTGTTTTCATTATTTCAAAGAAAAGTAATGCATTGGTCATATTGACGTATGGTATTATCCACAAAACGCCGATAATAGATAGGATACTCAATAATTCCAGTGGCAAAAAGCTTAATATAATATAAAACAGTTTGCCTTTATGGCCTTTCATCACGTGAAAGCACAAACGCAGAACCTCACCTGTTGATTTTCCCGGAAAATCGAGCATCAGATAATAGCAGGGAAACAGAAACAGGGATAAAAAGAGGCAGATTATTTGTATAATCAGTTTTCCGAAAACAGAGATAAGAAAGTACATTCCGCTTCCGGTAATAACAGCAATATTGTTAAAAATATCTTCAAACAGGGACGGTATAATTTCAACTACAGCTAAGACAAAAGAAATACCCAGCCCGGTCTGAAAACCATTGCGGAATCCGTAAAGGATATCAGATAAAGCAACATTGGTATTTCCACAGGCAAATTTCAGATAAATCAAAGAAAGACCTACCTGAAAAACACCGGTAAAAGTGCCGACCAACAGGCTGGCGGCATAAGTGAGGGCGGTAGAAGTAAATAAACTGCCCGCGTTCTGCGTAACAGGAAAAGCTATTATTTTGGAAAGAATAAAAGAAACAACCAAGGTGATACAGCTTATGGTCAGCTGGCTGCCGATGAGCAGACCATAGTGACCGGTCAGCCTTTCCTTTGCATTATCTTTTAACGTAGCACTGAGTACATGGGTGTTCATACAAAATCTCCGGATAAGAATAGTAAGTAGCAGCTATACGGCATAATCAACATTAAGTCCCCGCAATCTGGCAGCATCGGCAGTCTTTAAATCCTGCTGATAGGGATTGCTTTCATTTGGGTAGCGTATTTGTGTGGAAGTGGTTCCGCCGGAAATATAAGAACGGCCGCACTCAGGACAAATAGCGGTATGGATGGATACGGAAGCACGGACTACCTCGCCGCCCTTTTGATCTGCTTTTGCATATGCATTGGAAACATGCTCCTGCTCATGGGCACGAACTACCGAAGCAGCAGCCTGTGCAGGAATATGTGCAGCCGCTTTGAAGGATACCATTTCATTAGAGCCATCCTGATACTTGCGGTTTTCACAGGTCTTACATTCTTTTTCACCTGTCAGCTTCTCTTTTGGAGAAAGCTTTTCCGTACCGGACAGGGATGAACTGCCATAAACGGTATTTGTGCCATATGCATTTGCCGGATAGGCATTTCCGATTGAAAGAGCCATAAAATCACACCTTTCTGACTAGGATTCGGAGAATTACGGATTCATCCATTCTTCCCCATATATTTGTTCAATGTATTCATCATAAGTAATTCCCAGAGTCTCCTCATACATCTGGTTCAACATATCTCTGTTCTGGGGCTGCATCATATACAATGCGGAAACAAAGGAGATGATACAGAAGATGAGTGAAAGCCCCAAGCCGATGGAAGAAGTAACAGTCCCTGTCATGGCAGCGGATTCCATTTTCTGTCCCCGCCGCTTGGAAAGAATTGCAAAAATAAGTCCCAGACCGCCTAAAATAATGGGTAAGAAGACGGTACATAAAAGTGCAAGGGAACAAATGCCCAGTATCATGGATACTATGGCAAACCTGCCGGTGGGTTTATATGGGGGCTTATTAGGCTGTTCATAAAATGGTTCCACTCTTTATCTCCTCAAAACATATCCTGTATATAACAGACGGATAAAACTGTTATTTTACTTTAGTGTACCACTAATAGTGATTTTTTACAAATTAAAAATGGATTGAAAGAATTGTTTTTTTTCAGTATAATAAGAGGGCACTCTGAGGTGCAGCGTTCTCCAAAACCTTGTGTCGGAGAATAAAGCTTTTATTGAAGTAAGAGCCGCTGAAAAGCTTGTTTACAACAAAGCGGCAGAAGAGAGGAAACATGGATATTATTAAAAAAATTACCGAAGAATTACAGGTGCAGAAATGGCAGGTGGAGGCTGCGGTAGGTCTGATTGATGAGGGCAATACCATTCCCTTCATTTCCAGATATCGTAAGGAGGCAACAGGTTCCTTAAATGATGAGCAGCTGCGTAACCTGCATGAAAGACTGGTATATCTGCGTAATCTGGAAGAAAAGAAGGAACAGGTGTTAAAGAGCATAGAAGAGCAGGGAAAGCTGACAGAAGAATTGAAGGCAAAAATTGTAGCAGCCGAAACCCTGGTAATTGTAGAAGATTTATACCGTCCTTACCGTCCCAAGAGAAAGACCCGTGCCAGCATAGCAAAAGAAAAAGGCTTACAGGGTCTGGCAGATTTCATTCTGGCACAGGAGACAAAGGAGCCGGTATCAGAGGAAGCTGTAAAATATATTACTGCAGAAGATATGGAAGAGGATAAGCAGGTAAAAACTGCCGAAGAAGCCCTGCAGGGAGCAAAGGATATTCTGGCGGAAAGTATTTCCGATGAAGCAGAGCACCGTCTTTATATCAGAAATGCCACTATGGAAGAAGGGGTGATTACCTCTGCAGCCAAGGATGAAAAGGCTGAGAGCGTATATGAGATGTATTACAGCTTTGAAGAGCCTGTGAAAAAGATAGCAGGTCACAGAGTGCTGGCATTAAACAGGGGAGAAGCGGAAAAGGTGTTGACTGTTAAAGTCAATGCACCGGAGGAGCGTATTTTACGTTATCTGGAGAAGAAAGTGATTACCGCAGAAAATCCCAATACCACTCCGGTACTTAAAGAAGTGGTGCAGGATGCCTATGAGCGTCTCATTGCACCGGCTATCGAAAGAGAAGTGAGAAATGAACTGACCGAAAAGGCAGAGGACGGTGCTATCAACGTATTTGGTAAAAATCTGGAGCAGCTTTTGATGCAGCCTCCCATTGCAGGTAAAGTGGTACTGGGCTGGGACCCTGCATTTAGAACCGGCTGTAAGCTGGCTGTAGTAGATGCTACCGGTAAGGTGCTGGATACCAAGGTGGTATATCCTACCGCACCCCAGAACAAGGTGGAAGAGGCTAAGGCGGAAGTCAAGAAGCTGATTAAAAAGTATGGTGTTTCCCTGATTTCCGTAGGGAACGGAACTGCATCCAGAGAATCCGAGCAGGTTATTGTGGAAATGTTAAAGGAAATTGACTGCCCTGTACAGTATGTGATTGTAAATGAAGCAGGTGCCTCCGTATATTCCGCAAGTAAGCTGGCAACAGAAGAATTTCCCAACTTTGATGTGGGACAGAGAAGTGCCGCTTCCATTGCGAGAAGACTGCAGGACCCGCTGGCAGAGCTGGTTAAGATTGACCCCAAATCCATTGGTGTGGGTCAGTACCAGCATGATATGAACCAGAAAAAACTGGGAGAGACCTTAGGCGGCGTAGTAGAGGACTGCGTAAACAAGGTGGGCGTGGATTTGAATACAGCCTCCGTATCCTTATTGGAGTATATCTCCGGTATTAACAAAACCATTGCGAAAAATATTGTGGATTACAGAGAGCAGAACGGCCGTTTTACAAACCGTAAGCAGCTGTTAAAGGTTGCCAAGTTAGGACCCAAGGCATATGAGCAGTGTGCAGGCTTCCTCCGCATTTTAGACGGTGACAACCCTCTGGATGCTACCAGTGTACATCCGGAATCCTATGAGGCAGCCGGAAAGCTTCTTGCAAAACTGGGGCTTACAATGGAGGATGTACGTGCTGCACAGAAAAAGGCGGCAGCGGAAAAGCTGGCAGGCAGAAAGGCTGCACCGGATAAAGCAGAAAAAGATAAGAAGGGCAGTGTAAATGCAGGACGTGCCGGTGAAAACAGGCGTAACCAAAAGACCATTCAGGTTCGTAACACCAACACCGCCATGGGTAAGGCATTGGCACAGGCTATGGGAGGCATGGTAATTGCGGCAGGCGATACGGGCAATAGCACAGGCAAGGCAGCAGGGAAGGGCGTAAACAATACGGCCACCGGCATGACAGAGAATGTAGCAGCAGACAGCATGGGCAGTCTGGAGAAAAAGATTACCGACAAGCAGAAGCTGGCAGTAGAGCTGGGCATCGGTGAAATTACTCTGACGGATATCATAAAGGAGTTGGAAAAGCCCGCAAGGGATCCCCGCGATGATATGCCGCTGCCTATCTTACGCAGTGATGTGCTGGATATAAAGGATTTAAAACCCGGTATGATTTTAAAGGGAACTGTCCGCAATGTTATCGACTTCGGTGTATTTGTGGATATCGGCGTCCATCAGGACGGTCTGGTACATATCTCCCAGATTACGGACCGATTTATTAAGCATCCCTTAGAAGCAGTCAGCGTGGGAGATATTGTAGAAGTACAGGTACTTACCGTAGATGCAGCCAAGAAGCGTATCGGGCTGACCATGAAGATTGGAAAGGGCTGACCATGAAGATTGGAAAGGACGCTTGACAAATTCACCATAAGACTGTATGCTTATGCAGTAGCGGAACATACCCATTCAGATGTTTCGTACAACTAAATAAAGAAGTTCTTCGGGGTTGGGTGCAATTCCCTACTGGCAGTGAAGCGTATATTGACGAGTCTGCGACCTGCATAGGTGGTAAATCTATGCGGCTGAACCGGTAAAATCCGGTACCAACAGTAAAGTCTGGATGAAAGAAGAAAGAAAAGTATTTTTCATGCATGTAAAGCAGGCATGAAAGTACGGATATGCAGTCCTTTACCCCGGAATTTTATTCCGGGGTTTTTGTTTAGTCAAAATGGCTTAGCCATTTCGGATTGGACAGCCTGTCTGAAATATACAGGGCGGTAAGACGGGAAGAAATGCTTTTACGGGGACTGAGCGAAGAATTTCCTTATCAATTTAAAACGGCAGTGCCTTTGGTAACGGAGGACATTGCAGAAACTGTAAATTTGAAAGGAGAAAAAACATGAATGGATTAGTGAAAAGTGTAACTGAAAACATGGTCTTTGTACTGCAGTTTCTGGGAGTAATCGCCGCAGTATTTGTGGTGGCGTTACTGATTCAGAAAGCAGCGGACAAAAAGAGAGATGTGAAGCGTAAGCTTCTGAATACCCGTATGATAGCGGTGGTAGGTATGTTTTCTGCCATTGCAACCGTACTGCATATTCTGGACTTCCCGCTGCCCTTTGCACCGGACTTTTACAAGGTGGATTTCAGTGAATTGCCGGTTATGATAGGAACCTTTGCCTTCGGACCTGTGGCAGGTGTGCTGATTGAATTTTGTAAAATTCTGTTGAAGCTTATGATTAAGGGAACCAGCACTGCTTTTGTAGGTGATCTGGCAAATTTTGTAGTTGGCTGCAGCCTTCTGCTTCCGGCAAGTGCGGTATATGAATTCTGCAAAAGCAAGAAAGGAGCGATTGCAGGGTGTATTGCAGGTACATTATGCATGACCGTTTTCGGCTCTGTATTTAACGGTATCTACCTGATTCCCAAGTTTGTGGAAATGTATGGTATGCCTTCTGTGGACACAATCATTCAGATGGGCAGCAAGATAAACGGAGCCATTACGAATCTGCCTACCTTTGTATGCTTTGCGGTGGCCCCCTTAAACCTTTTGAAAGCAGGAGTGGTCTCCCTGATTACCATGTTGATTTATAAACCGTTAAGTCCTATCATCAAAGAAGGAAGAAAAACGGAGCGGTCTGCAAAGTAAAGGAGAAACCTGTAAAAGAGATGACCGGGACATTATGATTAAATTGTAGGAAACATGGACATTTTCCTTGCTTTTTGTGCTCATTATCAATATAATAAAAGGAGCAAAAGAAAAGGAAAGGAAGTACAAATATGTTAAAAGAATTTAAGAAATTTGCTTTGCGTGGAAATATGATAGATCTGGCAGTCGGTATGATTATCGGCAGCGCTTTTACCAGCATTGTAAAATCATTGGTAGATGACATCTTTATGCCGTTTATCAGCCTGTTTACCGGCAAGGTGGACTTCACCAACTGGTTTATTGCACTGGACGGCGGAACTTATGCGACGTTGGAGGCTGCTCAGGCAGCAGGAGCTTCTACCTTAAATTACGGTACCTTTATTTCCAACGTTATTAACTTTGTGATTATGGCATTTGTGGTATTCCTGTTTGTCAAGGGAATTAACAAATTGCACAAAGAAGAACCGAAAGCGGTAACCACAAAGAAATGTCCTTTCTGTAAATCGGAAATTGCTATTGAGGCAACCAGATGTCCTCACTGTACTTCTGAATTGGAGCAGTAATTACAAGGAGCTGTGGCATGAAGTAATTAGTGCCACAGCTTATTCATTGGAGGAGAATATGATAGAATTTGATGTGCAAATAAAATCCGGTGATTTGTATGACTATATGCTGAGACATACCTACAATCATTTCTCAGGGATTTTTGGCAGTCTGGTAGGAGCTTTGATGATTATCGGCGGCTTGTATGTAAATGGCTGGATGTTAGCAATTGCCGGCGTGGTGCTGTTGTTATATCTGCCATGGACCTTGTTTATCAAGAGTAAGCAGCAGATATTAGCCAACCCTGCCTTTAAAGAGCCGTTGCACTATTGTCTGGATGAAGAGGGCATACATGTCTCCCAGGGAGAAACAGAGGAAATGCAGAAGTGGGAGGATATTGTCAAAGCGGTGTCTACGGGCAGAAGTCTGATTGTATATACTTCGCGTGTCAATGCATGCATTTTCCCGAAGAGGGATTTAGGGGACAAGACAGCACCGGTGATACAGGTGTTGTCCACGCATTTACCTGCTGCTAAGGTAAAAATCAAGGAATAACAGGAGTGCCTGCAAGAAAGCAGGTGAGAGTAAAGATGGGGCAGAATATGTGGAGTAAAGATACTTTCAGTGAGAAGGAAACCTTTTTGCTGGGAGAAGAGCTGGGGAAAACGGCAGTACCCGGACAGATTTATACCCTGATTGGAGATTTGGGGGTAGGTAAGACAGTGTTTACCCAGGGCTTTGCCAAAGGTCTTGGCGTCACGGAGCATGTCAACAGTCCTACCTTTACCATTGTACAGATTTATGAAAGCGGCAGAATGCCGTTTTATCATTTTGATGTATACCGCATTGGCGATGTGGAAGAAATGGATGAAATCGGTTATGAGGACTACGTATACGGAAACGGTGTGAGCCTGATAGAATGGGCAGGTCTTATTGAAGAAATTTTACCGGAGCATTATACGCAGATTACGATAGAAAAAGAGTTGGAAAAAGGCTTTGATTACCGCAGAATAACGGTGGAGGAGCGATAAATAGGAAATAGAAGCGATAAAAAGGAAGCAGAAGCGATAAAAGGAAACAGAAGTCATAAAAAGGAAGCAGAAGCGGACCGCTGCATTTGGTAAGAAGGTCTGCTGGAACGGAGACAGAATGAAAATACTGGCATTGGACAGTTCGGGACTGGTGGCAAGCGTGGCAGTAACAGAGGAAGATGTACTGATTGCGGAATACACGGTGAATTACAAAAAGACACATTCCCAGACCTTAATGCCTATGTTACAGGCAATAAAGGATACGGTGGAACTGGATTTAGATACCATAGATGCCATTGCCATTGCGGCAGGACCGGGCTCCTTTACGGGGCTGCGTATCGGCTCGGCAACAGCAAAGGGGCTGGGACTGGCATTAGGCAAGCCCTTGGTGGAAGTGCCTACTGTAGCGGGTCTGGCCTACAATTTGTGGGGCAGTGACAAGCTGGTATGTCCCATTATGGATGCCCGCAGAAATCAGGTATATACCGGTATCTATACCTATATACAGGATGGTGCACAGTGCAGGATGAAAACAATAAAAGAACAGTGTGCAGCAGATATTTCCGAGATACTGGCTATCTTGAATGAATTAGGAAAAGAAGTGATTTTCTTAGGTGACGGTGTTCCTGTTTTTAAAGAAAGAATCGGACAAGAGCTACAGGTGCCTTATACCTTTGCACCGGCACACTGTAACCGCCAGAGGGCAGGAGCAGTGGCGGCACTGGCAGGTATTTACTACAAAGAAGGTAAGGTTGTGGATGCCGGTGCACACCAGCCGGAGTATCTGCGTATGAGTCAGGCTGAAAGAGAACGGATGGAGCAGGAAAATGGAAAATAGAGAAATACTGGTTCGTCCCATGCAGAAGGAGGATGTGCCTGCTATCAGCAAGCTGGAGGAAGAGGCGTTTTCCATGCCCTGGAAGCCAGAGGATTTTTTAGATATGGTGGACAGGGAAGGCTCCCTCTATGTGACAGCATTGTGTGATGGTAAGGTAATTGGCTGCTGCGGCGTCACCAACGCCTGCGGCGATGGTGACATTAACAATGTAGTGGTTGCAGAAGACTGGCGTGGACAGGGTGTTGGCAAAAAGATGTTAGAAACTCTTATGGAATGGGGTAAAAGGATAGGGATTGAGAACTACACATTAGAGGTGCGTGTCAGCAATACCCCGGCAATCCGGCTTTATGAGAGCCTTGGATTTGAGAGTGCGGGAATCCGCCCCGGTTTTTATGACAGACCTAAAGAGGATGCCAGCATTATGTGGAAAAGACAACCATAAGATGGACAAATTACCATGTCCGCCGGAGGAAAAACATGCTATACTGTATACAGGAAAGGCATGGGATAAGTATGAGAATATATAAAGATGAGTATAAAAAAGAACTGATGGAGGTTGTCTGTAATAAATGCGGCAGACAGCTTAAGGTGGAGAATGGTATTCTGAAAGAAGGCTGTTTTACCGGAAATAATGTGTTTGGATATTTCAGCAGAAAAGACGGTATCAGACAGCAGTTTGATTTGTGCGAGGAATGCTATGACGCCATGACGGAAGCTTTTCTGCTCCCTGTCAGTGAGACTGAGGAAAATGAGTTATGTTAGATGTTTGTTTGCTGGGAACAGGAGGCATGATGCCCCTGCCCTATAGGTGGCTGACGGCCCTGATGATGCGATATAACGGAAAAAGTATTTTGATAGACTGTGGAGAAGGAACCCAGATTGCCCTGAAGGAAAAGGGCTGGAGTCCGAAACCGATTGATATTATCTGCTTTACGCATTATCATGCGGATCACATCAGCGGTCTGCCGGGTATGCTTTTAACAATGGGAAATGCCGAGCGGACGGAGCCTCTTTTACTGATTGGACCCAAAGGGCTTAACAGGGTAGTCTCAGCTTTGCGTGTGATTGCTCCGGAGCTTCCTTTCAGCATTACGTGTATGGAGCTCACAGAGAGCTTTCAGACAATTTCTTTTGACGGATTCAGGCTGGAGGCTTTCAAGGTAAATCATAATGTGGTATGCTATGGATATAACATGATTATTGAACGTGCGGGTAAATTTCAGATGGAGAAAGCTCTGGAGGCGGATATCGAGAAGCAGTATTGGAGCAGACTGCAGAAGGGTGAGGTCATCGAGCTGGAGGACAGAAGGCTGACTCCGGACATGGTGCTGGGACCGCCGCGTAAGGGCTTAAAGGTAACTTATACTACGGATACCCGCCCTACGGACAGTATTGTGGAGCATGCAGCGGGAGCAGATTTATTTATTTGTGAAGGCATGTATGGAGAGCCTGATAAAATAGCAAAGGCAAAAGAGTACAGACATATGACCTTCTATGAGGCGGCGTGGATGGCGAAGCAGGCCGAGGTAAAAGAAATGTGGCTGACTCATTACAGTCCGTCTTTGACGAGACCGGAGGAATATATGAAGGAAGTGCAGAAAATTTTTCCGGCGTCTGTTGCGGCAAAGGATGGCAGAACGGCAGAATTAGTATTTGAGGAAGAATAGCGAAGCAGGTATAATAAGGGGAAAGGAGGATGCATATGGAAAAGACCGGTATACAGCGGGGAACGGCTCTGTCTGCAAAGAAGCAGTCTTCACAAAAGAGCGGCAATAGGGCTTCTTTAAAAAGCGGTATTGTGATTCTGATGATGGTAGTAGCAATGATTTGCTATTATTATTATCTGAGTAATCGTGAGCAGGAAAAGCAGGACCGGGTCGTAGAGCAGAGTGTTGCACAAAAACTGATAGACCGTGACTTGATTAATAATTATCCTCCCACACCCAAAGAAGTGATACGTTATTACAGTGATATTACGCTTTGCTTTTATAATGAAGAGTATACGGATGAAGAATTAGAGCTTTTGGCAATACAGACCCGTATGCTGTATGATGATGAACTGGTTGTAAATAACGAATGGGGAAAATATATCATAGAACTCAGAAACGATATTAAAGAGTTCAAGCAGCAGAACATTAAGATTACAAGCTACAGTGTTTCGGTCAGTACCGATGTAGATTATTTTGAAGTAGATGATTTTGAATTTGCACGCCTGTATTGTAATTACTATCTGGTAAGCGGCAATGCGACGAAAACGGTAGAGGAAGTCTTTCTTCTTAGAAAAGATGAGGCCGGGCACTGGCGGATTTATGGCTGGGAAACGGCAGAAAATGTGAATCCCCAGAGCAATGCAGAGTGATGGAAAGAAGATTTAAGATGGATAAAGATATTTTAATACTGGCAATTGAAAGCTCCTGTGACGAAACAGCGGCGGCAGTGGTAAAGAACGGAAGAGAAGTCTGCTCCAATGTGATTTCCTCCCAGATTGACCTGCATACTCTATATGGTGGCGTGGTGCCGGAGATTGCCTCCAGAAAGCATATTGAAAAGATAAATTATGTGATTGAAGAAGCATTGAAAGAGGCCGGATATGGCTTAAAGGAAATGGATGCCATTGCGGTAACTTATGGTCCCGGGCTTGTAGGGCCGCTTTTGGTAGGAGTTTCGGCAGCCAAAGCAATCAGCTTTGCGACAGGGATTCCGTTGATTGGTGTACATCATATTGAAGGACATATCAGTGCCAATTTTATAGAGAATGCTGATTTGGAGCCTCCGTTTGTGTGCCTGGTAGTTTCCGGAGGACACTCTCATCTGGTAGTGGTAAAGGACTACGGTGAGTATGAAATTATCGGACAGACCAGAGACGATGCGGCGGGAGAGGCTTTTGACAAGGTAGCCCGTGCTATCGGACTGGGATATCCGGGAGGACCTAAAATTGATAAGACGGCAAAGGAAGGAAATCCTCAGGCAATTCATTTCCCCAGGGCAAAGGTAGGAGAAAGTGAATACGACTTCAGCTTCAGCGGTTTGAAATCAGCAGTATTAAATTATTTAAACGGCTGTCAGATGAAGGGAGAAAAAGTGAATACAGCGGATGTAGCTGCCTCTTTCCAGCAGGCAGTAGTGGAGGTTTTGGTAGACCATGCCATGCATGCGGTAAAGCAGTACGGCTATGATAAATTTGCCATTGCGGGCGGTGTTGCTTCCAACTCGGCTCTGCGTGCTGCTTTCACGGAACGCTGTAAGAAGGAAGGGGTACAGTTCTATCATCCCTCTCCTATACTTTGTACGGACAATGCGGCGATGATAGGAACTGCCGGTTACTATGAATATATCAAAGGAGTCCGCAGCAATCTGGATTTGAATGCGGTTCCCAATTTGAAATTAGGGGAGCGGATATCATAATCCCCTGTATGATACCGGAATGTTATCCGGCGGGAGAACATTATGAAGAGTGGTAAGAGATGTACAGCCATACTGCTGGCTGCGGGAACGGGCCGGCGTATGGGGAGTGATGTGGCAAAACAATATATGCTGTTGTGCGATAAGCCTGTTATCTGGTATGGATTGCAGGCTTTTGAAGCTTCTGCGGTTATTGATGATGTGATACTGGTTACCGGCAGGGATGAAGTGGATTATGTGAAGAAGGAAATCGTAGAAAAATATGGTTTTTCCAAGGTTGTAGCGGTAGTGCCCGGAGGAGCGGAGCGTTACCTTTCCGTACAGAATGCCCTTCAGATTATAAAAGAAGAGAAAATGCCGGTATCCAATACCGATGGCTATGTGTTTATCCATGACGGTGCCAGACCGTTAGTGACAGAGAAGGTTATTGAAGATACCGCTACAGCTGCGAGAGCATATGATGCATGTTGTGCGGCTGTACCGGTAAAGGATACCATAAAACTGGCTGATGATAAGGGCTTTGTAGCAGAGACGCCTGACAGAAGCAGGCTTTATGCGGTACAGACGCCGCAGGTTTTTTCTGTACCCTTGATTTTGGAGGCATACAGGCAGCTTGCGGAAAAAAGCAGGGAACTGGCGGAGGCCGGTATCCGGATTACGGATGATGCAATGGTGGTGGAAACAATGTTGAACCATCCGGTAAAACTGGTAGAGTCTTCTTATGAGAACATAAAAATTACCACCCCCGAAGATATGGAGGTGGCAAAAAGATTTCTTCTTTGCAGGGAGAAATAAATTTTTTTACACAGTAAGCTGGACAGTGCCGGGGAAAAAGTTTCTTTGCAGACACGCTCTCGCTCCGCGAAAAACGCAACGGACACTAAGCTTGCGAATCTCGCTAAGTGCCGGCGTTTTTCAAGGGTCTGCTCCAGAAAGCTTTTTCCCCGGCACTGTCAGGTTTACTGTGTGAAAAGTTTATTCCATTCTGCCATATAAGTGTCCGTTACATTCGTTAAACATGGTTTCCTCTATCTTTTTAAGGAAAACAGTTATATCCTTCTCTCCAAAGTTCAGCTCTATGTGTATGGAGCCGATGCAGGTATCAAGGAGGTGTATGCGGATATAGAAGGTATTTTTTTCAAGCCACAATCCGCTGGCTGCATAACAAAAGCCATAAACCGGAAAAGCACCGGTCTGACATTTGCTAAGACCAAAGTGCAGCACACAGGGGATATCGTGCAGGGTATATCGCAGAATCCCCTCCGTTTCGGAAAGGGATAAGGATATATGGGAAAAACCAAGGCTGTTGTCTGTAAGACAATAGCTTTTTTGATTGATTTTGTCTGCACAGGTGCAGGTGTCCAGAAAGGAAACCGGGGGTTTTACAAAGGTGGTACGGCACCATTTCTGCAAGGGTGGAATTTCAAGAGCGGAAAGCCGGGCGTAGAGCCGGGCAGTTTCCGCAGCTTCCTTATCTGCGGTACAGGGTGCGGTATCCAGTGCGGGAAGAATTTCCTCGTAAAAGCTGTTGTAGATTAAGTCATTGCCGCCGCCGCATCCCTGGGTATCTGCGGTGGTAACCAGAATTAAATCCTGTTTGGGAAGACAGACTGCCAACTGTCCACCCATACCGTAGCAGACAAAGCCATCGTGGCGGGTACGCCAAAGCTGGTAGCCGTAACCCTGTGCTTCACTGATAACGCCGCCGGTTATGGCGTTGGGAGTCAGATTGGATGTCATTTCCCTGATAAAATCTCTGGGTAAAAGTTGTTCTCCGTTGTAATTGCCCTCCTGCAATAAAAGGCGGGCGAGGAGGAGTAAGTCTCTGGGAGTAGCCATCAGACCACTGCCACCCTGGGAATCTCCCCAAGGATTTTTTAAGACGTAGGAATCTTTAGACCAGCCGATTTTATCCAGAACCTTTTCCCTCAGATAGTCCAGCATGGGTTTACCGGTAAGTCTCTCTACCAGTACGCAGAGCACATGAGCTGCAGAGGTATCGTAGTGAAATACGGTGCCGGGCTTGTGGGTGGGTGGTGTGGTAAAAAAGCTTTCCACCCATTCCTTACTCATGTCATGCTTGTAAGTGGTAGAAGCATGGCAGGTTCGCATCATCAATAAATCCCGAATGGTCATCTGTGCAATAAAAGGGTGCACATCAGACGGTACCTTATCAGGAAAATAAGAGACAACAGTATCTGTAAGGCACAAACGGCCTTCTTCACAAAGAAGACCGACTGCCAATGCATTCATGGTTTTACAAATAGAAAACATCCGGTGCAGGGTATCTGCACGATACGGAGCATAGTATCCTTCTGCAACCAGTTTGTTGTGTCGCATGATAAGGACACTGTGCATATACACCTGATAGTGCTCCAGCCGGTCTAAGAAACGGTGGATGGCTTCTGCAGGGATACCTGCCTTTATAGGCGGCGTTAATGTAAATTCTGATGTAAATTCTGAGTTCATAGCTTCTCTCAATCTGCCACACCGGGACAATAATAAACAAAATTATTATTTTGTGATTTTTCCGAATGGCGGTTTATGTTTTTTCTCTTCATATAATGAAGCATCGGCCATTTCAATTGCGGTTTCCAACTGGAAGGGTTCGCCCTCCGCGGGACTCCAGATACCAATGGATATTGTAATGGTATAGGGCTTTCCGGAGTCATGGGAAATATCCCTCAGATAGGTATTCATCGCCTCACGTAGAGCTTCTTTGGTAGTATCCTTATCACAGACAGAGAGCACCGCAAACTCATCACCGCCGATACGTCCTGCAATACAGTTTGGAAAAATGATTTCAAAAGCAACTGCACAGGAGCGGATGGCAAAGTCTCCTTCGGGATGTCCGTAAAGGTCATTAATCTGTTTTAAGTAGTTTAAGTCTGCATAAGCAAAAATAATCTGCTTATCAGTAAGACTCTGCTGTTCCAGAAAGGTGCCAATCTTTTTATAGAAGCCTCTGCGGTTTAAGATGCCGCTTAACTCATCCTTGCCTGAAATAGCATCTAGCTGCAGGTTTTCCTTTTGCAGTCTGAGAACCAGTTCGTCTTTTTCGGCCAGTAGGGCACGACGCATATCAAACATATGCATCAGCTTGATAGCAATGCTTATCTGGTAACACAAAAATTCTACATAGTGGAAATTGCTGTAGCTGATATCACATAGCATGAAACCGTACTGTAACTCACGGGCATATAAATCAATCATAACATAGGTTTTTCGCTCATCAGGCATAAACTGATGATTGAAGATATTGTCGGTTTTTATCAGTTGTGCTGTTTTACGGGGAGCAACAGCCTGCCCGTTTTCAAGATAAGCACGCAGATAAAGGGAAGCCGGCTGATGCCATACATCCCCAAAGTTATAAGGAAGAGGCTGCTTTAAGGTATATAAGAAACAGCTTTTTAAATTGGCAATGGTCAGACTCTCCAGAATCTGTGTATAGTTCTGCTTGCCGCTGTCATTCAGGGTCAGCATATTGCGGGAGAGGATATTCATGTTGTGGTTCATACTGATAAGGCGTGTATTCTCATCAGCCCTATGAACCTTTTCAAAAAGACGATCCTGCTCATCGGCCTGTCTTTGGGTGAGGACTTTATAGACTGAATTGGTACCGATGGAGTCCCTGTAAATAAATCTGGTATCTACAAAAAATGTTTCCGGCTGGTGTACCGTACCATCCAATAACTTACGGTGTCCCTGCAGTACAGCACGGAATCCCAGCTCCGAAGCATCGGCACGGACAGTAGCGAGCGGTGGGTTCATATATTTGGCATTAGGAATGTCATCAAATCCGATGACAGATATCTGTTCGCCAATCCGAAGACGGCGTTTGGCTAAAGAGGCATAAACAGCCTCTGCCATAGCATCGTTACCACATACAATTGCGTCCATATCAGGATTCGCATCCAGAAAACGTTCAACGTCAGGTGCCCAATTGCTTTCTCCCGTAGTAATCATGACGGCGGAGTCCGGAATGGAAAGCCTGTATTCGGTCAGAGTCTGCCTGTAAACCGCCAGACGTTCCATGGAGTCAATGTTGGACAAGGGACCGGTAATCATGCCGATGTGTCTGCGGTTTTCCACGGTAATCAGATGCGTAATGCCTTCCTGCAAAGCAATGGCGTTATTGTAGCGTACGCATGAGTGCCCTTCTTCATCACAGGCAATCAGAATGACGGGATAATCCTTAAAAGAGGCAAGAATTTCATCACATCGCTCTTTCGTAGCAGTATATCCGATGGTACCAAGACAAAGCAGAATCATATCCAGGGAATTGACCCGTGCATAGTTGAGAAGAGTGTTGTACTGGTACTCATAGCACATCAGAGGGTCATCCTTTACAAAATAGTCAATGTATTTGACAGGAATAATGAATAAATTGTCATTCAGGTCCTCGGCGGCCTTAATGGCACCTTTGCATATGGAATTGGAAAAATCATCTTCTACATTACTTACAATAAGACCGATATTGTATCGTCTGTCAGCCATATACATCTCTCCTTGGGGTTGCATTTGTGTCTGATTATATTTTATGAGAAAAAAAGTGTATCGTCAATGATTCGTAGCATTTTCCCGCATGGCACTGGGAGTCACACCGTAGGTTTTTTTGAATACCCGGCGGAAGGTGGCAGGATTGTTATAACCCACCTCCGTATAGAGCTCGCTCAGATTTATATTGGTATCCTGAATCAGACGGGCTGCTTCACTGATACGGATGGATTCCAGATAAGTAGAGAAATTGACACCGGTCTTTTCCTTAAACATATGCGAAAAATAGCTTTCGGAAATCTGAAACTCATCAGATATTTTATTAAGACACAGGGAAGGATCCTTATAGTTGCGTTTGATATATTTTTCAATGGCAACGGACAAATCTGCGTCTTTGGCATCACTCTGGAACAGCTCGCAGAGGGATAAAGCAATATCTTCACACAGCTTAAAGGAAAGGTGCTCGTTGAAACGTTCATCCAGTGCAGCGGCAGCGGCCTTATCCGTTCCTGCGGGCAGGGAGAACCTGGCCTTTAACAGGGTGTTACGGATATCCTGCATAAGAAACTGCAGCAAATTAATGGGAAGAGAACGGTCTTCAATGTTCTCCTGGTGAATCAGGGCAAAGAGCTCCAATACCTGAGCTTTGCTGCC
Source organism: Lachnospiraceae bacterium (assembly GCA_051879895.1). Classification (GTDB taxonomy): domain Bacteria; phylum Bacillota; class Clostridia; order Lachnospirales; family Lachnospiraceae; genus Acetatifactor. Next base: position 33,977 of record JBJEMX010000045.1, read on the forward strand.
GGAGGTAATAAAGTGAATCAGTTTGGTGGAAAGCTCCGGCGGATAGTAAAAGGCATTGGAATCCTTTTTAATAATTTCATACGGATAGAAAATATAGTTTTTGGTAGTGTAGCTGACTGCCTCGGCAGCCTGCTGGTAGGCTTCCCAGACATTCATAAGGTTATCGGTGGTATGACCGATGCCGGCAAACATCCATATGCCATAGGTATCAAGAAGATATTCGTGCAGCTTTACCACAGTCTCCTGGGCTTTCATAATTAACCGGTCTTCCTCTGCCCTCGGACAGGAAAGTAATAAAGCGTAAGTACGGTCGCCGGGAGAGTAGCGGTAAAGGGGACTTCCAAAATAGGTTTTCATGGAAAGCTCCATAACGGCTTCCAGCTCTTCGGAATCTAAAGCAGTGCCTGTGGTGGTACCGCCGGCATTTTCCGAATTGTTGTAGGCTACGGCATATAGTACATTGTAAGCGGTTTCTTCCGTGGGGAGATTCAGGTATTCTTTAATATAAAGAACTTCATCCTCAGAAGAAACAGTACCCTGCATTAACTGCCGAATATAAGAATCGGTAATAATAGGCTTCTGCTTGTCTACCACCTCCTGCAACTGGCTCTTTTCCTGCGTGACAGCCTGCAGTTCAGTGCCAAGCTCCTCAAGAGGCTCCATGTTCCGGCGGACAAGGAAGTAAATGAAATAGGCACCGCCTACAAGAGCAACCAGAAGACCGCATAAATAAATGTACCGGAAACCGGAGAGGCTGGCATAGGCAGCATTTTCCGGCTGTACCAGATAATAAGTCCAGCCGTTTTCCGGAGAATAGGTACGGTTGACTAACATTTTGGTGCCATTCTCATGATAATCGGCATAGTTTTCATCAAAGCTCAGGGCAGAGATGCGTGCAAGGCTCTGGTAAAGGGGAAGAGTATGCCGTTCGTTTTCAGGGTCCCATGAGTTTAAGGAGAACATAATCTCGCCGTTTTCATTGCAACAGATAATATAACTGCCGTCATAAAATTCCACGTTAGTGAAAACCTCCGAAAATTTCTGCTCATCAATAATAAAATTCATGGTGGCATTGGAGGAACGGTAGCTTAAGTCATCAAAATCAATAATGTACCAGTAATAATGATCCGTGGGAGTGAAATACCAGGGATCCATGGAATACATTTCCCAACGGCTGTTTTCATCCAGCAGTATGGAAACCCAACTGGGATAATTGGCACTTTCATATTTTTTAATACCGTCATAAAACATATTGCGGGCAGTAAAAATATTGGGTGAAAGCACCTGACCGGAGTTTTCAAAATAAATAAAGTAGTCCTGCAGAGGCAACAAGGCATCCGGCAGGATGTTGGTGGACAAATAGTTTTTCAGGGCACGGCCGCTGCTTCTGAATTTCAGGTCAGTAATATCCGTACTGCCGCTCATGGTCCAGAAATCCTGATTCTGTAACAGCTGTCTTGCAAACATTTCCATAATCTGAAAGTTCTTATCTACAACCTGTACACTGTTCTGAAGGACTGTCTGACTCTGCTGCAGAAACTGCTTTTTGGTGTTTTGTATGGTTGAAATGTATAAATACAGACTCAGAAGCAGAATAATAATCAAAAAAACACTGTAAGAGGTTACCATCTGCAACATAAAATGCTGTCTCTCTATTGTAGAGGTTGAATTCCTTTTTGAATTGTTTTTGGTAAAAATCACTAATAAACTCTCCTTGGTTACAAAAGAACAAAAATTATTGTCCAACTGGTTAATGCTATTGTATCAGTTATTTACAAAAAACTCAATATGTAAGTGCTTACAAAAACCCAGTAAAATAGCGGTGTTGAAAAAAGTGACAACAAAATTTGTGCGTCCCCTCAAAAACTGTCTCTTGCGGTTTGACTGCCGGAAATGATATTGTGGTTTCAAGCAAAGGGGGGACGCCCTTGCAAAACAAACTATTCAAAATATTTCTTAGGAGGAAAGTTATGAAGAAGAAAGTATTATCCATTCTTCTTGCTACAGTGATGGTTGCTTCTTTAGCAGCTTGCGGCGGAAGCAAAGACAGTGGCAAGAGCGGAGAACTTGACAAAATTACCATGGTAGTAAATGGTACTTTGACTGCAAATGCTGACAACCGTCAGGATGCATTCGAAGAGCAGTGGGAAGCTGCAGTTGGTATCGACCTTGAAATCATCCAGTTAGACCATTCCGGTTATACTGATGCAGTAGGTCGTATCTTTACCGGCGGTGACCTGCCTGACGTAATGTTAATGAGTGCTGATATGTATTCTCAGTACGCACCTACCGGACTTCTTTGGGATATGACCGAAGCTTATAACAATGCAGAGTTCATTGACAGAGTAACAATGCCCGGTATCAATGAAGCAATGAAGATTGACGGCAAACTTTATGGTTTTGCACCTGCAACCGGTAATGGTTGTGTTACTTTCGTAAAACAGTCTTGGGCTGATGCAGTAGGCGTTGACTTAAACAACGTAACCGATTGGAATTCTTACTATGATATGTTAAAGAAATTTACATATGAAGATCCCGATGGAAACGGTGTTGATGATACCTACGGTGTAATGGCAGCAGGCTGGGTTGGCTTTGAAGCTCCTTACATCAACTATCTGCCTGAATTCTGGCAGGATGCTTATCCTGCATTTGTACAGGATGATGCAGGCGTTTGGTATGACGGTTTTGATACCGAAGCTACCAAGAACGCTCTGTTAAGATTACAGACCGCTTACAATGACGGCGTTATCGAACCTACTTCCGGTGAAGCTGGTACAAAGGACGTTCGTGAATTATACTGGTCCGCAGAACAGGCTGGTTCCTTCGGTGTATTCACATACTGGGCAGGTAAGTGGAATCAGACTATCGTAGACAACTTTGAAAAGAACGGCATCAACAGCGAAGTTACTTCCTTAAAGCCTATCGCAGAAGTTGGCGCATATATCAACCGTGAAGCTCCTGTATGGGTTATCATTGATGACCAGGACGGTGATGATACCCGTGAGCAGGCAATTTTCGATGCATTCATCGAAACCATGTTAGACGGTGATACCGTTCAGATGCTTTGGACCTACGGTGCAAAGGGTGTTCACTGGGATAACATTGCTGAAACTGTAACCATTAAGGGTAAAGACGGTAAGGAAGACACCGTAAAGGAATACACTGAAGGTCAGTTCCACCTGCTTCCTTCTCCTAACGATCCTACAACTGCATGGAAGAGCAACGCTATCGATCCTGCACTTGTTATCGCACCTTTAACCAACGGTTATAACTCTGTAACTGATATTGCAAGTGCTAACAACACCTTCTTTACAGAGAACTCCGTACAGGCACCTAAGTCTGCATCCAGCGACACTTTAACTTCTGACGGCGGTACCCTGAATGACTTAAAGACTAAGGTTATTACCGAAGTTGTTACCAACAACGGTGATGTTGATGAGTGGATGGCTTATTATGAGGAAAATTCCGCAGATTTAGTAGCAAAGATTCTTTCCGAACTGAATGGTGCAGAGTAATTGCTATAGCTGCAAAGACATGAATTAAGATACTGTCCTGCTGCTTAGGCGGCAGGACAGTTATTTATCGGTAGAGGAGCAAATTAGGAAAGGAAGATTTGCAGTATGAGCAAAAAAGTGAAAACAGGCGGTACCGTTCAGGTACAGAAAAAGCCTTTAAAAACACGTATCTGGAACAACAGAGGGTATTACCTGATGTTCCTTCCCGTTTTAGTCTTCTTGATTATTACGCAGTACTGGCCTATGCTTGGTATCCGGTATGCATTTACCACATACACTCCGGCAATGGCTGCAAGGGGTATTTCTCCCGAATTTGTAGGCTTTAAACATTTTATTAAGCTGTTCAGTGAACCGGCTTTCTGGACCTCTTTTGTGAATACATTAGAGTTGAGTATTTTAAAATTGATTATTACAACGGCAGCATCTGTTGTTGTATCTATATTGTTAAACGAAATGGGCAACCTGTTTGCAAAGAAGGTTTTGCAGACTGTTATTTATCTGCCTCACTTTATGTCCTGGGTAGTTACGGCTTCTATCTTTACCTTATTCCTGTCCCCTTCCGTAAACGGTATGGTTAACGGTTTGTTAAAAGAATTTGGTATTATTAAGGATTCCATCTACTTTTTGGGAGATACCAAGTGGTGGCGTCCGATGTACTACATCATAAATATCTGGAAAGAAACCGGTTGGGGAACCATTATCTTCCTTGCAACCCTGGCAGGTATTAATCCGGAGCTTTATGAAGCAGCAGATATTGACGGTGCAACCCGTTTCCAGAAAATGCGTTTTGTAACCCTGCCTGCATTGTCTAATACCATTATTACCGTATTGATTCTGAACCTGGCAAAGGTTATGAACCTGTTTGAATCCGTATTCGTTCTTTACAATGACCGTGTACGTGATGTATCTGACGTAGTTGCTACCTATATTTATCGTCAGACATTCTTACAGACCCTGCCTGACTATGGATATTCAACGGCAGTTGGTTTGTTCAGATCCCTGATTGGATGCATACTTGTTGTGGCATGTAACTGGGCAAGTAAGAAAGTCCGCGGCCGCGGTATTGTATAGGAGGTAGTGACGTGAATAGTACAAATAGAATGACGAGAGCAAAATATATTTATTTGTTTATAATTACACTGACCACTATATTTTCGCTGGGACTTGTCCTTGTGCCGGTATTAAGACTTGGTCCTTCACTTCTTGTGGGTGAAGATATTACCATGGCTGCACTGCGGGATAACGTAAGTAAGGTGTATGAAGCTGCTGTTTCTTTAGGTGTACAGGGCAATGCAGGAATTATGGCTATGAACATTGTATCCGTGCTCATGTATGTTTTTTGGGCTGCGGCAGCAGTATTTACAGTACTGCATATCGTAGCATTGGTTCTTGTGTTTGGAATGAAGAAGGAACTTGGTAATAAAATCGTACGATTTGCACAGGTATCTCTGATTCTGAATACGCTGAGTATGATTTTTGTATGTATGCTTATGTCACTGTTGGATAAGCAGATACAAAACGTAGCAGGACAGGCGGGTATTCCGGCAGGCAATAAGTTCTTTCTTGCAGTACCGCTGCTGGTATTGTTGTTGTTCAATATTCTGGGGTTGTGGCTGTTTGTCCCCGGTATAACCAAGAGAAGATTCTCACTGTTTACGAGAATTAATTATTTGGCTTTTATTGTTGTAGGGTTAATCATTTTAATTCCGATTTGGAAGGTAATAGTTGACTCTCTGGACTCCGTAAGTATTTATCAGTTCAGATTATGGCCCAGGGATTTTACTTGGGACGGATATAAAGTAATTCTGGAAACCAAACAGTTATATCAACCGTTTTTAAACTCCATTATAACCACGGTTTTAGGTACTTTACTTGGTCTGGTACTTTCCACATTGGGTGGTTATGTGCTGATTCAGTTTGATATGCCGGGACGTAATTTCTTTGCATACCTGATTTTGTTTACCATGATTTTCAGCGGCGGTATGATTCCTGAATATCTGGTAATGAAGCAACTGGGTCTGGTTAATAACCTGATGGTAGTAGTAATAAAGCATGGTATGAACGTTTACAACCTGGTACTTATGAGAAACTTCTTTGAAGGTATTCCGCAGGGACTGTTTGAGGCGGCACGCATTGACGGCTGCTCGCCCATGGGAATTTTCTTCAAGATTGTTCTTCCGCTGTCTAAGGCAGCACTGGCAAGTATCGGTCTGATGTTTGCGGTAGGCGTATGGAACGATTATACCACCGTAAAGATTTACATTACCGACAATAATCAGGTAAACTTCCAGTATAAGCTGCGTAATATGATTATGGATGGTGATACACCCAATACAGCATATGTAGTAACACAGAATACATTGTTCAATGCGGCCGTTATGTCTGCAATTATTCCGTTCATGATTTTGTATCCTTTCTTACAGAAGTATTTTGTAAAGGGCGTAAATATCGGTGCGGTAAAGGAATAATGCATTTTCCGGTGACAGTACATTAAAATAGGAAGTAATACACAAGGGAAACTTCGGTTTCCCTTGTTTTTTCTAAAAGGCTTACAGGTAAAGATATATTGATTTTGCAAATATAGGAAGAGGTAAGAAGAGGGAAGATGAAAAAAATATATTGGGCAGGCGATTCTACAGTACAGACAAATACGATTACCACTTATCCGCAGACAGGAATCGGGCAGGTAATGTCTCTTTACTTAAGAGAAGATATCACAGTATGCAATTATGCCAAAAACGGAAGGAGTACAAAGAGCTTTTTGGAGGAAGGCAGACTGGAAGCAATAGATGCAGCGATTGAAGAAGGCGATTATTTATTTATACAGTTTGGACATAACGATGAAAAGAAGGAGGACCCCACCAGATATACGGAGCCCTTTAGTACATATATGGAAAATCTGAAATTATTTATTGATACAGCCAGAAGACATGGTGCGAAACCGGTATTAATTACACCTCTTGAAAGAAGATGCTTTGTAGAAGAAAAATATCTGGGTATCGGTGCACATTCTGACTATGTGGCAGCCATGAAGCAGACTGCGATGAAGCAGGAGGTAGTGCTTGTGGATTTGTACAGCTACAGCAGGGCAGAACTGAAAAAGGCAGGGGCAGAAGGCAGTATCAAGTGGTTTATGCATCTGGCACCGGGAGAATATGCGTCCTGTCCGGAAGGCAAAACAGATAATACACATTTAAAGTATGAAGGGGCAGTTACCTTTGCGGGGCTGATTGCCAAAGGCTTGTATGAACTGGGAGGAGAGTACAGGGAACTGCTTTTGGAGGAGCTTAATTGGAATTAGAAGCAGAATATGTGCATTGACAGGGAGATTAGAATGAAATCACTTTTAGAACAGGCAATACTGGCTGAGAATTTTGCACAGGTAGAAAAACTTTTATTGGAAAATCCTCCAATAATTGATGAAATAAGCATCGAAGGACTGCCACTGAGTTTCTTGGCTGCAAAAACCGGTAATCTGCAGGTTGTAAAATATATTGTGGAATATTCCCGTGCAAATATGAATGAAAGAGATGAATGGCATAGGAACATTTTACATTATGCAACGCTGTCGGGAAATCTGGAATTGGTAAAATATCTGGTAGAACGTGTAGGCATGTCGCCGGTAGCCGGGGACTGCGATTTGACAACGCCCTATGATCTGGCACACTGGGCGGCTGAAGAAGTGCTTACGAAGCAAAAATTAACTGCTACAGTCAATATCTGTGAAGGCAGTAGAGAGCAGATGAACTGTATAGAGGAGTATTTTGCGGATGTAACGGGCTTTGCCTATGAGGAAGCATATAAAAATCCTGTCCGCACCGGCTTTTATCCTGACCCTTCTATTATAAGAGTGGGAGAAGATTACTATATGGTAAACTCCTCTTTTATATTTTTTCCGTGCATTCCGGTTTCCCACTCAAAGGATTTAATACACTGGAAGATTATCGGTTATGCCATTACAAATCCGGAGTGGGCACATCTGGATGAGCTGGAAGGAGGCAGAGGCTATTGGGCACCCGACATTTCCTATTATAAAGGAAGGTTTTATATTTGTGCAACATACCGGCTGAACGACACCGGTACCGTCTACAGAAAACAGATGGTAGTGTCTTCGGACAAACCGGAGGGACCTTACAGTGAACCTGTCTTTTTGGACGAAGATGGTATTGACCCGTCCATTTTTACAGATGACGATGGCACCCGCTATATGTTATTAAACCGTGGAGCCCGTATCTTTGAAATCAGCGAGGATGCAACCAGGCAGATGAGCCCTGCAACCCTGCTTTTTTATGGTGACCAGAAGCGGGCACCGGAAGGACCGCATTTGTTAAAAAAGGACGGATATTATTACCTGTTTGAAGCAGAGGGCGGTACAGGAGCAGGACATCGGATTACCGTGTCACGTTCCAAGGAGTTGTTTGGAATTTATGAACCCTGTCCCTACAATCCGATTATGCGTCAGAATGATGAAAAAGCACCGATACAACGCTGCGGACATGGAAAGCCGGTACAGACGGCGGAAGGGAATTGGTACATGGTGTATTTGTGTGGCCGCATGATAGACGGCAGGTACAGTATGCTGGGCAGGGAAACCGCTATAGACCCGATTACATGGACTGCGGACGGCTGGCCGATTGTAAACAGTTTAAAGGGTCCCAGTGTCTTGCAAAAAAGACCGCTTCCTTTTTGGAATAGCCAAAGTATCGTTGCAGAAGACCAAAATCTGTTTGGAGCAGGGGACAGCCTGCCCTTGGAGTGGATGACACCCAGAACGCCCGTGCCGGGAGCAATCAGAGTGCAAAAAGGGGTATTGTACCTTGACGGAAGTCCCTTACCTTTAAGTGATGTGGGGGCCAGAAATATTCTGGTACGCCGGCAGGAGAATTTTAATTTCGCAGCGGAAACAGTAATGAAAGTCATTCCCATGAAGAACGGGCAGCAGGCAGGACTGGTTTGTTACTATGATGAGAATACCTGGGTATCCTGTGCTGTTGTAAAAGAAGCGGAGGGACTTTTTGTACAGGTACAGGAGCACATAGATACAGAAGACCGGTTTCATGGAAAAAGAAAAATTGCCGATGATATCCGGACAATATCCTTCGAGGTAGAGACAAGGGGTCTGGAAAGAAAATTCTTGTATAGCCTTGACGGAGAAGAGAAGAAAGAGGCTGCAAATCTGCCTGATGTGTACTATATATGTGATGAAGGACTGAAAAAAGGCAAAAGGTTTACAGGTGCAATGATAGGTGTTTTTGCCTATGCCGGAACTGAAAAATGGACTGCAACATTCACGAATTTTTCCTATCGGACCAATATTTAAAAAAATTGAAAAAAATTAAAAAAAAGTTGTTGACACGTACTGAAGTTTTTGTTAATATAAGTCTTGCACTGAGCGAAAGTGCGACGCTTGGAGAGGTATCGAAGTGGTCATAACGAGGCGGTCTTGAAAACCGTTTGTCCGCAAGGGCGCGTGGGTTCGAATCCCACCCTCTCCGCTGGAGATACCTTCTCCCCGAACAGTTTTTATAGGAAAGAGATTGTAGTTCAACCTCATTTGGAGAAGTACCCAAGAGGTCGAAGGGACACCCCTGGAAAGGG
>JBJEMX010000046.1:0-39885 GCA_051879895.1 Lachnospiraceae bacterium
GAAAAATGGCTCTGGGGTTCACATCCCAGAGCCGCTTTGTCTACAGTCTGAAATAATCCCGGTACCGGGATTATTTCTCCTTCTTCTCTCCATCTGCTTGTGGCTGTCCGGAATCCTGCATCAGATTCAAATCCGCTATGGTCTTCTTTCCGGTCATCTGCCCATAAATCCAGATAAATATCCATGCCAGTACCGGAACGACTACGGTACAAATGAGACAGATTTTAAACAAATTGCCTGAGGCCGATTGGTCGAAAATTGCTACAATTAAAGTTACCACATATAAAGCTGCCAGCAGGATAATTGCAATCAGTGCAGCAATCCTTTTTGCATTCATTTTCTTCATGTCTGTCTCCATTCTGCAGTTTCATCACTGCCGCTACATTATTTTTGCTTCTTCAACGGACTTTCTCTGTAAATAATATCCTGTCTGCCGGGACCGTTACTTACCATTGTAATGGGGAAACCAATCTGTTCCTCCACAAATTCTATATATTTGCGGCAGTTTTCGGGCAGTTCTTCATACTTTTTAATGCCACGGATATCACATTTCCAACCGGGCAGTACAGTCAGCACCGGCTTTGCTTTTTCCAGTTTTGCGGTAACGGGAAATGCCGTTGTTACTTCCCCGTCAATTTCATAACCGGTACATACGGGAATTTCGTCCAGATACCCCAGTACATCCAGTACGGTAAATGCTACATCAGTGGTTCCCTGCATACGGCATCCGTACTTGGAAGCTACACAGTCAAACCAGCCCATTCTTCTGGGACGCCCTGTGGTTGCGCCATACTCGCCGCCATCACCGCCGCGTCTTCTCAATTCATCTGCTTCATCCCCGAAAATCTCAGAGACAAAAGCACCCGCACCTACTGCGGAGGAATATGCCTTACATACCGTAACGATTTCTTTGATTTCATAAGGTGCAATACCGGCTCCGATGGCTCCGTACGCTGCCAGTGTAGAGGAAGAGGTAACCATGGGATAAATGCCGTGGTCAGGGTCTTTTAAGGTACCGAGCTGTCCTTCCAGTAAAACAGTCTTTCCTTCTTTTAATGCCTGATCCAAAAAGAGTGACACATCGCACACATAGGGTGCAATCATGTCCCTGTACTCATGCAGGGTAGCAATCAATTCCTCCGGATCAACCGGATCCTTATGATACAAATGAGTCAGCAGTATGTTTTTGGTTTCCAGTACACGGTATACCTTTTCCCGTAACAGTTCTTCTTCAAACAATTCGTTTACCTGAAAACCGATTTTTGCATATTTATCAGAGTAAAAGGGTGCAATACCCGATTTCGTAGAGCCAAATGATTTTTTACCTAATCTCTCTTCTTCATATTGATCAAAGAGAATATGATAAGGCATTACAATCTGGGCACGGTCAGAAACCAGAATTTTAGGCATCGGCACATTTCTGTCAGTCAGAGATTTAATTTCTCCAATCAGAATCGGAATATTCAATGCCACACCATTACCGATAACGCTGGTGGTATGATTATAAAAAACACCGGACGGCAGGGTATGAAGAGCGAACTTACCATAGTTGTTCACAATTGTATGCCCTGCATTGGCACCACCCTGGAACCTTACAATAATGTCCGCGGTTTCTGCCATCATATCGGTAATCTTTCCTTTTCCCTCATCGCCCCAGTTTGCACCTACTACTGCTTTTACCATTTATTTATCCTCCATATACTTATGCATTTCCGGCTTTGCCATCGTTTTAAAAACAGATAATGCCAATCCGTTTCTTTCTTCCTGTTTGATTATATTCCAAACGAAAGCATAAGTAAAATCAATATTATTTATAAATGATATAAGCATATATTATATCTGTTTTATACGTTAATAATGGCCTCCATTCCCAGCAAGTCCTTATTCGCTTCCAAAACAGGATTGATATTATTTTTCAAAAATGCCTCTACCTGTTCTTTGGAACGGCCTATATATTTTGCAGGTTCCATGGTTTTCTGTAAATCCTCAAGGGATAAGTTAAAGGCAGGATCTGCTGCAATCAGCTCTAACAAATTATTTTCCTTCCCTTCCACTTTCACATTTTTTCCTGCTTCCATGGACAGCTCCCTGATTCTTTCATGCAGCTCCTGTCTGTCTCCCCCGGCCTTTACCGCATCCATCATAATGTTTTCGGTTGCCATAAAGGGCAGCTCACTCATCATGTGCTTTTCAATAACCTTAGGATATACCACCAGACCGTCCACCACGTTCATGCACAAATCCAGAATACCGTCAACGGCCAGAAATCCTTCCGGAATGGAAAGTCTCTTGTTGGCAGAATCATCCAGAGTTCTTTCAAACCACTGTGTTGCGGAGGTAATGGCCGGATTCAGGGCATCAATCATCACATAACGGCTTAAAGATGCAATCCGCTCACTTCTCATGGGATTTCTCTTATATGCCATGGCAGAAGAGCCAATCTGACTCTTTTCAAAGGGCTCCTCCACTTCTTTTAAATGCTGCAGCAGACGAATATCATTACTCATCTTATGGGCAGATGCCGCAATTCCTGCCAGAATGTTCAGCACACGGGTATCCACCTTGCGGGAATAGGTCTGTCCGGACACCGGATAACACGACGAAAAGCCCATCTTCTCTGCAATCATGGGGTCTATTTTATCAATCTTCTCCTGATCACCGTCAAACAGCTCCAGGAAGGAAGCCTGAGTACCGGTAGTTCCCTTAGAACCCAACAGCTTCATGGTGGACAGTACATACTCCAGATCCTCTAAATCCATGGCAAACTCCTGCAGCCACAAGGTAGCCCTCTTGCCTACGGTAGTAGGCTGGGCCGGTTGAAAGTGAGTAAAGGCCAGCGTAGGCTGGGATTTGTAATTGTTTGCAAACTCTGCCAGCTTTGCCATCACATTGACCAGTTTTTTCTTAACCAGCTTCAGGGCTTCCGCCATAACGATAATATCGGTATTATCTCCCACATAGCAGGAGGTAGCCCCCAGATGAATAATCCCTTTTGCCTTAGGACACTGCACACCGTATGCATATACATGACTCATGACATCATGCCGCACCTCTTTTTCACGGGCCTTTGCCACATCATAATTAATGTCCTCTGCATGAGCTTTCAGCTCTTCAATCTGTTCCCCGGTAATAGGAAGCCCCAGTTCTTTCTCTGTTTCTGCCAAGGCAATCCATAACCTTCTCCATGTACGGAATTTCATATCCTGAGAGAAGATATACTGCATTTCTTTACTTGCATAACGTTCCCCTAACGGGCTTGAGTATCTGTCTGTATTCATATAAACTCCCTTTCATATCTTTCCACCATTTCGGAAATTTCCGGCGTATATGCAGGATATTCTCTGGCAATCTCACTGATTTCCTGTTTTGCGGCCTCCGCAAGGCGGTTATTATAATCTAATTGCTTACGCAATGCCTGCCTTCTCACAATCAGACCATGTCTTACTTCAATTCTCTCTCTGGAATCCATAATCACTCCGGGCTGGGCTGCCCAGTGCCCCGGATCCTTTACTCTGTAACAGGACAATTTCTGCGTCAGTTGTGCATTGTAATATTCCAGCTTGGCCTCTGCTTCTGCATACTGTCTGCGTTCTTCCTTTTCGTCCTGATACATCTCCCACAATTTTTTCAGCCTGGCAGCACTTTCTACATTGTATTTCAGACAAAGATAATCCAAAAGATTTTTGTTATTTACATAACGTATTTTTACTTTATTCTGGAGCAATATCAGCTTATTGGAAGCCTTTTCCACCTTGCCCAGCTCCTTGTCCGCATCCACATACTTTACAAACAGTATCGTAATGGCAATGGCCGCAGCCACAGCGGACACATAATACCCAATCATGGTATTCATTTCAAAAACAAACTGCAGTATCAAAAGCATAATGATACAAACCGCCAGTGCCGTCAGACAGATGACTGCCATCCCTTTCAGGTTTATCATCATATTCTTTAGTTCCGTCTTACGATATGCATACGCATGCCGCTCTCCGTCCAGGCGGTTTAAATCCTGCTTTACCAGTTTCCGGTACTTTTCCGCATCCGTAAGCTTCCGGATGCCTTCTTCTATTTCCTGCTCCTGTGCCTGAACCTGACGATACTCAGTTTCGGACATCCGTACTTCCTTTTCCTGATAACTCTTCCGCTCTTTTTCAAGGGCCTGCATTTTTCCGGCAACTGTCTTAAGCTCCGACATCTGCTCCGCAGGCAGAGCCTCTATTTCCTCCAAATCGGTCAGATAGGAGGTGACCAGGGAATACTCTCCCGTCAAAAGATTTACTTCCTTCTGAGCCTCACCAATCTGTTCCAGACACTCGGTCAGGTACCGCTTTCTTTCTTCTGCATCTTGAAAATTGACTTGATCTCTTTCATAGACAATCTCATCCCAATTCTCTTGTGCTTCTGTCTTTTTCTTTTTTCCAAAGAGCCATTTAAAGAATCCCATGCCGTTCTTTCTGCCCTCCTGCACTAATTTATTACACTACACTGTCACGATATCTGTGTTTCAGTTCCCGTACCCACCTGTCAGTTTCTTCATAATAAGCAGCCATATTGCCTTCTTCTTTTATGGCCATCCGCTCTTCAAGCTGTTTTTTTACCGCTGCTTCTTCCCACTCCCTATGCAGTCTCTCTACCCGGCTTTCCAGTTCCATGGTCTCTGCATAATAATCCGGAATCCCCGCAACAAATGCAACGTACTCACTTTCCTCCATGGACATACGCTTCGCTGCCAGATACTCTGTCAGGGTTTCCGCATCCGGTATGATTGCATAAGCCTCCTTAAAAGCCTGTGCCGCCTCTGTAAAGAAAAACAATCCGCATAATGCCACACCCTTATTATGCAACAATTTTGCCCGAAGCTGCTTCTCTTCCTCCGGCAGTTCCTCCAAAAGAGACTCATACTCCAGAACTGCCTTTGCATAACGTCCTGCCGATACCATATAATCTGCCCTGCTCTTAAGCTTTTCATAAATATTTAAATCGGTACCGCTTTTATAGATTTCTTCTATATGTGCAATGGTTTCTTCGTCATAAAAACCTACATATCTCAGAATCGCAGACACAAATACTCCGGCGGATGTCTTACGGTTTAGTAAAGGATAAAGCTCTGCGGCCAGTTGGGGCAGTGCCAGTACCTCATCAATCCAGCGTACCAGCTTCTTATTCAGAATCTCCACATCCAGAAGAAAGGCATTTTCTTTTATCACATAGCATAATTCCTCCGCAGAATACACCCTGATACCAAGATTTTCAAAACAATATGGAATTGTGGCATATTCACCGGTACTCAATAATACTCTGCCCACTTACGCTACCTCAAAACTTTCCGTCCATTTCTGATTGCTTGCAGGGAATATTTCCCCAAATCCTAAATCCTCCACCGTAAGCCTGATACAGGTTTCTGACGGCATATCCAGTTCCATATGCAATCTGGACGCCGCATTCGGTCTGTTGGGAAGTCCTTCCAATGTCACCTGTGCATACTTGATTTCCTTTCCGTTTAACGGTGTAATAATCAGGGTAAAGGTATTGTCTGCTTCCAACAAAAACTCCACTGTATGGTTTGCCTCATACCAATTGGTACCTGCATCCAAAAGGGCACAATAGGAGGCCTCACCCCTTCGCATCACCCGCATACCAACATTGGCTTTTAATTTATCTTTTCCCAAAAATACATATTCCCTGCCGATTTCACTGGGAGAAAGCTTTTCCCTCATTCCCAGGCAGGCACCCTTGCTGTAAAGGTTATTTCCTTGAAAAACCCGTTTACCGCGGCAAAGATACTGTAAGGACTCCTTCATCCACTCCTCTTTAAATCCATCCCCCAGAAGATATGCCGAGGAAACAATCTGCCCTTCATTCAGCTTTTTTAATATTTCCAGAAATTCTTCATCCATCCGGTTTGCCACACTTTCCCGCATGACATCCTCCCCGGCGAGTTCTCTGTAATCGCGAAACGGAAACACCGTATCTTCTACGAACGCTACAATAGGCGTAGTTCTGCGGTTACAGTTCATACGACAGACCTTTATGGTATCCCCATTGTAATCGCAAATCAACACCTGCCTCTGCCAAAGTTCTGCAGGCTGATGCAGGATATAATAATAAATACTTTCCGCATGGCTCTGATAACAAATCGTTTTCGTTTTCAGGGAAAGCCCGGCTACCACAGCATTTAATATTTCAACCATGACAGAATCTAAATTTTCGCAGGTAATCATCAATGCCCCGATTTTGTCCACACCCGAAACCAGGGAAATAAGTGCCAGGCTGCGTTTTACGAAAAGAGTGAGGAGTGCGACAGGGTCAAATTCTGTATCTTCCAATACTACCTTTTCCCCGTTTCTTGCCAGTTCCACCAGATTAGTGAGAAGAATACCGCCCTCCGCTTCGGCGTGCTTTATTGCTTCCTTTCCGTAAAACCACTGGTTTACTCCCTGTCTTTTACACAACACGGTAGGAATATTATAGATTTCTGTTCCTGCCGTCACAGCCAGTGTTTCCGGTGCTGCCCCTTCATATGTACAATAGCTTATCTGGGAAAAGCTGTTTCCCAAATCATACCCTACAATGATTTTATCCTTCACTGCAGTTTCCTTTCCCGGTCTGTTTGTTACATCAGGTGAAACAGTCCGTCCTTTAAAAATTCTTGGTATTCATATTCTGTAAGCAGTTTATCCACCGTTTCATAATCCTGCAGGGTGGTACTGATGCTCAAATCATTTATCAGATTAAATTTACCGTCTGCTCCGTGACTGCCGGCATCGCTTTTCTGAATAGATGCGCTTTCCGTCAGCTGCTCGTTGCCGTCTCTCTTCTCCATGATATAATATTGCAGACGCTCTCCAAAAAATAATACAAAATCCTTGTAGCTCACCCCACCGTATACTTCATTCATTTCCTCCGTCCGGTAGTCAGCCCCTTCGCCTTCTGCCATTTCTACGCAATAATGCATCACTGCCCTTGCCTGGGGATGAGCCTTATATTCCACAATGGTCCTGTCAGAAAGCTGATTTATCAGCTCCCTGTCTTTTGCATCGGCGAACTCACGGAACATCTTTAGACGTACGTTTTCACGCAGCAGTTCTTTAATAAACTGTTTTGCTATACCGCGTACTTCTTCCGTTATCTCAGACTTATTTTCCGAATAATACTTAATATAGCTTAACTTACATACCTTTTGCAGTATTTCGCCGCACTTATGTAATGCAGTCATCTCTTCAAAAAGATATCCTGCTGCCAGACGGTCTTTTACATAATACTCATAGGCACACTGGGATAAAAATGCCAATTCCACTTCAACCCTCGCTCCGTCTGCCACATAACGCCGGAAAATATCCAGTTTTTCTCCCACAAAGGCCCCGGAATACAACATCTGTATCAGAATTCTTTCACTAAGACTGCGTGTGTCTATCCCAAACCCTTCTGCCGCTTTCCAGATATCTCTCAGTTTGCCGGTCAATCCCTTATAATACGCCGCCAGATAACGCAGGCAGTATTCATCATATTTTCCTTTATGAAAGGCATACCAGACTGCCCGGGTCAATGCCTCATCCTCTGCAAATTCATTTTCCCTGATAATAAAGGAGCAGAGTCTCACCAGTGCCTTGGCATCCATTCCATAGGGACCATATGTACGCAGCCATGCCTCCGCCTTTTTCTCCTGTCCCCTCATAAGCATATACCGCATTACCTCGCTACGCTCTGTGGAGGAAAGAAATTCCGGCTGTATGGTCTCCAGATAAGAATCCAGTTCCTTCATTTTATCCTTTTGATAATAATATTCCAGCAGACGCATGCAAATCATCTGCTTAATATCATTTACGATATCAGAATCCTTGGACAGGAAACAGAATCTGCTTTCATTTTCTACTGTAATTTCCCCGGGTTCTCTGCCGTTTAAACATTGGTAAATGTTAAAATCCCTCTTATTTTCTACCAATGGTGCAATCATCTTTGCCAGTTTACCCGGCAGCAGCAGCTTTTCGATAATATGCTGCACCCCTGAAATGTATCGGTTTTTATACTCATCTTCAAATACAACCGTACATTCAGAAGAGGGAATCGATACATAGGCCTTTCCCTCTGTAACAGGATATCTTTCTTCCCTTATCATACAGTTCTGATATACAATAACATAGCGTATATCCTTTTTGTTTACCTGAATCTGATGAATAAAAAGCAGTTCTGCCAGTGCCTCTGCTACTTCCTTCGTCAGCATACGGGGTGTAATCAGATTTTTATACAGGTAAGCCAGATCCCTGTTAATATGACGCTTCACTATCTGCTCCGTTATAAACTGCTCTATAGTGTACCTGTAGTTTTCATACAAATCCGGGAAAGACTCTCTGTTTCGATATACATTAGCATATAAAAAGGCTGCCAGTTCATAATGGAGTGTATTCTGATAAGAAAAATACATCAATACTATCTTAGGCAGAACATCCACCTTTTCCCTGTCCACACTCAGCATATAATAGTCATACAATCTGGTAATACGCAATTCATTCTCTACTCCCAGCTTATACCATTCATACCACTTTGCTCCGGTTTTGTTACCTTTAATCAAAAGGCTGCAAATCTCCCGCAACACGCCTGTATCAGGTATCAGCCGGTAACACTTCTCCAGAATCCGGTACAGACAGTCAGAATACTCTCTCTCCTTCTGCACAAGATAAACGAACTGCATAATTACATCCTTGCTTAAAAGCTCCTGCTTGGCTCCATAAGTCAGAACATTTCGTTCAAACTTACCCAGCTTCATCAAAAGAGACGGATTTCTGTTTATTAAAAGCAAGGCTTCAATATAAAGAATGGGACTGTTACAGCCTCTGTCCGACTGTTCTTCCAGAAAAACCCACTTTTTGGAAGAACTGCGGTTATACTCTTCCGATAAATATAAAAGCAGCCATGCTATCCTCCACTCATCACGGTTTCTTTTATAAATCCGTTCTACCTGCCCGGTAATCTCATTGACATAATTCTCATCCCTTTGTATCAGGGTGGTCAGGTACAGATAATAGGATTCCAGGACAGGGTCCCCCGTCTCTGCCGCATCCAGCAAATCAGCCACATGGTCTAAAATCCACTGTGCTTCATTACAGCGTTCCTCCGTAATCAGAAGCTGTGCCTGAAACAGTCGTGCTGCAATATCCTTCTCATCTGCCGCAACCATCCTTTCTACAATGCTGCCGCTTTCTTTTAACCATGCAGCCGTGCCTATTTTCTTTAGGCGGAAGGCCTGATAAAAATCCATAAGCTGCTTAAGCAGATGCTTTTTTTCTCTGCTTTTTCTGCCATTCTGACCCAGTCCGTGATATTTTACAAATACCGGAACTTTAATATCTGCATAGCTGTTAAAAATTCGGATGCAGCCAAAATTATTACCGTCATGCAGTAATGTTTCTTCTACAAAAACAGGCAGTCTGCATACATTGCCCAGGAAATCATCATCCCTGACCTCCGATTTCTCGCTATATAAGAAGCTGCCCTCTGTTTCCACATATAAATGGGTATATCCCCATCCATTGCGTGTAATGGCTATTTCTAAAGGTACTGTCCCCTCCGGATCTTCCAGCCGTATTTCCTGTAAATCCGTCAGATACTCCGTTTTCTGCTTTTTATTGATACCGATTAAGAACTCTTCAATGTTCTGCTCATTTCCGGGCACTGCCGCCAGTGCACAATATTGCGCGTAATGCTGCTTATCACTGCCGGTAAATATCTTTCCGAAATCCGGAGAATAAAACAGCCCTGCTGCCTCTTCGGGACTTGTCCTGGCAAGATTTGCAAAATGAAACAGATTCTTCACATTTCCTAACGAAGAAGTCAACTGTACATATTCCACATTTACAACAAAGGGCAGATAATACTCTCCCTGGTTGCTGATAACGCAGAACTCCCCCTTGACTACATCTCCCTCTTCCAGGTTTTCTCCATGGAAACAGAAACTGATTTCCTCCTGTGTTCCCACAAACTCCGTAGTCAGACACTCCATCCGTCCGTTCGAGGATGTAACGGTGCCTCTGGTATATCTGCCGGGTTCCCCTAAAATCTTAAAAGAGCCTTCTTTGATTTCTCCACTCCTGATGGTAAGTTCCAATTTTGAACACGAAAAATCAAGGGAACCGTTATCGTAATCGAAGTCCCCTCTTAAAAGCCTGTCTATTACTTCTTCCATGGCACTCACCTTCTTTTGTGTATTTTAAATCATATATCTAATATTATAGCATTGTAACAATAAGTTAGGCAAATATATTTTTGCAGTTCCGAAACCGGAACCTGCTACATATAATGTCTGTAAGCAAATACATGAGGTCTTTTTATGCCTGAAAATAATTTTCCCGGTCCGGCAATGGGAGCCGGCAGTGCCAGAGGACGTCTCCGGGTCAGTGTCATCTCCTCCATTGGGCAGATTCCCATTCCGGATGCTTCCGTCAGTATTTCCTCTGACGGTTCTCCTCAAAATATCTTTTTGCAGCTCTCCACCGACATCTCCGGATTGACCGAAACTGTCGAGCTTCCTACTCCCGCTATCAATTACAGCTTAGAACCCGAAAGCGTAGTAAAACCCTATTCTGAGTATACTATTACCGTAAGTGCTCCCGGCTATGAGCCGGTAGAAGTGACCGGTTCTGAAATGCTGGCCGATACCACCTCTCTGCAAAACATCCGTATGAATCCTTTGACTACAACAGAGGAAGAAGAAAAATTTGTAGTGATTCCTCCCCATACCCTTTGGGGCGACTATCCGCCCAAGATTCCGGAAGCAGAAATCAAACCCATGCCGGAAACCGGAGAAATTGTCCTAAGCCGGGTGGTCGTACCGGAATATGTAATTGTCCATGACGGTGTTCCCGCCGACAATACTGCTCCGAATTACTGGGTAAAATATACCGACTATATAAAAAACGTAGCTTCATCAGAAATCTACGCTACCTGGCCGGAAGATGCCATTTACGCAAACATTCTGGCTATTATGTCCTTTACCTTAAACCGTGTTTACACAGAGTTTTACCGGAACCAGGGCTACAATTTTACCATCACCAGTTCCACTGCCTACGATCAGAAATGGATTTACGGGCGTAACACCTATGAAAACATTGACAGACTGGTTGATTCCATTTTCCCCAACTATCTTTCCCGCCCCGGTGTCCGACAGCCCATTTTCACCTCCTACTGTGACGGTCAGCGGGTTACCTGCTCCGGCTTAAGCCAGTGGGGGTCCAAATATCTGGGTGATGAAGGCTACTCCGCCATTGAAATCATCCGCTACTACTTCGGTAATGATATGTATATCAATACGGCCGATGTTATTTCCGGTGTTCCTTCCTCATGGCCCGGTTACAATTTAACCATCGGTGCTTCCGGCGACAAGGTTCGCCAGCTGCAGCAGCAGCTAAACCGCATTGCCGGAAACTATCCTGCCCTGCCTACTCTGATAGCCGATGGTATTTACGGTCCTCTTACCGCAGAATCGGTACGCACCTTCCAGCAGATTTTCGGGCTGCCCGCTACCGGCGTCACTGACTTTGCCACATGGTATGCCATTTCCCGAATTTATGTCGCGGTTGCAAGACTGGCCGAGCCGGTATAACCATATTTTAAAGAAGCTAAGTAAAAAACTTCCACCCATGTTCATCCCAAAAACAGGTGGAAGTTTTTTGCTTAGCTTCTACTGATTTTATCCTCTGACCTTTTTTTAATCTATATCATCTTCTGTCCATTAATTATCAAAGCAAACTTCACGCCCAGTTTTTCTGCTGATTTCTTACATAACAGCATGCGGTTCAAGAAAATTTCAAAATAGTCCATAACTGTGCAAAGCTCGGTTTCTATCCCTAAATCCAGACAGATTTCCTCCTTACTTACATGTAACCGGGACTCTTTTACGGAGTAGTTGACTCTGTCATGGATATCGAAATTAGCCATTGCCTGATTACGCACCCTGCTGCAACGTACATCTGTCTTATCCGCTATAATTAAAGCGGCTGCCACGGCATTGACCGGAAACGCAGTAGACTCGTCATGGTTGCCGATTGCAGTTATAATGGTTGCGATTTCATCCGGCTCCGCATTCATTCTGTCCAGAATTCTAAATGCCATAACCGCTCCGCTCTGTGCATGGTCTATTCTATTGATAACATTGCCGATATCATGCAGATATCCTGCGATAGATGCCAGTTCTGCTTCTCTCTGACTATAACCTAAAGTCTGTAAAATTCGATATGCCTCATTGGAAACCTTACATACATGAGGAAAACTGTGCTCCGTATATCCCAATGCTATCAGTGATTCATCTGCCTTCTGGATATAACACTTAATAGCCTCGTCCTTTTTTACTTCCTCCAGAGTAATCTTCATAAAATTCCCTCCTCTTTCATTATCCCTGTTTTTCATAAAATCCTTTATCCATTCTATGTCGTCATCTTATCATATTCCGCTTGCTTTTTCCATTAGCGTTTTGTTGGTTGTATAAAAAAATTATTAAACTTTCTAAACGTAGTATTAAAAACCACGAAAACTATAGACAATATCCTTTTCTTGCATTAAAATACCTTATAAGGATAAAATATAACATAAACAATAGAAAGAAGTTTTCATTTTTCTTTGGAAAGGATTTATATGAATTACCAAATCATCTCTGACGGTTCCTGTGATTTACCTACTGACATAGTCAATGAAAAGAAGCTTATTGTAGTGCCTTTTTATGTATCTTTTGATGGTACCCATTACAAAAAAGAAATGGAAGAAATAGGTATTCGTGATTTTTATGACGAAATGGTGGCTAACCCTAAAGTATTTCCAAAGTCTTCCCTGCCTTCTGCCCAGGATTATGTAGACGTTTTTGAACCGCTTGTACAGGCCGGTACTCCCATTATCTGCATTTGTATCAGTACTAAATTCAGCGGCTCCATGCAGTCTGCCCTGAGTGCAAAGGATATCCTGTTAGAAACCTATCCGGAAGCTAAGATTGCTGTCATCGATGCAACCGTCAATACCGTTTTGCAGGGACAATATGTGTTAGAGGCTGTCAGAATGCAGGAAGCCGGATGGTCTTATGAGGATGTTGTAAACCGTTTGGAAAAAATCAAATCAACCGGACGTATTTTCTTTACCGTAGGCGACTTAGAATATTTAAAGCATGGCGGACGTATCGGGAAGCTGGCCGGTGTTGCTGCTTCCGCACTTGGAATCAAGCCCTTAATTACGCTAAAGGAAGGGGAAATTTTCTCTTCCGGTCTTGCCAGAAGCCGCAAAAAATCCTTAGATAAGATTATTGATATGTTGTTGGAGTATCTGAAAAAAACAGGAAAAAGTATTCATACTTACAGCCTTGCTTTAGGTTTTGGTTACGACAAGGAGGAAGCAGAAGCCTTCAGACAACATGTTCTTTCTGTTATAAATGAAAAATTAAGAGATTGTATTCCTCTCTCTTTGGAAAATCTGCCCCTTCGCCAAATCGGTGCAACCATCAGCGTACACACCGGTCCCTATGCGATTGGTCTCGGCATTATAGAACGTGCTTTTTAAACAATTTTGCCACCCCGTCCTCATCATTCATTTGAGTCCGGGGTGGCATTTTTAATTCCGGTCTTGTATTTTCTACTGCATAGCATGCATTCCTCAAAGCCGCTAAAAGCTCCGCAGTTTGTCTGAACCGTCATCCACCGTGTTTTCAATCTTTATGATTTTTACATCATAACCGACATTATCGTTTACCTGCACATGCACCACATCTCCTGCCTTATGTCCTAAGAGTGCCTTGCCAAGGGGAGATTCATTACTGATGAGGCCTTCCAGAGAATTGCCCCGCACCGTAGTTACAATTTTGTAGACCTCCCTGCTGCCATCCTCCAAAAACTCTATGGTTACCGTATTATTGATACCTGCTTCATCTTCGGCGGATTCGTCGGAAATCACCTCCGCAGTCCTTATCATGCGGTCTAAAAAGCGGATACGGCTCTCATTTTTATTCTTTTCTTTCTTGGCAGCATGGTATTCAAAGTTTTCACTCAAATCTCCATGTGCCCTGGCTTCTTTTACACTCTCTAAAAGGCTTGGTCTGAGTACCAGTTTACGGTACTCAATCTCCTCCTCCATCCTTTTAATGTCAGCTGCAGTTAACTTATCATACATCCTGCTTCCCCACTCTCTATTTTGCCAGTAACATCATAATGTCATTACTTCTTGCAATAAACTTTGTCATATCCTCAGAACTTAACGGTGCGTGCTGTAATCTTGCCAAATCATAAAGCTGTTCACAGATAGTCCGTACATTTTCACCATCCTGATGTTCTGTTACATACTGTACCAGCGGATGATTTGCATTCAGAATAAGAGTTTCGCCTTCTGTACCAAACGCTCCCATATCCATACCGTTCATGGCATACATCTTCATCATATCCTGCATGCGGCGGCTTTCCTCGGATAAGGTAATCATAGACGCAATCTTCTTATTCTTCAGTTTTTCAACCTTAACCTCCAGTTTATCCTTCTTCAATGCCTTCTTGATAATGGAGCCGATGGCCTCTGCCTGTGCCTGCATTTCTTCTGCTGCTTTCTTAGAGGTCTTTGCCTTAAAGGTATCTGTCAAATCTGCATCAATTCTTGTAAACTTAATCCCCTCATTCTTGGCCTCCAACTGGGAAATGAAGGGCTGGTCAATATTGTGAGTCAATACCACCGCATCCATCTTTGCAGCCTTAAACATATTGATATACTGGCTCTGCTGCTGTTCATCGGTTACATAGTAGATAGTCTTCTCTTTCTTTTCTTCCGTTTCTTCCTCTGCTTCGTCCGCTTCCTTATCATCGCCTACGATTTCAGTCTCAACTTTATTTCCGCTTTCATCGGTAGCAGTACTTTCCGTTTCATCCGGATCAATCTTGTTGACCTCCAGGCACTCCGGCAGGGTCATATAATTACCGTCCAGATTCTTAAAGAGAATATAGTCTGTCATCTTTTCACAGAATTTGTCATCCTTTAAACAGCCAAATTTAATGAACGGACTGATATCATCCCAATACTTTTCATATTCTTCTTTTTCAGTCTTGCAAAGACCGGCCAGCTTGTCGGCAACCTTCTTACTGATATAATCAGAGATTTTCTTTACAAATCCGTCATTCTGCAATGCACTTCTGGATACGTTTAAGGGCAGGTCCGGACAATCAATCACACCCTTTAAGAGCATTAAAAATTCAGGAATAACTTCTTTGATATTGTCCGCAATAAATACCTGATTGTTGTAAAGCTTGATTGTTCCCTCGATGGATTCATATTCCATGTTAATCTTGGGGAAATATAAAATACCCTTTAAGTTAAACGGATAATCCATATTTAAGTGAATCCAGAACAAAGGCTCCTTGTAATCCTGGAATACTTTTCTGTAAAATGCCAGATATTCTTCCTTGGTACATTCGCTGGGATTTCTGGTCCAGAGAGGATTCGTATCATTTAAAAGCTCAGGTCTTTTTGCAATCTTTACCTTTTCCTTATCTCCTTCCTTTTCAGGAGCAATGGTTTCGATAACGGTATCGGTATCCAGTTTTTCCTCAGCATCGATAATCTGGGTTTCTTTACTGCCTGCTTTGCTTAAGTAAATCTCAGTGGGCATAAAGGAACAATATTTCTTAATAACTTCTTTTGCCTTGTATTCATTACAGAACTCCAGACAGTCTTCCATCAGGAATAAGGTAATGGTAGTACCTACCTCTTCTCTGTCTCCTTCTTCCATGGAAAATTCCGTGCCGCCGTCACATTCCCAGTGAACCGCCTTTGCTCCGTCCTTGTAAGAAAGAGTGTCAATGTGTACTTCCTCCGCTACCATAAATGCGGAATAGAAGCCCAGACCGAAGTGCCCTATAATCTGGTCTGCATTGCTCTTATCCTTGTACTTTTCAATGAAGTCTGTTGCACCGGAAAATGCAATCTGGTTGATGTATTCCTCTACTTCATCCGCTGTCATTCCTAAGCCATTGTCCTTAAAGGTCAGCGTTTTCTTCTCCGGATCCACAATGACCTCCACCTTGGCTTTATAGCCTTCCGGCAAAGTATATTCCCCCATCATATCCAGTTTGTGCAGCTTGGTAATGGCATCACAGCCATTGGAAATCAGTTCCCTGTAAAAAATGTCATGGTCAGAATAGAGCCACTTCTTAATAATCGGGAAAATATTTTCGCTGTTAATTGATAAACTACCTGTTTTTACTGCCATAAAAATCCACTTCCTTTTCTTTCCTTTGTTATGTTTGTATTTGTTAAAATACAGTGTAAAACCCCGAGTAGAAAAAGTCAACACAAAATTAGCACTCATTTTGATTGAGTGCTAATAATTCGTCAAAAACCTTGATTTTACAGGCTTTCGATATTTCTAAAATTTTTGTAAACAAAGGCAGAGCATCGGTAAAACCCCCTTATTTTTCTTTCGTTTCCGCCTATACTTACTGTTTCGGAAAATATTTTTCATAAACATCAAAGAAAGTATTTGTTTTTATATTGTTATCATGTAAAAGGGCAACCTTTTCCCATGCCTCCTCATTCAGTTTTCTGGTCAGGGTATCTACAAAAACATCATATTCCTCTCCAAATACCTCTTTCTTCCGTTCCTCCACTATCAGCAGCTTATTGTGGTCCGTTTCTTCTCTGTTGAAGGTATTCAGACACTTAATGATGTAATAACCGTCAATTCCTTCTATAACACCGCTGATTTCTCCATTTCCCAGATTAAAGGCCGCCTCCTCAAAAGCTGCCTCCATTTCACCTTTTCTGAAGGAGCGGTCTGCTGTCTTATCCTCGCTGTACAAAGTAACCAGACTTTCAAATTCATACTCGCCGCCTGTTGCCATTTCCAGTATTTCACAGGCCTTTTCATAGGCTTCTGCTTTAGCCTGCTCTGTATAGGGAATTTTTTCGCCTCTGCCGTCTACCGCATAAGTCTTAATCCTGATATACTGTACGGTAATGGTTCGGGCTTCATCATCACTGATTTCTAAATCAATATCCGCAATAATATCCGTATATACTTTCTCTGCCAACGCATACTCCGCATACATCCGCTCAATCAGTTCAGGATTTACTCCCAGACCTTCTATTTCCGTTTCATTCAGGGAACCATAATATTCTTCCGCTGCACACCTTACTTTTTCCAGCTCATTTTCATCTAATACCACCTGCTTTTCTTCTGCCAGCAGATTTAATGTCTTTATCTGGGCAATGCGGGCAAGTACCATCTCCTTGACATTTTCTTCCAATGTCACGCCATCCAGATTGGTCTGCCAGATTTCCTCACCGTATACATCCTCATACTGGTTCTGGGTATTGGTCAGATAAACCATAATTTCCGGCAAAAGACAGGTTTTATTTTCTATTCTGAATATCTCATTGTCAGCCATCCCGGTTGTCAGAACCACCGTCATTCCCAAACCGTCGCTGCCACAGGCACATAAAAATAACATTATTGCACTTAGTCCTATTGCACCAAGCTTATACCAAAAACTTTTTTTTCTTCTATTGCTCATATCTTTCTCTCATTTCAATCCTTATTATGCACATTGCATTATGCATGTTGCATTATGCATGAAGCTTGATTCTGCTTCCACTATTTGTCTTTTCGATGACAATCTGGCTGTCAATTCTCTCACGCAGTTCAGGTACATGGGAGATAATACCTATCAAACGGGCATTCTCCACCAGCCCCATCAGAGTCTCACACGCCTGATCGAGGGATTCCGTATCCAATGCCCCAAATCCTTCATCAATAAACAGGGTATCCACTCTGATGCCGCCGTTCATAGCCTGAATCACATCGCTCATACCCAGTGCCAGGGAAAGAGAGGCCTTAAAGCTTTCACCGCCGGACAATGTTTTTACAGAACGCATTTTACCTGTATAATAGTCCATTACCTGAATTTCCAGACTGTCCTTGCTGCGTCCGTCCTCCGCCTCTTTAATACGGGACATCTCATATCTTCCGCTGCTCATCTTATAAAACCGCAAATTGGCCGCACGAAGAATCTCTTCAAAATATCCTGCCAGTACA
Source organism: Lachnospiraceae bacterium (assembly GCA_051879895.1). Taxonomy (GTDB): domain Bacteria; phylum Bacillota; class Clostridia; order Lachnospirales; family Lachnospiraceae; genus Acetatifactor. The sequence goes on from JBJEMX010000046.1 coordinate 18,041, forward strand.
TACTGCTCAAATACCAGTCTTCTTGCATTGTTTCCCGAAGCTAAGGAAGCCAGTTCACCCACGCAGCCGTATTCCTCCTGTGCCTGCGACATCCTTTTTCGTCCTTCCGTAAAACGGTCCCTTGTCTTTTTAAGTTCTTTTGCAAACGCATGTGTCCGCTTTAGTACTGACTGTACCTGCTCCTGCTTCTGTCTACATTCCTCTGCCAGAAAAAGCAGCCCTGATATATCATGCTTTTCCTTGCCCTTCAGTGTTTCCTCCAGATGTGCAATAATACTCTTCACAGCTGTTGTTTCACTTTCATAGGCTGTCTTTTCCTGCTCTATGTCCGCCATTGCCTCCTTAGATAAGACTGCTGCCTCACATGCCTCCTCACCGGCAAATCCTTCCTTTAAAAGAGCCTGCTGCAGTTCTTCGGTGCACACCGCCGCTTCTTTTTCTGCTTCGGCACATTCTCGCTCCATCTGCTCTGTCAGCTTCTCTTCACTGGATAACAATGCCTTTACCTGCGAGCTTCGTTCTGTCTTTTTTTGTACAAATGCGGTTTGTTCTTTATATGTGCCCTCAAAAAACCCGCTTTCCCGCAGACACTCCTCTAAAAGCAGCTCCTGTCTGGCGATATCCTGCTTCTCTATTAGCTTTTTATTCTGCTTTTGTAACTCCTTTAATGCCTTTTCCTGCTCTTCTGCCTTAGTACGCAGGGTAACTGCTCTTTCCTGACACTGTGCCATTTGCTTTTCTGCTTTTTCCAGTGCGGTCTTTAGTGTATTCAGTTCTTCTTCGGAAAGCAGTCCTGCATCCGTTTTTGCCGGAAGAGGATGCTCCCTTGATCCGCAGACCGGACAGGGCTCTCCCGGCTTTAACATCCTTGCCGCAATCCCTACCGCGGCATACCGGAAGCTGTGCTCTGCCTCTTCATACAGCCTCTTTTGGACTTCCCTGGCTTTATCCGCCCTTTGAAAATCTGCTTTTGCCTTTTCCCAGTCAGTCTTTGCTGTTGTAAAAATGCGGAATCGCTCTGCTTCTGCTAAGAGTCCTTCCTCCAGCAACCCGCTGCATTCCAGATATGCCTGTAAGAGTTCCTGCTTCTCCTCAAAAAAACGAAGCTGCGACTGTTCTTTTATAAGATTTCTCTTTTTCTCCTCACTCTTTGCCAGACTTTCCCGCTTTTCCTGCACTTTTACCATTGCGGCTCTTACTTTTATACGGTAAGGCTCGATGAGTGCTGCTGCCCTTGCCCGTGCCAGAATACACTGCTTTTCTTCTACTGCTTCCTTCTGCAAATCCAGCTTCTTAAGCTTTTCTTTTGCATCTTCCAGCTTCTCTGCCTGTGTATTCTCCAGCTCTTTTACCGTAATCTCTGCCGTCAGCTTATCCTTTTCTTCCTGCAATTCCCTGTTTTTCTTTTCCAGTGCTGCTTCTTCTTTTTCTGCCCTTTTACAGAGTCCTTTTAACTCCTCCGAAATGGCAGCATAATTCCAATATTCCCCTTCTGTCAGCTCTGCCAGTTTCGCTGTGGAAAGTGCTTCCTCGCTCTCATACTGCCATTTTTCTTTCGGACTGCCGGATAAAAGTAATTTGACATCTTCCTCCAATTTATGCTTCTGCTCCTGCACATTTCCATAAAGCTCTTTTGCTTTATCCCGCAATAATCTGGTAAAGCTTTCATAAATACCGGTACTGAAAATATCCCGGAAAATAGCAGTTTTCTCTTTTGGTGACGCTGTTAACAGTCTGGCGAATTCTCCTTGGGCAATCATGGTAATCTGCTTAAACTGGTCATAGTCCAGCACCAGTATTTCCTGTATGCGGGCATTGACCTCCCTGACTCCCTCCAACACGGTTCCGTCTTCATAATAGAGAACAGCGTTTTCCTTTTCTTTTGTGACACTTCCGCTCTTGCTCCTCTTTTTAGGTCTTGTATACTCGGGATTTCTGATAATATGATACACCTTTTTTGCATGCTCCATGTACAGCTCTACAAAGGTTGGCGTATCCGCTTCGGCAAAGTCACTCCGCACGCTGTTCTTTTCCCTTATTTCACCGGAAAGCCTTCCGTACAATGCATAACTTATGGCATCAAAAATAGTAGTCTTTCCTGCACCGGTTGCACCGGTCACCAAAAAAAGGCCTTTTCCCTCAAAGGCTTCAAAATCCACTTCTGTTCTGGTTTTATAGGGTCCCCATCCACTGATAATTAAACGTTTCGGTTTCATTGTTCCTCACATTCTGCCTGCATTTTTTCCTGCTTCACCCTCTGCATGCTATCCTTGTAACTGCCTTTCTATAGTTGCTTTTCTATCTCCGACACTACCTGCCTGCGTTTTTCATCTAACGGCTCACCCTTTAACAGTTCATAAAAATCTCCAAACAGCTCACCTGTTGTTTTTTTCGTTCCTGTCACTGCCGGAAGATATTCTTCCGGCAGGTGTTCCTTTTTGTCAAGCTCTATCTGCATGGTATTGGGATAAACACTTCTAAGAACCCCAATCGGATCTATCAGTTCTTCCTGATTGGTAAGAACTGCCTTAATATAATCTTCCTTATCTGCCTGCTCCACTACTGCCGGTGAAATCAATTCCTCCAGCCTTCCTTTTATAATCCGCATATCGTGAATGGGCTTCAGTTCTCTTTTCTCAACAGAAATATTTCCCTTCCTGCCCATAGTAACCAGATTGACGCTCTTTATCTGGTCTGCCTCCGAAAAGGAATACTTTAAGGGCGAGCCTGCATACCATACCTCTCTTTTTCCTATTTTCTGACATTTGTGTATATGTCCTAATGCCACATAATCAAAAGTGGCAAAACAATCTGCCGCCACATTGTCAAGTCCTCCTACGCTGATTCGGTTTTCCGATTCCGAAAGCTTAGGCGTCTCTCCGTTCTCGCCGGTTACAAAGTAGTGTGTGACCAGCACATGTCTGCTTAATAAATCCAAAGGCATGGGCGTTTTTGCCAGCATATCTTCCACGGTTGCCACTGCTGGCTTTACAAAGGGCATACATACAAAATCCACATACCCCCATTCATCGGCAAGCATCACCCTCTTTAGGTTTCCATCATAGCCGCCTGCAATATATAAACCCTGCTTTTCTAAAATTTTATCCGCAAAAGCCACCCGCTCCCCCGAATCATGATTTCCGCTTATCATAATTACCGGTATCTTTTTGTCTAAAAGAACAGTCAGAAAATTATCCAACAGCTCTACTGCCTCCGTAGAAGGTATCGGACGGTCATATACATCTCCTGCAATTACTACCGCATCCGCTTTTTCACACACCGCAATCTCTACAATCTGCTTCAGCACATATTTTTGCTCTTCTATCATGGAAAACTCATTGACTGTCTTTCCGATATGTAAATCTCCTGTGTGCAAAAATTTCATAGCCTCTCTCCCATACTTCTACTATATTTTTGTCTTCCGGCAGCCTTCATGGAGCCGGTTTCCGGCTCGTCCGAATTTGTTTTGTAAAGAATACCCTTATCCTTATTTTAGCCCAACAAAAAATATCCCGCAAGGCATACACACAAATTTGTATATGCTTACGGGATATAATATTGCTGTCCGTTACATGATTACATGAATCCAGCCTTTAGGTGCCTCAATACGTCCCATCTGGATACCTGTTAAAGTATCATAAAGCTTCTTGGTAACAGGTCCCATTTCTGTCATACCCGCAGGCAGACAGATTTCTTTGCCATGGTCTACAATCTTACCTACCGGAGAAATAACGGCTGCCGTACCGCAAAGACCACACTCTGCCATATCTGCCAGTTCCTCCTTGTAGATTTCTCTTTCTTCTACTTCCAGTCCCAGATATTCTTTTGCAACATACATCAGGGAACGTCTGGTAATGGAGGGCAGGATACTGTCAGACTTGGGGGTTACTACCTTTCCGTCCTTTGTTACAAACAGGAAGTTTGCGCCACCGGTTTCCTCTACCTTGGTACGGGTTCCGGGGTCTAAGTACATATTTTCATCATATCCTTCATTGTGTGCCGTTACAATTGCATGAAGGCTCATTGCATAATTCAGTCCTGCCTTGATATTACCGGTACCATGTGGTGCCGCACGGTCAAAATCACTGATTTTGATGGTCAGAGGCTTTACGCCGCCTTTAAAATAAGGACCTACCGGAGTACAGAATACTCTGAACTGATATTCTTCTGCAGGCTTTACGCCAATTACAGGATTGATACCGAACATATAGGGTCTCAGGTAAAGAGTTGCACCGGAGCCGTAAGGCGGTACATACGCTGCATTTGCTTTTACCACCTGTGTTATCGCATCTACAAATCTGTCTTTGTCAAAAACAGGCATCTCCAGTCTCTTTGCAGACTGCTCTAATCTCTCTGCATTTAAGTCGGGGCGGAAGGTAACAATGTGTCCATCCTCAGTGGTATATGCTTTTAAGCCTTCAAAAACAGTCTGTGCATATTGCAATACCCCTGCACATTCACTCATTGTAATAGTGGCATCATCGACCAGTGCGCCTGCGTCCCATGCTCCGTTCTTAAAATTTGAGACGTATCTTTTGTCAGTCTGTATGTAGCCAAATCCCAGATTCGCCCAATCAATGTTTTTCTTTTCCATGCCTTGTACTTCCTTTCTGTTTTGGTTTTTATCCATTATTATACTTTTTTTAGTAAAAGTCAACACTTTTCACTTCTGCACTTTACATCAGAAAAATCTTTTCCCGTTCTTATCTTCTCTTATACTTTCTAAAGTAATAAGTCAAATCAAAATAAGTCTGCTCCTCACTTTCTTCCAACATAATCCAGTCAGGATTTTTATCAAGATTTTCAAAGTACCGATCCGCTGCGTATGCTTTTTCCACCATTGTAACATAAGCCGTATCACAGTCCGGCAAAAGCTGTTTATATACACTTTCACCGCCACAAACATAAATCTCCCTGTCAGCAGCATTTTTCAGTTCCTTCTGCAATTTATCAAGAGATTCCACCACTGTTGCACCCTTTATCTTAAGTGCCGGGTTCTGTGATAATACAATTGTCTCTCTACCGTATAAAGGCTGCCCCTGAGGCATGGCCTGCATGGTTTTTCTCCCAAGTACCATCACACCGCCGGCAGTCAGGTGCTGTAAATTTCTCTGGTCCGCCGGAATCTGCACAAGCAGCTTTTCCCTGCTGCCGATTGCCCAGTTTTCATCCACCGTTACAATGATATTCATGAATTGGTTCCTCCTAAATCGCAATCGGAATATTCTCTATCTGGGGATGGGTCTCGTAGCCCTCCACTTTTACATCCTCACGGGTAAACTCATAAAAATCCTTCACATCCGGATTCAGCCTAAACTTCGGTGCAGGCAGGGGTTCTCTGCTTATCAGCTCCTTAATAATGGGAATATGTCTGTCATAAATATGGGCATCCGCAATGACATGTACCAGTTCTCCCACATTCATATCGCAGACCTGTGCCAACATATGCAGAAGTACGGAATACTGTACCACATTCCAGTTATTGGCCGCCAGCACATCCTGGGAACGCTGATTTAATACTGCATTTAGAGTCAGCCTGTCTTCTCCCTTTTTCTGGGTTACGTTAAAGGTCATGCTGTAGGCACAGGGATACAGATTCATTTCATGCAGATCCTGATGCACATAGATATTTGTCATAATGCGTCTGGAGAAAGGATTATTTTTTAAATCATAGATAACCCTGTCCACCTGATCCATCATGCCCTCTTTGTACCGGTGCTTTACACCTAACTGATAACCATATGCCTTTCCGATGGAACCGTTTTCATCCGCCCATTCATCCCAGATATGACTGTGCAGGTCTTTAATATTATTGGATTTCTTCTGCCATATCCAGAGTATCTCATCCGTTGCACTTTTCAGTGCAGTGCGTCTAAGCGTAAGGATAGGAAATTCTTTGGACAAATCGTATCTGTTAACCACGCCGAATTTCTTTATGGTATATGCGGGAGTACCGTCTTCCCATCGGGGACGTACCTTTTCTCCTTCGGTACTGGTTCCGTTTTCTAAAATGTCCTTACACATATTGATAAAAGTAATATCCGCTAAACTCATTTTCTCTTTCCTTTTTATATATCATATTTATCACAGAGAGATATAATCTGATCTGCAAATTTTGCCATATCCTTATTGCTGCCGCCCTCGTTCTTTTTAATAACCGCAAGCAGTCTCTGTCCGGCTGCCATGAGACGTGCATATACACCGGAGACATTCTTTTCATGTTTCTTCAGTGCAATCGGTGCCGCTTCATATTCCAGCTTACCGCTTGCCAGATTAAATACCGTACCGCTGTAGGGTGCATACGCTTTGATACCATGCTCTACCATCAGGCATTCCGCAAAAGCGGTACAGACACTGTCTTCGCCATGTACCACAAATACCTTGCGGGGTTTTTCCTTAAATGCGGTAACCCACTCAATCAGACCGTTTTTGTCCGCATGACCGCTCAAGCCCGTCAATTTACGAATCTGGGCACGCACTTCAATGGTCTCGCCAAACAGTTTTACCTCCCTGGCACCTTCAATAATTGCACGTCCCAGAGTACCTACGGACTGATAGCCCACAAATAAAATAGTGGATTCTTCTCTCCAGAGGTTGTGTTTTAAATGGTGTCTGATACGTCCTGCTTCACACATACCGGAGGCAGAAATAATTACCTTGGGAGTCTCTTCAAAATTGATGGCCCTGGATTCATCACTGGTAATAGAAAGCTTTAATCCGGGGAAGGAAATCGGGTTAATTCCCTGTTTTACCAGTGCCATGGCTTCTTCATCAAAGCACTGGGAAATATTATCCTGAAAAATAGAGGTCGCCCGCACTGCCATGGGACTATCTACATATACCGGAAAATTACCATATCCTTTTACCAGATTATCATTTTTAATTTTTCTGATAAAATAAAGCATTTCCTGAGTTCTTCCTACCGCAAAGGAAGGAATCACCACATTACCGCCTTTATCAAAAGTTTCCTGAATAATCTCTGCCAGTTCCTTGACATAGTCCGGTCTTTCCGCTCCATGCAGTCTGTCTCCGTATGTACTCTCCATAACCACATAATCAGCATCTTCCGTATAACTGGGGTCCTTTAAAAGCGGCTGTTCCTTGTTTCCGATATCCCCGGAAAATACAACCTTTTTGCTGCAGTCCCCCTCTGTCAGCCAGACCTCTATACTTGCCGAGCCAAGGAGATGTCCGATGTCGGTAAAGCGTACCTTTACCCCTTCACATATTTCGATTACCTGACCATAGCGGCAGGGTACAATCCGTTTAATCAGGCCTTCTGCATCCTCCATGGTATACTCGGGCTCCACCAGTGCTGCTCCCGGTCTTCTTCTGGCCTTGCGGTTCTTCCATTCCGCCTCCATTGCCTGAATATGAGCACAGTCACGCAGCATAATCTCACACAGATCCGCAGACGCCTCCGTTGTAAATACCTGTCCTCTGAAGCCCTTTGCATACAAGAGAGGAAGCATACCTGAGTGGTCTACATGGGCATGTGTTAAAAGGACATAATCCACACAGGCCTCATCTACCGGCAGTTTTGCATTTTCAAAGGTATTTATCCCCTGCTCCATACCATAATCTACTAAAATATATTTTCCCCCAACTTCAAGGCAGTGACAGCTACCCGTCACTTCATGTGCTGCTCCGATAAATGTAAGTTTCATAAGCATAACCCCTTTACTGTTGATTTGTAAATTACCATATTTTTATTATGCCACAGGTAACAGTAAAAATAAAGGGGTGATTACGGAATTGCTCACCGAAATAAGGAGTGATAAAAACAGCCGGGGCATCCTGAGGCTGTAAAAAGTTTCCACACAGCCTCAGGATGCCCGGCTATTTTCGTCACTCCCTCTGGTTTTACTTATTCTTATCGGATTTCTTCTTTTTCCACCAGCCGCTGACTGTTCGGCCCGTACATTCACAACAATATCTGATACCTTTCCTGACTACGCGGAAAATTCCCCACATGCCCGATTCCACATCCCATTTCAGGGAGCCGGAACGATACAGATAATCTCCCGGATATTTGGAAGCTCCCTTTTCCGGTTCTATATTATATACACCTCCGACGCTGACTGCTCCCTGTACGGAAATTCTTGTTGAAAACGGGTCTTGGGGCTGCGTGAGCCAGTTGTGCCCGTGAAGCACGAAGCTGATATTTCTCGGCTTATCTGCCGGCATCAGATAACGAATCATCACTCTTTCTCTTGCATATGCCAAAAGCACCGGCGTTGCCGGGTCTCCATGAGTCCTGGAACTGAATACTTTACTGATTAGGGGAACCCGTTTCAATCTGTTAAAGAACCGTTCAGAGCGATAGTTAAAGCCTTTTTCCCCTGTATCTTCATGGTCAGTTCCTCCGTGACCGTTATCCTCTCCCTGCTCTGCTGTTTTAATCAGATTGCCCTCTTTATCCAGCAGACGGATACCATTGTGTGCAAACAGAACAAATTCCCTGAAGGTTTTTACACCCGGAGCCGTTATAACTGCCTGTTCGCCAAAATTGTCTTCCCGCAAAGAATGGCTTCCATAGTACTGTGCCCCGGGCGGCTCAATGATAATGGCTCCAAACAGACCATGATACCTGTGATTTCTTAAGTCACCGAAGGAATTCAACATACAGGTTCCATACTCTTTGTCAGCATACCACAAATACTTAACACACTCCCCCGGTGCGACAGTCTGCTCCGGCCTGTTGTAGCCCACATTCACCCCTGCCGAACATAACTGGGAACGCTTTAAAAACTGCGGACTCAGGGAAACTCTGTCAGACGGTTCATGCTGCATATCCAACGGAACCGAAGGATAATCATGGTATAATACCGGCTTATCGAACAGATTGTGCAATGTGATTTCAATCCAGTCACCTGCATTCGCACGTAAAATCAAAGGTACCGGCTTTTTCCTGCCGCATTTTACAGCCTCTGCATATGCCAACGGCACAAAAAGCATGCCCTCCGGGTCATGGTCACCGTAACGGTTATAGTCAATATTTCTCTGAATGGCAGCAATTTCAAATTTCCGAATTCCGGCTCCCTCCGGCGGGCAGACAGGAAACGGCACAGGCTTATTCAGATTACAAAGCGGGCGTAAGTGCTTCTGCCTGCAGCAGTGAGCTCTGATAATTCCCCATAACCCAAGCCACAGATCATCAATACCGCCAAAATAGTACAGATAATCTCCCGGCCCATAGTATTCGTCAACACGGATATTAAATGCCTCTGAGATTCCCAATGTCTGTTCTGCTACAACAGGAGACACAGAATCCGTAATCTCTTTTCGCCAGGACATACCGTTAATATTGAATGCATGTTGTTCTTCATGAGCCCCATCAAGAAGCCTGATTACCATCGGGTCACCGGGATAGGTTTCCAGCACAGGTGTTGCAGGATCCCCATACTTCCGAGAACTGAATACATGAGCAGGGTCATTTTTCTTTTTTAATCTTTCCCCCATTGGCTCACAGCGGTAACTGATTCCCATAACCCCGGGGTCGTCATCAGAGCCGGGATGTTCGGGCGGATTCAACGGATTTCCATCCTTGTCAAACAAAAGAGCAAAGTCATGAACAAACAGGGCAAATTCCCGGTATGACTCTCCGTTTGCCTTTTGAATGACTGCATTTGCACCACTTTTCAAGGGCTTACCGTTTTTCGGATTTAAAAATACCGAACCTGCCGGTTCAATGAGAAGTGCACCGAACATACCATGATGCTGATGGGAGTTTGCAAACAAATGGTCATGAAAGAAAACGGTATGCAGTTCTTCGTTGGCGTAGAACCTTTCAATCAGTGTTTCATATTTTCCCGCTCCGGCAATATTATTCCAACCGTTTGCCGCCCCATCCGATACAATGGTATCAAACTTCACAAGGTGAATATGAAATCCCACTATATCCGTCAGCGTTTTTAGCTGGAAGGGACTTTCCTCTATAAACTCCGGAAGCAGGTTGGTCAGCCTGATTTCCACGCAATCCCCCGCATTTGCACGAATTACAAGAGGCTCAGGCCTTATTTTTCCACAGTTTACCTTATCCAGATAGTTTTCAAGAGTTCCATGCCTCTCAATGTCCTCCTTCAGCACAAAAAATCTGCCCTGCGGGTCGTGCCATCCATAGCGGTTATAGATGATTTTCGCCTGTACCACTGCTAGTTCAAATACCTTGACCTCTCTCTTGCAGATGCATGGGCAGGTCTCTGAATACAAAGCTCCCGGTGCAGGATTTTTTACAAAATTTGCTTTCTCCAGCCTCGTAGGAAAAATTTTATTGTTCCCATCTTCATCCAGAATCCCAAAAGGCGGCTGAAGCGGACGTTCCCCAAAGGTTCCGTTTATAAAGTTGGGATATCCCGGATGAAGAGCATCCTTTCTTTCAGGAACCGGTCTGTCCCTCAGTGGCAGAAGTTGTTCAATAGGTGTTCCATCGGGATATTTTCAGCTTCCGTCTTCCAGCCTGTCAAAAATTCTAAGCAGGGTCCACATACCCTCATGGAAATGGGGATAGAGATGACAATGGAAAATGACATCTCCAATTGTCCGGGTCAGACTTCCTGCACCATACAGAATATCCAGTGTATAACATTCCTGCGGACTGATGGATATGGAATCTATAATGGTGGATTTCGGGTCATCCGGCTCCAGACGCCATTGATGATTATGCAGATGGAACACATGAGTTTCTTTTACCCCGCCATGAATCAGTCTGATTTTCGCAGGGTCACCTGCATATGCCCTTAGAATCGGAGGTGCCGGATCTCCATAAGACCACGAACTCATGGAAATATCCTCTCCTGTTACCACATGGTGTATTTCCTCCAATGGCGGTCTGTTTCTCATCGGTTCACTGCGATAGCTGATACCCGTGGTTCCATTTGGCAGTCCCGTATGCGGATCCAGCGGCTGTTCTCCATCCTTGTTTTTTATTTCCAGCTCATCATGAAAGAAAACTGCATATTCACGAAAGGCCGGCATCGCCGGATGATAGATATCCGCAAATAATCCGCTTTCGATTTCTTTGCCTGTCACGGGGTCAAACCATTCCGACTGCGGTTTTTCCACAATAACAGCACCAAACAATCCATGGACGTTGGTACCCGCTTCCCCTCCACTGGGATCTCCTAAATCCGAAAACAGATAAACACCCTCTTTTTCTGCATACCACACATACTGAATACAGTTCCCTGTTGTAGTATCAGGATTGTTCCCCACATTTGCACCATCCGAGGTCAGAACATCATAGCTCAGCCCCTGCACATGCAGCGATGTCCTTCTGTCCAGCTTATTACAGAAATTGATTCTAATCTCATCACCTGCATTTGCTCTGATCACAAGCGGCTGTACCTCTTTGTAAGGCTGTGGAGGATCCATCTCAAAGTTCTCCTTTGCCTTTTGCTGTATCCTCTCAGAATCCTTTTTCAGCACATAAATCATACCGTTGGGATCATAATCTCCGTACTTATTATACACAATAGGGAGGGATATTGCTTCTATATCAAAAGTTCTGACAACTGTACATTTCGGATAATCCGACAAATTTGTCATAAAAAAACTCCTTTCATATCGAAATTTATACTAATTTAGTATATGACAAATTTGACCGGTCCGTTCCTGTCCAGCCGCCATAACCTTAGGCTTTTAGGTGCGGGACGGGATTCAGGCCCGATGCCCCTGACTCTGCATAAGTCGGAGACTGGCGGAGACATCAAGCTCCAAACCCGGAATTGTGCTTATAACAAAAAAGCAGCATCCTTTCGGATACTGCTTTTTATTGTTATAAGCGCGAGACGGGGATCGAACCCGCGACCCCCTCCTTGGCAAGGAGGTGCTCCACCGCTGAGCCACTCGCGCATTTACCTGTCCGTTTTTCAGACAAATAATACTATACTATATGAATCTGCATTTGTCAACAGCCGAATTGCATTTTGTTAAATAAATTTTTCAATCAATTGAAACAACTTCTATTCTGTCAATTCCAGCTTGTCAGCATATTTGATTCTGTAAATTCGGCGTAAAGAATCATTGATACGTTCTTCGGATATGGTACCGTTCTGTACTGCCTCCAGCACCCCCTGATATGCCAGTTCAAAATCATCAGGCATCAGTATCATGTCACAGCCTGCCTTTAACGCAAGAATGGCTGCTGCATCTGCTTCCTGATACAGAGTAATGGCTTCCATGTTCATGGCATCTGTGATAATAACTCCGTCATAGCCTAACTCATTTCTTAATAAGTCCGTTACCACAATAGGAGATAAGGTAGAAGGTGTATTATCACCGGTTATTGCCGGTACCGACAAATGACTTACCATGATAAAGTCCACACCGGCTTCAATACCACTTTGGAACACCGTAAACTCTTCAGCCCGGAATTCATCCAGGGTTTTATCAGACACTGCCATTCCCGTATGTGTATCTTCTGTACTGCTGCCTATACCCGGAAAATGCTTCAGGCAGGCACTGACACCGTTTTCTTCCAGACCCTGTGTCATGGAAATTACCATGGAAGATACAATTGTACTGTCACTGCCATACGCCCTGTCACCAATAATGCTGTTCTCAACATCATAAATATCCGCAACCGGTGCGAAATTCAGGTTGAAGCCGTACGGAACCATATATGCCGCCACTTTTTGTCCTGCCAGGTATGCCTGTTGGGGGTCTGCCGTTGAGCCAACAGACTGCGGACTTCCTACATTTTCTGCAAGTCCTGCATCTGCCAGACGGCTGACGCTGCCTCCTTCTTCATCCACTGCCAGAAACAGCGGATACCTGCTGTATGCTACCGTATTGGATAACATCTGTGTCAGTTGTTCTTCAGAGCGGATATTCTTTTCAAAATAAATCAGACCGCCTACCGGATACTGATTCAATGCATCCTTCGTACCGTTTCCTGCCTGAACAGCCGTCCCCACACCGGTTATGGCCTCCGGCGTTACAATAAATAAGCCTGCAACCTTATCTTCCAAAGGCATAACCTCAATTGCCGCATCGATAATCTCATCCAGCTTCTCTTCCGGAGTCTTCTCCGGTATCACCTCTGTCTCTTCGGGTTTTACCAGCGTCTCTTCGGGACCTACCATCTGGTCTATATTCTCGGACACGGAGGCATTACTCTCCTGTTGTGCCTGTTCCCGTGCTCCTATATAATGTATTGTCACTGCAATTCCTGCCACAATCAGACAGGCAAATATGAATAAGGTCAAATAAGCCAGCCCCTGATTCCTCCTGCGGCGTCTGCGACGATTTTCTCTCTTTTGCAGTTCTTCCTGTTCCCGGTCTGCTTTCTGTTTCCGGTCTGCCCTCTGCTCACGGTTTTCTTCCTGCTCACGGTCTGCTTTCTGTTTCCGTTCCAACTCTGTATTTTCTGCCATCTGAAATTTCCTCCACTATATATGGTATATCATAACCTATTTTCAGACATATTTCCACATAAAATATTTTACTTTTTATATTTTCAGCAAAAAATCTGTTTTCTTCCAAAATATGTTTCTGATTCTTTTAACGGAAGCAGCTATTGGAAATACCATAAAATGACAAATAGAAGAGAGCACATCGACGTATCTTTCATCAATGTGCCCTCCTAGACTATGCTATCCATTGGACCTTTCCTCCTATTAAGTTATTTCGATGGTTTTCAGTTTCCGTTTTCTCATCCATATTTTTCTTTTGTATCTTTCCACTTCTTCCTTTGTACTGATTGTACTGTAACGTCAACTCTTTTATCTGTTGGACTTCGCTACTTTTTCCTGTGTACTTGATTTTCACTTTTTCTTTGGTTCCTATATTCATTTGTATTTTATATGGATGTTTTAGGGTAATGATTTACGTTTTAGGTGGACCGTACCTCGCTTTCTTTTGTATTTTGTCTTTTATGTTTTCTGTTGTCCTCTTGTTTATGATTTAATTATATCACTCTCTTTTTATTTGTCAACACATTTTTATAAATTTCTTTCATTTTTTTGTCTTTTTTCTATTTTATGACATATTTTTACATAATTTTCCACTTTTATTTCCGTTGCGTGATTATATTGCCGCTCTTTTTATCTGTTTTGATAAACATTGACTCCATTCTTTGACAGCCTTATAATAAAAAGCGGAGATTACATAGTGTCAGAAGCGAAATCATATTCACAAATTTCTCTTCACACAGTCGCTAATGCTCCGGAAAGGAGATTCGTATGACAAATCAACAGCTTGCATTTGAAACCACTGCTAAAACCGTTATTAAAAATTTGGCAGCCCGGAATATGGAAGGATACTTCTTTGAAACTTCTGCGGACGCAGTAAATGCCATTCTAAAAATGATGCCGGAAGGCAGTTCCGTAACCTGGGGTGGCAGCGAAACCTTTAAAGAGACAGGTATGCTTGCGGCATTACAAGAGAGTAATTATCGTCTGATTGATCGAAGCAAGGCTTCAACTCCTGAAGAAAACCGTAATATGTACGGGGAGATGGTTATGGCCGATTATTTCTTTATGAGCAGCAATGCCATTACCCTGAACGGCGAACTGGTGAACATCGACGGCAATTCCAACCGAGTAGGCCTTTTGGTACATGGTCCCAGACATGTCATGGTTTTAGTGGGTATGAACAAACTGACGGACAACGTAGAATCTGCAGTTAAACGTATCCGCACCTATGCCTGTCCCGCCAACGCAAAACGTCTGCATAAAAGCACTCCCTGCGGCACACTTGGCAGATGCGGCGAATGCTACTCAGACGAATGTATGTGTAACCAGATTGTGATTACCAGACGAAGCGGTCACGCCGGCAGAATTAAGGTCTTCTTTATTGCTGAAAATCTTGGATATTAAGTCCGGGAGATGAATAAAATACTTGAAATTGGAAGGGACTGCCGCAAAATCATCCTCTTCTGCACTTTGTTGGAGAATTTTATCAAGAAACGCCTCGACGTTATCGCTTAACCTCGGCTTATTCTTGACAAACTTCTCCAATAAGGCAGACAGAGCTTCTGATTTTGCAACAGTCCCTTATAAAAATTGATTTATTCTTTTAATCTCTTTCTTCCGATATTCCGGATTTTACAACTGGGTTACTACAAAAATATCATAGATTGCTTTGATAGCGGTTTCAAAATCGTCATTTGCCACGCCGATAATGATGTTCAACTCAGAAGAACCCTGATCAATCATCTTTACGTTGACATTTGCATGTGCCAGTGCCGCAAATACTCTGCCGGCCGTACCTCGTGTAGACTTCATACCGCGTCCCACTACCGCAATCAGTGCTAAATCCGATTCAATATCGATAGTATCCGGCTCTGCCAGTCTGTGGAGACCTGCCACCACCTTCTGCTCCTTGTGCATAAATTCATCCTGATGCACAAATACAGTCATGGTATCAATACCGGAGGGTACATGCTCAAAGGAAATACCGTTCTCCTCAAATGCCTGCAATACCTTTCTGCCGAACCCGATTTCGGAATTCATCATATCCTTTTCAATGTTAACTGCACAGAAGCCCTTCTTACCTGCGATTCCGGTAATAACATATTTTGACTTCTGGCAGGTGCTTCCCACAATCCATGTTCCCTCATCTTCAGGTGCATTGGTGTTGCGGATATTGATGGGAATTCCCTGCTGACGCACAGGGAAGATAGCATCTTCATGCAAAACGGTAGCACCCATGTATGCCAGCTCCCGCAATTCTCTATAGGTAATGACTTCGATTGCTGCAGGCTTGTCAATAATACGGGGGTCTGCAATCAAAAAGCCTGACACGTCGGTCCAGTTTTCATAGACATCGGCCTTGATAGCCTTCGCCACGATGGAACCGGTAATATCGGAACCGCCTCTGGAAAAGGTCTTTACACGTCCGTCTGCGTAGGAACCGTAAAATCCGGGCACAACTGCCTTTTTGCATTCAGACAGCCGTTGGGAAAGTACTTCATTAGTTAATTCTGCATCGAATTCGCCATTGTCCTTAAAGAAGATAACCTCTGCGGCATCTACAAATTCAAAGCCCAGATAAGCTGCCATAATAATACCGTTTAAGTACTCGCCACGGGAAGCTGCATAATTATTACCTGCTTTTTCTTTAAAATTCTTTTCAATTGTCTCAAATTCCTTGTCTAAGGAAAGCTCCAGATGAAGACCGTCAATAATCTCCTGATACCTTGCTTTAATCGCATCTAACTCTTTAGAAAAATTCTTTCCGGCATCTGCCAGTGCATAACAGCCATAAAGCATATCCGTTACTTTGGTATCGTCGGAAAAACGCTTACCCGGTGCGGAAGGCACCACATAACTTCTTTCTTTATCAGCCCTGATAATATTTCCTACTTTGATAAACTGCTCGGCACTTGCCAGAGAGCTACCGCCGAATTTTACTACTTTTCTCATGTTTCTCAGTACTCCTCATATTTATTTTTCAAAAAGATGATCAATTAAAGTATGTCCTTTGGGAACCAGATTACCGCTTGTTTTTGCTTCTGCTTCATTATAATTCCAGGTTTCGCTCTTTTCATCCGTGCTGTCATACAGCATGTAAGGCACGTTGTCGGAGGTATGTGTTCTGACTCTGATAGGTGTTGGATGATCCGGCAGTACCAGCATTCTGAAATCTATGCCTTTGTCTTTTAACTGTTCTACTACAGGTCCGATTACCCTGGTATCCAGATAATGAATTGCCTTCACCTTTTTTTCTACACTGCCCTGATGTCCCATTTCATCCGGTGCTTCCACATGAATGTAAGCAAAATCATAGCCATCTTCCGTTAATGCTTTTACGGCCGCTTCTACCTTGCCTTCATAGTTGGTATGTAAGCCTCCGTTAGCCCCTTCTACTTCTGCTACACCCATACCGGCACCTACCGCAATTCCCTTTAGTAAATCTACCGCAGATACCATCATACCTTTTTTACCGGTCTTCTCTTCAAAGGAGGTAAGGGCCGGCTTGGTTCCTGCTCCCCAGAACCAGCAGCAGTTGGCAGGATTTAACCCCTGCTTCTTTCTTTCTAAATTTATGGGATGATTTACTAATATCTCATAGCTTTTTTCCATCATTCTGCGGAACTTCTCTTCCTTGGGAAGATACTGACCGATTACCTGCCCAAGTACATCATGAGGCGGAGTCAGTTCAATGACCTGTCCTTTATTCCATATCAGGCAATGTCTGTAGCTTGTTCCTACATAAAACCGGAATTCTTCGTTTGCCAGTTCTTCCATTACTGCCTTTAACAATACCGCACAGTCCTCGGTACTAATTTCGGAAGAGCTGTGGTCAATAATGGTCTTTTCGCAAAAAGGTACATCATCTTCAGAAATGGTTACAATGTTGCAGCGAAGCGCCACATCCGTATCCTTCATAGGCACACCGATACTGAGTGCCTCCAACGGAGAACGTCCGGAATAATAAATCTTTGGGTCATATCCTACAACAGATAAATTTGCCGTATCGGATCCCGGCTTCATACCGTCAGGAATGGTATGCACCATACCGATTTCAGATTTTTTGCTTAATGCATCCAGATTAGGAGTCTCCGCATATGCAAGGGGTGTTTTGCCTCCCAGTTCTACAATAGGCTCATCAGCCATACCATCGCCTAAAACTACTACATATTTCCTATTCATTTCTTTCAAGCTTCCCACCTACGCTTCCATACGGATTCTGTTGCCCACTACACAATCTTCAGCCTGTGCATAAAGTGCCGCAAAATCTCTTTCTTTCATAACAGAAGTTACCATACCAACTTCTTCGTTCACGTCGTCTAAGCGAACTTCTTCTACTGTGCCAAACAATGCCTTTACTTTTTCTGCACTGTCAGCCTTCACTCTGAAGAAGAACTTTCTTTCTACATCATCAATATTCTTTAATACTGCGTCCTCTGCGTCCCAGAAGCACATTATCACCTTGCCGATATGTCTTGCACAGTCGATAACGTCGGATACCACTGCACTTGCGGTAGGTAATTTCCCGGCACCGCGTCCATAATACATGGAGTCTCCTAACATATTTCCTCTTACGAATACAGCATTGAATACGCCGTTTACCATGTGCAGGGGGTGCTCCTTGGAAATCAGGCAGGGAGCAACCATTGCCAGAGTTTCTTCGCCGATTTCCTTGCTGATGGCCAGAAGCTTAATGGACATATCCATTTTTCTGGCATAAGCAAAATCACGGGAGGTAATCTTTGTAATACCTTCTGTGTAAATCTTATTATAGTCCACGTTCTTACCGGTCATCAGAGAGGAGAGGATTGCTATCTTTCTGCAGGCATCATGTCCTTCTACGTCAGCCTCAGGATTTCTCTCTGCATACCCCTTTTCCTGTGCCTTCTTTAATACTTCATCAAAATCCGCACCTTCATTTTCCATCTTGGATAAAATGTAATTGGTGGTACCGTTTAAAATACCGGTAATGGCCTCAATACGCTCTGCCGTCAGAGAATAGTTTAAGGGTCTGATAATAGGAATACCACCACCTACACTCGCCTCAAACAGGTAGTTACATTTATTTGCCTTTGCCAAAGAAAGCAGCTCAGGGCCATGTGCGGCTACCAATTCCTTATTAGAGGTACATACACTCTTTCCTTTAGCAAGTGCCTGTTTGGTAAATTCGTAAGCAGCCCCTACGCCACCCATCACTTCACAGATAATCTGCACCTCTTCATCTTCTAAAATCTGCTTAAAATCATGCACTATTTTATTTTCATAAGGATCTCCGGGAAACTCACGTAAGTCCAAGATATACTTTACATTCAGTTCCTCGCCGGCCTTTTTGTTGACCATGTCCTTATTCTTTTCGATTACTTCTACGACACCGCTTCCTACCGTGCCGTACCCTAATACTGCTACCTGAATCATTTTACTTCTCCTTTATCTGCTTTATTCTTTTGCCAATATTTTAACGTGGTGTACACCTTGTTTGTTTTCCATATCCGCAATCATCTGGGATACATTACGGGTTGTCTGTAAAATCTGGATACTAAGACTTAAGGAAGCCATACCGTTAATGGGAATACTCTGATGGATAGTCAGTATATTTGCTCCAAAATCCGCAATCACACCCAATACCTCTGACAGCAGCCCCGGCTCATCATCCATCTGAAAGGTAAGCGTAATGGTTTTTCCCTGTGAATTATCATGGAACCGGAAAATATCGTCTTTATACTTATAAAAAGAACTACGGCTGATGCCTACGGCATCCACCGCTTCCTGAATCGTCAATACCTTTTCCGTTTCCAAAAGCCTCTTGGCTTCCACTACCTTGAGCAGAACCTCAGGCACTGCTTTCTGTTTTACCACAAAATACCCTGTAGTCTCTTCCATCGTTCCCAAACCTTTCTCCGTCAGTTACCGCAGGTCACCGCATATCCGCATTGCAAATACATGTGTATTTTTTACAAAAACATTTCTTTCGTTTTGTCTTTCTGAAAAAGACACATGTATGCTAACGAAAGATAGTTTATCACACATCTATTTGGAAAGCAAGCCCTAAATTGTATACTTTCCCCCTATTTTGCAGATACAATTTGGTAAATATTAACAAACCGGGGCTGTCCTTTAACAGCCTCGGTTTCTACTGCCGCATTATCTGTGGCAAATATTGGATAATATAATAATCATCAAATACTACGATATTCATCAGATAAGAGGATATTTATCTGTCAGTCCCTGTACGATAGCCCTTGCCTCAGGCACCTTCTCTTCTCCACCCTTGATTACCATGGCAATTGCTTCTGCAATCTTGTCCATATCTTCGGTATTCATACCACGGGAGGTAACTGCCGGAGTTCCCAAACGCACACCACTGGTTACGAAAGGAGACTGGGGGTCATTGGGGATGGTGTTCTTGTTACAGGTAATATGTGCTGCATCCAAAAGCTTTTCTACAGCCTTACCCGTCAGCCCGAAGTTGGTTAAATCTACTAACATCAGGTGATTATCGGTACCGCCGGATACAATCTTGATACCACGGCTCATAAGACCCTTGCAAAGTGCCTGTGCATTGTCCACAATACCCTGCTGGTATTTCTTGAAATCATCGCTCAATGCTTCTTTAAAACATACTGCCTTTGCTGCGATTACATGCATCAGAGGACCACCCTGGATACCGGGGAAGATTGCCTTGTTAAAGTTGAACTTTTCTGCTGCTTCTTTATTGCACAGAATCAGACCGCCTCTGGGACCTCTTAAGGTCTTGTGGGTGGTGGTGGTTACTACATCAGCGTAAGGAATAGGACTGGGATGAAGGCCTGCTGCCACTAAACCTGCAATGTGAGCCATATCCACCATAAGTACTGCACCTACTTCATCGGCTACCTCGCGGAATTTCTTAAAATCGATGGTTCTTGCATATGCAGAAGCACCTGCAATAATCATTTTAGGCTTAGCTTCCAATGCGATTTCACGCAGCTTATCATAGTCTATAAAGCCATCGTCATTTACACCGTAAGGTACAATATTGAAATACTTACCGGACATATTAACCGGACTTCCGTGTGTTAAATGTCCGCCGTGGTCTAAGTTCATACCCATAATGGTATCGCCGGGCTTACACACCGCAAACTGCACTGCCATGTTTGCCTGTGCGCCGGAGTGGGGCTGTACGTTGGCATAGTCACAGCCAAACAGCTCTTTTGCTCTTTCAATAGCCAGCGTTTCTACTACGTCTACGCAGTCACAGCCGCCGTAATATCTTTTTCCGGGATATCCTTCCGCATATTTATTGGTAAGGGGGCTACCCATAGCTGCCATTACCGCCTTGCTTACCCAGTTTTCGGAAGCAATCAGCTCAATATGGCTGTTCTGTCTTTCCTGCTCGTCCACAATTGCCTGGGCAATCTCCGGATCAACTGCTTTCACTTCATCTAATGAATACATTTTTAGTCCTCCTTAAGTTTTCTGCTTTTCCACATCAGCGTGTAAAACACTTGTGAATAATTATATCATAGCCTGTAATATTTACGCAACACATTTCAATTGTAATTCTATATTCCTTATTTCATTTACAATTCTGTGACTTACTGTTACAATAAAGAAAAACCATAAAGAAAAAACCATCCGGAGGATTTATGTACCATATTATTATAAACCCCGCCTCCCGTTCCGGACGCGGCAAAAAAATCTGGACGCAAATAATTGAACCGGCATTATCCCAAAAAAAGGTTCCCTACAAGGCCTATTTTTCCAAAAAGCCCGGTGATGTAGCACGTCTTGCAAAACAAATCACCTCAGAATATGCCGAAAATGAGACTGTAGCCTCCCCGGCTTCTTCCAATACTTTTTCCCCTAAGACTGCCTGCCGGTTGCTTATTCTCGGCGGTGACGGCACGGTAAATGAGGCTCTGCAGGGAATTTCCTCTTATGCCAAGGTCATCATCGGTTATATTCCCACCGGTTCCAGCAATGACCTCGCCCGGGATATCCGGATTCCCAAGAAGCCTTTGGAAGCACTGGACATTATTTTGGCAGCGGAACAAAACCCCGAAAGAATCCGCCCTATGGACCGGGGACTCGTCAGGTTTGGCTCCACGGAGCGTTCTTTTGCAGTAAGCTGTGGCATCGGTTTTGATGCTGCGGTATGTGCCGAAGCCATGAATTCCAAAATCAAGGATACCTTAAACCGGTTAGGTCTTGGGAAACTTACTTATCTTGGCATTGCCCTCAAGCAGTTATTTGCCGCCAAATCCGTTTCCTGCGATATCTATTTAGATAACCGGGAGCCTGTTCATGTTAAAAAAATTCTCTTTGCGGCAACCATGACTCATCGTTTTGAAGGCGGCGGCTTCAAATTCTGTCCCGCCGCAGATTATACGGACGGTATTTTTGACTTGTGTGTAGTAGGCGGCATTCCCAAACCGGTTATTCTCTGTAGAT
>JBJEMX010000047.1:0-39413 GCA_051879895.1 Lachnospiraceae bacterium
GGTATTTTTGACTTGTGTGTAGTAGGCGGCATTCCCAAACCGGTTATTCTCTGTGCCCTGCCCACTGCTTTCTTTGGTAAACATTTTATGTTTAAGGGTGTAGACCACTATCGGGCAAGGAAGGTTCTCCTTAAAGCGGACAGCCCGCTTGCAATACATACAGACGGTGAATATCTTGGCAAATTTGATACTTTGGAAATTTCCTGTATACCGGGAGATATCTACTTTATATCTTAAGTTTCCCGCCGGTATTTTTAAAGATTTTCTTAATAAATCAAAAAGCCTGAAAAAAAAGATTGCAAAATAGAAAAACTTCGCTATACTTGATTTGTACATGATAAATTTGCTTTTGGGCAACATTTGCCTGTATGATGGGAGTTTTTATTGTGAAAAAATTTAAAAACCTGTATATGAATTATCGTCATGCGATACCTCTGATTCTGTACGGAATAGTTTATCTGTCATGGTTTTGCTATCTGGAAAAAAAGGTAACCAAACAATATACCGTGATTCATATGGGTATTGATGACTACATTCCTTTCTGTGAAGTATTCGTCATTCCTTATATGTTGTGGTTTGCTTACATTGCCGTTGTAGTACTGTATTTTCTTTTCAAAGACAAAACAGAGTATTACCGCGTTTGTGCTTTTCTGGCTACCGGCATGACTGTTTTTTTGGTGATTTCCACACTTTGGCCTAACGGACATCACCTGCGGCTGGAAGAATTTCCCCGGGACAATATCTTTACACAGATGGTTGCCTCTCTTTGGAAAACCGATACTCCGACCAACCTCTGGCCCAGTATCCATGTTTACAATTCCATAGGAGCACACATAGCCATTTCCAAAAGCAAGCACTTTGAAAACAGAAAAGGAATCCGGATTGCCTCTTTTATACTGGCAACCTCCATCATCCTTGCCACTGTCTTCATAAAGCAACATTCTGTTTTTGATGTATTGACAGCTTTTGCTTTGTCTGCTATAATGTATTTAGTCATTTACAGATATGACTTAATTCTGGCAATCAGGCATGCCCTCCACAGGGATGACAATTCCAGAACACAGATTGGCTAATGTTCCAATCTTTAAATTGTCAGTAATATTCATTGCTGAATTCCTAATAAAAAGCCACAGGATACCCCCTATGTCCTGTGGCTTTTGCCCTGTCTACAGAATTAATTAAACTTAAATATCTTCTGACAGATTCTGTAAGCAGATACAGATATCTTTCTGCCAACCTTTCCGGGCAGGTTCATTCCAATACCCATGATTCCTCTCCGCATTCTGCCATGCAGCTTCTGATCCTTATCTTTCAAATATTGCCAAAGCTCTTTTTTATCCTCTAATCTTTCCTGCTTGCCGGAACGGATGCACAGTATGGAGGATACTGTCATAATAATCTCCAGATAGTTGTACATATAACTGTACCGTTTCTTCCGTTTACTGATTTCTTCCTTATTTTTTACAAAATAATCAATCATCAGCTTGTTAACACGGATTTGCTGGTCCAGCCTGGAAATCATAACACTTTCATTGACAGACTGGTCTTCCCTTCCAATATAATAGCGGTAGAAATCCACATCAAGGTAGTACATATTTTCTACATACAGAAGCGGTTCAAACACATAAATATTATCGACATAGAAGGTTTTCTCAGGCAGCTTCAGACCACAGTCTTTTAATAACCGGGTTCTGAAAATAACGGAATGCATCAATATGTAATGTCCCTTACTGAAATGCCTGCAGTCTTCCCATGTAAACAATTGCTCCTTGGGAAGAATATGTCTGTAGTTCATGACTTTCTTGCGTTTTTCACCCTCTTTATCATAAACAAAGTTACTTATCAGCATATCCAGAGGCTTTTCACCCTGATTTAATGTGCGAAGGGTTTCCAGAACCTTACGGTATGCTTTTTCATCTACCCAGTCATCACTGTCAACCACTTTAAAAAACAACCCCGTTGCATTTGCAATCCCTGTATTTACCGCAGAGCCATGTCCGCCGTTTTCTTTATGAATAGCTTTTACAATCCCCGGGTACTTTGCCGCATACTCGTCTGCTATTTCCGCTGTATTGTCCTTAACAGAGCCGTCATTTACTACCAGTATTTCTACCTCATCACCACCAATAAGCAGTGATTCGATACACTTTCCCATATATGCCGCCGAATTGTAGCAGGGTATTGCTATGCTTAATAACTTCATTCCTTTGTCCTCCTGTGTCTGTCATTCCCCTGTCTGATGTTCAAATACTCTGTATATGCCGCAAATGCGGATGGTATAGGGTATTTATCCTCTGTCTGTGCCGCTTCCGCAAAAATCCAGTTTTCTTTGGAAAGCTTTTCATTCTTTGGTGCCAGTTCATCTACACGTATCATATACCCCTTCATGTGCCATTCCTTATGGGTAAAGATATGGGTTGAATCCTTGAGCGGCAGGATACGCAGCGTCTGCAGTCCCTTGTCATTCAGCCATTCCACCACTTCCTCCGCCGTCTTATGCCCTTCTATGGAAGGAAACTCATACAGCCCTGCCAGCAGACCCTTGTCGGGGCGTTTGTGCAATGCTGCTTTATTCTCATCCCTGATAACCAGTATGGTCTTTTTCTCTATACTGCGGGGCTTTTTACTCCCTTTTTTGGGATATGCAAGCTGTACTCCCTCTGCCCTTGCCATACAAATATCAGCCAGCGGACACACCTCACATTTTGGGGCTCCGTTAGGAATACATACTACAGCACCGATTTCCATCATTGCCTGATTGAAGTCTCCCGGCCTCTCAGGCATAATCTGCAACAGTTCTTCTTCCATTTTCTTCTTTACTGCCGGCAGCAGGATATCCTCATCCCGTTTAGCCACTCTGGAAATCACCCGCAATACATTGCCATCCACTGCAGGCACCTTTTTACCATAGGCGATAGAGGCAATTGCTCCTGCGGTATAGGAACCGATACCGTTTAGTTTTAGGAGTTCTTCATATTCGGATGGCATGATGCCGCCATATTCTTCCATAATCCGGATGGCCGCTTTATTAAGGTTACGCACCCGGTTATAATATCCAAGACCCTCCCACAGCTTAAGTAACACATCTTCTTCCGCCTCTGCCAGACTTTTAATATCGGGAAGGGCATTCATAAACCGCTCGAAATATGGCTTTACTGCCTCTACTCTGGTCTGCTGCAGCATAATCTCCGAAACCCACACCCTGTAGGGTGTCGGTTCTTCCCTCCAGGGGAGCACCCGTCTGTTACTATCATACCACTTTAAAAGTGGTTTGGGAATGTCTGCCAGACAACCTTTTCTTAATTTTCCTTTAGGATTTTCTTTTCCCGGCACCTTTGCAGGCAGCCTCGAATCGGAAGAGCTGTTCCCGGGATTGAAAAAATTTCTTTCCTCATTAAGTCTTACTTCCACCGGATGTTGTATTTCCATGCTATTCGGTGTTACCATACAGTCGTATGCCAGAATATGCACGCCGGCTTCTTCTGCCCTCAGCAGAATATCCGCAAAAGCCGGCTGTGTGGAACGATTCGGTGTAAAATAGCGGACATTCTCCATCTGCACTACAAAAAGCACATAGGCTTCATATCCCTTTTCCTTTGCTTCCATCAGTTCCGTTATATGCTTTAGTGCCCTTTCAGAGGGTGCATCCGGAAACAGTACCACATTATCCTGTTCCAGTGTCACTCCTTTGACTTCTATAAATACTTTTTTATCTTCAGCTTCCACATAAAAATCAAACCTTGAGTTACCAAATTTTGTTTCCGGACGCACCAAAGACAGGTCTGTGAAAAGCCCGCCTTTTTCAAGCCACTCTCCCACAGCCCTGTTAGGTGCCTGCGAATCCATATTGATAATTCTGTCGTTCTTTTCCACCGCTATCAGATCATATGACGTAGACCGCTTTGCATTATCACTCTTTTCCAGATAAACTACCGCGTGTTCTGTCAAAAGCTCCCTGCATCGCCCGGTATTCTTAACGTGTACGGTTTCCTTTTGTCCATCTACCTCCACGTATGCAATGAAGCGGTTAGGTCTTTCAAGAAATATCCCCTTTACTATGTTATGATACTTCATCTATTTTTCTTTCCCATCTGTATATATTGTGGTTTCCCTGATGCCTTACTTCCCTGCTCCTTGTTTTCAGAGGTACCCTTGCCGCAGGTACAACCTCCGCCGCTGTTTTGGTATTTACTATCTGGTCATCAAAAAATATCTGTGCCCCGAAAGCGGAAAGCACTTCCTTTTTAGAGATACCACCCAGAAAAAACGCTTCATCAATCCTTACATTCCAGTGCCGTAAGGTGCGGATGACTCTTTCGTGGGCAGGTGCACTCCGGGCTGTTACCAAAGCTGTTCTGATGGATGCTTTTGCTTCGGGAAGCTCCTTTTGCAAATCCGACAATATTTTCAAAAAACGTGCAAAGGGTCCTGCATGAAGAGGCAACTGTGCGTTCTGTCTTTCACTGTTTTCAAACGCCTCCAGCCCCTGTTCCTCAAATATTCTCTCTGCCTCATCGGAAAACAATACTGCATCACCGTCAAAAGCAATTCTGATATCATCTGCCATGATTGCTTTCTCTGTACCACAAGCACTGCCTTCGCACACAATACCCGCCGCTATTCCGGCATCTATGGCAGACTGCACATCTTCCTCGCAGGCCGACAAAAACAAATCTGTATGAAATGCTGTCAGATAAGGTACCGGCGATGCACCGCTCAAAAACATCGCCCTTGTAATTTCCAGTCCGTAATACTCTATAGAGTGAAAAATTCGCAGAGAAATATCCGGGTTGTTTCGTGAAAGCAAAATAACCTCTACGCGGTTTTTCCAGCCTTCCAGCCGATTTAACTTAAGCAGTGCCTGTATAAGAGAAAATACCGGCCCCGGCAAAAGGACATTTTCTTCATTTTCAGTCTGGTATGCCGCGTACATCTCCAGTCCCTGTTCTTCATATATTTTGTTTTCTACCCGCAGGTCAAAAAGTGCTCTGGCTGAAACGCCTATTACAACTCTGTTTTCCAGACTATATACCATAGGAACCTCCTTTTCCCATGGTTTAAGCCTCAACGCAGCCTGTTACACTCAAATCGGTCCAATGTCAGCAGACAGTTCTTTAAGCCCTGAAACCGCTCTTCCAGACTGCCATCCGGGACCTCTATATCGCAGGCTACTGCCATTGTCGTAATCATGTCATCTGAAATTCTGCTCTGCAGTCCTATGAGTATCTGCAATTTTTCTTCATAAGTATCCGAATCCAGAAACTTCAAAACCATGGGATCAATATTCATTTCTTCCACCGCATCACATTTCACCGGTTCTGTTGGCTGCACTGCATTAGTTTCCGGTGCCGCATTGTTTTCCGGTACTGCATTGTTTTCCGGTACTGCGTTAGTTTCCGGTACTGCATTAGTTTCCTGCATATGTTCAGACATCTGTAATTCAAAACGGTATTCCTGACCTGCTTCAGGATATCTGGTTTTATCCAATATTTCCATAAAGCTCGTCACAGGTCTGGCATATACCTTATATTCACCATACAGAGCCTGATAGATTACCAGCTTTTCTCCGGTTTCTGAATGTTCTGCAATGTTTAAAATCTGATATAAGTTACCTTTAAAATGCTTATAAATTTCATATGGTTTTGGAATCCGGGACATAATTTTCTCCTTTCTGTGCAAGCACAGTTCCTTTTTATTATAATCCCAAATTCCCTCCTTGTCATGCATTTCCTGTGAGAGAATGTACAAAGCTGCAGTTTTCTGCTTCAAATGCTCTTTCTTCCAATTCCCTGATTAGAGCCTCCTTTTCAGAATCCGTAAGCCGGTCAAAACGACTGTTATGAACTGTAATCGTATATTCCCTGCTTCCGTCTTCACTAACCACTCTGGTCAACATGATACCACTGTTTAAAAATCCCTCCTCATTCAAATACTCTCTCAGTTGTGACACATACTCCTTCTCCAGCACAACATAATATTGTTCATTCTGCCTTGCCGTTGTCTGCTCCTGACATTGCACTGTCTTCGTCACAGATAAAATAATAATCATGATAAGTCCAATAGTAATCATTACAAAGAGCTTTGTTTTTTTCATATGTTCTCCCTTCTGTCCACTAAAGCATTTTTATTTGTAATATTACTATATAAAATTTAAAGTCCAATAAACCTCCCTTTTAACAAAAAGACTGTTGCAAAACAATACGGTATTTGTTTTCGTAACACATACACATATCTGTTTTACAACAGTCCTGCTTATTACTATTCAATTATCTTAAAATCAATCCGTAAGATATCCGGACCGGTTCTTTGCCGCTTATACCTTAAAGTGGCTGATAGCTTCCATCAACTCGACTGTCTTATTCTGCAGTTCATCCGTAACTTCACGAAGAGCCTCTGCCTGATCCATCTGCTGTGATACCGTTTCATTTACCAGACTTGCCGATGCTGCCGTCTGCTGTACAACACTGGTAATACTTTCGATGGCTTCCAGGGTCTCTCCTCTGTCATTACTCATCTGTTGCATGTTTTCCTGAATTACCTGTACATTCTTCAACAGCTTGTTGATACTATCATTCATGGCAGAGAAATTCTGTCTTGTTTCTTCTACAATCTTACTCTGCTTTTCTACAACTGCCTTTGCGTTTGCTGAGGATTCTCTGGTCACAACCGTCATCTCACTAATGACATTTACTACCTTCTGAATTTCATCAGCCGCCTGCATGGAGTTATCTGCAAGCTTCTTGATTTCTTCCGCAACTACCGCAAATCCACGACCCGCTTCACCTGCTCTGGCTGCCTCAATGGAAGCATTCAATGATAACAATGTTGTCTGGGAGGAAATTTCATTAATCGTATTTACAAACGTTGCAATTTCTTTAGACTTTGTAGCTAACATTGCAATCTTTTCATCTACCTGATCGGTCATACGTGCTGTTTCATCCGCATGCTCTATCAGAGTATCCATGCTCTCGCTTCCGGCATCAATCATCTTCTTGGTTCCATCTGCCAGATGTCCCATTTCAACCACACTCTGTTCTGTAGTCAGAATAACCTTGGACAATTCATCCATCTTGGACAGACACTGTTCTGCATCTTCTACCTGACGATTTACACCCTGATTGATTTCTTCAATCGCACCATGAATATGCTGGGTACCATCACTAAGTATACCTGTTGCTGCCGAAACATTATTGGCTGAAACAGACACATCCTTGGAAATACCTACTGTCTTTGCAAGCAGATTCTTTGTATTGGATACCACTCCCATAATATGTCCGGCCAGAGTGCCAAACTCGCTCTTATTCTTAATGGTCATATCTACGGTCAAATCCCCGCGTGCAACCTTGGAAAGTCTGCTGATAATATTACCCATATTCCGGCTGATACCGATAACAATCAGTACCCCCAGTGCCCCAACAACGATGCAGGCAAGTAATGCAATCCATAACACCGTGGATTTCAACTGATTTGCCTCTGTCATCATAACGCTTCTGGGAATCATCGCACACAATGTGGCTCTATTCTGCTGGCTTCTTACTGCCATGAAGTAGTACTCTGTACCCTCCACTTTTATATCTTCACTGTAGAAAGCTTCTTCCGACTCTATAGCCGCCTGAAAATATTCCTGTCCTATAAAGCTGAAATCTGCAATAGGTACTTCTCCGCCGCCTTCTGCGGTCAGTCCGGTCAGAAGTTCATTGCCATCTGCGGTAACAAAGCCTACAATACTGCCTTCCCCAAGACCTGTCTGCTGCATAATTTCTATAATATTTTCAGCACTTACGTCTACAACAATACAGGAGTTGCTCATCTGTGTCAGCATATATAAAGATAATACGGTATTGTCTGCATCCTGCTTGAGCATTTCATCAATCAGGGGATGTCCGTACGCCCACTTCTCTTCCCGCTTCTTAGCTTTGAGTACACTCTCATGCTGTTCAAACAGCTGCTTAAAGAAGCCCTGCTTTTCCTTCATGGTTTCCATGTTTGCCGAGGTAATGGGGGACAGCCCTTCTGAGGTAATAATATGTATATTTTCAATAAACCGGTTGCCGACCCTCTTTGCCACCAGCACACTGGTATAATTTTTTACCAGTAATGCTGCATCATTGGGATCCAGAACACCTCTGGTATAGTTCAGAAGATCCGTATCATTATACAGCTCCATTGCATTTGCATATACAGATTCAAAGCCAAAATCCATATAATCCATGGTCATCTGCAATGCCTGTGTTGTGGTATCACGGTAATTCTTTATCATGCCCTTGGCAGCTATATTATAAGCATAAATTCCAATAAATGCCACCAGTAATACCGGCAACGCAAACCCAATAATCAGCTGTGTCTTCAGACTCAGGTGGATACCAAACCCTTTTTTCTCCTGACCCGGCTTTGTGGCATTTTCCGGCTTACTCTTTACTGTATTTTCCTTTTCCCGTTTCTCTTTTACGGGCTTTTCCTTTACCGCCTTCGCAGCCTTTTCTTTTACGAGCTTTTCCTTTACCGCTTTCGCAGCCTTTTCCTTTACGGGCTTTTCCCTTACCGCTTTCGTAGCCTTTTCCTTTACGGGCTTTTCCTTCTTGTTCTTTTTGTGCTGCGTTTTTACAGGAACCGTTTCTCCTGCATCTGCCTGTTCCGGCTCTATGGAATCTGCTTCCTTTACGCCTTCCTGTCCCGGTTCTGCGGAATCTGCTTCCCCTACGCCTTCCTGTCCCGGTTCTGCGGAATCTGCTTCCTTTACGCCTTCCTGTCCCGGTTCCGCGGAATCTGCTTCCCCTACGCCTTCCCGTTCCGGTTCCAAAGGATTCTCTTCCTCGTTTTCTGCTTGTAATGGTGTCACAGGCTCGTCACGCCCGGCATCTTCCTGCTCCGGCTGTACAACAACCGGGGAAGCCCCCTCATCTGCGACTGTCGCATCCGAATCCGTTCCCTCTCCCACAGATTCTGTCACGGCTGCCGCCGGCTCTTCAGCCACGCTTTCCACTGTATCATACACTTCCCCTGTTACACCTGCGTCTTCCGCCTCTTTGCTTAAGTCCCTTATCATGTCTTCTGTCATATTTTACCTCTCCTTGCAAATTTGACGTTACCCAATGTAACTGTTTCTGCTAACCTCTATACAGTATATCATACCATATCTTCGACTCAAAAAGCAATCAAAGAACTACAGTTTCTTACTTAAGTTTCTTACTTAAGTTTCTCACTTAATTTATCTCACTGTGTGACTCTTCATATACATCTACGCCATATACATCTTCAAAATACCCGACGATTCCCCTGTATCCCCACTCATTGACAGTATTGACCCGTTCAAATGCCACTGTCATAGGAACAAATCCCCATCGGATTCCTTCCCCTTTCAGGTAACCGTTTAAACAGGGATCTTTATAAATAGCATATTCGCCTCTTTCATATCCCAGCATGATGGCCATTTCTTCCGACCATTTTCCCGTAAGAATATCATATCCTTCCGCTTCAAAATATTTATCGCATCCCTCTGCAAACTGTCCGTTCAGAGTTTCTATAATTGTCAGATCATCTCCGATAAACTGGTTTAAATATTCCGTTACCTCTATACAATACAGCTCTGCCTGATAAATTATAAACTCATTGGCATCAATACGCAAAGTAAAATCAAAGGTCTGGTAATCGCTGAATCTTATATTCCAAAATGCCAGTTCCTTACCCTCCTCCATATCTCCGCCCAGATTATAATAATCTGCATATACAATATTATTTTCAATATCATACGCTGACAAATCCGGCAGCATCTGATATTGTGCCGTAATCTCCAAAGCCTCCCTGACGCCTTCCAACAGTTCCTTGTCCGCGGCCTCGGTTCCGGTCAGATGCAATGTTCTGCGAAGTTCACTCTTTGATTGAAGAGCTTCCATCATCTGCTGTACCTTTTCCTCAGTTGTCATTTCAACCAGCTTTTTAAAGGAAAAATCTTCTCTGTCCATCACATGAACCTGATTCAAATCTTTACTGTCTGAAAAAGCACTGTACAACTGTGGCAGCAAAAAGGTAATCAGCATAAGAATTACAATCATCAGCACACCGATAAAATAATCCAGCACATGCCCCTGCTTCTTATTTTTCTGCTTCATCCGGCACCTCCTTCTGCGGGAATACCACGCGGATTTTTGTTCCTTTTCCCACCTCACTTCTAATGAACCATCTGGCACCGTGCACCTCTACAATACGGCTGCATAAGGTCATTCCCAGTCCTGCACCGCCTTCCTTTCTGGATCTGGATTTATCCACCATGTAAAAGGCCTCTGTTATTTTATCAATTTCAGACTGAGGCATACCACAGCCGTTATCCTGCACCGCCACCTCATACCCCTCATCGGTGATATGACCTGTTATCCAGATATTACCTCCCGCCGACAGAGCTTTTCTGGCATTATCCACCAGATTGACTAACAGGGATACCAGCAAGTCTTTTTCTCCCAATACATATCCATTCTCTGCACTGACATGACAGCTGATTTCTTTCTTTTCAAGTCCGGCTGCCGTAATCATCTGAATTTCTTCCAATAAATCCTTTACCAAAACAGGCTTAAACTGATACTCCTGATTCCGGGTTACAATCAGCTCCAGCAGCTTGAAGGAGAGACTTTCCAGACGTTTTCCCTGCGAATAAATATAATTGGCAGCTTCAACGGTTTCCTCTTTATCCATGTCCATGGTACGCAGCATATCTGCATATCCGATAATAGATGTCAGCGGCGTTTTTAATTCATGAGCAAAGGAGGCCGTAAAATCCTCCTGTTTTCTGGCTGCCTCCGTCAACTCGTCCATCTTTTGAGTCAGATTGTCCGCCATAACATTAAAATCCTGAGCCAGCGTACCGATTTCATCTTCACTGACCACCTCTGCCCGGACCCTGTAATCTCCATCCGCAAACTCTCTGGTAATATCAGACAGATTCTCTACCGATCTTGTCAAAAGATGCGACACAATAAAAATAACGATACTGCTGACAATAATCAGCCCCAGCATTACCACCCTGTACTGGTCATAAAAGGCATCTCTTTCCTCATATACTTCCGTAATATCTTTGGAGCTCTCCAGATAGTAGGTTCTTCCGCTCATAACACTTTTGCACACAAAAATCAGGTACTTTCTGTCTCCATCCTCAAGTACCTGATAAACGCAGGTGTTATCTCCCATCTGCTCAATCAGATAATGCTCCAGTCTGTATTCCGTGTTTTCATAAATCAGATTCTTTTTCCCACGGTAAAGCTTATAAGAATACTCCTGATTGTCCAGGTTAGCGATAACCGATTCTGCCAGACCGCTTACAATTTTTTCTGTTTTGTAGTTATTTGACAATGCATTCATATTGACCTCGAAGGCCAACTGAAACATGCGGTTTTCACGGTTACCCTCTTCAATTTCCTTCTCCATGGATGTACGGAAGCTCTGCGTAACCATAAGAATTCCGAATACACTGAACACTATCATAATAAGCGAAGTAAACGCAAAAAAGATTTTCCAGAAAAATTTCATCCATATATCCTTTCATCCGCCCCGGCGGATATTACTTCAATAATCGGAAGCTGACTTCCATACTCCACTCCTATGCTTCCAGACGGTATCCAACCTTGTACACCGCTACAATCTTGTCCTCCCAGTGCAGCTTCTTTTTCAGTCTCTGCACATGTAAATCCACAGTTCTGCTCTCTCCCATATATTCACTTTCCCAGACATTTTCATAAATCGTATCCCGGTACAGTGCTATATTTTTATTCCGTACAAAAAGCAGCAGTAATTCAAACTCCTTCAAGGTCAGTGTGACCTGTTCGCCATTCTGCATAACCACCCGTGAATAAGTATCTATCTCGATATCCAGAATCTTTATATTCCTTTCAGCCTTGTTATAGCGGCGTAAAACCGCCTCTACCCTGGCTAACAGCTCCACGATTTCAAAGGGCTTGGATATGTAGTCGTCCGCTCCCTTTTTAAGCCCTTTTACACGGTTTTCCACCGTTCCCATGGCTGTAATAAAAATAACGGGAATATTCAGACTCTGGGCATACTCAAGTAACTCATAGCCATTGATTTTCGGCAGCATGATATCTAACAGTACCAGATCATAGTTTCCCCCTGCCATCATATCTGCCGCTTCCTGCCCGTCAAAAGCACATTTGCACTGATAGCCTGCCTTCGTCAAATTCATCCTTATCAAATTAGAAATCGGTTCTTCATCTTCTACTATTAAAATCTTAATCATACTAAGCTCCTCTGAAATTGAAACGCTTACAGCACCGACATAATCAATAATTCCACACTCATAGTATCATTCATTCTGCCGGTTTTGACAGCCTCCTCTGCCTCCACACACTTTTCTACTGCCTTCTGTAATTCTTTTTCCTTAAATTTGGCAGCCTGTGAAACATACTTTCCTGCCACAAAGCCCGGAAGACCTGTTTTTTCACCAATCCTTTTATTGTCAAAGCCCTTATTTTTTAATTGCTTCACCTGCAGCAGGGTATTACACTGTCTGGCAATCAGAAACAAAATACGCATAGGCGGCTCTTTTAAGGCCAGCAAATCATAATATAAAGTCAGAGCCTTTTTCGTCTGTCTGTCTCCGATAGCCGTCACCATATCAAAAATATGATTGCTGATGCGGGTGGTACACACCATATCAATATCTTCCCGCTCTACAATATCCCGATCCATACAATAGCATACCAGTTTTTCCAGCTCCGACCGGATATTTTCCATATCCGTCCCTACTTTATCCAAAAAGTACTCGGCACAGTTCTCCGTAATCTGCTTTCCTTCTTTTTTCAAAATACCGGCAATCCATCTTTTTAAGGTTCTCTCATCCTGCATGGAAAATTCTACAGCCCTGCCTGACTGCTGCACCTGCTTATAAAGTCTGCTTCTTTTATCCACTTCGCTTTCTACAAATAAAAAGTACGCCGTAGATGCCGGTTCTGCCAGATACTCCGCCATTTTTTCTCCACCGGATTTAAAAAGTCCCGTATTCTCCAGTACAATCACTCTGCGTTCGGAAAAAAAAGGCAGTGTTTCTGCCAGGTCGATAATCTCACCCGGATTGATATCTTTTCCCTCAAAATAGTGGCTGTTCATAGCATCCCCGCCACCTAAAAGGGCCTCTTTGACCTTGTCCTTATACTGCTTACGCAGATAGGCCTCCTCCCCATACAAAAGATACATCTGCTTAAATTGTCCGGTTTTTAAATCCTCATTCAATTGCTGCATCTGACATTTATGCCTTTCCGTAACCCGCCGGTTTTTCAGAGAGTTCATTATCCCGGGCAGGAACACTATTTACAAAAATCCTCTATGAAAGTATATCATTTTTTCTCTATTGCTTCAACACCATCCCATAGCAGTGGTTTTATGTACAAGTTTCCGTCCATTTCGCTTTTATTATTCTTTCAAGTTTTCTTATCCTGTCGGTCTTTCCTGTCCGTTTAAACCTTCTTATTCCGGTCGGTCCAAAATTATAAAACCATAATTAATGTTCCCACTCCAATCAAAATACATCCAATCAGGGATTTTAAGGTAAATTCTTCATGTAAAAATACAAATGCCAAAATCAATGTAATAACTACACTCAATTTGTCAATCGGGACAACTTTGGACGCATCTCCCATTTGTAATGCCTTATAATAGCATAGCCATGAGGCACCCGTTGCAAGTCCTGATAAAATCAGGAATATCCAGCTTTTTCTGCCAATTTCCGAAATTCCCTTTTGTGCATGGGTAAGAAAAACCATTCCCCACGCCATAGCCACCACAACCACCGTTCTGATAGCCGTTGCCAGATTGGAATTAACACCCTCGATTCCTATTTTGGCCAATATTGAAGTAAGTGCCGCAAAAATTGCAGACAATAAGGCAAACAGAAGCCACATGTATCTCTCCCCCTCCGTAAATAATTTATGAAACTTATATTTAGGGATTAAGCGGAGGAGCATTGCTCCCCCGCCCATTATCCATTGCTTTGTTTTTCGTTTAGAAAAGTTGTCCCGGAAGTTTTAATCTCTCCTTATATGGAAATGTTTGATCAAATGTTTCAGCATCCTTCTCATCAACAAAATATCCCTGGGGAGTAGAATACTCACCTGTAACACCATCAAGGTATCCTTCTGTCAATTCTTTACACAGGAAAAAGGATGCATCCTCACCTTCCGGCAAGCCGTGATACCGAATACCAAAATCACCGGCATAAGTAAATCCGCTCTTTCCATAGAAATCAATGTTGCCTTCAAAGCAAACCGCACCACAGCCAAGTTCTTTTGCTTTTTCCAAAGAATAATCTAACAAAAACTTACCGTAGCCTTTCCTCTTCAATTCCGGTGTAATGCATATAGGTCCCATTGTCATAATCGGAATATCTCTTCCATCATCGGCTTTAATAACTGCTTTCATAAACATATTCTGCCCTATTAATCTGCCGTTTTCTTCCATGACAAAATCGAGTTCCGAAACGAAAGCATCATCATTTCTAAGCTGATTCAGTACATAGTGTTCCAAACAGCCGGGACGATACACATTCCAAAAACTTTCTCTTACAAGGTTTTCAACTTCCCGATATTCTTCTTTTTTCTCTAAACGAATTATAATGTTGTTTTTATTCATTATTTTTCCTCCTGAATGTTGTCAACTCAATTGCATTTCTGCGGGAGGTTTGTTTTGATTGTCAGCAAACCTCCCGGCTATGCTACAATCTCCAATGTTTTGTACTTGTTCAAAAAGCACTCTCCTTAAAAATAAATATTTATAATCAAGCCTTTCGGCAGGATTAACAAAATTCAAATTTAGCACAAAGCAGACACTCCGTCCTATTTATTCTTAATCATACCATAACAGCTATATTTTTACCAGCAAAAAAGCAGACAGACCTCTTAAGCCTGAGTGCCACAATCTACTTTCTATTTTATACCCTTATTTCAAGCCCGTTCTTGAATATGAATTTACGATATGCCAAAGTACTCCTGTATGATTCCTTCTACCTTCTCTATACTTAATGGATG
The DNA here is from genome assembly GCA_051879895.1 of Lachnospiraceae bacterium. Lineage (GTDB taxonomy): Bacteria > Bacillota > Clostridia > Lachnospirales > Lachnospiraceae > Acetatifactor. The sequence goes on from JBJEMX010000047.1 coordinate 15,024, forward strand.
TTCTTTGGTCTCATAGGTGGTGATGAGGTTGACAGATGGAAGAATTCCATTTTCGCAATATAGTTTTATCTTCTGACACGCATGGTTGATGTACTCTGCATCATCCATCATCCCAAAATGTTCCCAATAATAGTATTCGCCCGTTACGGGGTGCCTGATTACAAAATCCGGATATATTGTGATGCCTCCCAGAACAAGCTTTTCTTCATAATGAAATGGAATTTTATTTTGATATAGCAACCTGTCAATGATTGCTTCTGATTTAGATCGGAGCATTTTCCCCAGTGTGCCTTTTACGACCAGAGCTTCCACATGTTTGTTGCACCGTTCATAGTCGATGTTTTGCCATTCCATAAGCCTGTCCGTCATAGGAACAAAATGTTTTGCAAGCAGCCGTCGATATTCCGGGTGTTGAAGTAATTGTTCCGATTTATTTTGCCTTGACGACATTTTATATAAATATGCATTACAGGCTGAAAGTTCACATTCCAGTTCCATCTTTCTGTAATGATAATACTTTTTTACGGCCAGTATTTCAGCAAGTGTTCTCTTATTCTTTGAAAGATATGAGGTTTTGTCCTGCTCCTTCAAATACCACTTATAGCGATTATTGTTTTTTGCACACAACAGTTCTCCCTTGGGGTACTTCTTTTCACAGTCGTAAATTTTTGCAAGTTCTCTTCCGATCTCCTCTTTTCTTCTTTTCACAGCATCATATCCTAAACTCATGACAATTCTCCTTTCCTCTACTATAATAATCTGTTTCAACTTGTTCTACATTTTATATCTTACCCCGCTTCCGCCTCCCACTGGGGTACAGATGCCTGCTTGTGTTCTCCCTTACCCCGCTTCCGTTTCTCTCCGGGGTACAGATGGCCATTTGCTCTCTCCCTTACCCCGCTTCTGCTTCTCATCGGGGTACAGATGGCCATTTGCTCTCTCCCTTACCCCGCTTCCATCTTCCGTCGGGGTACAGATGGCCATTTGCTCTCTCCCTTACCCCGCTTCCGCTTCTCGTCGGGGTACAGATGGCCATTTGCTCTCTCCCTTACCCCGCTTCTGCTTCTCGTCGGGGTACAGATGGCCATTTGCTCTCTCCTTTACCCCGCTTCCGCTTCTCGTCGGGGTACAGATGGCCATTTGCTCTCTCCCTTACCCCGTTTCCATCTTCCGCCGGGGTAGCATCAGCCATTGTCATTTTCTGTACCCCACTATCTCTATTCTCCCCTCCTTCAAACGCATCTCAATTGCACCCATTTCATCTATCCGGTACACTACAGTGCCTGCCTCTTCCAGTCTCTCCAAAGTCTCCCTGTGAGGATGCCCGTAGAAGTTATTTTCTCCACAGGAAATTACCGCCAATCTGGGTTTAATCTGTTCTAAAAGTTCCTCTGTGGTAGAATATCTTGACCCGTGGTGTGCCACCTTCAAAACTGTCACATTCTCTATTCCCTGTAGTTTCAGTTCTGCCAGAAGGGCTTCCTCCCCTTCTTCCTCTACATCTCCTGTAAGTAACAATGAAAAATCCATATAGGTAATGTATAGTACCTCGGAAGCTGCATTTCTGTCCTCCGCCACAAACCCTGCCGCCGGATGAAGACACTGTGCCGCCACATCTCCGCTTCGCCACTCCATTCCTGCTTCCAGCCAGAGGATCGGTATGTCTTTTTCCTTTGCAAGATACAAAAGCTCTGCAAAACCACTCCCTGCAGCCGCTCCGATATCTCCTGAATTTGTTATTTCTTCTCCTGAATTTCTCGTTTTTTCTCCTGAATTCCTTATTTCTTCTCCTGAATTCCTTGTTTCCTTTTCTGAATTCTGCGTTTCTTTTTCTTCTGTAGTATTCCGCTCCGTACAGGGCAGTACCAGCAGCTTTATTTCCACACTGTCCCTTTGTAACAGTTCTCTGACTCCGTTAGTATGGTCACTGTCCGGGTGACTCAAAAAAACTGCGTCCAGCACATCGATTCCCTCATACTTCAGAAATGGTTCTATACAATACTGTCCGATATTTGTTCTATCACTGCTGCCGCCATCACACAGCCATGTGGTTCCATCAGGGAGGCTGATACAAATACAGTCTCCCTGACCCACATTCAGAAAGGTAATCTCCAGTCCGGTCCGCATATCCATTCCCAGAAGCAGTATTGCTCCGCAAAGAAGCCCGACTTTATGCCGGAGGGTAAGCTTTTTCAAAAAAAGCACGACTCCCATCAGTAAAAGGAAAAATACAACCTGCCAATTGTCAGGCTTGCCCGGACGCCATGTATTTTGGGGAAGTTCTCCTATCAGGCGGCTGCCCTTTTCATAAAAAAGAATAATTGCTGTTGCACATAATGTGGGAAGTCCGCCCAGTGAAGGAGTAAAGAAAAAGGTAATGACTGCCACTACTGCCGTGCTTAGGCAAATGCCTGCCAGAGGGATTACCGCCAGATTCCATAGTGCAGCGTAAACAGATACTTCATAATAGAAAAAGAGCTGCACCGGCAAGGTAAATACTGCAACAGAAAAGGAGGTTAATATGCTATCCGCCACAGGATGCAATACCCTTTCTTCCGGTACCAGTGCCGGTTTGAGTATACAGAGAGCCAGTACTGCCGAAAAGGACAGCCAGAATCCTGCATGGTACAGATACAGCGGATTTTCCAAAAGTATACAGGCAGCACATAGTAGGAGTGCCGTCTGCATATCATAGGTCCGCCCGGTGCATTTTGCCAGAAGTCGTAATAAAAACATCCCTATGGCACGTACCGCTGAAACCGGAAACCCCACCATCACACCATATAGAAGCATAATCATGCCACAGCATACGGCAGCAGGCACTGCCGGCACATAGAGCCTTCGTAAAAGCTGATAAAGTCCCATTCCCATCAGTGAAATATGGACCCCCGAAATTGCCATAATATGTAAAACGCCGGCCCTCTTATACAAATCCTTTGTCTGTGTATCAAGGCCTGACTTCTCTCCTAAAAGCATACCCTTTAGGAATGCAGCCGTATTTTCCTCAAAAATGTCGTCCAGCACATTACTTAAACAGCATCTGAGCTGCCAGATTTTTTCAGAAAGCAGACTCTCTTTCATATCCGCAGCCTGTATCCGGCAATTAGTAATCCTTGCCGAAATACCTATTGCTGCATAGTAATCCTTTGCATCAAACTCTCCCGGATTTTTTGCATGCCCATACTCCTGCAGGATGCCTGTGAGCATAACCCTGCTGCCTATGGGCGGCTCCATGCTCCCACTCTGTAATACACATATGAAGTTATTTTCAAAAGGAATATTTTGTTGATGAAACCGGAGTTCCTCCGGCTTTAAATAGAGTAATAAGACGGGACCATTCTGTCCCCTTTGAAATTCTTTCCTGTATACCTGACCGGTGAAACAGACCTCTTCTCCGGCGACCTCTCCATAGGAGAAATCTGCCGGAGGATGTATCCACAGATACAATGCCACACCCATGACAATTGTCAGGCACAACATAAACAATGGTCTTTTCATATTTCCTCCCTGCATACCGCAGGTACAGCCTGACATACTGCGTAAAAACCGGAGAGTTTCTCCCAAACTCAGGACTCTAATCCGCAGTAGTAAGCAGTTCCAATTTTCTTTCAAATACCGTACTTAAACTGATACTCTCCCTGTACATGACATCCGTCTCTCCGTTTATGGATATCTGCACCTTATTGACATTGGGCAGTTCCTCCAGAGAATTGACAATCGAATAAATTGCCACCTCCGGCGTCACCGTATAAATCTGTGTCAGGAAAGTTTCATTAAAGTTTACATAACACACATTATCTTTTACCGTAACGCTTACGATTTTAGTTTCCGGATTGATAACAGGGAACAACTCTCCGCCCGCTTCCTGTCCGGGACCTGCAAGCAGTTCCTCTACTACCAGCTTCTCTAAGGAAATGTTTGTATTATATACTACCGTACGGTTGGTTGCTATCAGGCCATCTCCCTGTTCATTTGCAAAATACAGCTTAAGCCTTACTTTTTCATAAGCATTGATTTCATCTCCGGCATTATCAATAAACTGATCTGATGTCATCAGTCCTACCGTATTCCCCAATGTATCCAGTAACGGTTCTCCCGCAACCGTAATCGACACATATCTTATGCCGCTTACCTGTGTAAATGTTCTTACCAGTGCCGCGCGTATCAATACCTCTGTGGTAGCCTTCAGCCCCCGGTACTCCTCACTGACATCCAGATACAAGGTCTCTCCGTCTACCCGGTAAGAAAGCAGTGTAAATCCCATCTGTAACGGAGCTTTATATTCCAGCTTTTCCGGTATGGCACCAAGCTGGTCGATCAGTTCCTCTATCTGCCCGGCTGTATCCACAGCCCGCATTTCGTACGCCTGCCGCTCTACTCTCGTTTCGGCATTATTAATATAAAAAATAACCGGCGTTCCTTCATTTCCTACCGGTTCACTCGCATTGCATCCGGCAAGAAAAAGCAGCTGGAATATCAATATACCGGACATAAGCAGCACAAAAAGCACTCTGTTCTTTTTCATATCCTATTCCACGCCCTTTCCTTCCGCAATATAGTTTAATGGAATCTTTACCAAGAATACCGTACCTTCTCCCTCCAGACTGGTTACCGTAATAGAACCTCTGTGCATCAGTACCGCATTCCGGGTAATAGCCAGTCCAAGTCCGGTTCCGCCGATTTCCCTGGAATGGGACTTATCCACACGGTAAAATCTTTCATAAATATGCTCTAAAGAAGCTTCCGGAATACCGATGCCGGTATCCGAAACTTCCAGTGAAAACATCTGATGATCCGCGTCCAGCTTAATATTGACAGAACCGTGCTCCTTATTATACTTAATAGCATTTTCTACCAGATTGGATATCACAAGTGTCATTTTCACTTCATCCACTTCTGCTGTTATGGGCCGGATACTTTCCAACACCACTTCAACGTCTTTCTTTCTGGCAATGGGGCGTAAACGTTTACATATCAGCTCTGTCAGTTCATTAATATTTACCGGTGCAATATTTAAATCAGCTACCGTTTTATCCATCTTTACCAAGGCAAGTAAATCCGTAATAATACGGTTCTCACGGTCAATTTCTTCCGTAATGTCTCCCATAAATTCCCTGTACATTTCTACGGGAGCATCCGGCTGCATCATCAGTGAATCCGCCAGTACCTTGATTGATGCCATAGGTGTTTTCAGCTCATGGGACACATTTGCCACAAACTCCTGTCTGGAATCATCCAGCACCTTCATTCTTCCTAAAAGCTGGTTAAAGGCATCCACAATATGCTCTGTCTCCAGATAATCGGGTACGGATATGGGCTCATTGGAGTATCCTGCTTTTACTTCCTTAATTGCCTGTGTAATCCGTGCAAAAGGCCTTGTCAGTATATTGGATACCACCAGTGCGATGGCAAGAATCACCATAAGCATCAGAGCTAACAGAATCACTGACTTACGGCTCAACACATCCATGGTATCTATAATATTGTCTGTAGATACGCTGGTAAGCATTACCCCACGTACCACACTTTCTTCTTTTTCACCGTTTTCCGTAACTATCTTTACTGTTTCCGTAATCGGGGTTGTCATTTCAATATAACCATGCCGGTCATCATAATTAGAAAGGCTTTCTCCCCCAAAGGAACGCATTACTTCCTCTGATATAATGATTTTTCCGTCACTTATGCCATAGGTATCCTTTACTACTTTGAAATTGCTGCCGATAATGAGCACTCGCCCGTCATATAGATTTGAGAACATGTCCAATTCCGCTCCGACCACCTCGGAAGAATTGTCCTGCAGATAGTTGTATGTAATCAGATGATTTGCAATGATTTTCAACTGAGCCTGAACTGCTGCTGTTCGTAATGATACTGCCTGTTCCTCATAGTTGTCCATAATACCGTAACGCATACAGACACTCGGAACCGTTCCCATCAATAAAATAATCAAAAACAATCTTACTCGTAAACTGCGGGAAATTTTTAATTTTCTGACAGCATCCTTTATTTTCAGCAACATACCTTTACTCCATATTTAAGAAATAGTAACCAACGCCCCACTTTGTATGTACAAACTTAGGCTCGCTGGGATTACCTTCTACTTTTTCACGCAGTCTCCGGATATGTACATCCACAGTACGCACATCACCGGGATAATCTGTTCCCCACACAAGCTTTAACAGTTTTTCCCTGCTGTACACCTTGTTGGGATTACGCATTAACAGCTCCAACACCTCAAACTCTTTTGCCGTAAGACTGATTTCCTTTCCGCCAATGTATACGCGTCTGCCGTCGCAATCCAGCCGTAAAGAACCGCTCTCCAGAATATTTGCGCTTTCTTTTGCAGCGGTCTTGGATTCCGTTCTTCGCATAATGGCCTTAATTCTGGCCTTAACCTCCAAAATATTGAAGGGCTTGGTAATGTAATCATCCGCGCCATATTCCAGTCCCAGTATCTTATCCATGTCATCACCTTTTGCAGTCAGCATAATAATGGGTACATTGGAAAACTCACGAATCTGCTGGCAGACTTCAAACCCTGTCAGTTTGGGCAGCATGATATCCAACAAAATGATATCGTAGGTATTACTTTTTGCATATGCAAGTGCTTCTTCCCCGTCATAGGCACAATCCACTTCCATACCATCCTGTTCAAGACTGAATCGAATACCCTTTACAATTAGTTTTTCGTCATCAACTATCAATGCTTTCTTTCCCATTTTACATCCAAACCTTTCTATTCACTTCCCGTATTTTCGGGTTCTGTACCATCCGTCATTCTACACAGATTTTATCCTTTAACTTCTCATATAAGGCAGATTTAATCCCACTTACCTGCATAATATCCTCCGGCGTTTCAAATGCTCCGTTTTCAGACCGGTAGGCAATAATGTCCTCTGCACGACTCTGTCCTATCCCCGGCAAAGTACACAATTCCTCCGCCGACGCTGTATTGATATTCACAAGTCCTTCGGTTTTCCCAAGACTGCGTTCCTTTTCTGTCTCTGCCTCTTCTTCGGATAAAACAATAATCTGCATACCATCCGTAACCGGTGCCGCCAGATTCAGATATTTCCGGTCTGCTTCTTCCCGAAATCCACCTGCCAGCTGCAACACCTCATAAATCCGGCTTCCTTCTGCCACCTCATAGACACCGGGATTAACCACTTCTCCGCAAATATAGACAAAGACCGTCTTTTCCTTATCCCGAATCTCTGCTGCATCCCCTAAGCTTTCCCGGGTTTCCTGCAAAGCTTCCGCTCCGTTTGGCATCTCCCGTGCTCCGGTTTGCAAAACGCCTGCACCTTCCTGATCCGCAAGCAAAAGCAGCTCGTTTCCCTTTGTCTCTCCCGTACAGGCCGTAACCATACACATCCACCCCATCAGAATGGACAGCACTGCTATTTCCGGTATTTTTCTTTTTTGTTTCTTCATATAATTCCCTTCTGCCCAAGGCAGGGGAACGCCTCTCTTTACCGTGCTATCATTGTAAAATAATTGTTGCAATTTTACAAGACAATTTAGAAATTCCTAAGAACTAAATTTGCAGAGTTTCAGAAAATATGGTATCTACTTCCACTTAAATACAATAATACCGGCAATCGCTATTGCCATTCCGATAACCTTTCGCATTTCAAGGGGCTGCTTTTCTACTCCGAACCATCCCAGCAGCTCAATGCCGTATGCCACAATCAACTGGGAAATGACAATCACCATCACGGCTCTGGCAGGTCCTAACATTTCCATGCCTTTAATTACCGTATAGGTAATACCTGCCCCCATCACACCACCTAACAGCATGTATCCGGGTTCTACCTTTAAAAGCGTGGTAAAGGAACTTCTATCCGAAAAGAGCCAGACACCCATGCATACCAAAAATGCTGTAAACTGTACAAATGCATTGGCTACCCAGATACCGGAGGTCTTTGTAACCTGCGTATTAAAAACACCCTGTATACTCATTAATGCACCTGATATCAATGCAATAAAAAAACCAATCATCCGAAGCCTCCTGTAAGTTTCTCTACTATCAGTATGCCCGACGACCGGTTTCTTATTCGGTTTTATGCTGCTGCTTTGCCGGAGTGCTTTTACAAAAACCGGCCGGCTCTCTGCCGCAATCCCTATTGTAGCTGAGCCACAATCTGATTTGCCAGATTCCTCAAAAGTTCATCCGCGTCCCCACCTTCCCATACACGGGAAAACAGTATCTCAAGCTGAATCCAGAAATTACTGGTTTCAATCATTTTCGGAAGGGAATCTGCATTTTTGTATTCTTCCATAAATACTGCCAGATATTCATTCCGGGGATTTGCCGCCAGATTAGCTGCCACCTTTCCGGTCCGCTCATAAAGATCATTGTAATATATGCCGGTCAAATAGGCCGCAAACCGGTTTGCCAGTTCTTTGTGCTCAGAGTAGCCGTTAACTACCACACAACTGGTTACGGAAAGAGAACGACCTTCCAAATCAGCACTGGGTTTAGGTACCCTTGCCACACCATACTCATAAGCAAATAAGCCCTCTTCCTTAGCAGTCTCCAGTTTTTTTAATACATCCGTTGTTGCTACCGTAAACACAATCTTTCCGTCAATAAAATCCTGCACCACGGAGTCATAGGTTACGGAATCTGATTCAATATAAAAGAACTGGTTTAATGCCTGATAAATTTCAAGGCATTTCTTAGTCTCGGAATTATAAATCTGGATATTGCTTTCATCATCCCCACTTTCACCGCCTACTATCATATAGTTGCCTACAAAATAATAGTTATAGAATATATCCGAAACATCCCATCGAAAGACTGCTTCTACATTTTCAGGTGCATCATAGTTGTCTGCAAAAGCCAGCAGTTCATCCATATTTGCCGGAATACCTGCAGCAAGCTGCTCCGGTGTAATCTCCAGCTTTCCTTCACTGTCAACGTATTCCGAATCCCCCTGTTCGGCATCTGTGTTGTCTTCCATATCTTCTTCCCATTCTTCACCTTCCGACCCACCTTCTGCCTGCAGGGCAAGCTGCTCAGCCGTCCATGTCTCCAGATAGGTTTTATTATAAAGCAAGGCACTGGTTTCATAAAAATAGGGATATGCTACCAGCTTATCATGGTAGGTTACCGCAGAAATAGCTGTCTGGGGAAAATTCTCTGTTGTACAAAGACCCGCTTCATCCCGAATGACGGACGCCAGTCCTGCCAGATACGCCTTTTCCAGGGAATCATTACTGATAATATACGCATCCGGAATATTTTCTCCGTGCAGGGACGCCTCATTGATTGCTTCCAAATATTGATTGTCGGATGCAAGCTGCGGTATTACACGGACATCATGCAGCTCTCCAAAGGAAACTGCCGCACTGTTGATAAAGTCCGTCATGCTCTCATCGGAATACCAGAAATATATGGTTTCCTTATCATCCGTATATACGATTTCTTCCTCATGCCGTATCGTCATACCGCTCTGACCCACATAAATCATGCCTGCCAATACACATAATACCAGCAGTACCGCCAGCAGTCTTCGTTTCCGTGTCATAAATTTCTCCTTAACCAGAATCTCTTAAAAAGATTGTTCCAAAATCCCGATCATTTCATCCACATGCTCTTTTGTAATCACAAGAGACGGTACAAAACGTATAATATTTGCACCTGCATTAATCAGAATCAGACCGTTTTCCAAAGCTTTATTGATATAAGGTGCCACAGGCTCTGTAAATACCAGTCCCTGCATAAGTCCTACGCCACGTCTCGTCTGTATCTGCGGATATTTCTCCACCAGTTCGTCCAGCCTTCTTTCCAGGTACGGTGCCACTGCAGCCACATTTTCTATTATATGGTTCTCCTCAAATAAATCAAGAACTTTGTTGATTGCAGCACATGCCAGGGGATTGCCTCCGTAGGTAGTACCATGGTCCCCTGCTACTAAGGAATTGTCAGCCACTTTCTGCGTCATTAAGAAAGCACCTACAGGCACACCGCAGCCCAAGGCTTTTGCGGTTGTCATAATATCCGGCTTCACACCGTATTTCTGCCATGCATACATATAACCGGTTCTGCCCATACCACACTGGATTTCATCCAGAATAAGCAGAATATCTTTTTCATCGCATAATGCACGCACCTTCTTTAAGAAACCCTCCTGTGCGGGATACAGACCGCCTTCTCCCTGTACGGTTTCCATAATGATTGCACAGGTTTTATCCGTTACCTGTGACAGCACGCTGTCAAAATCATTTAAATCCGCAAAACGGATATTGCCAATCCCCGGCTCAAATGCCTCTCGGTAATGGGGATTTCCCGTAACAGACAAGGCACCCATGGTTCTGCCATGGAAGGAATGGTTCATGGCAATAATCTCATGGTCCGTCTTTCCATCCTTCAAAAATGCGTATTTTCTTGCAGCCTTAATAGCACCTTCTATTGCCTCTGCACCGGAGTTGGTAAAGAATACCCTGTCCATGCCGGAAACCTTTTTCAGTTTCTTTGCAGCTTCCACTGCCGGTACATTGTAATAGTAATTGGAGGTATGAATCAGTTTGTCTATCTGTGCCTTTAAGGCATTATTGTAGGCTTCGTTGCCATAACCCAGTGCAAATACCGCAATACCGGATACAAAGTCCAGATATTTTTTCCCATCCAGATCATACAGATAAACTCCCTCCCCTTTATCCAGCACAATCTGATAACGATTATAAGTGTGAAGAAGGGCCTTTTCAGCCTCTTCAATATATTCTTTCATCATCGTTTTGCTCAAACCTTTCTTTTATTCATCTGTTACCGCCTCAATACACGCTGTCGCATATGCCGCTTCACCACAGGTCGTTTCTATTTTGCCATCTCCTGCAGTTCTTCCTCATCTGCCACAATTGCCGTGCCGATACCTGCCTTTGTGAAAATTTCCAGCAGCAGGCAGTGAGGAATACGTCCGTCCAGAATATGTACTCTGTTTACGCCGTTCTTAATTGCCGAAGTACAGTTCCCCAGTTTAGGAAGCATACCGCCACCGATATAACCGCCTGCGATTAACTCATCTGCCTGAGAGGCTGTCAGTCTGGATATAAAGCTGGACTTATCGTTAATATCCTTGTACAGCCCTTCAATATCGGTTAAGAATGCCAGCTTTTCGGCACCTACCGCTTTTGCAATGGCACAGGCCGCATCATCCGCATTGATGTTGTAGGTCTCAAAATTATCGTCAAGACCGATAGGTGCTACAATAGGCAGGAAGTCCTTTTCCAGAAGGTCATACAATACCTTGGGGTCTACGCTTGTCACTTCTCCTACAAATCCGATATCCTGGCCTCCTGCATACTTCTTCTCTACCTTTAACAGACCGCCGTCCTTGCCACTGATACCTACTGCTTTTACCCCCAGCTCCTGTACCATGGTAACCAGATTCTTATTGACTCTTCCCAAAACCATTTCCGCAATTTCCATGGTTTCTTCATCGGTTACACGCAGACCATTGACAAACTGTGCTTCCTTTCCTGCTTTTGATACCCACCGGCTGATTTCCTTACCGCCGCCATGTACAATAATAGGCTTAAAGCCTACCAGCTTTAACAGTGTAACATCTTTGATAACGTTACGTTGCAATTCTTCATTGCTCATGGCACTGCCGCCATATTTCACTACGATAATCTTACGGTTAAAGTGCTGTATATAAGGAAGTGCTTCGATTAACACCTCTGCCTTCTGTAATAAAGTATCCATATGTTTGTCCTGCATTTTTCTTCTCCTCTTATCTGTTCTGAATATGTACCTATGAACGGTAGTCTGCATTTATTTTTACATAATCATAGCTCAAGTCACAGCCCCATGCGGTGGCCTCTGCCTCTCCTGCATGCATATCTACCAAAACGGTTACCTCTTTATCTGAAAGAATCTTCGTTGCTTCTTCTTCACTGTAATCCACTGCACTGCCGTTGCCGTAAATCCGGATACAGCCGGACTTGCTTTTAAAAAACAACTCTACCTTTTCAGGGTCAAAGTCCACCCCGGAATAACCCAGTGCACAGAGAATACGTCCCCAGTTTGCATCATGACCGAAGATTGCTGCCTTGGTCAGGCTGGAGCAGATAACGGATTTGCTCAAAATCCTTGCGTCTTCCTTGGTTTTGGCCCCAACCACCTTGGTTTCAAAGAGTGCGGTTGCACCTTCCCCGTCACCGGCCATTTTCTTTGCAAGTGTAACACAGACAAAATCCAGTGCTGCCTTAAAGACTGCATAGTCCTCATTTTCTACGGTAATTTCCGCATTACCCGCCATACCGTTTGCCATGCAGAGGAAGGTATCATTTGTAGAGGTATCACCGTCTACGGAAATCATATTGAAGCTGTCGGTAATACTTTCTTTCACTGCCTTTGTCAAAAGAGGCTTGGAAATTGCCGCATCGGTGGTTACGAAAGCTAACATGGTGCACATATTGGGATGAATCATACCGCTTCCCTTACACATACCTCCCATGCTCACAGTCCTGCCGCCGATTTCAAAGCTGACCGCAATCTGCTTATCCACGGTATCGGTAGTCATAATGGCTTCTGCCGCCATCTGTGCCGCAGCCTCTGAATGTTCCTTTTTCTCTGCCAGGCTCTTAATACCGGCTGTCAGTCTGTCTATCGGCATCTGCATACCGATAACACCGGTAGATCCGATTAATACACTGTCTACAGGAATATGAAGGGCTTCTGCCACAGCCTCTGCCTCTGCCTGACAGCAATCCATTCCCTGTTTACCGGTACAGGCATTGGCAATCCCTGAGTTTACTACCACTGCCTGTGCATAACCGGAATTTTCCACTACCTTTTTATCCCACAAAACGGGTGCTGCTTTAACGACATTAGTGGTGAAGGTTCCTGCACATACGCAGGGCTTTTCACTGTAAATTAATGCCATGTCCTTCCGGTTTTTGTACTTCACACCGGCTTCTGTACCGGCTGCTGAAAATCCCTGTGCGGCACAAACGCCGCCTGTTATTGTCTTCATAATACATCCTTCTTTCTGCTAATTGCTTTCTATTTGGTACTTTTCCTTTTATGTATCTTCTTTACTTATTAAATTCTGTAATGTTTTTCTCATTTAAGACAAAATCATAATAATTCAAATCTTCTCTCTTTGTCCAGCCAATCTTTCTCCAGAAGGCATTGCCGATATCATTTACGGTAAAGGCAATCAAAGACACCTTACTGATTTGCTCTGCTTTGAGCTTCTCCATACAGAATACTACCATTGCCTTTCCAATGCCACGCATTCTTACGTCTTCTCTGACGCACACATGGTAAAGGCAGCCCCGTCTTCCGTCATGCCCGCACAGAATAGCTCCTACGATTTCGCCATTTTCCACTGCCACTACACTGGTGGTGGGATTTCGTCGCAAAAATCTCTCCACGCCTTCTTTTGAGTCATCAATGCTTCTTATGGCAAATCCTTTAATTGTCATCCACAGACCATATACACCTTCATAGTCTTCTATGGTCATCGTCCTTACCGTATACATAGCTCTATCCTCTTTCTATAAACGGACTGTTTCATATCCGTGACCCGTGCAGGGTAAAAATTTATTGATTATATCTGCGGTCTTTAATTTGAGACTGGAGGTATTGATACAGGGGTGGCAGCCGAATTCCTCCGCTGCAAGCACTTCCTCATCTATATATAAAGAAACTCTTCTGTCCTTATCATTCATCAGTCCCAATACACTGACACTGCCCGGTGTAATATTCAAAAACTCTTCCATATATTCAGCCGGTGCAAAGGAAAGTCTGGGACTTCCGATTTGCTTACAGAAGGTCTTAGTGTCAAAGCGTTTCTCTCCCGGCATTAAAAGCAGGTAAAATTTTGTTTTCTGGGAATTGCATAAAAATAAGTTTTTACAAATAGAAATGCCCAGCAGCTTATCTACATCCTGACATGCCTCTATCGTCATCATGGCATCGTGGTCTAAGCGTTCATAAGGAATCTCCAGCCTGTCAAGCAGCTCATATACTGCCATCTCCTTAGGCAATCTTCCTTCCGGGGACGGTGCACCTTTATATAATGTTGTATCATGGATTGCCTCATTCATTGTCTTACTTCCCTCCGTTATTCCACACACAGCTTCGTTTCACTGCTCTGCTGCGTTTTCTTCAATGTGTCTCCCTCATAATGCAACTTTCTACAGTATAACACAAAGTCTTCATCCGGCAAATAGCTATAATGCCTTTCTTTTATACTTTTTTGTGTCGTAGTTTGTGCATTTTTATACACTACTTTTTGATTTATATGCGTTATATTCATTTATTTATGAATTTTATGCATATTTTTTCTATATTATATGCACATTTTCCTCTTGCAATCAAGTAAAAGTTGTTGTATATTAAAAAAAACGGGCAGAAAACAGTAAAAATGCCCTGATTTTACAATTCTAGGAGGACTAACATGAAAGAAAAAGTAATACTGGCATATTCCGGCGGTTTGGATACCACCGCAATTATTCCGTGGTTAAAGGAAAATTTTGATTATGAAGTTGTATGTGTCTGCATCGACTGCGGTCAGGAGGAAGAACTGAACGGTCTGGAAGAACGTGCAAAATTCTGTGGTGCTGAAAAGCTCTACATCTTAGATGTTACCGATGAATTCTGTGACGAATACATAGCTCCCTGCGTACAGGCTAATGCTGTTTACGAAAACAAATACCTTTTAGGTACTTCTATGGCAAGACCCTTAATCGCTAAGAAATTGGTTGAAATTGCACGTAAAGAAGGTGCTGTAGCTATCTGCCACGGTGCAACCGGTAAGGGTAACGACCAGATTCGTTTTGAATTAGGCATTAAGGCTTTAGCTCCTGATATCAAAATCATCGCAGCATGGAGAAATGACAAGTGGACCATGGATTCCCGTGAATCCGAAATTGCCTACTGCAAAGCTCACGGTATCGACCTGCCCTTCTCCGCAGACTCTTCTTACAGCCGTGACCGTAACATCTGGCATATCAGCCATGAAGGTCTGGAACTGGAGGATCCTGCAAACGAGCCTAACTACGAGCATCTGTTAGTTTTGGGAACCACTCCCGAAAAGGCTCCCGAAGAGGGCGAATATGTTACCATGACTTTTGAAAAGGGTATTCCTACTTCCGTAAACGGTAAAAAGATGAAATACTCCGATATTGTCCGCGAATTAAACAGACTGGGTGGCAAACACGGCATCGGTATCGTAGATATTGTAGAAAACCGTGTGGTAGGCATGAAGTCCCGCGGTGTTTATGAGACTCCCGGCGGTACCATCCTGATGGAAGCTCATCAGCAGTTGGAAGAGCTTATCCTTGACCGTGATACCTATACCTTAAAGAAGGAAATGGGCAATAAATTTGCTGATGTTGTATACGAAGGAAAATGGTTCACACCTAAGCGTGAAGCAATCCAGGCCTTTATTGAAAAGACCCAGGAATATGTAACCGGTGAAGTTAAGTTCAAGCTATACAAGGGTAACATTATTAAAGCAGGTACTACCTCTCCTTACTCCCTGTACAATGAATCCATCGCCTCCTTCACCACCGGTGACTTATATGACCACCATGACGCAGAAGGCTTTATCAATCTGTTCGGACTTTCCTGTAAAGTCCGTGCAATGAAAATGCAGGAAGTGAACAAAGAAAAATAATCAGAGATTTTATACTTATGAAAGTAATTTTATCTATTACAGCCTATTTTGTGCTGGTCAATCTGACAGGCTTTTGTCTGATGGGAATCGATAAACGTAAAGCAATCAAGGGTGCCTTCCGGATTCCGGAAGCCACCCTCTTTATCGTTGCCCTGATTGGCGGCAGTCCCGGCTCCATTGCCGGCATGTATACCTTCCGCCACAAAACCAGGCACCGTTCCTTTGTCTACGGTATGCCTGCCATACTCATTTTACAGGTCATTCTTGTTATTTTGTTTTTCAATTCACCTATTACAATATTAACTATGTAAAGAAGCTGCACTAAATAACGGCTCCTCAGACCATGAAAGGATAAAACCATGCATATCGCTATCTGTGATGACAATGTTGCCGACAGAAGACAGTTAGAACGCTTATTAAAAAGAGAATCCGATAAACGTACACCAACTACCGGTGTTTTATATATTGATTCCTACGGACATCCTGACAATCTTTTGCAGAATCCTTTACAGTATGACGCTTTTTTTGTGGATCTTTGTCACACAAACGGCTATCAGTGCATGGATGTTGTAAATCTTCTTACAGAAGCAGGCAGTACTGCCCCCATTATTCTGTGCTGTTCCGAATTCAACTACCGCAGTCAGAGTTTTCCCGATAAGGTTTTCTTTTTGGATAAACCGGTTCAAGCCTCTTCCCTCACGGATATTTTAGATGAAGTGCAGAAAATAAAAGATTCCTCCGTACCGCTGATTGAGCTGCGTGAAGACAGAGGAACCTGCTATGTTGCCGAAACCGATATCTTATATGCAATTGAGGATAAAAGCCGACATTTGACCATTACCTTAACGAACGGCAGACAGGTTGTTATCAATTCCACTGCCGATAATTTCTTTGCACAGGTAGAACACTACCCTGTTTTTCTTTTACCCATGAGATATACCCTGATAAACTGCCGATACATCAAAGCCATCCGGTTTTGCACCATTACCATGTGTGACGGTGCTTCCGTAAACGCATTTGGTCCTGCACTGGCTTATGCAAAGGATATATTCCGTCAGACACATTCATGATTTTGCTGCAACGCTTGATGCCCGCTGTATCCAATATCTTATTTCATCTATATGAATAATCTTAACCGGGAGGATTTTTATGCTTGCATTACAAGTTACAGCCTTGAAGCCTTTTATGAATGCACTTCTTTCAGGGGACTTATTTGATATTTTTCTTTTAGAAGAAGCTAAGATTGCTACCGCCGCTACTTATACCATTGACGGACGGGTAAATACGAACTTTTTTCCTTTAGAAGAAAGAGATGATAAAACCTTACATCCCTTTGAATTTACTCCCTGGAGTGATATGAAGGGACTCTGTTTTAACCTGATAAAGGGCAAACGAACCCCTTTACATTTTCAGTTTGTATTCCATCTGATGCCGGTTCATGTCTCCTCTATTTTGAAAAAGGGCAATATCCCCGATGCAGAGAATCTGATAAAGGCTTTCGTCCTTACTGTCCGCTTTGATGGAGAAAAAGCCATTCTCTGTACCGGTACCTCATTTACTACCTTTATAGCAGACAAGGAGCCGGAGCGGCTTTGGGACGCTGCATTAAAGCAATACCTGTATAAAAAGGAAATTGCCTGTGAAGAATTATAATCACAGGCAATGAAAGTACTTAATCCGTAATATTTTCATTTAACGCATCTGCGTCGGTAGTGTTTTCACCGTTTTCCGCTTCCGGAACCGTAGTTTCCGTTTCCTCTTCCTTAGGTGCCGGCGGCTTCGGTGCTATCCAGTCAGGGTCTATCCGGGAGTGATACTCTTCAGGCAAAGCTTCTTCTACATAGCGGTAAAAATCATTGTTTAAGATGCCAGCAGAATAGTTATAAAGCCCTTTCACCTGCTTCTTTATTGCCTCATAATATTCCTCATCCCCTTCTGTACCATCCAGCCAGGTAATCTCTTTTCCCTTCTTGTAATAAGATACCCTGTCCGTGATAAAGCTTCTGTCTGAGAAAATAGCAAGAGGTGCACTGTCGGATAAAATATCCCTTCCTACATACAGTCTGGAATCATATTCAAAGCCAAACAGATTCAGCAGGGTAGGAAGTATATCCAGCGAGCTGGCTGTTTTTTCCACAGTCACAGTTTCCATTTCACTGTTCCACAAAATCAGATTGTTACGGTATATGTCAAGGCTTCCTTCTAAAGGCCTGCCAGCCAGTTCTTCCAGATTTGCCACTTCCATGGCATAGGGGTAGTGATCCGCAGAAAGACAGATAACCGTATTTTCCAGTTTACCTGCTGCATCCAACTGTTCTATCAGATATTCCAGTGCTGCATCCAGCTCCATGTTGCAGGCAATATATGCTCTTCCTTCTTCGGAATAAGGCAAATCGGCTACCTCATCCTTGTGCTTGGAACTCATTCTGTTTCCGCTGAAATTGTAATTCATATGACCGGAAACAGTCATGTAATATACATGGAAACGCTCTTCATTGATGTATTCGGGAATAGTTGCCACCATCATATCCAAATCGGAAGCAGGCCAGTATCCTGCATTCTCCATTTCAAATACCTGACCGCCCCAGACCGACTCGTCTAAATCTCCCAGTTTACATGCCTTGAAATTATATCCTAAATTGGGATGTGTATAGTTTCTCTCATAGTAGGACAGGGAATTATTGTGGTATGCATAACTGTTTACTCCTTCAGAAGCAAAAAATGCAGGCAGCGAAAACGGCATGGCATTGTTCTGGCTTCTCCGCATACTAAACTGCTGATCGGGAATCAGCCCGGTACAATTCACATATTCACCGTCACTGGTAGAGGTCTGCCACAGGGGCACATAATAATTTTCAAATACAAATCCCGAATGTATCAGTTTGTAAAGAGTAGGCGTCAGCTCTTCGTCCACTGCATAGGGTGAAAATCCTTCTGCCGTCAGATAAATCAGATTGTAGCCTTCAAACATACCCGTATACTCATTACGGTTTGTAGGCGGAATGCTCTGCATATATTCTGCCAAATTCACAATTTCTTCCGAATCTGCATTGGCAATGAGACTGTCAAAATCGATGGGCAATACGTTGGGTGAAGTATCCAGTACCGGTTCTTCTACCAGAGCATCACCGTCCGAAACATCTGCATCCCCGGCAGATACGTCCGGCGTTGTGACAGGCAGGGGAACCATGCCGGCATCCGTCCATGCATCCATGGAATCGTCCTTTTCCGGGAAAATATCACCCAGCATATCCCTTGTAATAGAGGCTGCAACACCATAATCACACATTGCACCTTCCGGGTCGTAGAAACCGCCATACTGCTCATAGTATTCCGCTTCACAAAAATATCCAATCATCAGTACCGCAATATAAACCACGATGCTTCCGCCAATAGCGGAAAGATTTATAATACGCTCTTTAGAAGTATGGCTCTTTAATACCAGCTTCTTAAACTTTATAAGGAGCCCGGCTGCTACAAGAGGTACTGCAAAAAGCAAAAGATAACCTGAGGCCTGTAAAATACCGTAAAGAGCTTCTCTCCAGTAATTCGTTACCGCATCCTTCGCTCCGTTGGTTACTGCCGCTATTAACATCGGCTGCTTGAATATTCTGAAATACACCAGCTGGCTGGCAAACAAAAGATAATATATGGCAAGGAATATCCACATGATATTGCGGTTGGCCTTTTTTCTCATAAAGCCGGTACACAATGCTGCTATTCCCGCAAAAAGAAACCAGACCGGAATTGCCAGTAACGGATTTGCCCCTGTAAATCCGAAGCATCCAAAGTGATAAACCAGCTCCATCCATATTAATGTTATGAAAAAAAATCCAAATATCAGTATCATCTTTCTTTTACTCCCTGCATTGCTCCTGCAAATATTTTTTCTCGACTAATCATAACACATTTCGACAAAAAAGGGGAGATATTACATATTTTTAAAAGAAGATTAACAATTTCTTCATAAACCGGCTATCTATCATCAGTCTTTCATTTTAGGTTTGAATATAAAGGCTGCCAAAAGTCCGAAAATGAGTGCCGCACTGCTCCCTACCGCACCGGCTTTAAAGCCGCCCTGGAACAATCCTATGAAGCCTGTTTCCTGTACGCTTTCCTTTACCCCCTTCATCAGTATATTCCCAAACCCCAATAATGGTACCGATGCACCGGCTCCCGCAAATTCCACAAAAGGCTCATACCAGCCAAAAAAACTGATTATGGCTCCCAAAACCACCAGCAGTACCATAATACGCCCGGGCAGCATTTTTGTCTTTTCCAATAAAATCTGTGCCAGAACACAAATCAGCCCGCCTACCCAGAATGCATTAAAATAATCCATGCTTTACTCCTCCTTACCGGATTTTTAAAATCATGGATTATTATGTATGTTTTTCTGATTTTTATTCTGTTTTTACAAGGTGTTTTTTTCTTCTTGTTGGGAGCTGTACCAGTATGACTGCTGCAAATACAATCACACATCCCAACACCTGTCGCAGGGTTAAAGTCTGATCCGTATGCAGAAATCCGATTTTATATGCGGCAAATGCCGCCAACGCCGCCACAACCGATTCCAGACTCAGAATCAATGCCGCAATGGTAGGATTCATACCTTTCTGTCCCACTATCTGTAATGTGTATGCTACACCACAGGACAAAATACCGGAATACAATATCGGTAATGCCCCTGCCTGTAACTGTTCCCATGTGGGCTGTTCCAACAATAATGCCCCTGCGGTACAAAATATGCCACAGATAAAAAGCTGCATACAGGACAGGGCCACGCCTTCCGTTCGGGGTGAAAACCAGTCAATTATCAAAATGTGTACCGCAAATAAAACTGCACAGATAAATACCAGTGTATCTCCCGGTGTAAGGGAAAAGCTCTCTGTCATACAGAGAAGATACATTCCCACCGCCGCCATCAGTGCCCCAATCCACACCTGCTTTTGTACCTTCTTTTTTAAGAAAATTCCCAGTATAGGCACAAAAATAATATAAAGGGTCGTAATAAAGCCTGCTTTTCCTACGGTAGTATGGGCTACCCCGTATTGTTGAAAGGTGCTGGCTGCCGTATAGACAATACCGCAGCAGATACCGCCTGCCAGAGTAAGCTTCACCGGAAGCTTACTGCCTTTACCGGCCTCCGCTTCCTTTTTCCTTACTCCCACGCGATAACAGACAATGGGAAATACCACCGCCGCTCCCAAAAGAGAACGGACACCGTTAAAGGTCAACGCTCCCATTTCCTCCATTCCCTTACTCTGGGAAACAAAGGAAAGTCCCCAGATGCAGGCTGTCAGAAACAGCAAAAAACTGTTTCGCATTGTTTTTGCGTTCATTTTTCTTCCTTCCGATACTGATTAAACTGCCTGCAGACTTCTTCTGCCACCTCACGCAGTTGTCTGCCTTCACAGTCTATGACAATATCCGCGTACCTTTCATAGAGCGGAATACGCTCTTTGTACAAATCATCCAAGGTCTGCCCGGGCCTTATGGTAACCCCTCTGGCGTTTAAGTCACCCAGACGCTCCTTTAAGGACAGGTAGCCCAGCTTTAAATACACAATAACGGCAGTCTCTTTAAAATGCTCCATTGCTCCGACGCCATAACAGGCACTTCCTCCTGTAGCAATTACCGCACGCTCCGGATTAAGCGAAGCATTCACATCATTTTCCAGGTTCCAAAAGCCTTCGATTCCATATTCTTCAATAAGCTCATGCAAAAGCTTTCCATACCTTTCCTGTATCACAAGGTCGGAGTCTATAAAGCGATATCCCAGCTTTTTGGCAGTCACAACGCCTACCGTGCTTTTTCCCGCACCGGGCATGCCAATCAATACAATGTTTTTCTTTTCATCCATATTACACATCAAATACAGACTCTCTTAAGAATGCAATTACTTCTACTTCACACAGAACATTCTTAGGCAGTTCTTTTACCGCTACGCAGCTTCTTGCAGGCTTTTCGGTAAAATATTTTGCATATACGGTATTAAAAGGTACAAAATCATTCATATCCGCTAAAAAACAGGTGGTCTTTACAACCTGTGTATAGTCGGCTCCTGCAGCCTTTAACACTTCGCCGATATTTGCCATAACTCTTTCTGCCTGTTCCTTAATATCTGTGCCTTCAATTTCTCCCGTAGCAGGATTAATGGGAATCTGACCTGAAGCAAATAAAAAATCTCCTGCCACAACTGCCTGTGAGTAAGGTCCGATAGCTGCGGGTGCCTTATCTGTTACTATTTTTTCCATGTTTATATCCTCCTTATTTTATGTCTGTATCATGGTACAATAACTGCCTGTTACAATCTGTTTCTGCCGGTAACAATACATACCTCAGTCCTTTGGCGGCGGTGCATCAAATTCAGCCGTCACATAGAAGCCTCTCTCATTTTCTATAATATCTGTGACAACACCTTCCCTTGCCAGCATCCGGTTACGAAAAGGAATATTGCCCGACATGGCAAGAGACGGGTCTATCGTATAATAGTAGTTACTGGGTAGTACACCCTCCGTCACCGTAATCTTCTGCCCTATTGAAAGAAGCCCCTGCCGTTCCATCTTAAATTCCATCGTCCGCATAAAGCCACCTCTTTTTTGTTTTCGCTTTATTGTACTAAAATCCGGCACCGATTGCAAGCCTATTACACTGATACGACAGACGAATTTTGATGTCTGATGCAATTTTGCCGATAAGTCAATTATTCCAGCACCAGATTAAAATATCCTCTTTCTTCCTTTTCTTTCGGCAAATGGATGCCATAGACCGGAAAAGAACGCCGCAATACTCCTTCCGTTTTTCCAAGAGTCTTTAAAAATGCCTTTGCCACGGCAACGGCTTCCTTGGTATCACCGGCGGTTATTTCCCGTATTTCTCCCGTTTTTCTGTATAAAATGCCATAACGTCCGGCTTTATAAATAAATTCACAGCACTGCCCGCCTTCTTTCAGAAAGGTTTCCAATGCATACCGTATCATACCTTCCGGTTCCTGTATCCGACAGCTTTGTGCAAATGCTTTGTTCCGGTATTCTATGTAGGCACTGACAGTACTCTCTTTTATACCTGTCACGCTGCTTACCGCACTTTCTTCGTCTGTGGTATCCTCTGCCTCCCCGGTTGCGGTATCCTGTATTCCTTTATCTGCAGCCTCATCGGATTGCAAAATTATGCTTTCCTCCTGAAACAGGCGGCGGAAACCTCTTTTTTCATAAAAGGCTTCCAACTCTTTTCCGGCCGGTACCAACACACCGCACAGACCTCGCTTTAAAAGCAATGCCTTCACATCCTCCAGAAGTTCTGTGCAGATTCCCTTTCGACGGTATTTTTTACCGGTTGCTACCCCATAGATGTATGCTGCCTTCACAGCCTGTAAGCTGCCGCCGTTACAATAAAATAACTGCACCGGCAGAAGACAGAGCTGTCCTGCCACATCTCCTTCTCTTTTTACGATACAGACCTGCACCTTTCCTGCAAAGGCTTTGAAAAAGCTTTCTATTTCTTCTTTTGTATCTCCAAAGCTCTCTTCCCAGTTTCTGTACACTTCAGGCATATCAGTTTCCTTTGCGAAAGAAATCATGCTTCCACTTCCCTTGCCACAAATTTTTCCAGCATAACAGGATAATAGGACTCTTTGGCCTTGCGTAATCCTTCCAGTCCGTCATCTTCTTCCCTGTTTACATAGGCGTAATCCTGCATCATGTTTTTTACATATTCTCTGTTAATCATAGGATAAGCACCGTTTATTTCTGCGAAGGCCTTTTCCACATGCACCACATAGGTGTCCGTATTTAAGGGTTCCCCTATGGTAAAGCCCACAACCTGCCCTGCCTGATACAGTACGCCTCCGGTAAAGCCCAGTTCATCAAAATGATTGAATGCGTTATCTACCACACCTCTGTCCATAAGTGCTGCCGTATTTCCTCCCGCAGCATGTTCGCCGTACCAGACTTCACACATTTTGCGACAGGCTTCCATATTTGCCGCACCAAGGGGTTCAAAATGCCACTCACCGCTCTTTTCAAAGTTTGCAATGTGATTACGCTTCTTATGATACTTTTTTCCTGCCAGCAAAGCCAGATCACTGACCCTGTACAAATAATCCCATTCCGCACGGTTGCTTTCTATACGGAAACGTCCCGGAAATACAGCATTAAGCCTGTCCGCTCCTGCCTTTTCAAAACCACGCATGACAAAGGGCTCTCCCAGCTTTTTGGCATCGGCACAAACAGCTTCCACAGCAGCCTGAAAATCTCCTTCTCCCGCCGGAAACAAGTACTGTAATTCGCCACTCCCCGGCTTCCTGCTCCTGACGCAGAGCATACCGCTTTCCTCTGCTGCCTGCTTACGATATAAATCCTTCCAGATATATAAATTTCCAAAGGTATAATCACAGCCCTGATAGCCGGATGCTTTTAAATGCCTTTCCATCCAGTCCCTGTCATTAAGCTCTATATCCTTAAATTCCATCTCCTGTATACTCCTGATTCTATCTGTAGTACCGTTAAGAGTATAGCAGATTCATCGCAAAATATCCAGAAAAGATTACAGACATTCCAGCACAAGATTACAGACATTCCAGCACTACTCCATGTGCAATTCCCGGTACGGTCTGCCCTTCATTAAAGCTTGTTTTACTAAGCAGGGCACCGGTGGGTACAAACAGCACCTTTTTCCAGTTGTGCTCCGCAAGCTGTTTTAAAATATAAGCAGACAGTGTCACCGCAGAGCATCCGCATCCCGAACCGCCTGC
>JBJEMX010000048.1:0-8651 GCA_051879895.1 Lachnospiraceae bacterium
GTGAACACAAAGATTTGGAGCGAGTGGCTTCCTAACTGCAAGGAATACAAGCTTTCGGGCAACTACGATATTGAAATGTACACTCCGCCCCACGAAAACCCCGAGGACAATTACAGCGAGATATGGATACCCGTTGAAAGGGCAGGATTTGATAAATAAATGCAACACCACTGTCTAAATTGAACAAAAGCTGATAATTCACATGTTTTTGTGAAGTGTCAGCTTTTATTTCGAAAAACAAGGAAAATATCCTTTTTATGGGAGGTTCTTCTGCGGAAATTGACATGACAAACAGGCCTCCGAAGAGACCTGTAGGAGTAAATGCAACTACCTTTACATGATGCATTTACTTTTGAGGAATATTTTTCTTTTTAGATAATAATGACGGAGTGAGAACTATGTCTGTTGGAGAAAGCTTCTCTAACCCGAGCAGAATAAAGAAGTCTTCTGGTAGAACAGCCATTGCAATATCGTAAGGAGATTTATCAAATAATTCGTGGCCATTATGATTCATTTTAGGTGGTAACACTCGAGGCATAGCATCGGTTATCAGGGCCCTAATCCGTTAAACCGGTGCTATTTTTATGCTTTTCAATCATTTTAACTTTGGGAAACTCAAATTGCTGAAAAGGGTTTGACCGAAAAGTTGACTAAACGCCGAAAAGTGAGTAAAATATAAGTATAACAATAAACTTTATTTTGGTTGATAATAAGTAAGTTATAATCAAGCAGAAGTTTGCAAACAATAGTATGGGGGATGTCCCTGAAAATTATCAGGGATGCCCATACAAGCACTTTCCCTGTTTATATGATATATATTAACAAGGAAGGGAGAATTTGCTCTATGTTAGGAGGCATATTTATGGCTAATAGTGTTTTGTCCGCAAAGAACAAGGTTGTTCAAGTGGCAGCCACACTTGCAATTGAAAATATGTATATAAGTGAAAAATTCAAACAAGAACTACTTTTGATTGCACAAAACAAAAAGTCTTCTAAAGAGGTCTTGGCGGAGCTGGATAAGATGTATGCACGATAAGAAGTACTGTTATCCTAATTCAAATGTTCTTATTAACAAGAAAAATATCAAGGATACAAAGGAGTTGTATGATGCCGAAATACTCTATACGGGAGTACGGCTTATGGAACTTCAGGAAAAGCCGATTAAAGGGGATTTTGATTTAAAACATCTTTGTAAAATCCACAAATATATTTTTCAAGATCTTTACAGTTGGGCTGGAAAAATAAGGACAATTGATATAGGAAAAGGCAATATGTTTTGTTATGTACAAAACATAAATGATTATGCGGAAACAATATTCCAAAAATATTTTTCCGGTTGTTACGAAGCAAGAGAAAATAAAGATATGTTTGTGGAAGTGCTGACAGATAATTATGCAGATCTCAATGCACTACACCCATTTAGAGAAGGAAACGGAAGAACCCAAAGAGAATTTGCTCGCGAATTATGCGAAAGATGCGGATATGTTTTTGATTTATCATGCACGACGCATACGGAAATGCTCGAAGCAAGTATTATAGCATTTAATAAAGCAGATAATTCGAAACTTCTGAATATATTCAAGCAGGCTGTAATCCCTGCAAGTGAATATGAAAAAGCTGACAACTCTTTTCTTTATATTCTCACATCTGATGATTTGAATATTGAAGATGTAGCCAACTCGTATGAGTACTATGAGTAAGAAGGAAAACGGAGAGAAAGTCTACTATATAAGTAGGCTTTCTTTTTTGAACTGTTTATTTGCTAGAGTAAATGCAGTGGTTTTTCCTTACAATTAATTGGAATAGGGGTGTTGCAATTAATTTTTAAATTTACCACCCGTTGAAAAGATTTGACGCAGCAAAAGAACATGAAAACCTGGAATTACTTTTTCAACATAATATGCTATAATAACATGATAATATAATAACTTGATTGATTGAACGGTACCGCCGAATTGTCTTATGCACAGAAATATATGTGATAAAAGGTAGGAAATAATACATGAAGACCTTTGCAAAAAAACTCAAAAATATATATGTACTGTCTTTTTTGATTCCTGTGCTGGGAGTATTGGGGATATTTATCGGCAGGGGAATTTTTCCCTTTGGTCAAAACAGCTTTATGTTTTCTGATATGTATCATCAGTATATTCCCTTTTTGACAGAGTTTTTCAGAAAGCTGCATGAAGGGGAGAGTCTGGCTTTTTCCTGGTATATAGGATTGGGCTCCGATTTTGTGCCGGTATTTGCCTACTATCTGGCCTGTCCGATAAACTGGCTGGTCTGTTTATGCCCGGAAAATTATCTGATAGAGTTTATGACCTACTTTATTGTATTGAAAATAGGTCTTTGCGGGCTGACCTTTTCTTATTATCTCAGTAAACGCTTTGAAACAAAGGACCTGCGTATTGTCTGGTTCTCTGTGTTTTACGCACTGTCCGGATTTATAGCGGCATACAACTGGAATCATATGTGGATGGACGTGATATGGCTGGCACCGCTGATTATTTTAGGACTAGAGGAGCTGGTAAAGAAGGGCAGATACAGACTGTATTGTCTGACTTTGTGTGCGTCCATTTTTTCTAATTATTATTTGTCCATTTTATTATGTATCTTTTTGGTGTTGTATTTTCTGTTGCAGTTGTTTACAAACGGTCTGTCCCTGAAACAAAAGGGAAGAGCGGTATTGCAATTTGGGCTGTTTTCCCTGCTGGCAGGCGGTATGGCGGCAGTACTTTTGTTTCCTGTTATAGATGCCATGAAAATCAGCGACTTTCAGGGAGGCAGCTTTCCGAAGACGGTAGAGGTATATTTTAATGTGCTGGAAATGATTGCCAGACATGTGCCCATGCTGCCCACGGAAAGGGGGCTGGATCACTGGCCCAATATTTACTGCGGGGTGCTGGTCTTTATTCTGGTACCGGTTTACTTCTGCCATAAGAGGATACCGCTTAAGCAGAAGATAGGGCGTTTTTTACTGCTGGCAGTTATGCTGGCGGCTTTTTCGGTCAATATACTGAATTATATCTGGCATGGCTTTAACTATCCGAATTCTCTGCCTGCCAGACAGTCCTTTTTATACATCTTTGTCATTTTGACCATGTGCTTTGAGGCGGTATACCGGAATGGAGAGAACGGGCTGAAGAATAAGGCGGCAGGTGTGGCTATTGGCTGCCTTACGCTTGCAGCGTGCGGTATCTTTGTGACGACAGATGGATTGACTGTTTGGGTCATGGCCGGTGCGTGGATATTTCTGGCAGGGTATCTGCTCATTACCCTGTTGTTTAGCAGGACGCTGCGTAAGCGGTTTAAAAAAGGACAGGCATTGGGAAAACTAGCACTTTACGGTAAATGGATGATACTGGTGCTTGTGAGTGTCGAGGCCATTATGAATATGGAGCATACCAGCTTGAAACCGGTGCAGAGGACTTATTATATGAACCGTAAGGAGGAGTATGAGGTACTGGCAGCACAGATTGCCGAAGAAGACCCGGGGATTTACCGGATGGACAGCTTAGACCAGATGACAAAGAATGACGGCGTGCTGGCAAATTATATGTCGGCTTCCGCTTTTTCCTCCGGTTTAAACGGTGCAGTGGAGGATTATTATGATACACTGGGAATGGGTGGTACGAAGGTGTCCTATTTTTATCAGGGAGCTACACAGTTTTCCTCTGCACTTTTAGGAGTGAAGTATACCTTTTCACGGGAGAGCCTCAGGGATGAGGCAATGTATGATTTTGTGGCACAGTATGGCGACACATATTTGTATCGAAACCGCTATTCCCTGCCGTTAGGGTTTGTATTGTCCAAAGAGGTCAAGGAAGAACTGGAAAGTAATATCAACGGCAGTGTGTCCAACGCTATGGTTGTGCAGAATTCCATAACCCGGGATATTTGCCGGGGAAGAAGCTTATTCCATATTGCAAACGGTGTGAAAACAGAAGGCAATACCATTACGGTTTCGGTTCAGGAGGATGGACATCTGTACGGTATGGTAATGGAAACGCCGGAAGGGAAGGTTCTTCTTTGCCGGGGCGAGGAAGAAAAGGAATTGAAAAAGGTCAGCAGGGATTATTTGCTGGATTTGGGGTGGTTTGCGGAAGGAGAAACCTTTACGCTTACCGCAGAGGAAGAAGAAAAGATTAACATCCGCATTTATGTTATGCAGGAGGAAGTGCTTGCAGAAGCAATAGCAGTGCTGGGCGAGCAGCCCTTTGAAGCCCGGACACTTACGGAAAAAGGGATGACCGGAACAGTCAATGCCACAGAGGACGGTATTCTGATATTGTCCATTCCCGATGAACCGGGCTGGAAGGTCTTTGTAGACGGCGTGGAAACAGAAACGGATAAGTTTGCCAATACGATGCTGGCAATACCGGTTACTGCCGGAGGGCATGAAATAGAACTGGAATATCATATTTATGGAGTAAAGGAAGGACTTCCGGTAAGTCTGGCGTGTCTGGCAGTTTATATTCTCGCAGAGTATATAACATATAGGAGACGGCGTAAATATAACATATCGGTGGCGGCGTAAACATACTTCCCAAGATGCTTCTTTTATGATATGATAATGTGATACAGAAACTAATGATATCCTGTAGGAATCAATATATCATAAGCACAATAGAACAAACAAAGGCAAATAAGGAACAGAAAGGTATAAAAAAATGAGTCTGAAACAGCAGTGGAATGCATTGACACAAAAGAAATACGGTACTGATATTGCACAATGCAGCAATGAAGAACTGTATTACAGTTTATTGGAGCTGACAAAAGAATATATGGATGAAAAGGCACCGGTTACGGGAAATAAAAAGGTGTACTATATTTCAGCAGAATTTTTAATCGGTAAGCTGTTATCCAATAACTTAATCAATCTGGGATTGTACGAGGAGGCAGACAATCTCCTGGCAGAGAATGGAAAATCGCTGGCAGATTTGGAAGAAATTGAACCGGAGCCTTCCTTAGGTAACGGCGGTCTGGGCAGACTGGCAGCCTGCTTTTTGGATTCCATTGCCACTCTTGGTTTAAATGGAGCGGGTATTGGGCTTAACTATCATTTCGGACTGTTTAAGCAGGTATTTACCAACAAATTGCAGACAGCAGAGAAGAATGACTGGATTGAAAAGCAGTCATGGTTACGCAGGACAGATACCACCTATGATGTGGAATTCGGCAATTGTACCGTAAAGTCACGTATGTACGATATTGATGTGGTTGGCTACAACAATGGCGTAAATAAGCTGCATTTGTTTGATTTGGAAACTCTTGACGAGTCCATTGTAAAAAAAGGTATTGATTTTGATAAGGAAGATGTGGAAAAGAATCTGACCTTGTTTTTATATCCCGATGATTCTGACGAGGCGGGCAATTTGCTGCGTATCTACCAGCAGTATTTTATGGTAAGCAATGCGGCAAGGCTGATCCTTGCAGAAATGAAGGAGCAGGGCTTTGATTTACATAAACTCTATGACCATGCGGTAATCCAGATTAACGATACCCATCCTACCATGGTAATTCCCGAGCTGATTCGTATTTTGCTATTTGAAGAAGACTTTACCATGTCGGAGGCAATTGATGTGGTAAGCAGGACCTGTGCTTACACCAACCATACCATTCTGGCAGAAGCACTGGAAAAGTGGCCTTTGGATTACCTAAAGAAGGTAGTTCCCCAGTTAGTTCCCATTATTAAGGAACTGGACAGAAGAGTTGCGGCAAAGTATGCTGATCCCAGAGTACAGATTATCGATAAGGATGGCCGCGTACATATGGCCCATATCGATATCCACTACGGTTTTTCCGTAAACGGCGTGGCAGCCATCCATACAGATATTTTAAAGAATACCGAGCTTAATCATTTTTATAAGCTGTACCCGGAGAAATTTAACAATAAAACCAACGGTATTACCTTCAGACGCTGGTTATTATCCTGCAACAAGGAGCTTTCCGAGCTGTTAACAAAGACTATCGGAGACGGCTACAAAAAGGATGCGGATGAGCTGGAAAAACTGCTGGCCTATAAAGAGGATGCAGAAGTTTTAAACAGTCTGGATGCTATCAAGAAACAGAAAAAGAAAGAGCTGGCAGAATATATAGAACAGAAAGAAGGTATTCTGCTGGATACCGAATCCATTTTTGATATCCAGATTAAGCGTCTGCATGAGTACAAACGTCAGCAGATGAATGCCCTTTATATCATTCACAAATATCTGGAAATCAAGAGCGGCAAGAAACCGGTACGTCCGCTGACCTTTATTTTCGGAGCCAAGGCAGCACCTGCATACATTATTGCACAGGATATTATTCATCTGATTCTGGTAATGCAGGATATTATTGCAAAGGATCCTGCGGTAAGCCCCTATATGAAGGTGGTAATGGTAGAAAACTACAATGTAAGCTACGCGGAGAAGCTGATTCCTGCCTGTGATATTTCGGAGCAGATTTCGTTAGCTTCCAAGGAAGCCTCCGGAACCGGTAACATGAAATTTATGTTAAACGGTGCGGTAACGCTGGGAACCTTAGACGGTGCCAATGTAGAAATCGGGGATCTGGTAGGCGAAGAGAATATTTATACCTTTGGCAAGAAGTCCGATGAGGTCATTGAGCACTATGCAAAAGCTGATTATGTGTCAAAGGACTATTATGACAATAGCCCCGTTATTAAGGAAGCAGTGGATTTTATTGTCAGCAAAAAGGCATTGAAGACCGGTAACAAAAAGAACCTGCAGAGACTCTACAAGGAGCTTTTAAATAAAGACTGGTTTATGACCTTACTGGACTTAGAGGAATATATTGAAGTAAAGGATAAGATGTTTGCAGATTATGAGGACAGAGAGAAGTGGAAACGCATGATGCTGGTTAACGTAGCCAAGGCAGGTTTCTTCTCCTCTGACAGAACCATTGCAGAGTATAACAGAGATATTTGGAAACTGTAAATTTAGGAGCATAATGATGAGAAAAAGTGGTATTTTACTGCCGGTATCCAGCCTGCCTTCTAAGTACGGTATCGGTACTTTTTCTAAAGAAGCATACGAATTCGTGGATTTTCTTGCTGCGGCAGGGCAGAAGCTATGGCAGATTCTGCCGCTGGGTGCAACAGGTTATGGGGATTCGCCTTATCAGTCTTTTTCTACCTTTGCGGGAAACCCCTATTACATTGATTTGGAGCAGTTAATCGAAGCGGGGTATCTGACCCGGGAGGAATGTGAAAACTGCGAGTTCTCAGGACACGAAGAGTATGTAGACTATGAAAGAATTTATAACCTCCGGTTTCCCCTGCTTTTCAAAGCCGGTAAGGCTGCTTTTGAAGAGGGTCTGGACAAAGAAGCGGACTATTTGGCGTTTGTAAAAGAGAATAGCTGGTGGCTGGAGGATTACGCCTTGTATATGGCGGTAAAAAACAGCTTTGGCAGCATCTGCTTCAGCGAGTGGGATGAGGATATCCGTTTAAGGAAACCCAAAGCAGTGAAGCATTATCGCGAGAAACTGAAGGAGGAACTGGCATATTACCGTTTTGAACAGTATGAATTCTTCATTCAGTGGAAGGCATTAAAAACCTATGCCAACAGAAAAGGGATTGAAATCATTGGGGATATTCCCATCTATGTAGCCTTTGACAGTGCGGATACCTGGGCAGGGCCTGAATTGTTTCAATTAGACGAAAACTGTATGCCCACAGCGGTGGCAGGCTGCCCACCCGATGCTTTTTCTGCCACAGGGCAGCTTTGGGGCAATCCGTTATATGACTGGGATTATCATGCCAAAACAGGATATGACTGGTGGATGAAGCGGATAGCCTATGCCTATGAGCTTTATGATATAGTGAGGATTGACCATTTCAGGGGCTTTGACGAATACTGGGCAATTCCCTATGGGGATGAAACAGCAGTAAACGGTAGGTGGTGCAAAGGACCCGGCTACGACATTTTTGATACCATGAAAAAGAAACTGGGCAGGAAAAAAGTCATTGCCGAAGATTTGGGCTTTTTAACTCCCGGCGTTTTAAAGCTGGTAAAAAAGACGGGCTATCCTGGTATGAAGGTCTTACAGTTTGCATTTGGTTCGGATGAGAACAATGCATATCTGCCCCACAATTACAGTAACAACTGTGTTGTGTATACCGGTACGCATGACAACGATACAACCATTGGCTGGTATAAGAGCCTTTCCGGAAAAGAGCGTAGGTATGTACATACTTATTTACAGATAAAACGCGGTAAAAAGGATATTGAATGGGAGCTTATTCGGGCAGCAGTCTCCTCTGTGGCAGACACCGCCATCATTCCCATGCAGGACTATTTGGGACTGGATGGCAGTGCCAGAATTAATCTGCCCTCCACCTTGGGAAATAACTGGAAGTGGCGCATGAAGCCCGGAGTATGCACCTCTGAACTGGCAGAGAAAATACTGAAACTCTGCAAATTATACGGCAGAGCATAGGTAAAAGAGAGTTATATATAAAAAGGCGTCCATATTTAAGAGGCTGTTGCAAAATCGGAAAAGGATGATTTTGCAACAGCCTCTTATTTTCAAAGAAGATGTTTGTATCCCTATATGCCCTAAATGGACCGGGCATCCCACATGCCCGGTCTTTTTGCTTTATAGGAAATTTCTCAAAACGTCAGAAATAGTGTATAATGGTTTGGAAA
>JBJEMX010000049.1:0-38817 GCA_051879895.1 Lachnospiraceae bacterium
GCACCTTGCAAAGAAAAATCCCGCACAGGAGTGCGGAACTTTGTCTACAGTCTGGAAGCAGAGGAATAAACCTCTGCTTTTTAAAAAAGCTGTTCTATCAGATATTGGTAAATGTGCTGGTTTTTTCTCTGCCAGTTGTCGCAGATAGAGGAGGCCAGCTCGGCTGATGGGACGGACAGGGTAATATCCACTAATGTAATTCCCCGTTCCTTTGCCAGCAGGTGTGCCTCGTATTCCCCGCTGGTAGACTTGTAATAATCCCCCTGCACGGCTACCTCATTGCGAAGTGTAAATTCATTTTCCAGCAGGTAGGCATCAATATCTGATTTAATGGCATCACTGATGCGGTTGTTAAAGAAGGATAAGGTTTCCCGGCCATCCTCTGTAATTGCCAGATGAGTGCGGTTACGAATGGACTGTGCAGTAACAAGCCCGGCATCAATCAGCTCGGATATGACCTGTTGTAAGGTAAAAAAGCTGGTGTATTCTTTTTCCTGCATGAAGTCGATGACCTGCGTTTTGGTCAGCGGGAAATTTACCCGATCCAGCATATACAGGACAATCAGTTTATACAGAGTGAGTGGATCCTGCATCATAAAAACACCTCCCTTGATAAGTACCACGTTTAAGCATGGTTTTGTGCAAAGTGTTTAGTACATTTCTTTTATTAAGGCTCCAGAGAGGAGCAATCAGTAAATCCTTCGGACCGTCCCCGGTCAGCCGGTGAACGGTAATATCAGGACTTAGTATTTCCAGACAATGTATCACAATATCCGTATATTCCTCCAGGGACAACGCAGAAAAACCGGTCAGTTTACCCGACAGATACATATCACCCAAAGGGGTATGCTTCAAAATA
Organism: Lachnospiraceae bacterium; assembly: GCA_051879895.1. Taxonomy (GTDB): domain Bacteria; phylum Bacillota; class Clostridia; order Lachnospirales; family Lachnospiraceae; genus Acetatifactor. The sequence continues at coordinate 860 of JBJEMX010000049.1, forward strand.
TGCAGGAGCTGAAGCTTCACACCGAAAGGTCTTAAGGTATGAGGGAGCAAATGGCTGTGGGCGGCATCAGAGTCGGAAACAGAAAGAGCATCTGCAGTCGGAATACGGTTTAAGTACGCACAGGTTTCATACATCTGTGCAGGCGTCTCTCCTGGCAATCCTAAAATGAGGTGGACAATTACAGGAATATCCAATAAATAGAGGTTTGTCATGGCCTGTTCAAAGTCTGCCAGTGTGAAACCGCTGTTAAGAAAAAGGGTAGTTTTTTCGTGGATGGTCTGTAATCCAAGTTCCACCCAGATAAATTTATCAGGATAAAGAGCCTTTAACTCTGCCAGTAAGGTCAGTACCTCTCTGCCCAGACAGTCAGGTCTGGTAGCAATAGAAATACCGGATACATCCGGCAGAGAAAGAGCAGCGGTGTAAACATCCCGCAGATAAGAAACAGGCCCATAGGTATTGGTATAGGCCTGAAAATAGGCAATGAAACGTCTGCCGGTATTTTTCCCTTTCAAGAGGTATTGACCGGCAAGAAGCTGTGCTTCTATGGAGGAAGCATCGGCCGGAGTGGCAAAATCCCCACTGCCGCCGGCACTGCAGAAAATACAGCCGCCGGTGGAGAGGGTACCGTCCCGGTTAGGACAGGAAAATCCGCCGTTCAAAGCAATTTTATAATATTTTTCACCGTATGTATTTTTGAAAAAGGCATCCAGGGAATAGTAAGGCTTTCCCAACCAAAATTCCTTCATAAAATACCCCGTAATTTTATTTAATATGGGATTTTACTGCTTCAGCAACCACATCCGCAACGCGGGGATTGAAGGCTTCAGGCAGAATGAAGTTCTCATTTAATTCGGTCTCAGAAACCAAACCTGCAAGAGCAGTAGCGGCAGCCAGCTTCATTTCCTCGGTAATCTGTGTAGCACGTCCCTCAAGAGCACCCTTGAAGATACCGGGGAAAGCTATTACATTGTTTACCTGATTGGGGAAATCGCTTCGTCCTGTACCTACAACCCGTGCACCTGCTTTTTTTGCAAGGTCGGGCATGATTTCGGGAACGGGGTTTGCCATGGCAAACAGAATGGCGTCCTTGTTCATGGAAGCAACCATTTCCTCACTGACAATACCGGGAGCGGACACGCCGACGAAAATATCGGCACCCTTCATGGCGTCGGCCAAAGAACCGGTTTCATTCTGCAGATTTGTAACCTCGGTCATTTTTTTCTGCATCCAGTTTAAGCCCTCGGTATCTTTGGAAACAATACCAACCTTATCGCACATAACGATATTGGGGAAACCATAGGTCAGAAGCAGTCTGGTAATTGCTACACCGGCACTGCCCGCACCGTTTACAACCACCTTACAATCTTCCTTTTTCTTTCCCACAACCTTCAGGGCATTAATAATACCCGCCAGTACTACAATGGCGGTACCGTGCTGGTCGTCATGGAATACGGGAATATCCAGAGAAGCCTTTAAGCGTTCCTCAATTTCAAAACAGCGGGGAGCACTGATATCTTCTAAGTTGATACCCCCGAATCCGGGAGCCAGCCAGGTAACGGCTTTGATAATTTCTTCGGTATCCTGCGTATCAAGGCAGATGGGGACTGCATTCACACCACCGAATTCCTTGAATAAAACGGCCTTGCCTTCCATAACAGGCATAGCGGCATGAGGACCGATATTTCCAAGACCAAGTACGGCACTGCCGTCAGAAACGACAGCCACGGTATTGGCTTTCATGGTATATTTGTAAGCGGCTTCCTTATCCCGGGCAATTACCTTACACGGCTCTGCAACACCGGGAGTATAGGCAAGTGCCAGATCTTCTCTGGATTTTACCGGAGTTTTGCTGATGGTTTCTAATTTTCCGTTCCACTGTTCATGGAGCATTAAGGCTTTTTCGCTATTTGTCATAATATTTTCCAGCTTTCTTTTATTGGTATGTATGCTGCTTCATAATATATGGGCACATATACTACTTCATAATAGTATATTTTCATTTACTCTGCAAGAAAAAATAGAAATAGAAATTGAGCAAAATAGAAATTGTGCATATCAATCGAAATGGGCTGATTTTTGTCGATTCGTCACGCATTAATGTCGATCCGTCACAGGTCAATTGACAAAAATTAAGAGACGGCATTACAGTAATAGAGTGTGAAAGAGATTGATATATAGATAGTAAGGCAACAAAAAGGAGAAAGTTCTATGAGAAAGACACTGAAAAGATTAATAACAACAGTATTGACCCTCGCCATGATGATGGGCGTATTTGCAGTGGGGGGGGGGGTACAGGCAAAGGCTGCACCAACATATGAATTAGTACCTGTTGGTGATGACGTTACCTTTGAACAAGCAAAAGCCTTGGTGGCCAATAATAATGCGTCGGAGTTATATTCGGATGGGCAAACGATAAAAAGTTTAATTGAAAATGATCCGGTTTTGTCTACCACCGGTCTAGATGTGTTATGCTACATAAATGAATATGGCTCTATACAGACTTATCGTAATTTAGGCTCTATGGGCTGGGCATCTTTGAGCAGTGAATCGGAGTATGATTTTATGCGCCAATCTGGTCCCCAGTTGGTTTATTATTATTTAGTTGTACATGAACATGAACACTCCTATTCCTGGGTGACAGTACGGGAAGCCAGTATAGGCAGTGATGGAATGGAAGAGTATAGATGCTCCTGCGGTAATGTAAAGGACAGCAGAGCAATTTCCTCAAGCTATGCTTATGTAAACGGTTTGGTTGAGATGATTCAAAAGATACCGGAAAATGGTGATGCAGAGTTTGAAGCCGGCTGGTACCATACAATGACTGACTATATCGTGGAAGAGCTTGCCCAACGAAGCGATGCGACAATAGTAATTACTTTTGAGTACAAGGATGTTCCTTACAAAATGACAATTCCGTCCGGTGTGGATTATTCTGCTTTGCTTGCGGATGAAGAGAACTTCTATGGATACTTCTATTTTGCACAGCTAATAGGTGCTACGATTGAGAATTTAGAATAAATACTGCAAAAGCTATGTTTAAAGGGGTGTTCAAAGGAACATCCCTTGCTTTATATATAACAATATAACAGGGCATGCCGATGCATATCAGGAGCAGGCGTAAAATTTACTAAAAAATTTGCTAAACAGAAGAAAAGTGTGTTGACAACGGGAAAAGAGTGTGCTATTATAACCTAGCGTGTGAGAACGCAGAACAATCAAGCAGAGTATCCACTCTCACCTTACGGCACAGGCTGGTAAGTGTTAATAATTCGGATCCTTTTAGGATGTATACGCAGTATCGATAAACCTTTCAGGCGATGGTGCTGCAGAGTGTGAATTATGTAAGTGGATAGTTATGCTATCCACTTTTTATTTTCTTGTATGGAGGGTAAAGCCATTAGCGATTTAATGATTAACGAACAGATCAGAGACAAAGAAGTACGTCTCATTGGCGAGGACGGAGAACAGTTAGGTATTATGTCCGCCAGAGAAGCACAGAAGCTTGCAGAGGAAGCAGGACTGGATTTGGTAAAGATTGCACCTACAGCAAAGCCTCCCGTATGTAAGATTGTGGATTACGGAAAGTTCAAATATGAACAGACCAGAAAAGAAAAGGAAGCAAAGAAGAAACAGAAGGTTATCGATGTGAAGGAAATCAGACTTTCTCCCAATATCGATACCAATGACCTGAATACCAAGGTAAATGCAGCACGTAAGTTTTTAAGCAAAGGCGACAAGGTAAAGGTTACCCTGCGTTTCCGTGGCCGTGAGATGGCACATATGAACAGCAGTAAGCATATCTTAGACGATTTTGCAGAGAGCCTTAAGGATGTAGCAGTTGTAGAAAAAGCACCCAAGGTAGAAGGCAGAAGCATGACAATGTTTTTAACTGAGAAGCGAAGCTAACACAGTTAAAATAGATTAAGGAAAAATTAGGAGGAACTCGTTATGCCCAAAATGAAGACAAGCAGAGCAGCAGCGAAGCGTTTTAAAGTAACAGGAACAGGTAAGTTAAAAAGAAACAAAGCTTATAAGCGCCATATCTTAACTAAGAAATCCACCAAGAGAAAACGTAATCTGAGACAGGCTGCTATTACAGATGCAACCAATGTAAAGAACATGAAGAAGATTTTACCGTATTTATAATCGGCAAGGAGGAGAATGAGACATGGCAAGAATTAAAGGCGGCATGAACGCTAAGAAAAAACATAACAGAGTATTAAAACTTGCAAAGGGCTACAGAGGAGCAAGAAGCAAACAGTACAGAGTTGCAAAGCAGTCCGTTATGCGTGCACTGACCAGCTCCTATGCAGGTAGAAAAGAAAGAAAGCGTCAGTTCAGACAGCTTTGGATTGCACGTATCAATGCAGCAGCAAGAATGAACGGCTTATCCTATAGCAAATTTATGTACGGCTTAAAGTTAGCAGGCGTAGATATGAACAGAAAGATGCTTGCTGAAATGGCAGTTAATGATGCAGAAGGCTTCAAGACCCTGGCAGAACTGGCACAGTCTAAATTAGCATAAGATTAGTTGAAAAACTCCGGAAGTGTTGTATTTCCGGAGTTTTTGGTTGCGGGAAAAGCACTCCTTCCGTTCCCCGGGAATAAGATATTCCAGAGGATGGGAGGTGCTTTTTTATGTATGAAATGATGTCTGAGGCTGTGTGCCCGCTTCTGGAAAGTCTGCCGGAGCGGTATGCCAGACTAAAAGGAAGTAATAAGTATCCTAAACTGGAGGGTATGGTGTTTTTCCATCGGTTCAGGGAAGGGACTGTGGTGGTAGCGGATATTGTGGGTCTGCCCGAAACGGAAAGTAATATTTTTGGTTTTCATATTCATGAAGGCTTTGCCTGTACAGGGAATGAGGCGGACCCTTTTGCGGATACAGGAGGACATTTTAATCCCTATGCGAAGGAACATCCCATGCACGCCGGAGATATGCCTGTATTGTTTGCCAATAAGGGACGTGCATGGAGTGCCTTTTATACGGAACGTTTTCTGCCCGGCGAAGTAGCCACAAAAACTGTGGTAATACATGGTATGCCGGATGATTTTCATACGAATCCCTCGGGAGCATCAGGAGAAAAAATAGCCTGTGGAAAAATTGTATAGCATATTGAAGTCAAAGCTTGTCGGGAAGGGCTCTGAAAGGGATATTTTATACAAATTTAATAGCCCTTTACTTGACATGATTTTGGGCTGTTACTATAATAAAAGTAGGTAAACATGAACTTTTGGAATATGCATTTTAAAAAGTGAAACGGTACCGGTACAGGGAAGTCATGCATAAGAGAAAGGGGATGTTATTATGACGTACGAAGAATTGGTGGCAAAGGTAAAAGAGGCAACAAAGAATGCCCGGGTAAGCAAGGTAGTAGGTCATGTGGCATTTCAGTTTAATGTGGAAGGTGAAGGAGAAGGGGCATTCTATCTGGAAATTTCGGATGGAAAAATAGCAGTAGAGCCTTATGAGTATTATGACAGGGATTTGATTATTGTCACTACGGCAGATATTATCCTACAGATGCTGGATGGGGACCTGTTGCCTATGAATGCATTGACTAACGGTCAGCTTAGAGTTTATGGTGATGTGGGGCAGTTAAAGGTATTGCCGTTCGGCTGTGAATGCAGGATAAAGCAGTAAGGTTTGTTTTAAGCCGGCATATGCCGGGCAGTTGATTGGATATTGAATTTTATGCGGAAGATAGAGGTAGAGCCTGCTCGTTTTTAATGGAGTGGGCTCTGTGAATATATGAAAATGAGGTAAGAAAGCATGAGAGTATTATCGGGATTGGAACCGGAACGAGTATTTTATTTTTTTGAGGAAATTTGCGGAATACCCCATGGTTCCGGTAATGTTGCACAGATTAGCGATTATCTGGCAGCCTTTGCAAAAGAGAGAAATCTTAGCTTTATACAAGATGAACTAAAAAATATCATTATAATAAAAGAGGCAACTGCCGGATATGAAGAAGAACCTACCGTGATTTTACAGGGACACATGGATATGGTAGCAGTAAAAAAGCCGGGTGCAGCCATTGATATGAAAACCGAAGGACTTTCGCTGGTGGTGGACGGTGACAGAATTTTTGCAAAGGACACCAGTCTTGGCGGAGACGATGGTATTGCAGTTGCTTATGCACTGGCTCTTCTGGATGCAGACAACCTCTCACATCCTAAGCTGGAAGTGGTTATTACAGTAGATGAAGAAGTAGGTATGGACGGAGCAAGGGGCATTGATTTGTCCATGCTTTCCGGTAAGCGTATGCTGAATCTGGATTCGGAAGAAGAGGGCATCTTTTTGACAAGCTGTGCAGGAGGGGCAAGACTAAGGAGCTTTCTGCCGCTGGCTGTATGTGAAAAGGAAGGTATTGCATACCGAATCAGTGTAGAAGGACTTATGGGCGGACATTCCGGTGCGGAGATTCACAAGGAACGCGGCAATGCAAACTGTCTGTTAGGCAGGGTGTTATACCGTCTGACGGAAAAAATGCCCGTATGGATAAAGTCCATGGAAGGCGGACTGGCAGATAATGCCATTCCCAGACAGAGTACGGCTGTTATTTTAGTTGAAAAAGAAAAGTGTGATTTACTGAAAACAGAGCTTTTAAAAGTAGAAGACGAAATTCGGACAGAGCTTGCAACGAAGGACCCTGATTTTGGAATTACGGCTCTTTGCATGGATGAGGAAAAAACAGTTTGTGTAGATGAAGAAAGCACAGCACATCTGGCAGCTTATCTGATGTCCCTGCCAAACGGTGTGCAGGCTATGAGCGCGGATGTGCCCGGATTGGTAGAAACTTCCCTGAATTTAGGGATTATGAAATATGATACAGAGGCTGAGAAACTTAGCTGTACATTCTCGGTCAGAAGCTGCGTGGAAAGCTCCAAGCAGGCTCTGTTACAAAAGGTAGGAGCGGTAACCGGACTGGCAGGCGGCAGCTTCCGGGTGGATGGAGATTATCCGGGCTGGGCATATCGTGTAGAATCACCGCTTCGTGAAAAGATGACGGCACTTTATGAAGAGATGTATGGCACAAAACCGAAGCTGGAAGCTATTCATGCAGGCTTGGAGTGCGGTATTCTGGCGGCTAAGATAGAAAATCTGGACTGCATTTCCTTCGGTCCGGATATGAAGGATATTCATACAACAGAGGAAACCTTAAGTATTGCTTCAGTAAAGAGAGTATGGGAGTATCTGGTAAATCTTCTGGCGAAGAAAGGATAAGAGTATGGGGTTTGAAAAAGAGAAGATAAAGCAGATACGAGGATTGATTCTGTTTGTGGCAGTAGTGATACTGCTGATTATCTATAGCGGGAGTGTATTGGAAGGCTTGCAGATGCTTCTGGGCATGCTGGTACCGTTTTTGACGGGTGGAGCCATTGCATTTGTATTAAATTTGCCATTGCGGACCATTGAAAATAAGCTGATGAAAAAGTGGAACGGTAAGGTTACCGGCAGACTCAAAAGACCGTTAAGCATCCTGCTTTCTATTGTATTTGTCCTGCTGATACTGACGCTTGTTATTTATACGGTGGTGCCTGCCATTAAGGAAACGGTAGGACTTCTCACGGTTCAGATTCCTATATTTGCAGGTCAGGTAATTGACAGAATGGAAAAACTGGCGGCGGATTATCCGGATATGCTGGTAAAACTGCAGCAGCTGGAAAATATGGAAGTTGACTGGGAGGTCATGTTTAGTAAGGTAAGCAGTTTTCTCACAAATGGGATGGGAAATGTACTGACATCTGCATTTTCTGTTGCAAGCAGTATTATCGGAGGTGTGGTAAATACCTTTATTGCTTTTGTCTTTGCTATTTACATTCTGGCACAGAAGGAAAAGCTGGCAAGTCAGGGGCAGCGTATTCTGCATGCGTACCTGAACGAAAAGCTTTGTGCGAGAGTCAATCATGTACTGAAGCTTTTGCACAGAAACTTTAGCAATTTCATCACCGGACAGTGTATGGAAGCAGTGATTCTGGGCTGCATGTTTATTATTGTGTTATGCATATTTCAATTTAAATATGCATTGTTAATTGGCGTACTGATTGCATTTTTGTCATTGATACCGATTGTGGGAGCTTTTGTAGGCTGCTTCCTTTCTGCATTTCTGCTGCTTATGGATGATCCTGTGCGTGCACTGTGGTTTGTGGTAATTTTTCTGATTTTACAGCAAATAGAAGGCAATCTGATTTATCCCCATGTAGTAGGCGGCTCGGTGGGACTTCCCTCTATCTGGGTGCTGGCAGCGGTAAGTATCGGTGGCAGTCTGTTTGGGGTACTGGGGATGCTTTGCTTTATTCCTTTGGTTTCCACAGGCTACAGTCTGTTACGGGAGAGTGTCAACAGGCGGAATCTGGTAAAACAGAAAGGAGAAGCAGCAGAGCCTCAAAGCAGTAAAGTGCAGGAGATGGATGGGACACCGGAATCAGATGAGGTGCAGGAGCCGGATAGGACGTTAGAGCAGGAGCATACAGAGCGATTAAAGAAGGCATTGAACACCGTATCAAAGCCGCAGATAAGAAAGACAGAAAAGAAAACAGGCACAAGAAGGAAAAGATAAATGAAGATTGCACTTTCGCAGATGGATATTCAGTGGGAAGACAAACCCACAAATTACAAAAAAGCGGAAATTCTGGCGAAGGCGGCATATGCCGTGGGTGCAGAGCTGTTTTTACTGCCGGAAATGAGCTTCACCGGATTTTCCATGCATACCCAAAAAACAGCAGAAAGCTATCCTTATCCCTCCGTGCAGCATATGCAGAGAGTATCTCTGGATTGTCCGGGGATGGCAATTGGTTTCGGATATGCTGCATGGACAAAAGCAGACAATGATAAAGCGGGAAACTGTTTGGAAGTGGTAAGAGACGGTGCCTCCGTTTTGCATTATGAGAAGATACATCCGTTTACCTTTGGGGAAGAAGGAAAGTATTTTGGAGCAGGGGAGCAGCTTGGTTTTTGTAAGGCGGGAGATATGACGATAAGCGGCTTTATCTGTTATGATCTGCGGTTCCCTGAGGTGTTTCAGGTTGCCTCTAAAACCAGTGAACTGATTTTTGTGATTGCCAACTGGCCGAAGGAAAGGGCGGCACACTGGAAACTGCTGTTACAGGCAAGAGCGGTGGAAAACCAATGTTATATTGCAGGCATTAACCGGATTGGAGAAGGCGGAGGACTTTTATATGAACCGGGTACTTTTCTGTTTGGACCGGATGGAACGCCTGTAGAAGGCATGTTCTTTGAGGATGGAACACCTATAGAAGGCAGATTTTTTGAGGGCAGCACACTGCCTGAAGGAATGGATTGTGGGAAACGGGAAGGCTTTTATCTGATGGAGGTTGACAGAGAAAAAGTACAGGCAGTGCGGGAGGTCTTTCCTTTGAAAGCAGACCGCAGAGAGGCACTTTATGCCCGGTGGTATGCAGCAAAATAGAAGCTTTGGCGTATAAGCTGATAAAAGTGACAGGAATTGTATCAATTTTGTGAAAATTTTATACAAAAAAATTGAAATTAGGGGTTGATTTTATTTGAAAAAGCAAGTATAATAACGATTGTGTCAACGGGGTGTGGCTCAGTTTGGTTAGAGCGCCGTCTTAGGGAGGCGGAGGCCGCAAGTTCGAATCTTGTCACTCCGATGAAAAAAGCCTAGTGAATACTAGGCTTTTTCTTTTTCATGCTACAATTGCTATAGTATCATTCTCCGGTATAGTACATCCTATGGATTTTGGCATAAAATATCCAGTATCTGCATTGAAACTTTTTAGTATTTCAGCAACGATTTCCAACGGTATGGAAAGTCCAAATGCTTTAAAGATATGTCACTTTTGTATTTTTTAACTAATTTTATCAGTGGTTTCAAGAATTCTTTGTTCCAGTCTTCTTTATTGGGGTACATAAGCTTAAGCATATATATTTGTGCAAATAATCGTCTTGTTGGAATATATTTTTCTTTGGAGGGCATTTTAGGTATAGCAGGGAAAATCCAATAGTATAATCTAGAATAATGAGCACAACGATTCCGAAGGTCAGTAAGACAACGAAGCCAACTTTCCAGGATTTGGTAATTTACGCCATATACGTGCTCGGCAATCTTTGCTTTGTCTGGGTTCTTCATTCCACGGTAAAAGTAGGACAGCATTCCAACAGAAAAGAAGTCTATAATTGCCCAGATAGGAAAGTGACCGTCATAAATCTTTTTGTGGTGTTTTACGACAAGTGTATTTGCATTTTCTGAAATGCATGTGTTGATATGTTTTAAATAAGTAGCATGGTTGTGGCGTTCATTAAAAGATGCTGCATTCATATAGCCCTCCGCACCATAGGTATGGGCATGATGATAAGCAAGCTGCGTCCGAACATGTACCTCAATTTTTTCAATTGCAAAAGAGATTAGATTTCTCAATTCCGCATCAAAGGCGTATATGTGTTGAATGCGTCCAAATTCTAATGCAATAAAGCATTTTTCGTCTTCTTTCCGGACAAAGGGTAGGTAATAGCCGGTGAGACGGTAATAATTTGTCTTTGACAAAAAATTAATGCAATCATCTCTGCCTTGGATAATTATATTTTTTCGTTCGAGTAAAGTAACTTGTTCTTCAAAGGTTGTAGGTTTCTTTAATTCCATTTTTTCTCCTGTAACATAAAAAGTGCTCCCATTGGACACATCGTTGAGAGGTGTGGGAGCTTCTGTTACTTTTAGTATATCCCAAAACCCTCATAAGTCAATAAGTTTGATGAAAAATTCACAAAATGTTAAAAAAGATAATGAATCAATTAAGTTGACGTATGTTTTAAAAAGTAATATAGTGTTTCTGTTAAGAACTGCTTTAAGAAAAGAGGAGAATCAACTATGAGTATAAAAATTGGTATTTTAGGATACGGCAATCTCGGGAAAGGCGTAGAATGTGCAATCAGGCAGAATGCGGACATGGAATTGAAAGCAGTATTTACAAGGCGTGCACCGGAAACCGTAAAGATTTTAACAGAAAGTGCGAAGGTATATTCTGTTGACGATATGGTATCCATGAAGGATGAAATTGATGTACTGGTTATCTGTGGCGGAAGTGCAACCGATTTGCCTGTACAGACTCCTGAATATGTGAAGTATTTTAATGTTATTGACAGCTTTGACACCCATGCAAGAATTCCGGAGCATTTTGCAAATGTAGATGCCAATGCGAAAGAATCCGGCAAAATCGGTATTATTTCCGTGGGCTGGGACCCGGGTATGTTCTCTTTAAACAGAGTATATGCCAATGCAGTACTGCCGGACGGTGTGGATTATACCTTCTGGGGTAAGGGTGTAAGCCAGGGACATTCCGATGCAATCCGCCGGATAGAAGGAGTGGCAGATGCAAAACAGTATACTATTCCGGTACCGGAAGCCCTGGAGCAGGTAAGAAAGGGAGAAACACCGGCTCTTACCACACGTGAAAAGCATACAAGAGAGTGCTTTGTAGTAGCAAAAGAAGGAGCAGATCTTGCCCGTATTGAAAGAGAAATCAAGGAAATGCCTAACTATTTTGCAGACTATGATACGACGGTACACTTTATTTCACAGGAAGAACTGAATGCAAACCACAGTGGTATTCCCCATGGCGGATTTGTTATCCGAAGCGGAAAGACGGGCTGGAACGGAGAGAATACACATATTATTGAATACAGCCTGAAACTGGATTCCAATCCGGAGTTTACCGCAAGTGTGCTGGTAGCGTACGCAAGAGCAGCATATCGTATGAATAAGGAAGGCATGACGGGCTGTAAGACCGTATTTGATGTAGCACCTGCCTATCTTTGCAGCCAGAGCGGTGAGTACCTCCGTGCACATATGCTGTAAAAGAAAAATGCAGTAATTAAAAGACAAAAGAAGTAATTAAAAGAATAAAAGCAAAATGTAAAATGCACCCCAGATATCGGAAAGAGATAACCGATGTCTGTGGGTGCATTTTGGATTGCAGACATATTATGATATTTAGACGGTTTTTCCGTCAAAGCCGAAATACTTGTTGATGGCAGCGACTTCTTCTGAGCCTGCGTACTTCCAGTTTACATACTTAAAATAGTTGTCCGAATAGGGGTTTGTCTGTAAAAGGGTGATGACAAAATCAGGATTTTTTTCTTCGGGCAATTTCAAGGCACACATATTCTCAAACAAGCCATTCGCTTTTTGATTATCTTCGTCATTCGGATACCATACATCAAGCCCCCGTTTATTCATCCACCATGTCATGGATAAAAAGATTCTCCAATAATCCAGGTATGCATGCTCCATTAGCAGGTTGGGATTCAGACGACTGAATAACTCAGCCCTCTGGTCGGGAGTTACATTAGCATTTCTGATGCTGGCTTCCATCATGCTGCTTGTGGCATAATTTAAAGCGAGAGCAGTAGCAAAACCGCCGATGCCGCTGAAAACAAGGCCGGGCATCATGTTGTATGTTCTGATTTTCTGGTTTTGATTGGCTTCAATTGTCATATTAAAACATTCAATCATAAGCTTCATGTCATTGCCACAAAGGCAGAAATCATTTGTATGCTGTTCTTCAAAGGTCTGCATGGATACATCATAGATACCGACTTCGGGAAGAAAATCCACCGCAGCTTCTATTAATGGCCTTCTGAAAAACTGGTACATAACAGGAAAATCCCGCAGAAAGGAATCCAGATCTACTACACGTCTGCAGTACTCTGCGGTCAAGGAATTGACTGCCTGACGTGCATAGTCACGGAACAGTCTGCGGAAATGATTGAAGGCATCCATGCCGGAAGAAATCACCAAGGTTCTTCCCTGAAAGGGAAATTCTTTTTGGACACCGGTATATAAGGGGATATGTATTTTTTGATTTACGGGAGCAACAGCGTTACCTACGGGAGCAACGGTATTGCCTGTGGGGACAACAGTACTATTTGTGGAAACAACAGTATTGCTTACGGCTTCAGATGTATCGTTTACAGGTGAACCGCATTTAGGGCAAAAATTGATATTGGGTTCCAGTTCTGAACCACAACGACCACAGTAAGACATGAGATGTTTTCTCCTTTGCTATTATCAGACTGAAAATATAAGTTTTTACATTATATTGCTTTCATATTATATCATAAAGAAAAGGAAATTGCAGTAAGAATCCTTACAGGAATAGGTGTTTTTTCTGACGTAAAAGGTGTATGATAGAAGGGTGCAGACAAAGAGCAGGATGCACTTACAAAAGTGAATGATAAAACGGAGCGGCGGCTATGCGATATGTAAAACCATATTATTATGATGAATTCACGTGTGTTGCGGATCAGTGTCCGGATACCTGCTGTGCAGGCTGGCAGATTGTAATTGATGAAAAAACCTTGGAACGGTATGAGGGTGAAGTTGTAAATACTACAGATGGTGTGAACCGTACAGATGGTGTGAACCGTACAGATGGTGTGAACTGTGCGGATGATGTAAACCATACGGCTGACGCGGGCAGGAGAGCGGCGTTTGCCTCCAGACTTTATAATTCTGTTGACTGGCAGGACGGATGCTTTAAACAGTACCATGGACGTTGTTCCATGCTTAATGAAGAGAATCTGTGTGATCTGGTTATTGAGAAAGGGGAGGCATGGTTGTGTGATACCTGTAACCGTTATCCCAGACATATAGAGGAGTTTGACGGAGTACGTGAGCTCTCCCTGTCCTTATCCTGTCCGGTTGCGGCAAAAATGATGCTACAGAGGGAGGAACCCGTCCGGTTTCTGATAGAGGAAAATGAAGAGGATGATCCGCTGGAAGAAGAGTTTGAAGAATTTGATTTTTTGTTGTTTACACAGCTGGAAGATGCCAGAGGCGTATTGTTTTCTATTGTGCAGAACCGGAAGACAGCTATAGAATACCGGATGGCACTGATTATGCAGATGGCGGAGGAAATGCAGCACTGCCTGGATGAAAATCGTCTGTTTGATATGGAAGCTGTGGTTGAAAAGTATGCGAAAAGTGAAGAAAAAGTAACTTGTTATGTACCGGATGGGGAAGAAAGGTATCGTTATCTGAAAGAAAACTTTGTCCTGTTTCATAAGCTGGAACGGTTGCGAAAGGAGTGGACAGGTGTCATTACAGAAACGGAAAAATTACTGTATCAGGGGTCTTATGAACAATACTCCCTTATATATAACGAATTTAAAAGCGAATTTGTGACAGAAACCGGTGAAAAAAGGTGGAAAATTTTTCTGGAACAGATTTTGATGTTTTTTCTGTATACTTATTTTTGCGGAGCGGTATATGACGACTGTATTTACAGTAAGGTGGCAATGGCAGTGTTTTCCGCCCGCTATATACAGGAATTCATTATGTGCCGATGGTATTTGCAGGAGAAAAAGCTGGATACAAAAGAGTGTACCGAGATTGCTTACAGATATGCGAGGGAGGTAGAACATTCAGACGAAAATCTGAATTTGCTGGAGGAATGGATGTATAAGGATTTTGGATAAAAGGAATGAAAGGGTAAAAGGAATGAAAGGGTAAAAGGAATGAAAGGGTAAAAGGAACCGTCAGGAACTCCTGTTGATATCAGGTGTTCTCAAACGGTTCCTTTCCCTTACTGAACCGGAGAATTTATTTGTAGACTTTAATGGATTTCAAAATAGCTTCATCTCTTGCAGCAGTAATCCGTATCTGTATCCGGGAGATAGTTTCACCGGTGCTGCTCTGTAAAGGGTTCTGACCTTCAAAAGGGTCCGTAAGCTGGCAGATTTTCTTGTTTCCGATACAGGTTCCCTGATAAATCGGAAACTGGTTTCCACCGGAAAAATCTGCTGTAATGCGGAAACTTTCTATCCGCTGCCCCTGTGCAATATCCTCCTGCAAAACAATATATTTGACGGCCTTGACGGGGGGATCAAATATAATGTCATACAGAGGCTGTGTCAGAGGAGAGGTTTTATCCTTTTCAATCCGGACAGTTGCTTCATCACCAAATTCGGTATCCAGTAAGGATTTCAGTTCTTTTAAACGAGTAATATCACGCTCGTCAATCAGACCGTCGGTGGTAGGCGGTAAATTTAAATGCAGGCAGGAATTGGCTCCCACACTGATAAGATAGGTTTTGAAAAGTCGTTCCAAGGAGTGAGGGGCTTCTTCTTTGTGCCAGAACCATCCGGGGCGGATGGACATATTGATTTCTGCGGGGGTAAAGGTAAGTCCTTTGGAATACAAAATGTTTGCCATGGTTCCCAATTCCTTTTCGGTATTGAAAATCCAGGACAAGTTCCCCTTGTCGGCCATAGGGCCGGGACCTGTTTGTATATCACTATAGTGACACAATTCAGAAGGAACTACTGCCCATTCCCCATGGCGGGCGGCACCGGCTTCATTGCCGCACCAGCGGATATCCGGACCAAAGTCATTAAAAATCAAGGCATTGGGCTGGTATTTATGTATCAGTTCAAAATATCGGGGAAAATCATAAACCTGTTTTTTGCCGTTGGAACCTTCCTGGCAGGCATTATCAAACCAGACATAAAAAATATCGCCGTATCCGGTCAAAAGCTCCGTGAGTTGGTTACAGAAATAATCGTTATATTCAGGAGTGCCGTAATATGTAGAATTTCTGTCCCACGGAGATAAATAAAACCCAAACTTGATACCACCCTTGCGGCAGGCATCGGCAGCCTCCTTGACAATATCTCTTTTCAAGGGACTGTTTTTCACTGAATGTTCCGTGTATCTGGAAGGCCACAGACAAAAACCGTCATGGTGTTTGGCAGTCAGGACCATGCCTTTCATGCCGGCTGCTTTAATAACTTCTACCCACTGGTCGCAATCCAGCTTCAACGGATTGAAAACGGACGGACTTTCGGAACCGTCCCCCCACTCCTTATCTGTAAAAGTATTGGGACCAAAATGAATAAAGGCATAAGATTCCATGGCAAACCAGTCTAATTGCTTTTGGGAGGGTTTTACATGTGCCGCTTCTTTTATAAAGTTCATCATTATGTTTGTCGCCTCACTTAGAAATAATACAAATCATAACCAGTTTATCACAAGGATTGCTAAATGTCAGTGGGGTAGTTACAATATCATCAGATATATAAAAGTTTTTGCATAAATTTCTTGTAAACATACCTGCGTCGGGGTAAAATGGAAAATATCAAAAAAATCTGTAAAATGCAGTCGCTTGGGAATGGAGAAAAGATGAATTTTTTAGAAGAACGTATTCAGAAAGACGGTGTTGTAAAGCCCGGAAATGTATTAAAGGTAGACAGTTTTTTGAATCATCAGATGGATATTGATTTACTGGATCAGATTGGAGCAGAATTTAAACGAAGATTTGCAGACAAAAAGATAGATAAGATTCTGACCATTGAATCCTCCGGTATTGCCATTGCGTGTATGGCAGCCAGATACTTTAAGGTGCCGGTAGTATTTGCAAAGAAATCCAAGAGTGTAAATCTGGACGGTGAGATGTATGTGGCGGAAGTAGAATCGTTTACCCATAAGTGTAAAAATACAGTCATTGTTTCCAAGAAATTTATCACACAGGGAGAGAATGTCTTGATTATTGACGATTTCCTTGCAAACGGCTGTGCACTGCAGGGATTGATTTCCATTGTGCAGGAAGCGGGAGCCAATGTGGAAGGAATCGGTATCGTCATTGAAAAAGGCTTTCAGGTAGGCGGACGTATGATTCGCAATCTGGGCTATCAATTGGAATCTCTTGCCATTGTAGATGCCATGGATGATGCAACCGGAACTGTGACCTTCAGACAGCAGTGAATTGTAACAGAAACAAGGAAACAGTAAAGAAAGCATTAAACAGTAAAAGAAAGCATTTAAATGCTGACAGGAGAGAGAAAATGAGCGACATCAATAATATTTACAAAATAGACCAAAGGGTACCGCTTTTAAAAGCAGTACCTTTTGGTCTGCAGCATATTCTGGCAATGTTTGTAGCAAATATTGCACCGATTCTGATTGTGGCAGGTGCCTGTGGGCTTAGCCCGGAGCAGTCGGCCATGTTAATCCAGAATGCCATGATGATTGCGGGAATCGGTACGCTGATTCAATTATTTCCTCTTTGGAAGGCAGGCTCGGGACTGCCGATTGTGATGGGAATCAGTTTTACTTTTGTGTCCGTATTCTGTTATGTGGGTGCAACCTACGGCTATTCCGCTATTTTAGGTGCGGTACTGATTGGCGGTATTGTTGAAGGAGTACTGGGACTGCTGGCAAAATACTGGTTAAAAATCATTACCCCGGTTGTATCGGCAAGTGTGGTTACGGCAATAGGCTTTTCTTTATTGTCTGTCGGTGCCGACTCTTTCGGGGGAGGCAGCAGCAAGGATGGCTTTGGCTCTGCCCCAAACTGGATTTTGGGAAGTATTACCTTACTGGTATGTATCGTATTTCATATTCTGGCAAAAGGCTTTTTTAAGCAGTTATCCGTACTGGCAGGGCTGATTGTGGGATATATTGCAGCCATTTTTATGGGAATGGTGGATTTTTCCTCTCTTTCGGGACTTTCCGTTATAGCATTACCCCGGATTATGCCTTTTTCCATGGAATTTAATATGAATGCTATTGTATCGGTAACACTGATTTTTCTGGTTTCTGCTACAGAGACAATCGGAGATACCTCTGCCCTTGCAGCAACCGGCTTAAACAGAGAGGCAACGCCTAAGGAAATATCTGGTTCACTTGCCTGTGACGGTTTTGTGAGTGCACTTTCCTCTGTATTTGGCTGTTTACCCATTACTTCCTTCAGTCAGAATGTAGGTCTGGTGGCAATGACTAAGGTGGTCAATCGCTTTGCGATTGCAACGGGTGCCGTCATTATGATTCTGGCAGGTATCTTTCCTATATTCGGTGCTCTCTTGGCAACCCTGCCCGATGCGGTATTGGGCGGCTGTACCATTATGATGTTTGGAACCATCGTGGTAAGTGGTCTGCAGATGGTGGGTAAGTGCGGCTATTCCCAGCGGAATACCACGATTGTGGCATTGTCTTTAAGCGTGGGTATCGGCTTTACGCAGGTGCCTGAGATTTTTGAAATATTCCCCCAGATTGTGAGAAGTGTTTTTGCAGAAAACTGCGTAGCGGTAGTATTTGTGGTTGCAATACTTTTGAACTTAATATTGCCCAAGGATATGGAAATACAGAAGCAGTAATATAACAAGCAAAAAGCAGGGAGAAACAGGTAAAGGATTATGGAGAAGGCAGAGAAGAATAGAAAAAAACGTTGTCCTGTTGAAGGCAGGTGCGGCGGCTGTAAGGGCTTTGCTGTTTCTTATGAGGAACAGTTAAAGCAAAAAGAAAAGCAGCTTATCAGTCTTTGCGGAAGGTTTGGAAAATGGGATGGTATTATCGGGATGGAGAATCCCTATTATTACCGCAACAAGGTACATGCCGTTTTCGGAGAGGACAGAAAACACAATATTATTTCCGGTACTTATGAAGAGAAAAGTCACAGGCTTGTACCGGTGGACAGCTGCCTTTTAGAGGATAAAAGAGCAGATGCTATTATTGTATCTGTCAGAGGACTGCTTAAGTCCTTCAAGATACGTCCTTATAATGAAGATACCGGCTACGGTCTGTTCCGGCATGTTCTGGTGCGTACAGGACACGCCACCGGACAGATTATGGTAGTGTTAATACTGGCATCCCCGATTCTGCCCTCCAAGAAAAATTTCGTAAATGCACTTCTTAAGCTGCACCCCGAGATTACCACCATTGTGTTAAATGTAAACGGCAGAGGTACCAGTATGATACTGGGAGAGAAAGAGACCGTGCTGTATGGGAAAGGCTATATTGAGGATGTGCTATGCGGTAAGACATTTCGCATTTCACCCAAGTCCTTTTACCAGATTAACCCCGTGCAGACTGAAAAACTGTATGGAAAGGCGGTAGAGTATGCAGGATTGACCGGAAAGGAGACGGTACTGGACGCTTATTGCGGGACCGGGACAATCGGCATCATTGCCTCGGATAAGGCAGGCAGGGTTATCGGCGTGGAATTAAACGGTGCGGCTGTGCGGGATGCCAGAACCAATGCCAGACAAAACAAGGTTTCCAACATTACTTTTTATGAAAAAGATGCCGGACAGTTTATGGTACAGATGGCAGAGCAGGGAGAAAAAGTAGATGTGGTACTGATGGACCCGCCCCGGGCAGGCAGTGATGAGGCCTTTTTGAGCTCTGTGGCTCGTCTGGCTCCTGAGAAGATAGTATATGTGTCCTGCAATCCGGAGACACTGGCAAGGGACATGAAGTACCTTACTTCTAATGGCTACAAAATGATAAAGGGAACCGGCGTCGATATGTTCCCCTGGACAGGCAGTATAGAGGCAGTGGTATTATTATGTAAAATAGGGAATTAAAATCAGGAAAAGGGAAAAGGATTGTTTTTTTGCAGGCTTTGTATTATACTGTAAAAAGTGCGAATCATAAAAATGAATTTATGAAGAGTGCATGAGAACGAATGAAGTAAGGAAGGTATTTACTATGGCATTGTTAGAACAGTGGAGAAAAACGGCATATTCCGAAACGGCAGACAAGCAGGCTTTGCAGCAGCTTTGGACTGCTTATTTTCAGGAAGAAAAGGATATCTATGCAGAGCTTTTAAAGAATCCGGATGAAGTAGTCACCGGTACTGTAAAAGAACTGGCTGAGAAATATGATGTTACCATTATGACCATGACCGGTTTTCTGGATGGTATCAATGACAGCTTAAAGGAAGCTAACCCCATTGAAGAGATGGAAGAGGATACCGTTGTAAATTTAGGCTTTGACAAGGCACTTCTTTACAAGAACATGGTAGCGGCAGAAGCTGACTGGCTTTACAATCTGGAGGAGTGGAACGATATTTTTGATGAGGAAACCAGAAAGGCTCTTTACAAGGAGCAGAAGTCCTCTACCACCATCCGCAAGGAAGCAAAGGTATATCCCAACGATCCCTGCCCCTGTGGCAGCGGCAAGAAGTACAAAAAGTGCTGTGGCAAAAACGCATAGGAAGATATGGAAAGCAGAGTAAAGCAGGCGGTAGAGTTATTTGAATCCGGTTACAATTGTGCACAATCCGTTTTTGCGGCGTATGCGGATTTGTTTGGCATGGATAGAGAGACTGCTCTTAAGTTCGTAAGTCCCATGGGAGCAGGTATCGGGCGGATGCGTGAGGTATGCGGCACGGTATCGGGGATGTCTTTGCTGCTTGGCTTAAAAGAAGGCAATGCAGACGCCTCTGATGAAGAAGCCAAGAAGCGTGTCTATGAAAAGACCAGAGCCATGGCGGATCGGTTTAAAGAAGAAAACGGCAGTATCATTTGCAGGGAACTGTTGGGAATTTCCGGAAGGGAGCAGAGTGCGATACCCTCTGAGCGGACGGAAAAGTATTATGCCCAAAGGCCTTGCAGCAGGCTGGTTGCCGGTGCGGCACAGATTGTAGAGGATATGCTGCTGTCTGAATAATTTAAAGCTGCCGGTTGTGTACTGTTGGTTACAAAATTGATGGCTTCATAATTAAAAAAGACTTTACAGTCTGAAAAAAATGCGTTAAAATACGTTTATTGAAAAATGTCCGTGTTGTACAGACAATATAGGAAAAGCTTTGATGAGAAGAGTAGGATGAAGGAAAGCAGCAGAGAGAGGCACCCGGATTTCCGGCGGTGTGAGTGCCTTTGCAAAAAAGCATCTGAAGACCACCTCTGAGTGACCCCAATCAGGTCCGTATGCCTACGTTACAGGTCAATGAGCGGCCTTATACAGATTGGATTTATGTATGAGGCAAGCAGGGTGGAACCGCGTGTCAACGTCCCTCGCATTACTTTGGTAATGCGGGGGTTTTTGTTTTTTCATGTGCACTGCGGCGGAGCGGAAAATACCGCCGGCACTTTAGTCCGTTTAAGGACTTTTATTAAAAAGGAGGAAAATCTATGGAAAAGGTAAAAGAAGTGGCAAAAAAATTATTTTGTGGAGAAACTATCGTCAATAAGAGAGACCTTTGGTTTATCGGCGGATTGTGCTTTTTAGGCGGTATAGTATACGGTTTGGTTGCTGCACCCTGGACACATGGTGTCACAATCGGCAGCTACAATGGTAATGGGGGCAACGGCTGCTGTGATGGTGAATGTGACTGCGATTGTAATGAGGAATGTTGTAAATAAAAATGCTGCAGAGCGGCAGAAGGAGAGAAATTATGAAAATTACTTTAAAAGACGGTTCTGTAAAAGAATATGCACAGGCGATGAGTGCCTATGACATTGCACTGGACATCAGCGAGGGTCTGGCACGTGTGGCATGTGCTGCCGAAATCAACGGTAAGGTAGAGGATTTGCGTACCATAATTGAAGAAGACTGCGAGCTGAATATTCTGACTGCAAATGATAAAGAAGGTTTGCGTGTAGTTCGCCATACCTGCTCCCATGTTCTGGCGGAAGCGGTAAAGAGAGTTTTTCCGGAGGCAAAGCTGGCTATCGGACCTGCTATTGACAACGGCTATTATTATGATTTTGAGCACGAATCTTTTTCAAGGGAAGATCTTGACAAGCTGGAAGCTGAAATGAAGAAGATTATTAAAGAAGGCAGAAAGCTGGAGAAGTTTACGCTGCCCAGAGATGAAGCTATTAAGTTTATGGAAGAAAAGAATGAACCCTATAAGGTAGAACTGATTCGCGACCTGCCTGAGGATGCCGTTATTTCCTTCTACAGTCAGGGTGACTTTGTGGATCTGTGTGCAGGCCCGCACCTGATGAGTACTAAGGGTATCAAGGCATTTAAACTGACATCTTCCTCCGGTGCATACTGGAGAGGAAAATCGGAAAACGCTATGTTACAGCGTATTTACGGTACTGCCTTTAACAAGAAGGAAGAACTGGAAGAGTATCTGGTATATCTGGATAATATTAAAAACCGCGACCACAATAAGCTGGGTCGTGAAATGGAATTATTTACCACTGTGGATGTTATTGGTCAGGGACTTCCCCTGTTAATGCCTAAGGGTACCAAGATGGTACAGACCCTGCAGAGATGGATTGAAGATTTAGAGGATAACGAATGGGGCTATGTAAGAACCAAGACTCCTCTTATGGCAAAGAGTGACTTATATAAGATTTCCGGTCACTGGGACCATTACAAGGACGGTATGTTTGTACTGGGTGATGAGGAGAAGGACAAAGAAGTATTTGCACTGCGTCCCATGACCTGTCCATTCCAGTACTATGTATACAAGGCAACCCAGCATTCCTATCGTGATCTGCCTATCCGCTATGGTGAGACATCTACTCTGTTTAGAAATGAAGATTCCGGCGAAATGCATGGTTTGACCCGTGTACGCCAGTTTACCATTTCCGAAGGGCATCTGATTGTACGTCCGGATCAGATGGTAGAAGAATTCAAGGGCTGTATCGCTCTGGCAAAACATGTTATGACCACATTGGGATTGGAAAATGATATTACATGGCACCTTTCCAAATGGGACCCTGACAACAAGGAAAAATATATCGGCGAGCCTGAGGTCTGGGAAGAAACGGAACAGCATATCCGTGAGATATTAACGGAGCTGGATTTACCGTTCACAGAGGATGTAGGAGAAGCCGCATTCTACGGACCCAAGGTAGATATCAATGCCAAAAACGTGTACGGTAAGGAAGATACCATGATTACCATTCAGTGGGATGCCCTGCTGGCTGAGCAGTTCGATATGTACTTCATCGACCAGAACGGGGACAAGGTACGTCCTTACATCATTCATAGAACCTCTATGGGCTGCTATGAAAGAACGCTTGCATGGCTGATCGAAAAATACGAAGGTAAATTCCCTACATGGCTATGCCCTGAGCAGGTACGTGTACTGCCTATTTCCGAGAAGTATGCAGATTATGCGGCAAAGGTTGCGGCAGAGCTTAAGAAGAATGGTATTCTGGTAACTGTAGACAATCGTTCCGAGAAGATTGGTTACAAGATTAGGGAAACCAGACTGGCAAAGGTTCCTTACATGTTAGTAGTGGGACAGAAGGAAGAAGAGGAAAATCTGGTGTCCGTAAGAAGCCGTTTTGCGGGAGACGAAGGACAGAAGACCTTAGATACCTTTATTGCGGAAATTACCAAGGAAATCCGTACCAAAGAAATCCGTAAGGAAGAAGTGCAGGAAGAAAATAAACAGTAAGGAAGATAGACAGTAAAGAAAATAAGCAGTAAAGAAAAAGATAAACAATAAAATCAGAAAAGTCCGATTGTAAAAAATGTTCTTACAATCGGACTTTTTATGAATAGAAAGGCAGAAACACAGAAACACTAATTACGGCACTAAATAAAAATAAAGGAGGGCTTATTATGGCTGAATTGTGTTGTAGTGTAGAAAACTGTGTTTACAACGAAGAATGTTACTGCTGTAAAGGCGACATTTGTGTGGGCGGTGAAAAGGCACGAAAAGAAGAAGATACCTGCTGTGAAAGCTTTGTGCAGAGAAGGGACGAGTCGTATACCAGTTCCATTCTGCATCCCAGCCGCACTATCAGCATTGACTGCGAGGCAACAAAGTGTGTATACAATGAAAACTATAAATGTACCGCAGAACATGTAGATATCAGAGGCTGTGGGGCAAGTGACTGTAGAGAGACTGCATGCGGTACTTTTAAAGAGCAGTAGTCTTTTGCACAGGAGCTTCAGGCGTTAAAACGAAAGCTGCAAAACAATAAAAAAAGCAGTTGTAAATCAATAAAAAATAGGGTAGTTATTCTCTTTAAGGGGGCATATAATGAGCATGGAAAGTAAGGATTTTCCAAATATGTCAAAAGAGGAGAGAAGCTATGAGATTTTTTATTGATACGGCAAATATTGATGATATTAAAAAAGCAAATGATATGGGTGTGATTTGCGGCGTGACCACAAATCCTTCCCTGATTGCCAAGGAAGGACGTGTGTTTGAAGAGGTAATCAAGGAAATTACCGACATTGTAGACGGTCCCATCAGTGGTGAGGTAAAGGCTACTACCGTAGATGCCGAGGGTATGATTGAGGAAGGTCGTGCCATTGCGGCTATTCATCCCAATATGGTAGTAAAAATCCCTATGACGGTAGAAGGCCTAAAGGCGTGCAAGGTATTGTCCGCAGAGGGGATTAAGACCAATGTAACTTTGATTTTTTCTGCCAATCAGGCACTTCTGGCAGCAAGAGCAGGTGCAACCTATGTATCGCCTTTCTTGGGAAGACTGGACGATATCAGCACCAGAGGCGTAGACCTGATTCGGGAAATTGCAGATATTTTTGCAGTAACCGACTTAGATACCCAGATTATTGCGGCAAGCGTGCGTAATCCTATCCATGTAACGGACTGTGCACTGGCGGGTGCAGATATTGCAACAGTACCTTACAGTGTTATCGAGCAGATGACCAGGCATCCGTTAACCGATGCGGGAATTGCAAAATTCCAGGCAGATTATAAGGCTGTATTTGGTGAATAGAAAATAGCAGAGTGAGAAGAAAATAACAGAGAGAAAGAAATAAAGAGACTTTTGCAAAATAGATGGATAATCTATAGGGCAGAAGTCTCTTTTTTTCATAAAAGCACCACTGGCACAGAGAACAGTTTTGTGATAATATAGTTTGTGTAGGAAACTTGTAAACCAAAGAAAATATTTTGGGGACTGAATATATGAAAAGACAAAAGAGTATGCGGGTGAATATGCTGGTGATTATGGCTGTACTGCTGGTTGGGGTTACCGGGTGCGGAAAAAAAGGTACAGCATCCTCTATAGAGGAGGGGATGCAGTATATTACGGCGATGGATTATCAGGGGGCGTTGAATGCTTTTGATGCCGCAGAAGCCGGTGGAGAGGATGAAAGACTGATTGCCCGTGGCAGGGGAATTGCTTATATAGGATTGACAGATTATGAAGCTGCCATTGAGAATCTGAAGCTTTGTCTGGCAGCAAGTGACGGTGCTGTTATCGAGATGGATTATGATGTAAATTACTATCTGGCTGCCGCATATCAGAAGGTTGGACGGTATGCTGAGGCAGAACAGATATATGATGCCATTCTGGCATTAAAGCCGCAGGAGACGGATGCTTATTATCTGCGTGGCAATGCCAGACTTTCCAAAGGACAGTTTGAAGCAGCCAAGGAAGATTTTGGCATGGTTATCAAACTGGAGCCTGCTAATTACGGAAGACTGATTCAGGTGTATGAACTGCTGGTATCCAAGGGCTATGGGGAGCAAGGCATAGAGTATCTGGAAACAGCACTTTCAGAGCGTGCAGATAAAATGAGTGCTTTTGATAAAGGCTGTATTAATTATTATCTGGGTCATTATGAAGAGGCACAGGTTCTTTTGGAGGAGGCCAAAAAAGAAGGTGACGCAGATGCATATCTGTATTTGGGAATGGCTTATGAAGCTACCGGAGATTATAATTATGCCATTACTAATGTATATACGAGTTATTTGAATAAGGGAGAGGGAAACGCGGAGATCTATAACCAGTTGGGACTCTGCTATATGAAGCAGGGAGAATATACTCTTGCACTGGAAGCGTTTCAGAATGCCATGCAGGTTCCGGATAACGGTATGTTACAGACTCTGCAGTTTAATGAAATCATTGCGTATGAATATCTGGGAGAATATACCCAGGCAACTGTGCTTTTAGATAATTACCTGAAAACCTATCCCGATGATGAGACAGCCCGGAGGGAATACGGCTTTTTATCCACCCGTTGAATAGGAGGCAGGGATAGCATATATGGGGAAAATATTTGGTGGTTTTTTGCTTATTTTTTTAGAATTTAATCTGACGCTTGGAAACTGTACTGTTGGACTTTTACCGGATTTTATCGGTTATTTGTGTATCCTGTCCGGTCTGGTTGAACTGGCGGAGGATGGCCCTTCTTTTAAGAAAGCAAGACCTTTTGCCATAGTAATGGCAGTATATAGTGCAATTGTTTATATATTGAATTTTCTGGGAAAGACAGCTGGTCTTTGGTGGCTCTCCGTTATTACTGTTGTTTTCTCACTTTATGTATCGTATCTGATTGTCAAAGGTGTAGCGGAAATTGAAAAAAAGTATCATGCAAATTTAAGCAGCAAAGCGTTGAATGTTACATGGATTGTTATGGCAATACTACAGACCGCGTCCTTTCTCGCACTATGGATACCTGCGGCAGGGTTACTGATAGTAGCGGGCTGTGTGGCCAGCATCGTATTTATGATTGTGTTTTTTCAGTCCTGCAAAGTGTATAATACGATACCGGAAAAGTAGATGGCAGCATAGAAAAATACATAACGAAACAATGATAAAAAGTGCCCGAAATTCAAAAACAGAATTTCGGGCACAACTACATTACACATCATAGCACCCCAAAAAAGGAGGTACGTCATGGAAAAAGACAAATTAGAAGAACAGCAGCATTTTGCGGACTGCAGACAACTGATTGAAGAAAACATACATCTGTATGAAGCGGAAGTGGAAGAGAGACATCGGAAGACGCAGGAACTGTTTCGGGCCATACAGGGCGGCGACGTGGAGCTTTATAACCAGATGATGACCAGTGCCAGTCTGGAAGAGCATGCAGCCAATCAGCTTAGGAAGAACAGAGCCGCCTATGATAATCCTTATTTTGGGAGAATTGATTATTATGAGGAAGAGGATGAGCGGGAAAACCGGGTATATATCGGAAAAAACGGTGTATTCCGAAATAAAACGGATGTAATCATTGCGGACTGGCGGGCTCCTATTTCTTCCGTGTACTATGAGAATGAAATCGGGAAGGGCAGTTATAAACTGCCGGAACAGGTAAAAGGCGGCAGACTGCAAAGCCCGGAGATTTTTATCAATCTGCATTTGAAAAGAACCTATGATGTGGAGCAGGGTGTATTGAAGGGCTGGTACGACAGTGATGTGGCGGCAAACGACGCTCTTTTAGTCCGGTATCTCTCTAAAAATAAGGATGCGGTATTGGGCGATATTATCGCCACTATTCAGAAGGAACAGAACGAAATTATCAGAGAATCACCCTTTAAAAACATTCTGGTGCAGGGAGTAGCGGGGAGCGGGAAGACTACGGTTGCCATGCACCGTATCTCTTACATTCTGTATAACTATAAGGAACGTTTTACCTCCAATGAATTTTGCATTATAGGGGGAAATGATTTACTGCTCTCTTATATTACGAGTGGGCTGCCGGAGTTAGATGTGCCGGATATCAAGCAGAAACGTATGGACGTTATGCTCACGCATCTTTTGAAAAAGGAATGGAACAAAAAGAAAAAAGTGACGGACCCGACAGCAGATGCGGCATGCAGAAGCCGGATGGATTTTGGACTGCATTTGGAACTGTACCTGCTGCATCTGCGGGAAGAGGTTGTGGCAGGTAAGGATTTGAAGGACCGGGAATTGGGGACGGTACTCACTGCAGGCAGTATTGACAGACTGAGAAATGAAAATCCGGAATACAGTATTTACCGTCTGCTCGCAACATTGGATGAACGAATACGGACAAGGCTTAAGTTTTTAAGTCCGGAGGGAGAAAGAGAGTATTTTCTGAAAAAATGTAAACAGTATAAGGATTATTATAAAGCAAAGGCAGTGAAGGAAAGCATCTATGAGATATACCAAAATTTCCTCGGCTGCTATGAAAAGGAGTTCCCGGGAAGTCTTGATCTGGAAGCCCATGCAAAACACAGTGCAGCCGGGGAGTATGATATTTATGATGTGGCAGCATTGGTGTTAATTTATTACCGTGTGAAGCAGAAAAAAGAAGATGAGGAATTTGGACAGATATTTATTGATGAAGCTCAGGACTTTGGCATATTTCCTTACTATGTACTGCGAAAGGTACTGCCCGCCTGCTACTTTACCATAATGGGGGATGTGTCCCAGAACATCAATTACGATACCGGTATGAATGACTGGGAGGATATGCGAAAATGGGTGCTGACCGGAGAACGGGACAGCTTCCGGCTGCTTAAAAAGAGTTACCGTAATACCATTGAAATATCGGAGTATGCCGGTAAAATTCTGGAAAAGGCTTCCTTTGGACACTATCGCATAGAACCGGTTATCCGGCATGGAGTACCGGTGAGAGAATACAACCTGGCCAATGAGGAGACTATGTATAAAGAAGCAATGCAGATTATAGCAAAGGCAAAGGAAACGGGGTATGGCAGTATTGCGGTAATCTGTAAGGATAAAGCGGAGTCAGATTTGGCAGAAAAGTGGCTGGAGGAGGTAACGGTATTGCCGGTGCGTATGGTTAAGGGACTGGAATTTGATGTGGTGCTGTTGTGGAATCCGCCTCATACAGAGGCGGTAGAGAACCCGAAAACAGCGAAATTACTGTATGTTGCAGCTACCCGTGCCTTACATGAATTGCATATTTTGCGATTGTAAAAAAGTTAACACACAATATCTTGTGTTTCACATTGACTTTCTACTTGGAAAATGATACACTAAAATTAACGTTTTGAAAGGGAGGTTTTTTTGGTGTTTCAGGTAATTAAGAGAGATGGAGAGAAAGTAGATTTCACGCTGACGAAAATTAATGATGCGATTATGAAAGCATTTAACGCTACGCAGATGCAGTATAGTAATGATATTGTAGATCTGCTGGCTTTACGTGTGTCCGCAGATTTTCAGGATAAGGTAAAGGATGGCGCAGTCCATGTGGAAGATATTCAGGACAGCGTGGAGAGAGTGTTGGGACAGGCCGGCTATGAAGAAGTAGCAAAAGCATATATTCTGTACCGCAAGCAACGTGAAAAAATGCGTACCATGAAATCTACCATCTTGGATTACAAGGATGTGGTAAACAGCTATGTAAAGGTAGAAGACTGGCGTGTAAAGGAGAACTCTACCGTTACCTATTCCGTGGGAGGTCTGATTTTAAGTAACTCCGGTGCGGTTACGGCAAACTACTGGCTTTCCGAAATCTATGATGAAGAGATTGCCAATGCACACCGTAATGCGGATATCCATATCCATGACTTATCCATGCTGACCGGTTACTGTGCAGGGTGGTCTTTAAAGCAACTGATTACCGAAGGTTTAGGCGGTATTACCGGCAAGATTACTTCCGCACCTGCAAGGCATTTATCCGTGCTTTGCAACCAGATGGTAAACTTCCTTGGTATCATGCAGAATGAGTGGGCCGGTGCACAGGCATTCTCTTCCTTTGATACTTATCTGGCACCCTTTGTAAAAGTAGATAATTTAACCTACGGCGAGGTCAAAAAGTGTATCGAGGCCTTTATTTACGGCGTCAATACGCCCAGCCGCTGGGGAACTCAGGCACCCTTCTCCAATATTACCTTAGACTGGACGGTACCCGATGACCTGGCAGAACTGCCTGCCATTGTGGGCGGCAAGGAAATGGACTTTAAGTACAAGGATTGTAAAAAAGAAATGGATATGGTAAACAAAGCGTTTATCGAAACCATGATTGAAGGAGACTCTAACGGACGTGGTTTCCAGTATCCGATTCCTACCTATTCCATTACCAAAGACTTTGACTGGTCCGACAACGAAAATAACAGACTTTTATTTGAAATGACCGCGAAATACGGCACACCGTATTTCTCCAATTATATCAACTCCGATATGCAGCCTTCCGATGTACGCAGTATGTGTTGCCGTCTGCGTCTGGACTTACGTGAACTGCGTAAGAAAACCGGTGGCTTCTTCGGCTCCGGTGAAAGCACCGGAAGCGTAGGCGTCGTAACCATCAATATGCCCAGAATTGCTTACCTTTCTGCAAATAAGGATGAGTTTTATACCAGATTAAATCATATGATGGATATTGCAGCACGCTCCTTAAAGATTAAGAGAGGGGTTATTACCAAACTGCTGGATGAAGGCCTGTATCCTTATACCAAGCGTTATCTGGGAAGCTTTGACAACCACTTCTCCACCATCGGTCTGATTGGTATGAATGAGGTGGGCTTAAATGCAAACTGGCTGCGTGCCGATATGACGGACAAGCGTACCCAGGAATTTACCAAAGAAGTATTAAATCATATGAGAGAAAGACTCTCTGATTATCAGGAGCAGTACGGTGATTTATACAATCTGGAGGCAACCCCTGCAGAAAGCACCACCTATCGTCTGGCAAAGCATGACAGAAAGCGTTGGCCTGCAATTAAGACAGCCGGAAAACAGGGAGATGTACCTTACTATACCAACTCCTCCCATCTGCCGGTAGATTTTACTGCGGATATCTTTGATGCACTGGATATTCAGGATGAACTGCAGACGCTTTATACCTCGGGAACCGTCTTCCATGCATTTTTGGGAGAAAAGCTTCCCGACTGGAAGGCTGCGGCTAACCTGGTAAAGACAATTGCTGACAATTACAAGCTGCCGTACTATACCCTGTCTCCTACCTATTCTATCTGCAAGGAGCACGGCTACCTGACCGGTGAGGTAAAGGTATGCCCTCACTGTGGTAAGCCTACTGAGGTTTACAGCCGTATCACCGGCTATTACAGACCGGTACAGAACTGGAATGACGGTAAGCTGCAGGAGTATGCAAACCGTACAGAGTATGATGTGGCAAATTCCGTGTTAAAGCGTCCCGATGCAGCGGAAGAGACAGCGGAGAATACATCCGTTGCAGAGTGTGCGGAAACAGGCACAGAGGAAGTAAAGTATCTGTTTACCACCAAGACCTGCCCCAATTGCAAACTGGCGAAGGAATATTTGCAGGGCGAAGAATATGAAATCATCGATGCCGAGGAAAATATGGATATGGCAGTGCAATTTGGCGTTATGCAGGCACCGACACTGGTAGTGGTAAAAGGCGATGAATACAAAAAGTATGTAAATGCTTCCAATATTAAGAAATATGCGGACAGTATGGTGGCCGTTTAAAGAGCATAAGAAACAGATAAAGTGGCTGTAGCAAAATAGCTTAGACCGACCGGTTGCAATTTGCTACAGCCACTTTGTGATTTCCTGAAAGTGATAACATATTCCATATTAAAAAAGATATTTTTTATCGATTTTACATTGCTTTTTGGGAAAAAACATGTTATCATCATTTCAAGCAATGAATTCAAAATTCTATTTATCTGTTATCAATAGGTTGTAAACCTGTCAAAACATTTCGAATCCTTGCTTATTACCCTAAAAAAGCAGGGAGCGGATAACTCTTCCTGTATAAACTAAAGAAAGGAAGAGTGGATGGGACAAAAGGACTTATCACAAAAACATCTGGAAACCTATCCGGATGTCTTTGCCGACACAGTAAATGCACTGTTGTATAGGGGAAAACGGGTGGTTTGTGCGGAAGAATTGCAGGAAGCCCCGACAGAGACTCTTTATAGGAGTAAATACGGCAGATTGCGGAACCAGTTTCATGATGTCAGTAAATATGTTGTGCGGCAGGGGATAGTACAGGCACAGTATACTTTGGAAAATGAAATGTCAGTTAAGAGAAATACGGTACTTAGAAAGGCCGGTTATGGTGGTGCCATTTATCGGGAGCAGTATGATGGAAAGGCTAAAGAGTTGTTTCCTTTTATCGGATTGCTGCTGTACTGGGGCAAACGCAAATGGAATGTACCGGATAGTTTACATCAATTATTGCCTGAAGGAGTATTGCTACAAGGTACAGAAGAATATGTGGATGATGTAAAGCTGCATATATACGAAATGGCACATTTACCGCTGAAAATCAGAAGATATTTTCGCAGTGATATGCGTATTGTAGTAGATTATCTGGCTGAGGGCAAAAACTACGTGCCAACGAAACAAAAAATTTGTCATTTGGAAGAAGTAATATTGTTATTGCGAGCATTGACAGGGGATGAACGATATACGGATATTCTTCCCGACATGCAGGAAAAAGAAAAGGAAAAGGGGGCAGTTAATATGTGCGAATTACTGGACAAGTACGAAAACCAGGGAATTGAGAAAGGAATGGAACGTGTAAATCTTCTTATCAGGACTTTGATAGGAGAGGGACGCAGTAACGAAATCCAGCGGGTGGTTTCCGATAAAGATTATCAGGGGCAACTCTTTGCTGAATATGGTTTGTAATGAAGGGACAGATTTCCTATCAGGTAAAAGTTGCGGGAATTGGTATTCTATGATACAATTTTTCCCGGAATAACAGGATAAAACCTACTGCCATAAGGCGGGGAAAGAGGAAAGACATGATTAATACGCTTATTGAAAAAATCAAGAAGACAAACGCTCCCATCGTAGTGGGTCTTGACCCTATGATGAACTATATTCCGGAACATATCCAGAAGAAAGCATTTGCAGAATACGGCGAGACTCTTACAGGTGCGGCAGAAGCTATCTGGCAGTACAACAAAGGAATTGTGGATGCGGTTTATGATTTGATTCCGGCAGTAAAGCCACAGGTTGCCATGTATGAGCAGTTTGGCATTGAGGGTATGAAGGCTTTCCAGAAAACCGTAGATTACTGCAAAGAAAAAGGTCTGGTAGTGATCGGAGATATCAAGCGTGGAGATATCGGCTCCACATCCGAGGCATATGCAGTAGGACATCTGGGCAAGGCAGTTGTAGGCAGCCGGGCTTTATATGGCTTCAATGAAGATTTTGTAACAGTAAATCCGTACCTTGGTTCCGACGGCGTAAAACCTTTTATGAAGGTATGTAAAGAAGAGAAGAGAGGAATCTTTGTGCTGGTAAAAACCTCCAATCCCAGCAGTGGCGAGTTTCAGGACAGAGTGGTGGACGGTAAAGCGTTGTACGAGCTGGTTGGTGAAAAGGTGGCTGAATGGGGTGCGGAATGTATGCCTGAAAACGGTTCCTACAGCTATGTGGGAGCAGTGGTGGGTGCAACCTATCCTGAACAGGGCAGAATTTTAAGAAAAGTAATGCCCAACACCTTCATTCTGGTACCGGGATATGGTGCACAGGGTGGCAAGGGAGCAGATTTGGTTCACTTCTTTAACGAAGACGGACTGGGTGCGATTATCAACTCCTCCAGAGGTATTATTGCTGCTTACAAGCAGGAGCAGTATGCGGCATTTGGAGCCGAGAATTATGCAGACGCTTCCAGACAGGCCGTAATTGATATGCAGAAGGATATCGCAGGGGCATTGGCAGCCAGATAAAACAAAGTATTTTGTACAAATAGCACAAAGAGCATGTGTTTGTATTTCGACACATGCTCTTTTTTTACGTGCCAATGCATTCTTGAAAAAATGCCTCAAAAATGAAATGGAATATACCAAAGTGACAGATAAAAGAGAAATAGTATGAAAATATATGCACAAATAAAAACGTTTTAGAAGTCAAAAAATGTTAAATTAGCTATATTTAAGTGATAAAAGATTTAAAAATAAAAGTTATAAATATGCTAAACTAAAAAATTTAAATTTATACTTGACAGCAAACATTTAGGGCTATACTATAAAAATAAACAAAGAAATTTTGACAAAAAAAGGAAATTGGGTAAAAAATATACAATAAATATCATTGGTATGTAAAAGTATTGTCTATAATGGCTAAAACATGAAAAGAGAAAGGAGGTTGCGTGACTAAAACACAAAAGTTAAATAAAGTTAAAAAATGAATAGACAAAGTTAAACTAAACAAACTAATTAGCCAAACTAATTAGCAAACTAATGTAACGGGAGGAGAAAATGAAAAGACTAATTCAATTAGTAAAAACGAAAGGATTGGCAAAGATTCTGGCAATTGCAGGAGGTTCTTGTGCAGGAGTGGCTGCAGTAATAGCAGTTGTAGTGGTTGGCGTGAATGTATTTCACAATCAGGGTAGCACTGTGCCTACAGATACAGATGCAGCGGGGACAGAGCAACTGGTGGAAGGTATTCTTGAGACAGAAGAGAATCGTTTAGTAGAAGATATTGATGTGCCGTTGGCAGCTTCTTCGGATATGGAGGAAACAGAAAACACAGAAGCAGAAGAAGGCGAAACAGCTGATGAAGAGGAAGCAGCTGATGCGGAAGAAAATGCCGGGGAAGATACCATTGTGGGAAAGGTGATTTTCAAAGGCGGAAAGAATGAGTCCTATGAAACGACGGATGTCTCCTGGTTTATGAATGCCGGTGACAGTGATGTTATTACTTTGGTATATACTTGTACGGATGCAACCCATGCTGCGTGGGGCGTCCTGGGATGGGGAGCAACGGTGGACGACGTATGGGTAGAAGGTCCTTCTTTTGAAGCACACGCAGAAGATGCAACGGCTAAGATGTACAGCACTTTTACGGTGGGTGAATTAAAGGAAGCATTGGGTATTGGAGCAGGAGCAAATGTTTCCTATTTAAAGCTGGGTGCATGGAATGGTGGACAGATTATTTCTTTAAGTATAGGCAACAGGGCTTCTGCTATTGCCGGGGCTACCAGAGTAGCTATGACCGGTGGGGCAGCAGAGGCTGAAAGCAATAAGCTGGAAGCAACTGAAACGGCAGCCGGCTTATCCGGTTCATATATTAAAGTGTTTAATGGTCCCGGTGAATACTGGATTGATCTCGCATCTGCATGTCCCGGCTTTGTAAAAGGAGATACGATATCTGTTTCCGTTACGTTGGAAGGTGACGGTGGATTTGGCGGTACCATCGGTACCAGTACCGGAAGCAATTATGCATGGTCTCAGAATGAGTATTCTACCGGCGATGCCGGAACTGTTACATGGAATTTTAGTGCAGCGGCTACCGGTGATAAGGTGAAGATTGGTATTGACTGGGTGGGCGGAACTGCTGTTGGTATTCAGTCGGTTTCGATTAGTGTAACAGCACAGGGAGCGGCTTCTTCAGGCTTTGCCGGTGCAATTCAGATTGTTACATCAAAAAATACAAATATAGCGATTATCCCTTCGGCATATTGTGCTGATTTTGAACCGGGTGATACGATTCAGATTTCTGCAACTTTATATTCTGACGATTACTTTAATGGCACTATTGGGGCAAGCAGTCAGGATGGTGCATGGAACAAGTTGGGACAGATGAACTGTGACGGTGGAAGTACAACATGGTCCCTGACTGTGCGGGATGCGGCAGACAGTGCAGAATTACAGATTTGGTGGATTAATACCAAGGTAGCGGTAAAGTCTATTTCTGTATCTGTTGTTGAAAAAGGACCCGGCGAAGGGGAAGGCACCGGAGATGATGATAATGGAGAAGACATAGAAGAAGGCGAAGGCGGCTCCGGCAATGAAGGCGGCTCCGGCAATGAAGGCGGCTCCGGCAGTGGAAGCGGTTCCGGCAGTGAAGGTGGCTCCGGTAGTGGAAGCGGCTCCGGCGAGAGTGATGCCATCTATAGCGGAAGCTGTGCGTCAGGAGACTGGGCAAATAACCTTGATATCGACGCAAGCAAATTCGCAGGTGTTAGATTTGATGGTACCGAGAAATTGGTTATTACTTACACCACAGATGCAAGCGTGAACTGGGCAAGTATCAAGATGGCAGTAAGCAGTCCTTATGCAGCGTTGCTTGAAGAAAATCTGGCAACATCTGCAGAAGCAACAACGAAAGAGGTTGTTCTGACTGAGGAATGGGTAGATATTGCAACCGGCGGTTTGATGATTCAGGGAGCAAACTGGATTATTACTAAGGTTGATACAGAAGCAGTGGTTGCAGACCCCGAAACGGATGACACCTCCGTATATAGCGGCAACACAGAATCAGGTTCTTATGCGGCAAACCTGGAAATTCCTGCAGATAAATTTGCAGGACTTGAATTTAACGGAACCGAAAAACTGGTTATTACCTATGTGTCTACAGATCCAGCCGTAACTTATACGCAGTTTAAACTGGCAACTATCAGCAATTATACAGAATTGGTAGCACCTACAGACGTAAGCTATACTGCTGTTGCTACAACTAAGGAATTTGTATTAACTTCTGATTTGGCGGTAATTGCAACTGACGGTCTGATGATTCAGGGAGCAAACTGGACAATTACCGATGTGACCGTAAGTGTACCCAGAACGGAAGGCGGCAACGAAGGTGGTTCCGGCAGTGAAGGCGGCGGCACCACAACGGTAGCACACACTTATACAGAAGCAGGAGATTATATTTTGAACCTGAAGGAATCAGGAATTACTGCTACTACAGGAGATAAGGTAAAGGTTACGGCAGTATTTTCCGGAGATGGTACCTTTAACGGTGGAATCTGCACGAATGTATATGATGCAGAAGCGGCAGAAGGTTATACATGGACGACAATTTCCACATTTGACCAGAGCAATACAACAGCAAGTGGAACCATTGTGCTGCCATATGATACTGAATATGCCAACGTATATATCCAGGTTTGGAATATGACCGGTGAAAAGGTAGAACTGGTATCCGTGACAGTCGAAGAGGTAACGGAAGATGACAACACAGGAGAAGGCAGTGAAGGTAGTGAAGGTGGCTCCGGCAGTGAAGGAAGCCAGGAAGGTGGCGACACTACAACGGTAATTCACACTTATACAGAAGCAGGAGATTATATTTTGAACCTGAAGGAAGCAGGAGTTACTGCTACTACCGGAGATCAGGTAAAGGTTACGGCAGTATTTTCCGGAGATGGTACCTTTAATGGTGGAATCTGCACGAATGTATATGATGCAGAAGCGGCAGAAGGTTATACATGGACGACAATTTCCACATTTGACCAGAGCAATACAACAGCAAGTGGAACCATTGTGCTGCCATATGATACTGAATATGCCAACGTATATATCCAGGTTTGGAACATGACCGGTGAAAAGGTAGAACTGGTATCTGTGACAGCCGAAGAGGTAACAGAAGAATAACCGGATGCAACGAGCCTGAGCAGGCATGAGTGCAGCATCTGAAGACAAAACCATAGAAGACGAAGTTAGGAGGGCGGGACGAAAGTCCCGTCCTCCTTTTGGGAAAAAGAAAAAGTATATTGACTCGTTTGTGGGTGACCGGTAGGAGCTTTTTTCGTTACATAGTTATTGAATTTTTGTGGATATGCAGTATAATAGAGCAAGAAAGTACGCAAGATAATACGGGAGTTGGGTTAAGAGAGCGAGTATTATATGATGCATTACGGGATATGAATAATCCATGGTTTCATTCCGGAGCCGGCATAGTGGATTTTGAGGAAGCCACACCGATTACAGAAAAACAGGCAAATTCAATTATTGATTCTTATGAATATGAAAAGTTGGTGTTTACGCCATTTTGTGACGGTGCAACATTCTAATAATTTAAATGGGGATGAACTAAATGCTACAGCTCGTAACTTAACAAAGATAAACAAAATGGAACAGTACAAGCAGGAATTTATTGAGTTTATGCTTGCATGATTTTCAGACTTCCTAAAATGCCGATAAATCCTGTGTTTTCAATGGTTTGCGGGTTTTTGACAAAAAGACAGATGTATCGTAATTTATCGCAAATTGGTGTAATTTCACACCGAAATGGTGTAGTAAATGGTGTAGTAGATTGTAGCTGATTTGGGGACGGAGATGTCAAATATCATAAGGAAAAAGTGTAAAGACCCATGTGCTTGCCGGGAGGCAGGGACGTGGGTTTTGCTTTTGCCAAACTTTTCTCCCAACTTTTTACCTAACTTGTTAGGATGGCAGTTATAACATATAGGTCACAAATGGAAAAAGTTATTAATTTGTGGCATGTGTTTAAAAAACAGGTAATGGAGAAAAGGGATATTTTGAAAAAACACAAAGTATTTCTTTTTGCCAATACATTGAGTTTTTTGAAATGGAACACTTTGCTTATGTTGAAATAGATATATTATTTATTCTATTGGGTGTTGAAAAAAATATAATTTATTACATTTGAAGTATTGAAATAATTATATTTTTTGATAAAATGAATAAAAAGAAGTATTATCATCAGAATATCACTAGATGGAAGGTGAAGCTAATGTTTAAAAGAAAAGTATATGAAGAATTACTGGCATGGAAAAAGGAATGGGATGGGAAGTACGCATGTTTGCTTGAAGGTGCAAGACGTGTAGGAAAGACAACAATTGCCGAGGAATTTGCTCGAAATGAATATGATTCCTATATACTGATTGATTTTTCAAATA
>JBJEMX010000050.1:0-38155 GCA_051879895.1 Lachnospiraceae bacterium
GTCACAGGTGTAGTCTGCCTATTACTTTCCGACAATAAGTTTACCCTATCAAAAATTCCTTCCTACTTGACAAAAAAAACTCCATGCCCTACAATCACTACATACCGTATTTTACGGATTTATAGAGAAAAATGGCTATGACGAGGGTTAGTAAGACTGTGGAAAGTTACAGAGAGAGAGCCGTATGGTGGAAGGCTCTTACGGGAAGCACCTGAACCTGCCTCTGAGTCCTGTATGAAAATACAGCGTAGTGCCGGCGTTATCGGCAATTGAGTTGTATGCAGAAATTTACCTGAAAAGGTATTTTGACCTGCGTGAATCAGGGTGGTACCGCCGGAATTCCGGTCCCTTTTAGGGACGGAACCGGCGGTTTTTGTGTTTGAGGAGAAGCCCGGCAACGGCTGGCATGGGAAATTTTGAAGATGTGTGTGTCCCGGCTTTGCCCATCCAATAAAAAAGAAAAGAGGTTGATAAAAATGGCAGACAAAAAATTAGTAGAAGCAATTACCTCCATGGAGGAAGACTTTGCCCAGTGGTATACCGATGTAGTAAAGAAGGCGGAGTTGATTGACTACACAAGCGTAAAGGGCTGTATGGTAATCAAGCCTGCGGGTTATGCAATCTGGGAGCTTTTGCAGAAACAACTGGACGAAAGATTTAAGGAAACGGGTGTGCAGAATGTATACCTGCCTATGTTTATCCCGGAAAGTCTTTTACAGAAGGAAAAGGATCATGTAGAGGGCTTCGCACCGGAAGTAGCATGGGTAACCCATGGCGGCTTGCAGCCTTTACAGGAAAGACTTTGTGTCCGCCCTACTTCTGAGACATTGTTCTGCGATTTTTATAAAAATGATGTACAGTCCTACAGAGATTTACCCAAGGTATACAACCAGTGGTGTTCTGTAGTGAGATGGGAAAAAGAAACCAGACCCTTCTTACGCTCCAGAGAGTTCTTGTGGCAGGAAGGTCATACTGCACATGCTACAGCAGAGGAAGCGGAAGAAAGAACCATCCAGATGCTGAATCTTTATGCACAATTTTGTGAAGAGGTACTGGCAATCCCCGTTGTAAAGGGACGCAAAACAGAAAAAGAAAAATTTGCGGGTGCGGTAGCAACCTACACTATCGAATCCCTGATGCATGACGGTAAGGCACTGCAGTCCGGTACCAGCCACAATTTCGGTGACGGTTTTGCAAAGGCTTTCGGTATCCAGTTTGCAGATAAGGATAATACCTTAAAGTATGTACATCAGACCTCATGGGGTATGACTACCCGTATGATTGGTGCCATTATCATGGTGCATGGTGACAATTCCGGTTTGGTACTGCCGCCTAAGGTAGCTCCCATCCAGGTAGCAATTATTCCTATTCAGCAGAAGAAGGAAGGCGTCCTGGATAAGGCATATGAACTGAAAGAAAGACTTAAAAAGAGCGGCTTAAGAGTAAAGGTAGATGATACTGACAAGACTCCCGGATTTAAGTTTGCGGAAGCCGAAATGAGGGGCTTCCCTCTGCGTCTGGAAATAGGTCCCAAGGATATAGAGGCAGGAAAGTGTGTGCTTTGCAGGAGAGATACCAGAGAAAAAATAGAAGTGGCATTGGATGAAGTGGAGACAAAGGTAACAGAGCTTTTGGAAACCATTCACAACGATATGTTAGAAAGAGCAAGGGCACACAGAGATGAGCATACCTATGTGGCTCGGGATTTCGCGGAGTTTGAGAAGCTGTTTACCGAAAAGACCGGTTTTGTAAAGGCTATGTGGTGCGGAGAACAGGCATGTGAAGACCTGATTAAAGAAAAACTCAGTGTTACCAGCAGATGTATGCCTTTTGAACAGGAACAACTGGCAGAAACCTGTGTATGCTGCGGCAAACCTGCAAAGAAAATGGTATACTGGGGCAGAGCTTACTAATTAAGAGAGCATTCGGATTTGGCAGAGAGCGTACTAATAAGGAGATAGCGACATGCTTTATAAAGAGATTCCCTTGCAGGCAGAGGGCTCCATGCCCGAAGCAAAGTTAACTTTGTATATTCAGGATTATTCTGAGGATATGTTTGTGAGAGAACGTCCCATGATTATCATTTGTCCCGGCGGCGGATATGAGCACCTTTCCGTACGGGAAGGAGAGAGTGTGGCATTACAGTTCATGGCTATGGGACTTCATGCGGCCGTGCTTAGGTATTCTGTGGCAGGAACGGCATTTCCCGTACAGATTAAGGAACTGGCGTATGCCATGAAGTATATCCGCAGCCATGCAAAGGAATGGCATATTAGAGAAGATAAAATCATAGTGAACGGAAGCTCGGCAGGCGGCCATCTGGCAGCCTGCCTGGGCGTATTCTGGAAGGAAGAGTGGCTTTATAAGAGTGTGGGAGCACAGAGTGCAGATGAAATCAAGCCGGACGGTATGATTTTAAGCTATCCGGTGATTACCTCCGGAGAATTTGCCCACAGAGGTTCCTTCGACAGGCTGACAAAAGGGGATAGTACTCTTTTAGAGAAGCTTTCTTTAGAGAAACAGGTGAACCCTGACACCCCGCCTGCCTTTATCTGGCATACCTTTGAGGATGGTACGGTGCCGGTAGAAAACTCCCTGCTGTTTGTGAGTGCACTGCGTAAATATAATATTCCTACAGAGTTTCATATGTATCCCAAGGGGCAGCACGGTCTGGCATTGGGAACGGAGCTGACTGCCAGTGCGGACGGCAAACATATGCAGCCGGAATGTGCTTCATGGATTACACTGGCAAAGACTTGGATTTTTCTGTAAAACTTAAGGTAATTCAAGTGGAAAAAAGACAGTTTCTTTTAAACGTTTTTTTCCCTATAATGAAAGTAATGTGTAGAAGAAAATACTACATTCTGGCACAATAATTTATAACCAATCAATATCACGGAGGAAATCAATATGATATTCGGAAATGGCTGCTGGTTGCAGAAAGAGGGCTGCGGATGCTTCAGCCCGCAGGAAGTGTATTTTGAAACAATTGAGGATACCAGGGTAACCCTGTGTCTGCCTACTCAGAGAATTATGCACAGAGGTGCAACATTAGGCGGTATCAACCTGACTATGATCATTACATCCCCTGCTCCCGAGGTATTGCGTGTGCAGACCTATCATCATATGGGTGCG
Organism: Lachnospiraceae bacterium; assembly: GCA_051879895.1. Classification (GTDB taxonomy): domain Bacteria; phylum Bacillota; class Clostridia; order Lachnospirales; family Lachnospiraceae; genus Acetatifactor. The sequence continues at coordinate 3,136 of JBJEMX010000050.1, forward strand.
GTAAAGAAGGGACCGGATTTTGAACTGGAGCAGAATGAGGAACAGCCGCTGTCAGTTACCACGGATGAAGAAAAACTGGTGATTCAGAGTGGTACACTGTGTTTGGAAATTGATAAAAAGAACTGGGCTATGTCTTATAAGAGAAATGGGGAGCTGGTTACTAAGGCTTCCGGAAGAGACCTGGCCTGCATGAAGATGAACTGGAAGGGAGACTACTACGACAAGGGTGATGTTGTGGACACCTATATGCGTCAGCAGCTTTCCATGGGTGTTGGTGAACTGATTTACGGTCTGGGTGAACGTTTTACCGCATTTGTAAAGAATGGACAGAGTGTATCCATCTGGAATGAAGACGGTGGTACAAGCACCTACCAGTCCTACAAAAACATTCCTTTTTATATCAGCAATAAGGGATATGGTGTATTTGTAAACCATCCCGAAAAAGTAGAATTTGAAGTGGCTACCGAGCAGGTAACCAAGACTGCATTCTCTGTAGAGGGCGGCTATCTGGATTATTATCTGTTCAACGGACCTACCATGAAAGAGGTGCTTACCAGATATACCGATTTGACAGGTAAGCCTTCCCTGCCTGCACCCTGGACCTTTGGTCTGTGGCTGTCTACTTCTTTTACAACCAACTACGATGAAGAAACTGTTATGAGTTTTGTCAACGGTATGTTAGACAGAGGTATTCCGTTAAGAACCTTCCACTTTGACTGCTTCTGGATGAAGGAGTTTCACTGGACCGATTTTGTATGGGATTCCAGAGTATTCCCGGACCCCGAAGGTATGTTAAAGCGTATCAAGGAAAAAGGCTTGAATATTTGTGTGTGGATTAACCCTTACATTGCACAGGAAAGTGTTCTGTTTAAAGAGGGTATGGAAAAGGGTTATTTTGTAAAGAGAACCAACGGCGATGTATGGCAGTGGGATATGTGGCAGCCCGGCATGGCTTTGGTAGATTTTACAAATCCTGCGGCATGTGCATGGTTCCAGGAAAAGCTGGCAGGACTTCTGGATATGGGGGTTGACTGCTTTAAGACTGACTTTGGTGAGAGAATTCCCACAGAAGATATCTGCTACTTTGACGGTTCTGACCCTAAGAAGATGCACAACTACTATACCTACCTGTACAACAAGGTAGTGTATGAAATTTTACAGAAGAAGCGTGGCAAAGATGATGCGGTTCTCTTTGCACGGTCTGCAACCACAGGCGGTCAGAAGTTCCCTGTACACTGGGGCGGTGACTGCTGGTCTGATTACGAATCCATGGAAGAAAGCCTTCGCGGCGGCCTTTCCCTGTTAATGTCCGGCTTTGGCTTCTGGGCACACGATATCGGCGGCTTTGAGAGTACCTCTACACCGGATGTATATAAGAGATGGGTAGCTTTTGGGCTGTTATCCTCCCACAGCCGTCTGCACGGCAGTACCTCTTACAGAGTGCCGTGGGCATATGATGAAGAAGCAGTGGATGTAGTACGTTTCTTCACCAAATTAAAAGCAAGAATCATGCCTTATTTATATAAGACAGCAATTCAGGCAAACAGGGAAGGTATTCCTACCATGCGTAGTATGGTTCTGGAATTCACAGAGGACAGAACCTGCCACTATGCGGACCGTCAGTACATGTTGGGTGACAACCTTTTGGTAGCACCTATCTTTAATGAAGAGGGTATGGCTGATTACTATCTGCCTGCAGGTAAGTGGACCGACTTCTTTACCGGAGAGGTGAAGGAAGGTGGCCGCTGGATTCAGGAAAAGCACGGTTACTTAAGCGTACCTCTGTTGGTAAAGGAAGGCTCCATTGTGGCACTGGGTGCACATGATGATAAGCCGGATTACGATTACGGCGATGGCGTGGAACTGCGTATTTATGAATTGCAGGACGGCGTAGCTGCTTCTACCGTTGTATACGGTATGGATCAGTCTGAAGAGGTGAAGGTCAGTGCGGTAAGAAACGGTAATACCGTTACCGTAGATGTAACTTCCGACAAAGCATACACCGTACGTCTTATGAATGTGGCGGCAACCGGTGTGGAAGGCACAGAGACTGCCACAGATGGAAAAGATACCGTTGTGAAATCCGCATCAGGTCATATGGTATGTACGATTAACGAATAAGAGGAATTTGGAGGATTGACCTTCGGATTCTTGTTGATGCAGTATCACAGGCAGAGCCTGCGGTATGCAGGAGTATAAGCATGAAACAGAAAAAGAACCGGTTATGGGAACTAATCAGTAAAAGAAAAATCAGGCAGCAGTTATATTTAATCTACTTTATTGCCATTTTCTTTCCGTTAGCCATACTCGGTTCTTTTTTGCTGGGAAATACGGGGACGCTTCTGACCAACTATCATGAGGATTTGCTGGAGTCGGATAACCTGCGTGTAAAGACCATTTTATTTGAGATTACCACTCAGATTTACAATATTTCCGGGGAGATTTCCTTTGAAGACAGTCTGCAGGAGGTGCTGGCGTCAAAGAGAGCCGGAGAACATAACAGCCCGGCTTATTCGTATACGACCATCGATGATTATATTTCAACTCACGCAGAAATTGAGGATATCATTGTGTATACAGATAATCCTTACGCGGCTGATTATATGCATTTTAAAGCAGTTGACGAAACGGTGGAAGCCCAGGACTGGTACCGGAAAGCCGTTGATCAGGCAGGTGCATTCTGGATGCCGATGGAGAAGAAGGATAAATACGGCAATTCCTACTGGAATCTGGCACTGGTGCGAAAAATTCCGGTTATAGGCAGTGAATACCGGGCGGTTCTGGTTATCCAGATAAGCGATAACTATCTGCAGACCCGTATCCACAGTAATGAGTACCGGATTATGGTATCCTCCGACAATCAGAAGATTTTCTATAACTCTGAGAGAACCGGCTATGGGGAAGCACCGGGGGTATATATTGATTATGATGATGATTACTATCAGTATCTGGGAGCTGTATGGGAGGATGCAGATAAGCTTTTTACGAAAATATCCACACTGCATTTGTATCAGACGGACAGTAAAATTTATATCACGACCATGAATGAGACGGCTTATAAGGATATTAACAGGATTATTATTATCTGTCTGATTATTCTGCTGGTAGCGATTGCGGTGCCGGCACTGGTAATACACTTTTTTACAGGCTATTTTACCAGACGTGTGGATGTCCTTAGAAAAGAGATGAAGAAGGCCAGCAAAGAAGATTATGACACAAATGTCACATATGGAGGCGAAGACGAACTGGCAGAAGCTTTTGCGGATTTACAGGTCATGGTGCAGAAAATCAAGGAAAAAGATGCCAAAATGTATGAGGCAAGGCTGAGCGAGCAGCAGCTGTTAAATGAGCAGCAGGTGATGGAAATGAAAATGCTTGCAAGCCAGATTAACCCACATTTTTTATACAATACTCTGGAAAGTATCCGCATGAAGGCATTGACCTCCGGCAATAAGGAGGTAGCAAATTCGATTAAACTGCTGGGTAAGTCCATGCGGTATGTGCTTGAAAACACAGGCACGTCCCTGGTGACCTTAAAAAAAGAAATTGACTATATGGAAACCTATCTGCAAATACAGAAAATCCGGTTTGGAGACAGGATAAATTATCATATAACTCTGCCGGATAATCTGAATGCGGAAGAATATATGCTTCTGCCGTTGTTGCTGCAGCCTATTGTGGAGAATGCGATTATCCACGGGCTGGAGCAGACAGAACAGGGAATGGTAGAGATTGTAGTGAATGAACCTGTGGAGGATATTTTAGAAATTGTAATTTCGGACAATGGCTGTGGCATGAGTGAAACAGAACTGGAAACCCTGCAAATCAGAATGGCACAGAAAACCTTAGACCGTACAGGCAGTATCGGACTCTGCAATATCAATCAACGAATCAGGTTGTACTATGGTGAGTCCTATGGTATGAAAATAAACAGTGCACCGGGAAAAGGTACCCGGATTGTGGTTAAGCTTCCGGTGAAACATTCCAGACTGGAATAATTAGTGTTGTAATGTGCAATTTTAAACGTATAAAATGTAAAAAAGGAATGGTTTTTTATTTGTCTTACTTTCGATACACTTACCATGTAAAGTTAACGAGGCATATCGTGCCCGTGCACAGCGTATGTGAGGTTATCACGCATAAGCAATTGTGTATACGCACGAGGCAAGTTAAATTCTCTAGGAGGGTAAAAAAGTATGAAAAAGACAATGAAGAAAATTCTTTCTTCTCTGTTTGCAGCTGCTTTGGTTGTTACCGGTTTAAGCTTACCGGCTAATACCGTGACTGCAAATGCAGAAGGAGAAACCATGGCGTACCTGACCATGGCAGACAGTTCTTGGTCAGTACAGTGGTGGAATGACGGCAATGACTATTCACCCGTTGTTTCCAACATGGCAGAAGTTACCGGTTATGGTACCTATACCGTAAGCCTTGACTTCACAGGCGTTGAGGGCGGTGCACCTGATATCACATTCATGGATGTTGAAATCAGCAACGGTGAAGCAGCATTCCCCAACAGCTATATGACAATTGATTCCGTAAAGATTAACGGTGAAGAGGTTGCTTTAACAGGCACACCTTATACCTCTTCCGATGATGGCGTTGCAACCAGATGTAACTTGTACAATGGTTGGGTTGCAGATCCTACTTCCGTAGACAATGCACGTACCGCAGACGGCAGTGCAGACGGCATTACCGCAGTTCCTGTAGACAATACACTGTACACAGGTATCAACACGGTAGAAGTTACCTTTACTTTAGGTGACGGCGTTCTTTGCAATGCTGGTGGTGCAGCAGGTGAAGAAGTTCTCAGTGAAGAATCCTATCCTGCATTTATCGCATTCGGTGGTGACAAGGAAGCAGAAAATGACTGGGGCTTCCAGTATTACGGCGGCGATGCAGGCGATATCGTAGCAACCAATGGCGAAATTAAGAGCGGCGAAACCACAACTCTTTCTCTGGAATTCCCTTCCGAGGTATTTTATACATGGTTTACAGCTCCCTGCTTTATCGTAGAAGATTCTTCTGTAATTTCTAAGAACAGTACTTTTGACGTAAAAGTATTCTTAGATGGTGAAGAAGTTGCAGTTGATTTAGCAGCAGGCGATGCTTGCTGGGCAGAGGGTACCGGTGACTATCCTGTAGAGCAGTGTATGCGTATTGCAGGCGGTTACAATGAATGGGGAACCAAGTACCTTGCAGAATCTCCTAAGGGCTTCACTACCCTGACTTTTGAAATTACACCTACCATTTACATTGCAAGTGCAACAGAGGAAGAAGCTCCTCAGAACGAGTTTGATCCTAACGGTACATACCATGCATACATCGGTGTACAGACACCTACCTGGATTTTCCGTAACGCATGGGACGATGCTTCTTACGGTAAAGAATCCGGATGCTTCGATCAGCTTGGCTTCATCGATGGTGAGTGGATTGCACAGGGCGGTACCTTTACTGACGTAGAAATTACCGGAAACGGCACCTACACTGTAGCAGTAACCGGTTACGACTTCTCCGGCACTTTTGAAGATCAGCCTATTCTGGGTGCAGACGGTTTATTCAACCTGTTATTTGTATCCACTGACCTGCCTGTAAATGATCAGGTAGTAATCTCCAATGTAGTTCTGAAGATGGACGGCAAGGAAATTACCACTCAGGCAGAAGCTTTCGCAGATCCTGATTCCAAGGAAGTTCAGAAGTTCCTCTTAGCTAATATCTGGAACAATGAAATTTCCGCACTGCCTTACTATGCAGCACCTACCCAGAGCATTGAAATCAGCTTTGATGTAAGCGGCTTTGCAAATGATGCAGCAACTCCTGAAGCACCTGCAGCAACTCCTGAAGCACCTGCAGCAACTCCTGCACCTGATGCAGAAGCACCTGCAGAAGGTGGCAGCAATACCGGTCTTATCATCGGTATCGTTGTAGCTGTAGTTGTAGTAGTTGCAGTTGCAGCCGGCGTAGTAGTTGGTAAGAAGAAAAAAGAAACTAAATAAGCTTTGGTAAGATAAGAGTAACTAATCTAAGCCCCCTGAGTCGTATGACTCAGGGGGCTTTTAAAGTTTCTTACATCTCGTCCCGACAAAAAGTTACTGTATTTTTTATCAAGTATTTACGGTATCTTTAGAAAGTTCATTTTTGTATAATGATAGTAAGTTCACAGAGTATGTGTTTTTGATGCATTTATATCAAAACAATACAGAAACAGGGAGGTAGAGAATGGAAAAGAAACAGACAGGAAAGGAAAGAATAGCCGGGTATATCTATTATGTGGCACGTATCGGTGTACTGCTTTCAATAGTAATGATGTTCTTTCCGGGACTTAATCCGGCAAAAATTTGTGATTACATAAATAAGACGATGTCTCTTTTCACATCGGGTATTTCTTATGGTTCACTGACAGAGCAGTGCGTGCGTGCATTTAACCAGGGCTGGCTCCAGGAATCTTCTTTCATTATACTTTTTATATCTTCCATGATTGCATGGATTGGTATTGTGGTTACTGCGGTTATGGGCTGTATGTCCATCGGTAACCTTAAAATGAAGCGTCTCGGCAACTGGTTCGGTATCGGCGGTGCGTTGGCACAGATGATAGGTTTAGCAGGTATCTATCTGGCATATACCCAGGTAGCGGCGACCACCAGACCGGAAAAGGTTATTCCGAACTTCCCGTTACAGAACTGGCTGTTCTTCTTTATCATTGCAGCGGTAGTACTGGTAACCACGCTGGTGATTCAGATTTTATTACCGAAGCCGGAAGCAGACGCAAAGTATGAAATGGAATCCAGATTCAAACTGTTTTTAATGTTCCTTCCGTTTGCAGCACTTTGTTTCGTGTTCAGCTATCTGCCGTTATATGGCTGGAGATATGCGTTCTATGATTATCAGGCAGGCGGTACACTTTCCAAGGACAATTTTGTAGGCTTCCAGTGGTTTACCATGTTGTTCCAGAACGAAGCAACCAGAAGTGATATTGTCAGAGTGCTTAGAAACACACTGGTAATGAGCGGTCTGGGTATTGCAACAAGCTGGCTGCCCATGGCATTTGCAATCTTCCTTTCCGAAATGAAGAGTGCCAGAATGAAACGTTTTGTACAGACTTTTGCAACGATTCCTAACTTTATCAGCTGGGTTTTGGTATATGCGATTGCATTGGCAATCTTCTCCTCCGAGGGCTTTATCAGCAGCTTAATGGTAAACTCCGGTGCATGGGCAGAAGGAAAGAACATGCTGATGGGTTCTGCGGGACATTGGTTTAAGATGCTGGCATGGGGTACCTGGAAGGGTGTAGGCTGGAGTGCAATTATCTATATTGCAGGTATTGCGGGTATCGACCAGCAGCTTTACGAAGCGGCTACCGTGGACGGTGCAGGCCGTTTCCAGAAAATGTGGCATATTACCCTGCCGGGACTGATTCCGACTTATATGGTTATGCTTTTGATGGCAGTAGCAGGTGTATTGAGCAATGGTATGGATCAGTACATGGTATTTGATAATGCAACCAATACCGACGTGAACATGGTACTTGATTTGTATGTATATAAACTGGGTATTGTAAATGGTGCTATTCCGTTATCTACCATGATTGGTATGGTAAAATCCGTAGTCAGCGTAGTCCTGCTGTTTGCTGCAAATACCATATCCAAATTAGTCCGTGGCGAAAGTATTGTATAAGGAGGTGTTAAGATGGCTAAGACATTACAGGAAAAGTTAGATGCAAAAGCAGAAAAAGAATATTATAAAAAGCATAAAAGGTCTTACAAATTAACACCCGGAGATATTGTATTTAATATTCTTAACTATACGTTTTTTATCATTTTTACATTGAGTTGTATATTTCCCTTTTACTATTTGTTTATCAATACCATTTCATCCAATGATCTGGTAAGTAAGGGATTGATTAACTTTATTCCCCGGGGAATTAACTTTGACAACTATATAAGCCTTTTGAATGCAGATGAGGTAGGGCAGGCATTCTTGGTATCTATCGGAAGAACCATTCTGGGTACGGCACTGATGGTTCTGGCTTCCGCATTTGTAGGATATCTGGTTACCAAGCAGCAGATGTGGCACAGAAAATTCTGGTACCGCTTTTTGGTTATTACCATGTATTTTAATGCAGGTACAATTCCCTGGTATTTAAATATGTCCATGTTAGGTCTGACTAATAACTTTATGGCATATATTATCCCCGGTATTGTGGCACCTTACAATATTATTCTGGTAAAGACCTATATTGAATCCATTCCGGCGGAACTGGAAGAGAGTGCGTTTATGGATGGTGCAAGCTACTTTACCATCTTTAAAAAGATTATATGGCCTTTGTGTATGCCGATTCTGGCGACCATTGCCATCTTTGGTGCGGTAGGACATTGGAACTCCTATACGGATTCCCTGATTCTTATGCAGAATGCACCGGAGCTGTATACTCTGCAGCACAGATTGTATTTGTATCTGACAACCACCACCAACCTGGGTGCACTTATGAACGGTGGCGTAAGCTCGGCAACGGCGGAAGCGGTTATGCAGACGGCATTGAATGCAAAGGTTATTAAATACACCATTTCCATGGTATCGGTTATCCCCATACTGTTGGTATATCCGTTTATGCAGCGGTATTTTGTAAAGGGTATTATGTTGGGAGCCGTAAAGGGTTAACGGTTTCTTAAATAATATAAAGGAGGATGGAAAATACATGAAAAAGATTAAGAAAGTTTTGGCACTGGCACTGGTCCTGATTATGACCGGCAGCCTTTTGACCGGATGTGGCGGTTCTGCGAAAAAGGACTACATTACGCTTACCGTTTACAGCCAGCTTGCAAACTATTCCGGCGAGATGAAGGGCTGGTTTGCACAGATTTTAAAGGACAAATTCGGCGTAGTTGTGAATTTGATTCCGGAGACCGGCGGTGTATACGAAACCCGTATGGAGGCCGGCGATTTAGGCGACATCGTAGTATGGGGTTCTGATGATGCAAACTATCAGAATGCTGTTAATGCTGGCATGCTTTATAACTGGGAAGAAGATAATCTGGTACAGGAATATGGTCCCTACATTTGGGAAAATATGCAGGACGCATTGGAAAAGAACCGTGCTATTTCCGGTGACGGCTCTACCATCTATGGCTTCGGACACAATGTGGCAGCAAGCTCCGACAGCCATGATGCTTTCTTCTACACATGGGATATCCGTTGGGATTTATATCAACAGTTAGGTCATCCGGAAGTAAACAATCTGGATGATTTGATGGATGTACTGGTGCAGATGAAGGAGATTTGTCCTACTGCAGAAAATGGAAAGACTACCTATGCAATGTCTCTGTGGCCCGACTGGGACGGCAACTATGTAATGTATGTAAAGGCTATGGCAACCGCTTACTATGGTTATGATGAATTCGGTTTTGGTCACTATAATGTAGAAAACGGTGAATTCTATGATGCACTGTCTCCTGACAGCCCTTATCTGGAAATGCTGGCATGGTTCAACGAACTGTATCGCAACGGTCTGCTTGACCCTGACTCCATGACCCAGACCTATGATAACATGATTGAAAAGGTACAGAACGGTCAGGTATTCTTCTCTATCTTTAACTATGCAGGTTCTGCAGGTTACAACAAGGAAGAAAACTACAGTCAGAACAGAATCATGGAGAGTCTGGTTCCTACCGAAGCCTGCCCTATCGTTGCAGGTTTAAGTACCAAAGGCGGTAACCGTGTATGGAGTATTGGTGCGAAGACCCAGTATCCTGAGCTTTGTATGGAAATTATCAACTGGTTGTGTACCCCCGAAGGCCGTGTAACCATGGATTACGGTCCTAAGGGTCTCTGCTGGGACTATGATGAAAACGGCAAGACCTACTTTACCGATTTCGGTAAGACCTGTTTTGAAGACAGAACCACTCTGATGCCTGAAGAATGGGGCGGAGCAACCTTCAATGAAGGTGCATTCCAGGTAAACAATACCACATGGACCGCAGCAGACGTAAACCCTGAATCCGGTGAAAGATACGATCAGCAGTATTGGGCAAGCACCCAGGTACCCGGCGGACGTTGTGAAGCAGAACAGGATTGGCGTGAATTTACCGGCTGCACAACCGTACAGGAATATATGGATACCTGCAACTATTCAGTCGATCAGCCTACCGCATTCGTAATGGAAACCTTAGATCCTCAGATGCAGTCTGTATGGGATCAGGTAGCACTTTGTCTGGTAGAATACAGCTGGAGAGCAATCTATGCTGATACAGAAGAAGACTTTAACAAGATTGTAAATGAAATGCGTGGTAAAGCAAAATCCTACGGTTATGACAGTTGTGTCAAGTATTGTGAAGAGCAGGCAGCAATCAAAAATGAACTGCAGGCACCTTTAAGATAAGAATAAATTGAAAATAAACAGAAAGGGCTGCCCAACCGGCAGCCTTTTTTGAAACAATGAGAGGAAATTTATGAAATTTTTCAGTGTAGATGGTGCTCTTTATAAATTCCTGAGCAGATTATGGGATATGATAAAACTGAATTTTCTGTGGCTTTTGTTTTCTTTACCGATAGTGACTATGGGAGCTGCTACTGTGGCGGCCTACAGTGTGACGCTTAAGATGGTGGATGAAAGCGAGGGGTATGTAGCAAGACAGTTTATTAAGGCTTTCAAAGAAAACTGGAAGCAGGGGATTCCCTTGGGACTGCTTGCGATTTTTTGTTCTTACGTGGTTTATCTGGACTTTGAGTTGTTTAATAAGGTGGAAAACAATCCTATTGTATTGGCAATATTCGGTATCGTAGCAGCATTTGTATTTGGTATGGCATTTATTTATGCATTTCCTTTAAGTGCCCGTTATGAGAATACTCTGCTCGGGACCCTGAAAAATTCCGTAAACATCGCGACCCGGTACTTTGTAAGAACCCTTTTTCTGGTTTTCATTTTAGCAATAGAGCTGCTATTAATTTTCTTCAATACGACAACTCTGTTCTTTGGTCTGTTAATCGGCCCGGCGTGTATCATGTTAACAATCAGCGGCTTTGCCATGTATTTTTTCAGACAGATAGAAAAGGAGCCGGGGGCAGTCAGAGAAACACCGGAAGAAGAAAAGGAAGAGTAAAAACAAATTTGGGAGGATTAACAGATGAAAGTGAGAAACAACTTGAAGAAGCTGTTTGCGGGGTTGACGGCATTTTCATTGTTGCTTGCCGGACTTCCGGCAATAGAAAGCAGTGCGGCACAAAATACCCAGACTGTCAGTGCACAGATGCCTTTTAGGGAGCTGACAGCACAGGAAATGGTATCTGAAATGGGGAATGGCTGGAATTTGGGCAATACCATGGATGGTCATACCGGTTTTACCCCCTCTGAGACATTGTGGCAGAATGTAGAAACCACACAGGGGCTGATTAAGGAAATCCACGATATGGGCTTTAATACCATTCGTATACCGGTCACATGGGGTACCATGATTGATGATGAAAACGGTTATGCTATTGATGAGCAGTGGATGAGCCGTGTGCAGGACATCGTGGACTACGCTGTTAACATGAATATGTACGTCATCATCAATATACACCATGACGGAGCAGAGCAGACCGGATGGCTGCGTATAGCGGCAGAGGATTTGGAGCCTGTCAAAGAAAAGTATGAAGCAGTTTGGAGACATATTGCAGAGCGGTTTAAGGATTATGACGAGCACCTGATTTTTGAATCCATGAACGAAGTAACAGGTGATGGTGTCGTTGCAAAAGATACGGCAATTATCAATGAATTTAACCAGATTTTTGTAGATACCGTACGTGCTACCGGCTCCAACAACGCAGTGCGCTGGTTGTCTGTACCCGGCAGATATACCAATATTGTAAATACCACCAATCCTGACAACGGCTTTAAACTGCCTCAGGACAGTGTGGAGAACAGATTGTTTGTAGCTGTTCACTATTATGACTGGCAGTTTGGTCTGTTGGAAACAACCCAGACCACAACCTTTGTAGAGCAGAGAGTGGATGCATTGATTGATGAGTTCTGGCTTTTGGAAGAGGCGTTTACTTCTAAGGGGATTCCGGTTATTTTAGGTGAATACGGTGCAATCAACAAGGGGAACACCGCAGAACGTGCCTATCATCTGGAAATTGTCACCAGACTCTGCCAGCAGATTGGTATTGTACCCTGCTACTGGGATCAGGGCTGGTATGACCTTTCCATGACTCCTGATTTCAGCTTCACGCTGGTAGACAGAGAAACCTATGAGAAGGTATATCCGGAAATTATTGACGGCATTATGCGTGGTCTGTATCTGACCGGTTCTGAGGATTTGAAGGATATTACCACCTCTCCTGCCATAAACAGTATTCCGAGTCTGGGCACTGTAGACGGTACCTATCTGCTTCATATGGGTGAAGTAGTGGACGTAGTTTTGGAGGATGTGGATAAAAATGCATACAACGATATTGTACTGTGGAGAAGTGCGGATGAAACCGTAGCGACCGTCAATATAGAAGCAGGTAATCTGGATCAGTGGGAGGCCAATATTCATGCAACCGGTATCGGTAATACCGTGATTACGGCGTACACTCAGAGCGGCAGTGCCCTGCTGGAAATTCCCATAGAGGTACAGGCAGCCCGGACTACCAATCCTTGTACGGAAATCACAGTAGAGCAGGACAGCTATATAATGACCGCGGGACAGTCCTTGTTTATGAATGCCGGTATGGCACCGGCAGATACGGATGCTTATCTTACATACCGTTCTTCTGACCCGGAGGTAGTAACGGTTTCCAAGCTCGGTAAGCTGGTAGCATTACAGGGCGGCAGTGCGTATATCATTATTACCTCTTCCGACGGCCTGACTAAGGTGGTTCCAGTAACGGTAGAGGAGGCAGAGGCCTGTGCAGAAATTGATTTGGCACTCAATGTATATTACAATGACAACAATTTGAACTATTTCAGCAACGAGTGCGGTAGTGCCATCAGCGTATCGGAGGATGGACAGTATACATTGGAGTTTGATTGTGGTAAAGATCTTTCTTCCAATGCCATTACGGCGGGAGTTACAGGACTGAACAACCTGACCGCTATTTATATCAAGGATGACAGTGTTACCAAGGGCAAGACCAAGAAATCTCCGCTGATTTCCTGCGACATCTTTTATGATTCCGTAATTGTGGACGGTGTGGAATTTGATGTAATCATGACGGAACCTAAATCTGCCATTAAAGCCTCCGGTATTCTGGATACCAATGACCCGATTAACTCCTGGGATGGTTCTGTAATTGAAGAAGTAACAGTAAACAACCATGTACTGAACTTTGTGGGGCTGGAAAATCCCCAGCATGTGAAAGTGACCTTCACCATCAGCAATCTGGTATTTGAAGAAGGAGCCGGAGAGGTACAGGCTGTAACGACTGAAAGCATGGAGGCAGGAAGTAATGCGGTCAGTGTAGACGACAGCACGCCCGCAGAGCTTTCCGTCACTGTAAAACCTGCAGGCGTAGAGAATATTACCTTCGTATCTTCTGATGCGTCTGTCGTATCGGTGGACAATAAAGCAGTGGCAGTAAATGGTACGGCAAGTGTGCAGGTATATGCACATGGCAATGGAGAAGCAACCGTAACTGCTTATGCACCGGATGGCGTAACATATGAGTTTACCGTGACGGCTTCTGTCTCAGAGGACAGGGTATTTGCAAATGTTAAGCATGAAACGGAAGGAACGGCAGGCAGCGGGGATACCGGAAGTACGGCGGCAGGAGATACCGTCACGGAAGGAACTCCGGACGAAGGGGGTACCTCAAATGGGACTTTAAGTACCGTACTGTTGGTACTGGGTGTTATTTTGCTGGGTGCTGCGGCATTCTTCGGCAGCATGAAGGTAGCAGGCGGAAGCGGTAAAAAGGAAGAGAAAAAATGATATATTATAATCCTGTTTTAAGAGGTATGTATCCGGATCCCAGCGTATGCCGGGCGGGTGATAAATATTATATGGTGTGTAGCAGCTTTCAGTTCTTTCCGGCAGTTCCCTTGTTTGAAAGTGACGATATGGTGAATTGGAAGCAGATAGGACACTGTATTACAAGAAGAAGCCAGTTGGATTTGACCGGGGCAGATAAATGCAGCGGTATCTTTGCCCCCACTATCCGTTACCATGAAGGACGCTTTTATATGGTAACTACAGAAGCACGTACCCATACTAACTTTTATGTATATACGGATGACATTTACGGTGAGTGGTCCGAACCTGTACGGGTAGATGAGGATGGAATTGACCCGACTCTCTATTTTGAGAATGGTAAAACCTATTTTATCGGTAACGGCTATGATGATGAAAGTGGACGTTCCTGTATCCGTATGTGTGAAATCGATGTGGAAACCGGTAAAAAATTAAGTCCCGGTAAGCCCTTATGGTACGGTACCGGCGGCAGGTTTATTGAGGCACCGCACCTGTACAAATTTGGTGAGTATTACTATGTGCTGGATGCAGAGGGCGGTACGGAATACGGTCATATGGTAAACTACGGCAGAAGCAAAAATATGTGGGGACCTTTTGAAGCCTTTCCCGGAAATCCTGTGCTGACCAACCGCAATCTGGGAGGTTATATTTTGCAGGGAGCAGGACATGGTGATATTATTGAAGATAAAAACGGGGACTGGTGGTTTATGCATCTGGCCTTCAGACAGTCCGGTCAGTGGATGACCTATCACCATTTGGGCAGGGAATGTTGTCTGGTACCTGTAACATGGAAGGACGGATGGTTTTATATGGGTGACGGTACCTCCCGGCTTTCCTATGACCTGCCGGAAAGAGAAGCTGCACCTCAGAAGCTTTCTTATGAGAAGACTTTCTCCAATTTAGAGCTTGGTAAGGACTGGATTTTTATCAGAAATTATAATAAAGACAGGTATCATTTTTCGGGAGATACCTTGCGTTTGGATGGCACGGAGGACAGCCTTTTTGAAGGAGAACTGCCTACCGTAGCGGCAGTCAGACAGTGTGAATTCTGCGAAGAAGTCGGCGTAACGGTAAAAAGCGGCTGTGAAGAAGCGGGCATTACTGTTTACATGGATGAGAAACACCATTATGACCTTTATCTGACTAAGGAGGGCAATGCAGTGCTTCGCCTGACAATCGGCAATCTTTCCAAAGAAATGAAACAGATTCCGGTAAAGAATGATACTGCAGTCTTAAAAATCTCTGCAAAGGAATTGGAATATCATTTCGAGGTAGAAACAGAAGGTGAGACCATCTTTATGGGAACCGGTGAAACGAGGTATCTGTCCAGCGAAGTGGCAGGCGGATTTACCGGTGTAGTCTACGGCCTGTATGCTGTAGATAAAAATGGAAGAGGTGCTGAATTTACAAGATTATCTATATTACACGAAGAGTAGTAGAAGTTGGTTGTGGAACAGTCGATTATTCATCGACTGTTCCACCGTTCTTTTTACGGAACTCAGCAGGGCTTTCCCCTACATATTTTCTGAATTTCTTATGGAAATAATCCACGTTGCGGTAGCCCACCCGCTCAGCGATTTCATAGACCTTGTAATTATTTTTGCATAGAAGCTCCTTGGAATGTTCAATACGGATATGGTCTACATAGGAATTGAAGCTTTCCCCTACCGTCTTATTGAAAATTTTACCCAGATAAGCACTGTTATAACCGAATAGCGGTGCAATACTTTCCAGCTTGATATTACTCTGATAATTGTGGTCAATGTAGTAAAGAATATCATCCAGAACGCTGTTACGGGAAGGATTGCCGGTGGCACTCATTACCATTTCAAACTGCTCAGATAAAAACTGAATAATTTCATACAAATAATATTTTTTATCTATGTAATCAATCACGGTAGAGTTGGATAAAAAGGGAATATCCAGAGTATTGTACACCAGATTGATTTTTTCCTTAATTCGCAGGTAAAGATCCGTTAAAAACAGTTTTACCTCAGCAATGTCATTCTCCACACCATATAAATATTTTTCAATACCGGCCAGAGTCTCCGCTACATTCTTCCGGTTGAAGGTCTGTAAATATCCTACGAGATAGTCCGTATATTCAGCCAGCTTTTCCTGCTGCAAAGGTCTGTTGGACTCATTGATATCGGGCAGCTCCTCGTAGCTTAAAGTATGCTGACCCTGCAAACAGAAGAAACGGCGTGCAATCAGGCGGGAAGCATCCTCATAGGACCGGTATAACTCAGAAAGCGTGTGCACAGGGCGTCCGTAGGCCAGAAACAGAGTATCCATGGGACTGCCCTTCTGAGGCGGTGTACTGCCCTCATAATGAGCCAGAAAATCGCGGAACCTGTTTAAAGCATAGGTGCCTTTTAATAATATAACATCCTTATGATCTTCTTCTATATGATTAAAGGTACGGTCATCCCGGTTGGTAACCTTTAAAAGCTCTGCAAAACTGTACGAGGGACTTCCCAGTGTGCGGCTGAAATTTTCATAGATTACAATCTGATAAATATCTGCCGCCAGCTCCATATCTTCTATATCCTGCTCGGAAAGATGAGAGGGAACACCGGCCGTACCGGTAATCAGTTCGTGCAGAATTACATTGCGTGCTTTTTTCTTTAATAATTCAATATTGTCAGAGGTACGCAGTTCGCTGTCCAGAGATAGCTTGATTTTTTGAACAGCCTCTGCCAGGTCGTCCTCATCGATGGGCTTGGTCAGATAAAATTCCACACCGTAACGAATTGCGGTCTGGGCGTATTTAAAATCAGAGTAACCGCTGAGAATGATAAAGCGTCCCTTATAATCCTGCTCCCGGGCAGCCCTGACGACATCCAGCCCCTGCATTTTGGGCATACGGATATCCATTAAAACCAGCTCGGGCTGGAGGGAAAGTATCATTTGCAGTGCATCTTCACCGTTGGCGGCTTCCCCGCAAATAGAAAAACCGGCATCTTCCCAGTCCATTATGCATTTTAAACCGTCACGAATTAAGGCTTCGTCATCTACAATCAGTAATTTATACATGGCCGCTCCCATAAATACGAAACATGAGTCACTTAAATTAATTACTTAAATTAAGTAAAGGTAATACATATAGTATAAAAGAGTTTCAAAATATCGTCAAGGGGTTCGGGGAGGGGGAGCGGTAATGAAAGCCAATTCCATGATAACCGTAGAAGTTAAGCGAAGAACGTGTTATACTGCTTTATAGATACAATAGCATACATAAAACAAGGACATATAAAAGATTATAGATGAAGGGATACAGTGAGAAGAAATATGAAAAAGAGAAAAGTGATAAAAGCATTTGCGTTGTTTACGGCGGCAGTACTGTTTATCAGCGGCTGCAGTCAGGGAGCAAAAAATAAGGATAATGCAGAATGTCCCTATGAAGAATTTATTGTAGTGGATGTTTTTGATTCACTGGCAAATTTTCAAGGCATACAGTCAGGATGGTTTGCGAAGATTGTTAAAGACAAATTCAATATGGAATTAAACATTATTGCACCCAATGTAGCAGGGGGCGGGGATACTCTGTATGAAATCCGCTCTGCTGCAGGTGATTTGGGGGATCTGATTATTGTAGGTGTAGATAATGGTAAACTGGAAAATATGGTAACCTCCGGCTTGATTATTGATATGAAGGATTATTTGAAGGGACAGGAGATTATGCAATATGAAACAGCCATCAAGGAGCTGAACAGTGTGGTAAGCGGGGAAGGAATTTACGCAATTCCTGCGGAACTTTCCAGCAATTCACCTCTGACACCCAGTGAAACATCGGAACTGACTTATGGAGCCTATCTGCGTTGGGATGCCTATGCGGCACTGGGATACCCTGAAATGGAAACTCTGGAGGATTTGCTGCCTGTATTAAAAGAAATGCAGAAACTGATTCCTTATGGAGATACCGGTAATCCTACTTATGCCTTTTCTCTGTTTAAGGACTGGGACGGTAATCTGATGAATGCTGCCAAACAGCCTGCCTGTCTGTATGGTTATGATGAAATCGGTTTTGTGCTGGCCAGAGCGGATGGAAGTGACTACGAAAGTATTATTGATGCGGACTCCCATTACATGCGTTCCATTAAGTTCTATTTTGAAGCAAACCAGATGGGGCTGGTAGATCCGGATTCCCCTACTCAGAACTATGACAGCGTTTTTCAGAAATATGTGGATGGCGATATTCTGTTTTCTATCTGGCCTTGGCTGGGGCAATCCGCATACAATACTTTGAGCCATAAGGAAGAAGGAAAGGGATTTATGCTGGCACCCATCCGAGATATGGAGATATTCTCATATGGCTGTAAAGTGTCGGGAAATCCCCAGACGGTAGTGGCAATCGGCAGTAATGCAGAGGATCCGGAGCGACTGGCGGATTTTATAAACTGGCTGTATTCGCCTGAAGGAATACGGGTGAACGGTGCCCAGGTATCCGGGGGGACGGCAGGACCGGAAGGCTTGACATGGGAAATGACGGATGACGGACCTGTGTTAACAGAATTTGGTGTACAGGCACTGATGAACGGAGAGGTAGAAGTACCGGAGGAATGGGGCGGTGGCCTTTGGGGGGATGGCGTATCTGCTTTGAACTTCAGGCCCGTGGTGCAGAGTGATAATGATCCGGATGGTTATCCTTATGCTTATCTGTTGTGGGATTCGGTTACCAATATGGAAACCACCGTATTGGACAGGGCATGGCAGGAATATATGGGAGCGGAGTCCACAATAGAATACCTGGATCAAAATGATATGATGATAATAGCACCGGGGTGCAATTATGTGGCACCTACGGAATCTTCAGAGATTACAACACTGCGGAGTCAGTGTAAAAGCATTATTGTAGAATATTCCTGGAAAATGATTTTTGCGGCAGATGAAGAAGAATTCAACACATTATATGAAACAATGGTCACTAAGCTGAACAGCCTTGGTTATAATGAGGTTCTGGCAGTGGATATGCAAAATGCTTACGACCAGAATGAAGCCCGTCAGAAAGCGGTAGAAAAATACGGCAGCCGGTAGTATAATGGAGCCAGAGAAATTGAATTGGTAAAGGGAAAAATATGGATTATATTGTATTGGATTTGGAGTGGAACCAGAGCGGGGAGCATGAACAGACGGATAAAAGACTGAATTTTGAAATTATCGAAATAGGGGCTGTCCGCCTGAATGAGCAAAAAAAGATGGTCGGTGAATTCAGCCGTCTGGTAAAACCACAGGTATATCACGAGCTTCATAAAATCACCAGCAAGCTGATTCACATGCAGATGCAGGAGTTGGAGCATGGGGAGCCTTTTACAAAGGTGATGAAGGATTTTCTGGAATGGTGTGGAGAGGATTATATTTTCTGCACATGGGGACCTTTGGATTTAAATGAGCTTCAGAATAATATGCGTTATTATGATATGGAGCCGTTATCAAACGGACCAATCCGTTTTATAGATATCCAGAAGCTGTTCAGTATTGCCTTTGAGGATGGCAAGAGCAGAAGGTCCCTGGAGTATGCTGTGGATTATCTGAAAATAGAAAAGGATATTCCGTTCCACAGGGCATTCAGTGACGCCTATTATGCCGGAAAGGTACTGGACAAACTGCCACAGGAAGTATTCTCCAACTATTCCTATGATGTGTTTCATCCGCCTTTAACCCGGGAAGATGAAGTAAGGGTAGTTTTTGATACCTATGCAAAATATATTTCAAGGGTATTCCCCAACAAGCAGGCGGCACTGACAGATAAAGAGGTAATCAGCAGCAAATGCTACCTCTGCCACAAGAACCTGAAGAAAAAGATTCGCTGGTTTACGCCTAACGGAAAGCATTATTACTGTGTGGCAAGCTGTGACCGGCACGGCTTTATGAAGGGAAAAATTCGTATCCGCAAGGCAGAGAATGAGGAGGTTTATGTAGTAAAAACCACTAAATTCATTACAGATGAAGAAGCACAGGATATTATGAACCGCAGGGATCATGCCAGAGATATGCGGAAAAAAAGACAGAAAAAATAACCGGCACCTCCGGTCGAAGGTGCCGATGATTAGTTGCAATTAAAAATCATAATCTCTGAACCGGTTGGGACGTTTTGCACGTTTCCGCCGGCTGGAGGAAGAATGGCGTAAGGTTTCCGTACGTCGGGAGCGATTCTGCTGATAGCGGTTTCGTTTCCGGCGCTTTTCTTTTAACCAGCTCTTCCTGCCGCTGCGTTCTCTGGGAGAGAAATGGTAATTTGTAAAGAAAGAGTATAGTATCACCACCAGAATGCAAGTACCTGCAATAGCTAACACAATTAAGAGAACCTTAAAGACATTGATAAAAATAACTTTCTGCTCTTTGGCAGCAGGTATCTCTGTCTCATTTGATACAGACTGCAGGCTGTCTTTCTCAAAGGTATAATTATTTTCGACATTACCGGCAAAATTCACGGACACAGAACCCAGAAAATGTCCCTGATAGCTGTAGGTAATCAAAGCAGCCTGACCATTTTCCCGGGTATCATAAGAAATGGCGGAGGTCAGTTCTGCAAAGGGTATGGTTTTTGGCAGGATAATGCAATCCTGTGTATCCAGGGACAGAATGGGCTTGGAGCTGCCAAAAATATCATTGTTACTGTAAAATACACCGGAGTGGTCGATATTATATTTGGTTTCTGTCTGGGAAAGGTTCACTTTTTCAAAGTTATTGAAACCATAATTGAATAATGCCACAGTATCTGCAAACTGATTCGGAGAATCGGTGGCCATTACTACGGCTATCAGTTTTAAGCCATCCTTTTCCGCACAGGAAACAAGGGTACTTCTGGCAGCACTGGTATAACCGGTCTTACTGCCTACCAGATATTCGTAAGCATAGGGTTTACCGGGGAGAAGCTGGTTCTTGGAATTTTCGATAATATGTTTAGGCTGGTTTTCCGTAGGAGGAAGCTCCAATCTTGCACAAGAGGATATTTTGCATAACAGCTCATTGGCAAAAAAGGCCCGTCCAATCATGGCAAGGTCATATGCGGAGGTATAGTGATTTTCATCCGGCAGACCGTTGGGATTGACAAAGTTAGAATCTACGCAGCCCAGTTCTCTGGCACGCTCGTTCATAAGAACGGCAAAATCCTCCCATGAGGTACCGGTTATATGCTCTGCAACACCAAAGGAAACCTCGTTGGCAGAAGCAATCAAAATAGCATTGAGGCACTGCTCCATAGTGAGCTGGTTGCCCTCGTCCAGAGCAATGTGTGAGCTGTCTCTGGGGGTATCAAAAATAGCATCATGGGAAAACGTAACGATTTCATCCATGGAGCATTGTTCAGAGGCAATCAGGCAGGTCAGCAGCTTGGTGGTGCTGGCGGGATAGAGCTGTTCATGCACATTTTTGGCATAGAGAATTACACCGGTCTGTGCATCTATTAAAATAGCGGACTGGGAGGTAACGACAGGACCCTCCGGCCAATTCTCTATGGCATTGGTTTCAATAGGAATGGCCAGACGGTCTTCTTCCTCAGAGATAACCGGCATGGCTGCAACCGTCAGGAAAGAAACATGCCATAGTATGAATGAGAGTATTAAAGATGAAGAAATCAGTAATTTATGATAAAACTTACGCAAGTTAAGCACACCTTTCAAATGATATTATTTTCAGTTTTATCATACACCATTTTGAAGAAAAGCTAAAGGATTTCTTGCCGGGACTTTTCTTTTCGTAAAAAATAGTCTATACTGTTATACATTAAGGAAGAAAATAGTGAAGGAAGAAACGGTGAAAATATGCGTTTGAGAAATATTACCGGCTCACGGGAAGTGATTGGAGAGAGCAGGTTTGTAGTACACGAACCCAAGGAACAAAAGGGAAGATGGCAGGAAGTATTCGGAAATCAAAATCCCATCCGGATTGAAATCGGTATGGGAAAGGGCAAATTTCTGCATACCCTGGCAAAGCAGAATCCCGATGTTAATTATATCGGAATTGAGAAATATTCCAGCGTACTGTTACGTGCCATTCAGAAGATGGAGCAGGAGGAGGTACCCAATCTTTTGTTCATTCGCATGGAGGCAGAAGAAATCGAGGAGGTTTTTGCACCCGGAGAAGTGGACAGAATCTATCTGAATTTTTCGGATCCGTGGCCTAAGGACAGACATGCCAAAAGAAGACTTCCTTCCAGGCAATTTCTGGACCGTTACAATACAATACTGAAAAAAGACGGCAGACTGGAATTTAAGACAGATAACCGGGATTTATTTGATTTTGCGGTGGCAGAGCTGCCGGAGGCAGGATGGAAGACGGAAGCAATTACCTATGACCTTCATAATGAGGAGAAAATGGCAGTCGGCAATGTGATGACGGAATATGAAGAAAAGTTTTCCTCTATGGGAAATCCTATTTATAAATACATTATTTACAGATAAGGTGCACATAATACAGACAAAAGAGAAAGGATGGTTGTTTATGGAAAATAAGTTTACAAAGCAGAATTTTGAAACAGAAGTATTGCAGTCGGAGCTGCCGGTACTGGTAGACTTTTATGCGGACTGGTGCGGTCCGTGTAAGATGATGGCTCCTGTAGTGGACAAGCTAGCAGAGGAACTGGCCGGAAAAATCAAAGTAGGCAAGCTCAATGTGGATGAGGAAGCAGAATTGGCAATGAAGTACCGGGTGGTCAGTATTCCTACTTTCCTGGTTTTTAAAGACGGAGAAATCAAAGCAACCTGTGTAGGTGCCATGAGTGCAAACCAGCTTCTGGAAAAGGTGGAAGCTGCAATCCGCTGACGCAGAATGGTATTTGGGTCTTAAAATGTAAAAGTAAGTAAAACAGAAGCTCTTTTTGGATGAAAGAAAACTTGCAAAATTTTGATACGGTGCAAAATTTTGCAAGTTTTGTATTTTCGGGCTTGCAAAATTGAGAGCATAACGTCCGTTTTGCAAAAAATATAAAAAGTAATAAAATCCGCGAAAAATAAACAAAAACAGAAAAGCTAAAAGAAAAAGGGATTAAGATAACAGATGTTACCTTAATCCCTTTTTAAAAACCTCAAAAACATTAAGAACAAACTATTGAAAATTTAATTATGATATAATTTTTGCGTCTGATAATCCGGCTCACAGGTTAAATTTACACCCAGTTTGCGGAAAACGTTCATGTCTACCTGGGATAGAATGACACTGGAATGTGCTTCGGAATCCCGCAGGTTCTGTAACTGCTCCATAGCACGTTTTGCCTTATCATCAGTGGCGGCACAGATAGATAGTGCAATCAATACTTCATCCGTATGAAGACGGGGATTGCGGTTTCCTAAGTGCTGCACCTTCAGGGTCTGAATCGGCCCGATGGTGGTAGGGGAAATCAACTGGACATCATCTTCAATATTTGCCAGTGCTTTTAAAGCATTCAGCAATGCTGCTGAAGAAGCACCGAGCAAGGTGCTGGTTTTGCCTGTGACAATGCGGCCGTCAGGCAGCTCGATTGCTACAGCAGGTTCGCCGGTAGTCTCTGCCTTAACCTTTGCGGCACTGATAACCGGGCGGTCATCAACAGTAATTCCGGCCTGCTTCATTAAAAGCTCAATCTTTAAGATCTGTTCATCATCGGCAGTGCCCTGACGTTTCTGGCAGAGGGTATTGTAATATCTGCGGATAATCTCCTGTTTGGAGGCATTTCTTGTGGCTTCATCATCTATAATACCGAAGCCTGCCATATTGACACCCATATCCGTCGGTGACTTGTAGGGGGATTCTCCCATAATCTTTTCAAAGGTCGCACAGAGCACCGGGAAAATTTCCACATCTCTGTTGTAGTTGATAGTGGTTTCCCCATAAGCTTCTAAATGGAACGGGTCAATCATATTTACATCATTCAAATCTGCGGTAGCAGCCTCGTAAGCCAGATTGACAGGATGCTTTAAGGGGAGGTTCCAGACCGGGAAGGTCTCGTATTTGGCATAGCCTGCTTTTATGCCTCTCTTGTATTCGTGGTAAAGCTGGGAAAGGCAGGTGGCCATTTTACCGCTGCCCGGACCGGGAGCGGTAATCACTACCAGAGAACGGGTGGTTTCAATATAATCATTTTTGCCGAAGCCCTCATCGCTTACAATCAGGGGAATGTTGGAAGGATATCCGGGAATGGAGTAATGTCTGTAAACCTTCATACCCAGAGATTCCAGTTTTCTCTGGTAAGCTACGGCACTGGGCTGTCCTGCAAAACGGGTCAGACAAACACTTCCCACATATAAGCCGTATCCGCGGAAAGCATCAATCAGACGCAGCACATCCAAATCATAGGTAATGCCTAAATCGGAACGAACCTTGTTCTTTTCAATATCGGCAGCATTAATAACGATTACAATCTCGGCCTGATCCTTTAGGTGAGCAAGCATATTGATCTTGCTGTCAGGCTTAAAGCCCGGTAATACTCTGGCTGCATGATAATCATCAAAAAGCTTGCCGCCGAATTCCAGATAAAGCTTGCCGCCGAAGGCAGAAATTCTTTCCCGGATTTTTTCCGATTGTAATTTAAGGTATTTGTCGTTATCAAAACCTGTTTTATTCATAAGACTGCCAACCTTTCCTGACCATTTCCGTAAAAAACATATATATGATGTATCATACAAAAAAAATCCCCTGAAATCAATGGAAAAATACGTTGATTTTAAAATTACTTTATGAATAATTCACAATTCTTCTATTGATTTATGAGGCGGCGTTCTCTATAATAAAATAGACTTATTATCCGCATATAGCATAGAAGATACGGAAACTATATAGAGACTATATTATATAGAGAAGAGAAATGGAGTTTATATGGACGAGCGTAATACAAATCAGGGGGGCAACGGCCAGAAGAACAACGGTCAGGGCGGTCCCGGAAACCAGAGTCCCAAGAAAGTTAATCTGTTACTTTTACTGATAGCAGCATTGATTACACTGGGGATGACCAGTCTTTTTATGAAGACGGTAAGTAAAGGTGAACAGGAACTCAGTTATACCGAGTTTATGGAGAAGGTAGAAGCCGGTTATACCGAGGGGCAGCCCAACAGCGTGGTGGAAAGCGTACAGTTTGGCTCCGACAGGATTGCCATCAAGATGGCAGAGAGTGAAGAACAAAAAACAAATCCCCTTGCATACTACTACGGTATGGGAACCCACAGTACCTATTACACGGCGTTGGTGGAGGATGATACTCTGCCGGAACGGCTGCGTGAGATGGGCGTTGAGGTATGGGGATATATTCCGGACAGCTCAGGGTTTATTATGGAAATTCTGCTGTACTATATTCTGCCGCTTGTACTGTTCTGGGTATTATTAAGCTTTCTGTTTAGGAAGATGGGCAAGGGTGGCGGTCCCATGGGCGTGGGCAAGAGCAATGCCAAGGTCTATGTACAGAAAGAAACAGGTATTACCTTTAAAGATGTGGCAGGTGAAGATGAAGCCAAGGAGTCCCTGCAGGAAGTGGTAGATTTCCTGCACAATCCCGGTAAGTATGCCGGTATTGGTGCGAAGCTTCCCAAGGGAGCTCTGTTAGTAGGACCTCCCGGTACCGGTAAGACATTGCTTGCCAAGGCAGTGGCAGGTGAGGCAGGCGTACCGTTTTTCTCTCTGGCAGGTTCTGACTTTATTGAACTTTATGTAGGTGTGGGTGCTTCTCGTGTAAGAGATTTATTTAAGGAAGCAAGCAAGCACGCCCCCTGTATTATTTTCATCGATGAAATTGATGCTATCGGACGTAGCCGTGATTCCAAGTACGGTGGCGGCAATGAGGAAAGAGAACAGACCTTAAACCAGCTTCTTTCCGAAATGGATGGCTTTGATACCTCCAAAGGTATTCTGATTCTGGGTGCAACCAACCGCCCTGAGATTCTGGATAAGGCACTGTTGCGTCCCGGACGTTTTGACCGTAGAATTATTGTGGACAAGCCTGATTTAAAGGGACGTGTGGAAATCCTGAAGGTACATGCCAAGGATGTGAAAATGGATGAAACTGTTGATCTGGACGCAATTGCTCTGGCAACCAGCGGCGCAGTGGGTGCAGATCTTGCCAATATGATTAATGAAGCAGCCATCAATGCAGTAAAGGGCGGAAGGGAATTTGTCAGCCAGAAGGATTTATTCGATGCAGTGGAGCAGGTACTGGTAGGTAAAGAAAAGAAAGACCGCATCATGAGTAAGGAGGAAAGAAAGATTGTTTCTTACCATGAAGTAGGACATGCACTTGTCAGTGCCCTGCAGAAAAACTCCGAGCCTGTGCAGAAGATTACCATTGTACCCCGTACCATGGGTGCCTTAGGTTATGTTATGCATGTGCCGGAGGAGGAAAAATACCTCAATACCGAAGCTGAACTGCGTGATATGTTAGTGGGGCTGGTGGCTGGCCGTGCTGCAGAAGAACTGGTATTTGATACGGTTACGACAGGTGCAGCCAACGATATCGAAAAGGCAACCCGCATTGCCCGTTCCATGGTAACCTTATATGGTATGAGCAAACGTTTTGGTCTGGTGGGACTTTCTACCGTAGAAAGTCAGTATCTGGAAGGCCGTGAAGTTATGAACTGTAGTGATGAAACTGCCGCCCAGGTAGATGCGGAAGTAATTGCCATCTTAAAGGAAAGCTATGATAAGGCAAAAGAGCTTTTAAGCGAGAACAGAGAGCTGATGGATAAGCTGGCAGCCTTCTTAATAGAGAAAGAAACCATTACCGGCAAAGAATTTATGCAGATTTACCGCAAGGAAAAAGGTATTCCCGAACCGGAAGAAGAGAAAAAGGAAAAAGCAGGTAAGTCCGAAGAGAATACCGGAGAAAATTTTGAAGAGAATGCCGAAGAAAATGCCGGAGAGAATGAAAAAGCGGAAGCTGCTACAGAAGAGAGCCAAGAAAAATCCGGTGATGTAGGTGTATTTACAAAACGAACGCTGGATTAAAAAGAATTTAAAAAAGCAGAGGTAGAAAGGGACTGCTCAAAACGACCGATAAGGAATATGCGGTGACGTTTTGCGGCAGTCTTTTCCATGAAGACAGTGGGGGAAGATATGCAGTTTGATTTTGAAGAGGAATTGAAAAAACTGCCGGCAAAGCCCGGTGTATATATTATGCATGACGCGAAGGATGCTATTTTGTATGTAGGAAAGGCTGTCAATCTGCGTAACCGCGTCCGCTCTTATTTCAGGGAAAACATCGGACGGGGACCTCAGATTGACAAGATGGTATCCCTGATTGCCCGCTTTGAGTATATTGTGACGGATTCTGAGCTGGAGGCATTGGTCTTAGAAAATAACCTGATAAAAGAACATCTGCCCAAATACAATACTTTATTAAAGGATGATAAAACATATCCTTATATAAAAGTAACAGTAGGGGAGGAATATCCGCGGATTTTATTTTCCAGAGAGATGAAAAAGGATAAATCCCGTTATTTTGGTCCCTATACCAGTGCAGGGGCGGTAAAGGATACCATTGAATTACTAAATAAGCTCTATCAGCTACGGACCTGTAACAGGAATCTGCCCCGGGATATCGGTGTGGAGAGACCCTGCCTAAACTATCATATCAAACAGTGCATGGCTCCCTGTCAGGGCTATATCGGTAAGGAGGAGTACCGCAGGCAGGTAGAACAGGCACTGGACTTTTTGAATGGCAATTATAATACTATTTTAAAAGAGCTGGAAGGCAGGATGAAGGAAGCCGCAGAGGCCATGGAATTTGAAGAGGCTGCCCGCTACAGGGATTTGTATAACAGCGTTAAATCCGTTTCCCAGAAACAGAAGATTACGGACAGCGTAGGGGAAGACAGGGACATCATTGCCCTGTCAAAGGATGATACCGATGCGGTGGTGCAGGTATTTTTTGTCCGCGACGGCAGACTGATAGGCAGGGAGCATTTCTATATGATGCGGGTATCCGGCTGTGAAAAAGCACAGATTCTTGAGGACTTTATCAAGCAGTTTTATGCGGGCACACCCTTTATTCCCAGAGAACTGATGCTTCAGTATGAAACCGGTGACATGGAGCTGATTGAAGAGTGGCTCAGTAAGAGAAAAGGCAGCCGTGTCAAACTGCTTGTGCCTAAAAAGGGGACCAAGGAAAAACTGGTGGAGCTGGCAGCACAAAATGCCTCGCTGGTACTGAGTCAGGACAGGGAACGGTTGAAGAGAGAGGAAGGCCGTACCATCGGTGCCGTTAAGGAGATTGCCGCCCTGCTTGGTCTGGAAAATGTAAGCCGCATGGAGGCGTTTGATATTTCCAACATCAGCGGCTTTGAAAATGTAGGTTCCATGGTAGTATTTGAAAAGGGAAAGCCGAAGAGAAGCGATTACCGCAAGTTTAAAATCAAGTCGGTGGCAGGGCCTGATGACTATGCCTGTATGCGGGAGGTGCTGACCAGACGTTTTATACATGGCATGGAAGAAAAAGAAAAGCTGAAAGAGAAGGATATTGATACGGAGCTGGGCAGTTTTACAAAATTTCCGGATCTGCTTTTGATGGATGGCGGCAGAGGACAGGTAAATATTGCCCTGTCGGTCCTGGAAGAATTGGATATTCACATACCGGTCTGCGGTATGGTAAAGGATGATAATCACCGGACCAGAGGTCTTTATTATAATAATACGGAGGTGGATATTGATACTCGTTCGGAAGGCTTTAAGCTGATTACCCGCATTCAGGACGAAGCCCATCGCTTTGCCATAGAATATCACCGCTCACTTCGCAGTAAGACTCAGGTGAAATCGGTTCTTGACGATATTCCCGGTGTAGGACCTGCCCGCAGGAAGGCACTGATGCGGCACTTTAAATCTATTGAGGAAATTAAGCAGGCAGACGTGGCAGCCCTGACACAGGTTCCCGAAATTCCGGAGCATATTGCGGAAGCAATCGTGGCATTCTTCAAATTCCATACTTCCCAATAAATACTTGATGTGCTACAATATAATCGCTATGGCAATTGCGTTGCCTGCAATGTTGTTTTGCGAATATCATGGCAATTATATGGAAACGAGGTAGGGTGTATGGCAAGTGTAAAGCTGGAGAAGCTGATTGAAAAATTTAAGCTGGAAAATCTGACACCGGATATTGAAATTAAAAATATCCGTATTACACAACCGGATGTGAACAGACCGGCATTACAGATGGCGGGATATTTTGAGCATTTTGATGCTACCCGTCTGCAGGTAATCGGGTTTGTAGAATATACTTACATGGAAGGCATTGAAGAGGAGCAGAAGGCAAAGGTATACGACAAGCTGATGTCCTATGACATTCCCTGTGTGGTATTCAGCCGCGAATTACAGCCGGATCCTCTTTTTATGGAAATTGCACATAAGTATGGCAGACCGGTGCTTTCCACCAAAAAGAATACCTCGGCATTTATGGCAGAAGCAATCAGATGGCTGAACGTACAGTTAGCACCCTGCATTTCCGTGCACGGCGTGTTGGTAGATGTTTACGGCGAAGGCGTACTGATTACCGGCGAAAGCGGTATCGGTAAATCGGAGGCAGCACTGGAACTGATTAAGAGAGGGCATCGTCTGGTAACGGATGATGTAGTAGAGCTGCGTAAGGTAAGTGACGATACTCTGGTGGGCTCTGCCCCCGATGTTACCAAACATTTTATAGAACTGAGGGGTATCGGCATCGTAGATGTAAAGGCACTGTTCGGTGCTTCCAGTGTAAAGGATACCCAGTCCGTAGACTTGGTTATCAAGCTGGAGGACTGGGACAGGGATAAAGAATATGACCGTCTGGGTCTGGAGGAAGAATACACAGAATATTTAGGTAATAAACTGGTATGTCATACCCTTCCCATTCGTCCGGGCCGTAATCTGGCGATTATTTGTGAGACAGCGGCGGTTAACCACAGACAGAAGAAGATGGGATACAATGCGGCACAGGAGCTTTACACCCGCGTGCAGAATTCTCTGGCAAGAAGACGTGAGGAGGAAGAGGAATGAAAAAGTATGTATTTGGAGTAGATGTAGGCGGTACAACCGTAAAAATGGGACTTTTTGATATGAATGCCAATGTACTGGACAAATGGGAGATTCCCAGCGTGACTGCAAACGGCGGGGAAAGAATTCTGCCGGATATTGCGGAAAGTATTAAGGCGAAAATGACAGAAACCGATATAGAAATGGAAGAAGTAGCGGGTATCGGTATCGGGGTACCCGGTCCTGTGGATGCTGCGGGTACTGTATACAAAACCGCAAACTTAGGCTGGGATACCGTATTTAACATTCCCGAAGCTTTCCGGAAATATCTGGATTTACCCGTCATGGCAGGCAATGACGCCAATGTAGCGGCTCTGGGCGAAATGTGGCAGGGCGGCGGTAAGGGCTACAAGGATTTGGTAGTCGTAACACTGGGTACCGGTGTTGGCGGCGGTATTATCTGTAACGGGCAGATGGTGACCGGAGCCGACGGTGCAGGCGGTGAAATCGGTCATATCCATGTAGAAGACAATGAAACGGAAGAGTGCGGCTGCCATAATATCGGCTGTCTGGAACAATATTCTTCCGCTACAGGTATTGCACGTCTGGCAAGAAAGAGACTACAAAAAGATGATGCTCCCAGTGTGTTGCGAAATATGGATATTACGGCGAAGGCAGTATTTGATGCCGTAAAATTCGGTGATGCGGTAGCCATTGAGGTAGCAGAGCAGTTTGGAGAATATCTTGGTAAAGGACTGGCGGCGATTGCCGGTGTAGTCAATCCGGAGGTATTTGTAATCGGCGGAGGTGTATCTAAGGCAGGTGAGGTACTGTTTGAGTACATCAAGCCTTATTATATGCAGTATGCCTTCAGAGGCTGCAGGGATGCCAAGTTTGCACTGGCAACGCTGGGCAATGATGCCGGTATATTCGGTGCGGCAAAATTGATTCTGGACATTTAAAAACAGGATGGGTATAAAGATGATAAGTCAGGCAGTAAAAGAAGCATTACAGAGATTTGTACCTACAGAGAATATTTTATATAAGGAACCTTTAGCAAAACATACTACCTTCAGGGTAGGAGGAGAAGCGGATTGTGTGATACAGATATCCGATGTAGCACAATTGCCGCCGCTTCTTAAGTATCTCTCCCTGATAGAAATCCCCTTTTTTGTCATGGGGAACGGCAGCAATTTGTTGGCGGGAGACGCGGGATTTGCAGGCGTTATTGTACAGATTGCGGATAAATGTAATACTATCAGAGTGGCAGGCAACCGCATTTATGCACAGGCCGGAGCGTATTTGTCCAAGGTGGCAAGGACTGCTTTAGAGCATGGGCTTACAGGGCTTGAGTTTGCCGCAGGCATTCCCGGTACAGTAGGCGGCGGTGTGGTGATGAACGCAGGTGCCTATGACGGAGAAATGAAACTGGTAGTTGAAGAAGTAACGGTGCTGGATAAGGAAGGAAACCAGCTTGTGCTTAACAATTCCACCATGGAATTCGGGTACCGGACCAGTGCCATTAAGAACCAGCCTTTTATTGTAACGGAGTGCAGCTTTTTGCTGCAGGAAGGAGACAAAGAAGCTATTGCTCTCAAAATGGAGGATTTCCAAGGCAGAAGAAAAGAAAAGCAGCCTTTGGAGTATCCGAGTGCAGGCAGTACCTTCAAAAGGCCGGAAGGCTATTTCGCAGGTAAACTGATTATGGATGCGGGACTGGCCGGATATAGTATCGGCGGGGCACAGGTCTCCGAGAAACACTGCGGATTTATTATTAATACCGGGGAAGCAACTGCAGCAGATATTAAGCAGTTGATTACCTATGTACAGGAAGAAGTATACAGACAGTTTTCGGTAAGATTAGAGCCGGAAGTGATTTTTTTGGGTGATTTTTAAGAGAAATTCCGGCATTGGTTTACCAATGCCGGGAATTTTTGCTATTCGGTGAAAGGAGTCCAGATATGCGTTTTGTAGTGGTGACGGGAATGAGCGGAGGCGGAAAGAGTACCGCGTTAAAAATGTTGGAGGATGCAGGATTTTATTGTGTAGATAACCTGCCGGTTTCCCTTATTGAAAAATTTGTGGAGCTGATTGCCACTCCCGATAGTGAGATAACAAAGGTGGCACTTGGTCTGGATGTACGTGCAGGACATTCCTTTTCGGAAGCTACCAGCATTTTACAGAAGCAGAAGGAAAAAGGATATGAATTTGAAATTCTTTTCATGGATGCTTCCGATTCCGCACTGGTAAAGCGTTATAAGGAAACCAGAAGGGTTCATCCCCTGGCAGCTGAGGGGCGTGTGGAGGATGGTATCCGTCAGGAGAGGGAAATGCTTGGCGGTATAAGAAAGCAGGCCGACTATGTCATTGACACCTCCAATCTTCTGACAAGAGAATTAAAAGAAGAACTGGATAGAATTTTTATAAAGAATGAAGAATATAATAGCCTTATGATAACGCTGTTGTCCTTTGGCTTTAAGTATGGGATACCGGCGGATGCAGATTTGGTATTTGACGTACGTTTCCTGCCCAACCCTTATTACATTGATGAATTAAAGTCCAAAACCGGTAATGACAAAGAGGTACGGGATTATGTGATGCAGTATCCGGAAGCGGGAGAATTTCTGGACAAGCTTTCGGATATGCTGGAGTTTCTGATTCCCAATTATATTAAAGAGGGCAAGTACCAGCTTGTGGTGGCAATCGGCTGTACCGGCGGGCAGCACCGCAGTGTGACTCTTGCCAATGAATTGTATGTACGGATGAAAAATCAGGGCAGCTACGGTATGAAACTGATTCACAGGGAACAGAGAGAAAGAAAATAGGTGGAGAAGTGTCTTTTTCAGCAGAAATAAAGGAAGAACTTGCCGGACATATTGCACCGGCAAGACATTGCCAGATTGCGGAATTGGCGGCAATCATGCATTTTTGCGGGCAGTACGGAGAGGATAAAGAGGGGAATCTGACTATCGGATTTCAGACGGAAAATGAAGGCGTTGTAAGAAAATGCTTTACATTATTGAAAAAAACGTATAATATAAACATTGGTGTCGGCATAAACGGACAGGAAAAGACAAATCTGATTGCCAAAATAGGTGATTTGTCGAAACCTGTAGACCCGTTGCTCATCAAAAGCACCTGTTGCCGAAGGGCATTTTTGCGAGGGGCATTTTTATGCTGCGGTTCCATGAGTGACCCCAGTAAGGGTTACCATCTGGAATTTGTATGTCCTGATTCGCAGAAGGCCGGACAGCTACAGGAGGTTATAGGGACATTTGACATTGAAGCAAAGGTAATACTGCGTAAGAAGTATTATATTGTATATTTGAAGGAAGGTGCCGGCATTGTAGACCTTCTTAATGTAATGGAAGCACACCGGTCTCTGATGGAGCTGGAGAATCTGCGGATTCTGAAAGAGATGCGTAACTCCATTAACCGCAGAGTTAATTGTGAAACCGCTAATATCGGCAAGACGGTGCAGGCAGCGTCCAGACAGGTAGAGGATATTTTATTTATTCAGGAGCATTATGGATTTTCTAAACTGCCGGACAATTTACGCGAAATGGCTGAGGTAAGACTTGAATATCCGGATGCAGCATTAAAGGAGCTGGGTGAGTATCTGAACCCGCCGGTAGGCAAATCCGGTGTCAATCACAGACTACGTAAATTAAGCGAACTTGCGGATAGGTTAAGAGTGTAAAGGAGGAGAATATTATGACAAAGGAAATGGTGACAATTAAGCTGGAAAATGGGCTGGATGCAACTCCTGCCGCTATGCTGGTACAGGTGGCAAGCCGCTATAACAGCAAGATTTATATCCAGTCTGAGGATGGAAACATCAGAGTAAATGCAAAGAGCATTATGGGTATGATGAGTCTGGGACTGAATACAGGCGAGTCCGTAGTAGTAGAGGCTGACGGTGAGGATGAAAAAGAAGCGGTAACAGGTATTGAAACCTACCTCAGCGGGAAAATTGCATAACTTGTCTTGGGCAGAACAGTAAATTCCGGCATAGAACGATAAATATAGCGGATTCAGTAAAGATTTCATAGTTTCTTTATTGATTCCGCTTTTGTTTTGCAGTATGGTTATGGTAAATACAGGGAAATATACATATAGATAAAGGCAGGAGGAATTTATATGGCAGAAAAGAAAATGCTTTTTGTCGTCAATCCCAAAGCCGGTAAAGCACGGATTAAAAACCACCTACTTGAGATAGTGGATATGTTTATAAAAGCCGGATATGAGGTAACTGTGCATATTACACAGGATAGAGGGGATGCACTTAATGTCGTAAAAAACAGAGAAGCCGGGTATGATATTATAGTCTGCAGCGGAGGGGACGGTACACTGGATGAGGTGGTCACCGGTATGGTAAAGAGTGGAAAACCGCTCCCTATCGGATATATTCCCGCAGGCAGTACAAATGATTTTGCAAACAGCTTAAAGCTGCCTTCCAATATGAAGAAGTCTGCAGAGGTGGTGTTGAAGGGAGAAAAGTTTGCCTGTGACATCGGTTCCTTTAACAGGGATGTATTTGTATATGTGGCAGCATTTGGAATGTTTACGGATGTGTCCTACGGTACCGACCAGGAAATGAAAAATATATTAGGACATATGGCATACATTCTGGAAGGAATGAAGCGGCTTACGGCACTGAAATCCTATCAGATGAAATTTTCCTATGGAGGCACCGTAATAGAGGGAGATTTCTTGTATGGTATGATAACCAATTCCATATCGGTAGGTGGTTTTAAACGGCTTACAGGTAAGAATGTGGAACTGAATGACGGAGAGCTGGAGGTGACCCTGATACGACGCCCTACCAACGCGGCGGAGTTAAACCAGCTTATTTCGGCACTCTTAGAGCAGAATACGGAAAGCGAATTTATCTACTGGTTCAAAACTTCGGAACTGACCGTGGAAGCACAAGAAGCGATAGCATGGACCCTTGACGGAGAGTACGGCGGAGAGCATAAGAAGGTGCAGATAAAGGATTTTAAAGAGGCTATGCAAATTATTGTGCCAAAAATTTAACAAACACTATTCCCTTTTTAGGAAAAATGGGGTAGAATATACGCAAAGCAAACAAATCATGGAGGTATGAGACATGTTAGTATCAGCAACTGAAATGCTTAAAAAAGCAAAAGCAGGCCACTATGCAGTAGGCCAGTTCAATATCA
>JBJEMX010000051.1:0-37834 GCA_051879895.1 Lachnospiraceae bacterium
CAAGAGTAAATTCTGCTCCCCCTTAATGGAGTGGAATTTAAAATTTCATTTTTCGAAGCAGCTTTGAAAAAAGAAATTTGATGACAAAACATAAAAATAATGATACAATATTATATAGATATTACGTCGTGAAAAACTATACAAAAAAGAGAGAAAGGAACGGTTATTATGGCAAACG
Organism: Lachnospiraceae bacterium; assembly: GCA_051879895.1. Lineage (GTDB taxonomy): Bacteria > Bacillota > Clostridia > Lachnospirales > Lachnospiraceae > Acetatifactor. Next base: position 179 of record JBJEMX010000051.1, read on the forward strand.
AATCAAGAATTTTCAGACTTCCGCAGGGAATACCTCTGGAAAACATAGTAAAGTCGGTGGAATCATTTTGTAATATTGAACAATCAATGGAGACACAGTCATCTCAGACAACGGACGGCTATGTATTGCAGGCCAGCCAGCCAAAGGACGGATGGAAAACTATTTCTGGAACACGTCTGGCCATAACCGTACATTTTATGCTGACCGGTGATGTATTGAATGTTACAGTCGGTGAGGGACAGTGGTCGGATAAAATCGGTGCTGCAGCTATCGGCTGGTTTGTGGCATGGCCTCTTGCTATTACGTCAGGCATTGGAGTGTATAGGCAGAAAAAACTTCCGTCTTTAATCTTTAATGTGATAGAGAAGGCAATTCTCTCAGGCGGTCAGCAGATTGTTCTTAGTGGCTCAGGCTCTGTGGTAAAGGAAGGTATGGTAGTATGCCCTGACTGCAAAACCCAGAATGACGCAGGCTCAAAATTTTGTAAAAACTGCGGCTGTATGCTCAAAAATGCCTGTCCTGATTGTGGTTTTGATCTTGCACTGGGAAGCAAATTCTGCCCGAACTGTGGGAAAAAGCTTTAATATCTGCTGTTAACCATGGGTTGATTTTAATTTAAATTTGATTTATGGATTTTTTAAAGCATCACACAATGTGCACAGAAATTCTTTCCCTTTCTCACCGGATTACCACACCGGGGACATATTTTATCAAGTGTCAATGTTTTTATGCAATATATATGCAATGCCTATTTTGGGTGAAATACAATAAAAGATGTCAAAATAAAAACGCAAAACGTTATGTTTTGCGTTTTTTTAAGAGCTGCTGACGGGAATCGGACCCGTGACCTCCGCACTACCAATGCGACGCTCTACCGACTGAGCCACAGCAGCACAGTTATGTGAAAAACTTGTTTTTCGCAATTACCGAATACTAATATAGCATAGGGACAAATCTTTGTCAACGCTTTTTTTAATAAATATTGCAAGTCTTTGAAAGAAATATTTTGCGGATAAAAGTTGACAAATAGGAGCAGTTTGCATATGCTAAAGGAAGGTAAAATATGTTGAAATAGGTAGCAAGGGAGAGCGTTATTTATGGGTATGGTACGCTTTATCAAAGAAGAAATCAATGTAATACGTGAGCGGGACCCGGCAATTCATTCCAACTGGGAAGTTCTTTTGTATCCCAGCTTTAAGGCAATGATTTATTATCGGATTGCACATAAATTATATAAGAAAAAGCACTATTTTATGGCACGTCTGGTATCCCAGAAGGGAGCACACAAGACAGGTATAGAGATTCACCCCGGTGCACAGATTGGAAAGGGCTTCTTTATTGACCACGGGCATGGAGTGATTATCGGAGAAACTACCATTATCGGGGACAACGTAACCCTGTATCAGGGGGTAACGCTGGGAGGTACCGGTAAGGAGCATGGTAAACGTCATCCCACTCTCGGAAACAATGTGATGGTAAGTGCAGGTGCTAAGGTACTGGGCTCCTTTACCATCGGTGAGAATTCTAAAATCGGTGCCGGTAGTGTGGTTCTGGCAGAAGTACCGCCCAATTCTACGGTAGTGGGAGTACCCGGGCGGGTAGTGAAGCGGGACAACCGCTCAGTACCCAGAGAGGATATGAACCAGGTGGATTTACCCAATCCGGTACAGGAGGATATTCTGCAGCTGCAGCGTACCAATGCGGAGCTTACGAACAGGCTGTTGGACTTGGAAAATGAAATGCGTCTGTTAAGAAAACAAGGAGGACATGAGGATGGACATTCTTAATAAGGTAGAAGAAACGCTTACAACAAAAGGGAAAGTAGTAGCAGATAAGGCGAAAGAGATGGCAGAAATTGCCAGGTTAAAGAGCCAGATTAGTACATGTGAAGAAGTAATTAAGAAGAACTATGCAGAAATCGGCCGTATCTACTATGAGAATTTTGGGGACAATGCAGAGGAACTTTTTGCAAAGCAATGCAGAGCCATTAAGAACGCACAAAACGGTGTGAGTGAATTAGAGAAGAAGATTAAGGATATCAAGGGCATCTAAAAGCAGGGCTTCTTAGAACACAGCTTCTAAAAGCCTGCTCTTTATACAGCGTGGATGAACCGTAAAAAAATACAGAAAATGATAAAAGGTTGTTCCGGTCATTTGACCGGGACAACCTTTTTATACTTGATACAAGAGTTTTTTAAAAGTCCGCTGACGAGCGGCTATTCCTTACCACTGAGGTGCAGGCGTTGGTGTGGCTGACGAATCCGGCGTGTTATAGAAATTATAGCCACGCTGCAGTAATTCGTTACGCTGCTGCTCGATAAGGTTAAAGTTATTAGGGTCAGCCATAAATGCTTCGCTGTGAGGACAGATATTGGAGCTCTGTGGTGTAATGGTAGTAACTGTACCATCTGCATTTTCAATAATGGTATTGGAGCCTGCATGCAGGGAAATGTCCTCTTCAGGAATCAAGGTAACAACGCCGGGTAACTGGAAAGGACAGCTTGGCTGGGCAGGAAGCAGGGTATATGCACATACCTGGCCGAGTGCATGAACATCACATGTTTCCGTAGGCTCGGTACCCAATGCAAAATATTCCGGTGCAATGTTAGCGGTACCTGTCGCGTCACAGACACCCGGAATGGGAAGCTTGCCGGATTGTGTACAAACAGATACTTGAACAATATCACTGGGAATAGGGAAGCTCTGTTTAGGCAGGTCTTTATGGATTTCGGACATAACCGCACGCCATAGCTTCTTTGCCAGAGCGGTTTCTCCCTTTTTACTGTTTAAGTCCTCGTTGTTGTCATAACCCGCCCATGTAACTGCGGTATAGTAGGGTGTGTAGCCTGCGAACCATACGTCCTTGTTATCAGAAGTAGTACCGGTCTTTCCGGCAATTGCCATATTACCGAAGTTAACGGAGGTACCGGTACCGATAGTTACGGTATCCACCATGGCATCTGTTAAAAGGAAAGCGGTAGTTTCCTTCAAAACAGGCTTATTTTCCGGAACGGAATGGTCAAGAATTACATTGCCGTCGGAATCCAGTACGCGGGTATAAAGCTTGGGCGTATTGTAATAACCATTGTTTGCAATGGTAGCATATGCAGCACAAAGCTCTATATTGGTAACACCGCCGACACCACCCAATGCCATAGGCTGGTAGCAGTCCTTCAGTTCGTCTAAGGTAGTAAAGCCGAAATCCTCCAGATATTCAAAGCCAAGCTTGGGGGTAATCTGGGTCAGGCACTTTACGGTTACAATATTCATGGAGTGCCAGATACCCTTTCTAATCGTACTCAGCCCCTCGTATTCGGGATTGTTATACCAGTTGTTGATAGGAGTACCGTTATTATAGTTAAAGGGTGCGTCATTAAATACCGTTGCCAGTGTCATGCCGGCACTGTCCAAAGCCGGAGCATAGGTGGAGAGAACCTTAAAGGTGGAACCGGGCTGACGTGCTGAATCGGTAGCACGGTTTAAGGTACGGCTTCCTTCCTTGGCACCGCGACCGCCAATCATGGCAACCACATAGCCGGTACTCTGGTCAATGATGGTCAAAGAAACCTGCGGCTGGGGAGTCAGTGTAATATTTTCACCGATGATTTCATCCTTTTCACTGAGAACCGCGGATTTATAAAGCTCAACTGCTTCATTGGCTTCTTCCATGGAATCAAATAGCAGGTTGAATTTTTTATCTTCATTTTCCACAAACCAGGCCTTTAACATTTCCCTGCTATAGTTGACATATTCACCATTTGCTGTTTTTACGGTCAGTTCATAGGATAAATACCACTGTACATCTTCGGGATAGTTGTCAGGATTGGAAAATACCTCGTCCGCAATAGCCTGAATCTGGGGGTCTAAGGTGGACTCAATACGCAGACCACCGCTGTAAAGCATGGCAGAAGCCTGTGTGGCACTATAGCCTGCCTCATCAATCAGATCCTGATAAACATCCTCGGTGAGGGCATCTACAAAGTAGGAACTGACACCGCTGTTGACCTGGGAAATGTTTACTTCCTGGATGCGGGAGTATACATCGTCCGCCATGGCTTCATCATATTCACTCTGGGTAATGTAGCCCTGCTCCAACATCTTAGTAAGTACACGTTCTCTTCGTTCAGCATTGTTTTCCGGGTGGGAAATCGGATTCCACTTGGAAGGGTTCTGGGTAATGGCTGCAATAACGGCACACTCTGACAAGGTCAGTTCACTGACATCCTTATTAAAGTAACGAAGAGAAGCAGCCTGTACGCCCAAAGTGTTCTGACCTAAGTTGATGGTGTTCATATAACGCAGAAGGATTTCTTCTTTGCTCAGCTTTTTGGTAATTTCCAGTGCCAGATACTGTTCCTGGAATTTTCTCTGTAATTTTTCAATTAAGCCGTCTTCGTTTACCCAGTTGGTAAAGACAGTATTTTTAAGTAACTGCTGGGTAATGGTACTTGCACCTTCAGCACGGTCAAAGCCTGATTTGACAAAGGTGTATCCTGCACGGATGATACCTTTGATATCAATACCGTTGTGTTCATAGAAGCGTTCATCTTCAATGGCAACGAAAGCGTCTGCCAAATTCTGTGGAATTTTATCCATGGTTACCGATATTCGGTTGGAATTGGTTGCAACCAGTTTATCAATCTGATTTCCTTCGTTATCATATACGAAAGTAGAAAAGCCTACCGGTGCAACGTCGCTGACATCAATATCGGGTGCGGAAGCAATAATACCTTTAAATGCACCGATTCCGGCGGAAGTACCGATAATGCTGAGGGCAATAATGCCGACAAGTATTATCTTAACACAGGAAAAAGCGAGTTTCCGTCCCCATTTGGAGGATTTGGAATTTAAGGCTTTCTGCTTGGCACGAACTCCTTTTTTTCCGTAATTCATATTATATTCACCTTTCTGTCTGGGATACAGACGTTAGAGTAGTCGCGTTCGGATTATTCTATTATCCTTATGGCAATATGATACCACTATGTACAGTATACCAAAAAATACGTGGTAAATAAAGGTTTTTATTCTATATTTAGAATTCTTCACAAAAAAATCATATTTTATGCTATACTTTTATAGATGAATTTTTTGATTGATAAGATGGCGGGCCGGCAAGGATTGTGTACGGCAAAACTATTGTTGCCGGCACAATGACAGAAGGAGAGACAATGTGGAAAAAGAGAGAAGAGAACCTTACCGTATTATTATAGAAGAAGGGGAAGGTACCATTATAGAAAAAAAGTCCCGTTTTATAGCCACGGTTAAAAAAGTGGAAACGGAAGAAGAAGCGGTGGCTTTTATTGAGGCTATGAAAAAGAAATATTGGGATGCAAGGCACAATTGCTCTGCTTTTGTATTAGGCAGCAGAGCCGAGGTGACAAGATGCAGTGACGACGGCGAACCTTCCCAAACGGCAGGCCGCCCCATGCTGGAAGTACTTTTAGGAGAAAATCTGCGTAATGTGGCAGTGGTAGTTACCAGATACTTTGGAGGGGTACTGTTGGGAACGGGAGGACTGGTACGGGCATATACCCAGGCAGTTAAAGAAGGGCTTTCGGCCTGTGTGCTGGGAACCATGCGTGAAGGCGTACGTCTTCAGGTGGAAACCGATTATAACGGCATTGGCAGGATTCTATATATTCTGGGTGAACGCGGCATTGAACCGGAGCAGAGTGAGTATACAGATGTTGTAAAATTGACGTTGCTTTTTCCTGTGGAGTGGCAGGATAAGCTTTGTAAAGAATTTACGGAGGCTACTGCCGGAAAAGCAAAAATGGAAGTGCTGGAAACCCTTTATTATGTTGACAAAGGCACTTTAGGTGACTAAAATAATAAGTGGCAAAAAAGTGACTGTTTATTGCAGCTGTCCGGTTGCAAAGTTTTTGCCGGATTTATAAAGTTTCCTGATAGAAAGGTGGTGGTTTGCATGAAGTCGCACAGTAAGAAGATAAGTAACGATAACCCTCTTCCTGCCCGATGCATGAAGACCACTTTTTTGATGCACAGCGTGCGGTAAAGACTTTGTTGCGATGAAGCACCGCCGTGCACCGGGATTGCGAAAAACGCAATCTTTTCTATGGAGGAAACAGAATATGGATGAAATCAAGGAATTATTAGAAACCCGCCAGTATACCTCCCTGCGTCAGAGGATTGCAGAGATGAATGAGGCGGACGTTGCGGTTATTCTGGAAGAACTGGAAACGGAGGATATGTTAAAGGTATTTCGTATTCTTCCCAAGGACTTGGCAGCGGATGTATTTTCTTATATGGAAGTAGAGAATCAGCAGATGATTATTACTTCCATGTCAGAAAAAGATGCGGCAGTTATTATCGATAATCTGATGGCCGATGATGCAACCAGTTTGTTGGAAGAGATGCCCGCCAATATTGTGAAAAGGCTTCTGGCAAATGCAAGCCCCGAAACCCGTAGAGATATTAACCACCTGTTACGCTATCCGGAGTATTCTGCCGGTAGTATTATGACGGTGGAATACGTGGACTTAAAAGAAAACCTGACGGTAGAAGAGGCAATTGCCCGTATTCGGAAGGTCGGCGTGGACAGTGAAACCATTAATATCTGTTATGTATTAGATGCCCAGAGAAGACTTTTGGGAACTGTAGCCCTGCGTTATCTTTTGTTAAGTGAACCGGATGAGATTATCGGGGATATCATGCATGAAAATGTTATTTCCCTGAACACACTGATGGACCAGGAAGAGGTTGCGGCACAGTTTAAAAAATACGACTTTACTTCCATGCCGGTTGTGGACAATGAAAACCGTCTGGTTGGTATTATTACCGTCGATGACGTTGTGGATATCATGGTAGAAGAGGCTACCGAGGATATTGAAAAAATGGCGGCGATTGTGACTTCGGACAAGCCTTATATGAAGACCGGCATTTTTGAAACCTTTAAAAAAAGAATTCCCTGGTTGCTCTTATTGATGGTAACTTCCACCTTTACAGAGCAGATTATTAACACTTTTACAGAGGCTTTAAGTGCATGTGCGGCACTTACCATGTTTATTCCTATGCTGATGGGTACCGGCGGTAACGCAGGCGGTCAGGTCAGCGTAACTGTTATCCGTGGACTTTCCCTCGGCGAAATCGAGTACAGGGATGTGCCCAGGATTATGTGGAAAGAAATGCGGGTAGCTTTGATGTGTGGAGGAACGTTGGCAATAGCCAGTCTCGTAAAGCTGATGTTTTTCAACCGTGTAGGACTTATGGTAGCACTGGTAGTAAGTCTGACCCTTATTGTTGTATTGCTTTTGTCAAAGATTATCGGTTGCACCCTGCCTATTATAGCAAAGCGTATCGGCTTTGACCCGGCAGTCATGGCAAGCCCCTTGATTACCACTATTCTGGATGCATTGTCGCTGGTAGTGTATTTTCAGTTTGCAACACATATGCTGGGGTTGTGATAAAATTCAAAAAGAATGTAAGAGATACAAAAGTGAACTTTGCGAGGCGGCGGAGTTCACTTTTTTGTATCCCACCAAACAAAAACCCTTATTTTAAGGGTGAAAATATATTGACATACCCTTATTTTAAGGGTAATATATAGAAAACAGCGTAAGAGAGGGTATTATGGGAAAAACACAATTTGCAATCGCAGACACACTGACTGCTGCTGATTTAAAAACAATTAGAAGTCAATTAAAAATGACCCAAAAGGAATTTGCGGCATTGGTTAATGTTACAAATAAAACCATTGAGAGATGGGAAAGCAGTGATAAAGAGATTACGGGTCCAATTGTTCCATTAGTAAAAATTTTACGGGAAAATACAGACATTCCGGATATGCTTAGGGTGCCTGAAAAACGATATCCTATACGTTTGTGGTATATGTACAACAGAGAGGTTTGTACGATTATTGATGTAAATGAGCTGGAACGCAAAGTGGCTGTTTATAATTATACAAATAATATTATGTTTCGGGCATTTGGAAAAATAACAAATCCTACTTTTGAACAGTATGAGGAATTTTTAGAATCCAGATGTTTTCCAAGAACCCGGGATAAAATGAAGCTAATGCTTAGGGAGATGGACTTGCCCTTTTATGATCCGCTTATGATTATTGAGAAAACGCAGGGGAAAATGGCGGAGGATCAGTTTTGGATTAGAATTGAGAGGTAACAGCGTATGGTCGAGTTATTTAGTCAAAATAGAAAAATGGATGGTAGACAGTCCTCCAAGGGAAATCAGTTAAAATGGTTTGGAGACAACCATTGGTATAAAGCCGATTATACGGGGTATGAAGGATTGGCAGAATACATGGTATCTGCTTTGTTAAGATATTGTAGTTTAGAAGCAGAGGAATATGTTTTATATGATACCGAAGAAATTATGTATGAGTCTGTAAAGTATCTGGGTTGCAAGAGTAAGAGTTTCCTGCCGGATGACTGGCAACTTATTACGTTAGAACGCTTATTTTATAATTTTTATGGGGAAAGTTTGTATAAGAGTATTTTTAAGATAGAGAATCTTGAAAACAGGGTTTTGTTTTTGGTGGAGCAGGTAGAACGCATTACGGGATTAAAGGAATTTGGAAAATATATGTCAAAATTGTTGACCATAGACGCTCTGTTTTTGAATGAAGACAGACACACGAATAACATAGCTGTTTTATTAGATAAAAGAGGCGAATATCATTATTGTCCCATTTTTGATAATGGAGGAGCACTTTTGTCGGATACAACTGTGGATTATCCCATAAACGGAGACATTTATGCGTTGCTTGATAAGGTAAAATCAAAAACCTTTTGCCAAGACTTTGAGGAGCAGTTAGACGTAGTAGAAAGATTATACGGACAACATATAAAATTTACTTTTGACAAAAAAGTAATGGCAAGGTTACTGGATGAAGAGGTCTATTATCCGGAGGAAGTCAAGAAACGTGTGGAACAGGTTTTGATAAACCAAAGACGGAAGTATGAGTATTTGTTTTAAATTGAAAAATGTAGCAGAATATGATTACTTTCATTTTCTGCTACATTTTTGTACATCAATAGCCTTATTTTTTACAGTACACATCAATAGCTTCTTTGGCAAACACCGCTGTTCCTTCTCCGCCGGCTTTGTCGATATTCTTTTTCATACGTTCGTCGGCCACATACATTTCGGCCAAACCGCTTAAGATTTCATCGGTGCAGGTATAGTAGTGTGCAGTGATAAAATCCTGTAAAGCTTTGATTTTTGCTTGAGCCGCTTCGGACGCAGGAGAGCTTTCTTTCAGAGTTCCCAGTTCTGCAAATATTCCCATAAGTTGTTCTGCGTTTTCAGCAAAATCCTTATTTGTTTTGTTCTTTGCTTTTTCTGCATATTCCTGATAAGCAGCAGTGTTGCCCCATTTTTCTTTTGCTTCTGCTTTATACTGTTCGAGTTCACCTGTGTCAAATACGTTAAAATCCATTTTATCTATTCCTTTCGTTTGAATTTCACGGGCATAAGAAATCAATTCACCCATCCGCTTGTACTGTAGTTCCAGCAACTCAATTTGCTGCGTCAGGGCAGTGGACGGATCAAAGTTGGGACTGTCTAAAATTTCTTTGATTTCCTTCAAGGGGAACTGCAATTCCCGAAACAATAAAATATGCTGCAAACGAATAAGGGATGTATCGTCATACAACCGGTATCCGGCATCGGTTACTTTTGCCGGCTTTAAAAGTCCGATGGCATCATAGTGGTGCAGCGTGCGGACGCTCACCCCTGTAATTTTACTGACTTCATTCACTGTTTTCATCATTTCACCTCCCGCGATACTATCACTATAAACTATAACGTAACGTAAGAGTCAATAGCTGTTTAAAAGATTTTTCGGAATATAAAATCTTTGTTGCAAACTTTATAATGGATTGACTGAAAAAAGTTTCCTCCACAGACCTTTGGTGGACGTCGGTACTTAGCAAGAAGACTTCTTATAAAGAAGGCTTCGAGCTTAGTACCGCTACGTCCGGCACGAGCGAAAGCGTGTCTGTGGAGGAAACTTTTTCAGTTAGTCTAAAACATTAAATTTTCTATTCAGCCTTTAAAAAATCGTACTGTGACATGTACAGTCTGTAGTATTCGCCTTTTTCTGCCATCAATTCATCATGGTTGCCTTTTTCAAGGATGGCACCCTTATCTACATACATAATACAGTCGGCATTTTTAATAGTAGAAAGACGGTGGGCAATAATAAAGGAAGTACGTCCCTTTAACAGCTCATTTAAGCCTTTTTGTAACAGGATTTCAGTTTCTGTATCAATGCTGGAGGTAGCTTCGTCCAGTATCAATATACTGGGGTTTGCAAGCAGGGCCCTTGCAAAAGAAATTAACTGCCTCTGACCTGCGGAGAGGCGGCTACCCCGCTCGTTGACCTCGGTATAATAGCCGTTTTCCATTTCCATAATAAAGTCGTGGGCACATACAGTTTTGGCAGCGGTGATAACATCTTCGTCTGTGGCATCCATGTTACCGTAGCGGATATTGTCCATAATGGTGCCGGCAAAGATAAAGGAATCCTGCATCATAATACCCATCTGGGTACGCAGTGAGTGAAGCTTGACTTTGGAAATATCCACTCCGTCAATAAGCACCCTTCCGGAATCTACATTGTAAAAGCGGCTGATTAAGTTAACAATCGTAGTTTTTCCCGCACCGGTGGGTCCTACGATGGCGTAGGTTTCACCTTGTTTTGCAGTAAAGTTAATAGAATCCAAAATTTTATGTCCTTCTTCATAACTGAAGGAAACATTTTCGAAGGTTACCTCACCGTGGATGGGAGGCATGGGGGTTGCATCGGGAGCATCCTTTACCTTGATGGGCTCATCAATGGTTTCAAAGATACGTTCCAGATAGGAAACCGCTGTCAGCAGAGAATTATAAAAGCTTGCCAGTGTATTGATAGGCTGCCAGAACCTGCTGATATAGGAGGTAAAGGCAATCAGGATACCGGTAGTCAGTGTAGCCGACGGAGCCAGTATCATTTGTACACCCAGTACATAAATCAAGGAGGTGGTAATGGTAGAAATAATATCAATACTGGGCCATAAGGTAAAGTTGAATATTACGGCATGCATCCAGGCAGAGCGGTAATTTTTGCTCAGATTATTAAAGATGCCGGTATTTTCTTCCTCCCTGACGAAGGACTGGGTAATGCGGATACCGTTGATGCTTTCTGCAATGTAGGCATTTAAGTTAGACTGTTTATTACTCTGAATCTGCCATGCACGGCGTTGTCTCTTTTTAATAAAAATGATAACCAGTGCCAGGACAGGAAGACCGCAAAGGCAGACCAGTGTCAGCCTGACATCCAGAACCAACATAAAAATTAAAATGAAAATCAGGTTGCAGAGATCCGTAAAGGTATTAACAATACCATTACTTAACAGGTCACTTAAGCTGTTTACATAGTTTACTACACGCACCTGAATCTTGCCGTGGGGCCTGTCGTCATAGTAAGAAAAAGGAAGCTTCTGCAGATGACAGAAAATATCGGAGCGGAGGTCATGGACGATGTTCTGTCCGATACAGGTCATGTGCTTGATTTTCATGCGTAATGCCAGTGCAGAGTATAATGCAATCAGTAGTGTCAGACCGGTATAAATAAATATCGATTTCATATCCTTTTTGGGGATGGAGACGTCCATAATCTGCTGCATAAAGGTTGGAATCAGCATAGTCAGTGCAGAAGAGGAAAGCATCAGGATAATGACAAAAATCATTTGCTTTTTATAAGGTTTAATATAGCCGGCAAGACGTTTTAACTGACTGGCATCAAAGCTGTCCTCTAATACTTCATCTACATCATATCTGTTTCGTGCCATATTAGTTTTCTCCTTTCTGCAAAAGTTCCTCGGGAATTTCACCATACTGGTTGTGGAAGGCTGTTGCATAATAGCCGCCCTTCGCAAGCAGGGACTGGTGTGTACCCTGTTCAATAATCCGGCCCTTATCCATAACCAGAATTAAGTCGGCATCTTTTATAGAAGATATCCGGTACGCAATAATAAAAATGGTACAGTTTTTCTGAATATTCTTTAGCTGCTTCTGAATATAGCTTTCCGTTTCCATGTCTACCGCAGAGGTGGTATCGTCTAAAATTAAAATGGAAGGGTCTTTCAGCAGGGCTCTTGCCAGAGAAATACGCTGCTTCTGACCACCGGAAAGACCTACACCGCGTTCGCCTACAATAGTGTCATAGCCGTCCGGCATAGCCATAATAAAGTGGTTGGCATCTGCCATAATGGCAGCCTTTTTCACTTCCTCGAAGGAGCAGTCCGGGCGTCCGTAGGCAATATTGCCCTCAATAGTATCGGAAAACAGGAATACATCCTGCATTGCCATACCGATATTGTCACGCAGATTGTAAAGGTCCATATTACGGACATCTGTGCCGTCCACATAAACGTTGCCTGAGGTGGTGTCATAAAAGCGGCACAGCAGATTCATAATGGTGGATTTGCCGGAGCCGGTAGAGCCGATAATACCTACGGTCTGACCGGGTTCCACCTTAAAGTTGATATCCATAACAATATCCTCATCGTCTGCTCTGTAGGAGACATCTTTAAATTCGATTTCACCCTGCAGTTTTTTCCGGACGCCGCCATAAGGGGTCTTTACAGCAGGTTCTTCGCTGTAGGTAGCATGGATTTTTTCTACGGAGGTAACGAAGTTACCGATGTCATTTACCAGCCATCCTGCCATACGCAGAGGACCGTTTAACATCCAGAGATAACCGCTTATGGTAACCAGGTTACCCAAAGTCATTTCTTCTGCAATAACCATGTAACCTCCGTATAGCATCAGGACAATATTTAAGGCATAAGCCAGTACTTCAAAAATCGGTACAAATTTCATCCAGACCTTGGAGGCGGAAATCTGTGCTTCCCGAAAGGCATCATTTTCTTTATTAAATTTTTCTATTTCAAATTCTTCCTTGGAAAATGCACGGACGACACGGTTACCGCTGACATTTTCCTGTACGAAGGCATTCAAGGAAGAAAAACAATCACGGTTTCGCTGAAAGGCCGGCTTTACCTCCTTGGACTGCCTGTATGTAGCAAAAGCGGTAAAAGGCAATACAAGTAACATACAGAGAGCCAGCTTTACGTTAACCGTAAAAATCATTACCAGTGCAAACAGAAACATTAGTACATTTTCCAAAGTGGCGTAAATTACATAAGCCACAAAGTGGCGGATTGCATCCATATCACCGGTCTGACGACTCATTAAATCACCGGTACGCTTCTTATTGTAAAAGTTGAAATCTTCCTGTAAAAGTTTGCGGTAAACTTTATCACGCATATCATACAGTACACCCTGGGAAGCGGTTTCAAATACATATTGATAGTAAAAACGCATGACGTTGCGGACAAAAACAATTCCTAATATACAGAGTACTGCAGGCAGTAATTTATCATAGTTTCCCTTATCGATGACTTCGTCCACAATAAAACCGGATATTTGCGGATTGATAATGTTTAAGGCAGTAATCAGTATGGTAAGAATAATGCCAATAATCATGTGTTTTTGGTATTTTTTCAAAAAAGAAAAAAACCATTTCATCGGTGTCATAAAAAATCCTCCTTAAAATTGTAACATTGTGTAATATTAATTTTGGACTTTATAAGTTCATACTAACATTCTTTATGTAAAAGGAAATGGAGTATCTTGTAGCAAAAATGTATCTTTTTGCAAAGATAAAATGTATCTTTTTTAAACATACATAGTGGAAAAGAAAGAGAAGATGTGGTATTCTGAAAAGGCATGAAAGTAATGGAAAAAGTTTTATAAAAGGAGAGGCATTATGGCGAGATACATACAAAATTTGGTATTGAACAAGCCGATGGATTTTGTTGCTTATATGATGAATGATTATTTGCAGAAAAACGGGTTTTCCATGTCCCAGTGGAAGGGGGAACCTGCTTATCGTGCCGGAGATGCCTTGGTGACAGGTTATAAATATGTGAAATGGTACTATGACGGCAGTATGCTTCATGTAGAGGCATGGATGAAAGGGACCTTTGGCGGGGAAATGGATTTGGATGGATTTGTAGCCATTTTGCAGAAAAAGCCCTTTAAAGAAAGCTTAGAGCAGTTGTTTGCACTGCTTATGCAGCCCATTATGCCGCCACAACCCGGCGTGGTCATGCAGCCCGGTACAGTCATGCAGCCCGGCGTGGTCATGCAGCCCGGTATGGTCATGCAACCCGGTACAGTCATGCAGCCCGGTATGGAAGGGATGCCTCAGGCGGTAGTGCCTGTGGTTCCGGTGCAGACAGTGGATAACACAACTGCGGCAGTTATTGCACTGCTGCTTGGTATTTTCAGTGTAATATTAGGTATTCTGATTCCGTTTTTTGGATTGGTTTGTGCAGTTTTAGGCATTAATCAGGCACGGCTGGGCGGAGGCTCCAGCAAGGCAGGTATGGCAAAGGCCGGAAAAGTGTTAAGTATTATCGGACTTATAGTCTGTTTCATAATGTGGGCTTTAAGAATAATAATAATATTATTATAGTTTATTTGTTGTATACCTGTTTTGCAGCAGTACGGGAACGAGTGGAGAAATTGAGTGAGGTAAGGGTTACATATGAATAGTGATTACAAAGATCTGTTTGTAGAAGATTTAAATCCCACTTTTCTGTTTACATGGAAGGGGAAACGAACGCAGGATGAATTGTCCTATCATTCTCATGATCATCTGGAACTTGCGTTTATGATGTCAGGAAACGGCAAATACCGCATTGATGGTACGGTATATGATGTAAAGGAAGGGGACTTACTGATTTTAAATCCGGGAGTGAGACATCAGGGGCTTGTAACGGATACAGCCAATGCATTGACGGAGTTTTTTGTGGGAGCGGCAGATATTCAGTTTAAGGATTTGCCGGAGAACGCATTACCTCTCCCTAAGGAGGGGCCTATTATACATACAACAGGTGAGTTCAGACAAAAGCTTTTAAAAATCTGTGCATCTATGGAAGCTGAAAATGCAGTCTGCTGGCAGGGGCGTTATTTTATGCTGAAAGCATACCTGATGCAGATGCTGCTTTTGATTGTAAGGCAGCAGTCGGAGCCGGTAGAATTGAAAACAGGCTATGCTTTTGAATCCGTCAATAAAAAGTATGTAGTGGAGCAGATTATCAGTTATTTTGAAGACCATTATGCAGAAAAGATATCTCTTGACCGGATTGCGGAAAATATGTATTTAAGTCCTTTTTATGTGTCCAGAATTTTTAAAAGTGAAATTGGCGATACCCCAATACGATATTTGATTAATATCCGGTTAGAGCGGGCTATGGAATTGTTACAATCCGATTTTGCCGGCAGCATTCAGGATGTGGCCGGACAGGTTGGATATGAGGATGCCTATCACTTCAGCAAACTGTTTAAAAAGCGGTATGGATATCCGCCTTCCAAGGTACGGAAAGCCTGAAAGATTGATACTTTTTTGTCAGCATGTTTTTTTTTCAGTACTTTCGCAAATTTCAGGAAAAATCCTTTGCAATGATTGTAGAATTTGCTACAATCTTTGTATACGGATTACGCAAAAGGAAAGGCGGTTATATTAGATGAGGTATTTTTTTAACGGTAAAATTGAGAAAAAAGAAAAAGGATATATGATTCAGATTCCCTTTAATGTATGGGAAGTATGTAAACAGAGAGAAGTAATTCAGGCAGATATGGTATTGGACAATAAGATTATTGCCTGTGAACTGCTTCCCAAGGAAAAAGGTAACTATGAAATTCATGTGGAGGATGAAGATGCAATTCAGGTGGATTTGACAAAGTCCCACAAAATTTTACTGCATATCAACGGCAGCCTGATTAAGATGGAGCAGAACAGCCCTTACAGCTTTGAAAATCCTATCCGCAGAATTGACAGTATGGAAGTCATCATTCAGCCGGAGGACGGTTTGTGCGGACAGACCTGTGTAGCTATGTTAGCAGGTGTTACCATTGCAGATGTTATCCGTGTTATGGACTGCAGGGAATGGCAGGCAACTATGGGACGTGTGATTTCCGCACTGAATTATTACGGTATTGATCACACAGATATTATTACTTATACCGAAGGTGCAGACTGTGTATTGCCGAAGTGCTGCATTCTTATGGAAAGAATGGGACGTTTCTGCCACTATCTGGTAGCGTATAACGGTAAATTCTATGATCCCAATTTAGGTGTGATGGAAGAATATGATATGAGCAAGCTTCTGGGATACCTGGAAATTAAATGTGAATAAGTAAAGAAGAAAGCGGCTTTTGCAAGACAGGTTAGATATTACGGGAGAGAGAAAATGGATAATAATAACATGAACTATTCCGGCATGAATTACAATCAGGGAAACGACATGAATTACAATCAAGGAAACGGCATGAATTACAATCAGGGAAACGGTATGGGTTACAATGGTGGTAATGGTATGAATACGGGATATGCTCCTTCACCGGTAATTCAGGAAAATCACCGGATGAGAGGTGTGCTGGGAGCACTGGGTGGAGCTCTGATTGGCGGTATTATCTGGACTGCTATCGGCTGCTTGGGTTTTATATCCGGCTGGATTGCAATTCTCATTTTTGTACTGGCGTCTGCCGGCTATGCGAAGCTTAACGGTAAACAGGATACTTTTGGAGTTATTATCAGTCTGGTCTTTGGCTTGCTTGTTATTGTGCCTGCTACCTATTGTTCGTTTGCTTTTCATCTGTTGCAGGAATTGAATGAGGGTATCAACAGTCATTTTACATACGGAGAGGTATTGGTTGACCTGCCCATGTATATGGAACGATATGATTTATGGGGAGACTTAATTGGAAGCCTGGCAAAAGGGTATCTCTTCACAATTATTGTGGCAATATTCTTTGTGGTGGATAGCTTAAAAAAGAAGAAATAGTACCAATAAAAATAGAAAAAAATAAACAAAATCTAAAATAAGTATTAAATCATCAAAAAAGAGAAAAAGTGAGAAAACAAGAGATAATAAGAGAAAACGAGAGATAGTGGTTGGTAATCGACGACCACTATCTTTTCATGCGTTTGCAAAGACTTACATATAAATTTATTATAAGTTCCAGAAGTTAGCACTCGATTGAGTTGAGTGCTAACAACTGAAAAAAGAGACATAATAAGGAGGCAATTAACATGAAATTAGTACCTTTAGGTGACAGAGTAGTATTAAAACAGTTAGTGGCAGAAGAAACCACCAAATCCGGTATTGTTCTTCCGGGTCAGAATAAAGAAAAACCCCAGCAGGCAGAGGTCGTGGCAGTAGGTCCCGGCGGAATGGTTGACGGCAAAGAAGTTAAGATGGAAGTAAAGGTCGGTGACCAGGTTATTTATTCCAAATATGCAGGCACCGATGTAAAGATTGAAGAGGAAGAATACATTATTGTAAAGCAAAGCGATATTTTAGCTATTATTCAGTAGGAGGCGTATCAAGATGGCAAAAGAAATTAAGTATGGTGCAGAGGCACGTGCAGCATTAGGTAGTGGTGTTGACCAGTTGGCGAATACCGTAAGAGTAACTTTAGGACCTAAGGGAAGAAACGTTGTTTTAGACAAATCCTTCGGTGCTCCCCTGATTACCAATGATGGTGTAACCATTGCAAAAGAAATTGAATTGGAAGATGCATTTGAAAATATGGGTGCACAGCTTGTAAAAGAAGTAGCTACCAAGACCAATGACGTAGCAGGTGACGGTACGACAACCGCTACCGTTTTAGCACAGGCAATGATTAATGCAGGTATGAAGAATCTGGAAGCCGGAGCAAACCCGATTATCTTAAGAAAGGGTATGAAGAAAGCAACTGACTGTGCAGTGGAAGCTATTGCAAAGATGAGCTCTAAGGTAAACGGCAAAGAACACATTGCAAGAGTTGCAGCAATCTCCGCAGGTGATGAAGGTGTAGGTCAGTTGGTTGCAGACGCTATGGAAAAGGTTTCCAACGATGGCGTTATTACCATTGAAGAAAGCAAGACCATGCAGACTGAACTGGATTTAGTAGAAGGTATGCAGTTTGACAGAGGTTATATTTCGGCATACATGGCAACCGATATGGATAAGATGGAAGCAGTTCTTGACAATCCTTATATCTTAATCACTGACAAGAAGATTTCCAATATTCAGGAAATTCTGCCTCTCTTAGAGCAGATTGTACAGTCCGGTGCAAAGCTGTTAATTATCGCAGAGGATGTAGAGGGCGAAGCTCTGACTACTCTGATTGTAAACAAACTGCGTGGTACTTTCAATGTAGTGGCAGTTAAGGCTCCCGGCTATGGTGACAGAAGAAAAGCTATGCTTGAAGATATTGCAATTCTGACCGGCGGTCAGGTAATCAGCTCCGAACTTGGCTTAGAGCTGAAGGATACTACCATGGCACAGTTAGGCCGTGCAAAATCGGTTAAGGTACAGAAGGAAAACACAGTTATCGTTGACGGTGATGGTGACAAAGAAGCTATTGCTGCACGTATTGCACAGATTAAGAAGCAGATTGAAGAAACTACTTCAGAGTTTGATAAGGAAAAATTACAGGAGAGACTTGCCAAACTGGCAGGTGGCGTAGCAGTTATCCGTGTAGGTGCTGCAACAGAAACCGAAATGAAGGAAGCAAAGCTTCGTCTGGAAGATGCACTGGCAGCTACCAGAGCAGCAGTAGAAGAAGGAATCATCGGTGGTGGCGGTTCAGCATATATTCATGCTTCCAAGGAAGTAGAAAAGCTGCGTGACACCTTAGAGGGTGATGAGAAGACCGGTGCAAATATTGTCTTAAAGGCACTGGAAGCACCTCTGTTCCACATTGCAGCAAATGCCGGACTGGAAGGCAGCGTTATCGTTAATAAGGTAAAAGAATTAGAGACCGGTATGGGCTTTGATGCTCTGAAAGAGGAGTATGTGAACATGGTAGAAGTTGGTATTCTGGATCCCGCAAAGGTTACCAGAAGTGCATTACAGAATGCAACCAGCGTGGCATCTACACTGCTTACTACAGAATCTGTTGTGGCAAATATTAAGGAAGATGCTCCCGCAATGCCTGCAGGCGGCGGCATGGGCGGTATGATGTAAGTCTGCCGGATTTCAAAAGAATATTTTAAACGAATAAATGCGAAGACACCGTGTAGGGAAAAGTCACATATGATGTGGCGGATACCCACGGTGTCTTTTTTGTGTGTACTTTTGGTGCACATTTTTATACACTTGACAGATACCCCCATGGGGTATACGATATAAATACCAAAACAGGTATGAAAAGAGGCATATGTGAAAGACTATAAAGTAAGGACAGAGATTTTTTCTATCTTACAGGAATGAGGATATATGGAAGAAAAATGTTGTTGTCAAAAGACAAAGGAACGGTCTGAAAAAGAATACAAGGATTTGATTCATAGGTTAAACCGTATTGAGGGACAAATACGGGGGATACGGGGAATGGTAGAAAAAGATGCATATTGTACGGATATCCTGATACAGGTGGCGGCAGTCAATGCTGCCTTAAACAGTTTTAATAAAGAGCTTTTAAGCAGCCATATTAAAACCTGTGTGACGCAGGATATAAAAGCCGGAAAAGAAGAAACGGTGGATGAGCTGTTGCAGATTTTGCAGAAGCTGATGAAGTAGTCAGGGTTTGCAGAAGCTGATGAAGTAGGCAGGTTTTGCAGAAGCTGATGAAGCAGGTAGGTTTTGCAGAAGCTGATGAAGCAGGCAGAAGTTCTGAAAGCGATATGAGGCAAGCGTTTTCAGCATATAGTTGAGATAAAGATGGGAGACTGAAATCGTGGAACAGTATACAGTTACAGGGATGAGTTGTGCAGCGTGCAGTACCCGGGTAGAAAAGGCAGTCAGTAAGGTGCCGGGCGTGACAGCCTGTTGTGTTAATCTGCTGACTAACTCCATGGGGGTAGACGGTACGGCAGCCGAGGCTGAAATTATAAAGGCAGTAGAGGATGCAGGCTATGGGGCAGAAAAGAAAAAGGCGGAGAGCAGTAAAACGGTAGTGCAGAAGGAGACAGATGCCCTGCAGGATAAGGCAACGCCGGCATTAAAGAACAGACTACTGGCTTCTGTTATTTTCCTGGCAGTGTTGATGTATTTTTCCATGGGGCATATGATGTGGAACTGGCTGATACCCACATTCTTTGCACAAAATCATGTGGCACTGGGAATTCTGCAGCTACTTTTGACCGTTGCGGTTATGGTAATCAATCAGAGATTTTTTGTCAGTGGATTTAAGGCACTTATTCATAAGGCACCTAATATGGATACCCTTGTGGCACTTGGAGCAGGAGCAGCCTTTATATACAGCACTTACGCCTTGTTTGCGATGGTCGATGCGATGGCAAAGGGGAATGCGGAAGACGTAATGAGCTATATGTACGAGCTTTATTTTGAATCGGCAGCTATGATTCTGACGTTGATTACCGTGGGAAAAATGTTGGAGGCAAAATCTAAAGGAAGAACCACCGATGCCCTGAAGGGACTTATGAGGCTGGCACCTCAGACGGCAACTGTTCTGAAAGAGGGTGTAGAAACAAGGGTGCCCATAGAACAGGTAAAAAAAGGGGATGTGTTTCTGGTACTGCCGGGAGAGAATATTCCCGTGGACGGCATTGTAATAGAGGGAAACAGTGCAGTCAATGAAGCAGCACTGACCGGGGAAAGTCTTCCGGTGGATAAAGAAACCGGTGACAGGGTATCTGCAGCAACCTTAAACCAGTCCGGTTATTTAAAGTGTGAAGCTGTCAGGGTAGGAGAAGATACCACTCTGTCGCAGATTATCAGGATGGTAAGTGATGCTGCGGCAACCAAAGCACCGATTGCGAAGGCAGCCGACAGGGTGTCCGGTATTTTTGTACCGGTAGTGATTGCGATTGCGGTTCTTACAATACTTGTCTGGCTTATTTTAGGAGAAAGTGTGGGCTTTGCACTGGCAAGAGGAATTTCGGTATTGGTTATAAGCTGTCCCTGTGCCCTGGGTCTGGCCACTCCGGTAGCCATTATGGTAGGAAACGGCTGCGGTGCCAGAAACGGTATTTTGTTTAAAACGGCAGTAGCACTGGAGAATGCAGGAAAGACACAGATTGTAGCATTGGATAAAACAGGTACGATTACCGTAGGTTTCCCCCAAGTGACGGAGGTTTATCCCGTAGATAATATAACAGAAACAGAATTACTGACATGGGCATGTTCTTTGGAAAAAAGGAGTGAACACCCGCTGGCAAGAGCCGTCCTTACCTATGCAGAGAAAAAGGAGATAGAAGCAAAAGACATTACGGATTTTCAGACTATGCCGGGCAATGGCCTGCGAGCGGTCTGTGAGGGAGAAAGGCTGCTTGCGGGAAACGCCGCTTTTGTAGGAAGCTATGTGGACATACCCGCAGAACTGCGAAGAAAAGCGGAGACATTGGCAGAAGCAGGGAAAACTCCTTTGTTTTTTGCAAAGGGTAATGTATTGACCGGTATGATTGCCGTGGCTGATACGATAAAGGAGGACAGCCCCGGGGCTGTGAAGTCATTGCAGGATATGGGTATCCGGGTGGTGATGCTTACCGGAGACAATGAAAAAACGGCAAAGGCCATCGGTAAGGAGGCAGGTGTGGATGAGGTCATTGCCGGAGTTCTGCCGGATGGGAAGGAAAGCGTTATACGCTCCTTGCAGGAAAAAGGAAAGGTGGCAATGGTAGGAGATGGAATCAATGATGCACCTGCCCTGACCAGAGCAGATATCGGTATTGCTATCGGGGCAGGAACGGATATTGCCATCGATGCGGCAGATGTAGTGCTGATGAAAAGCAGATTAAGCGATGTACCGGCAGCTATCCGCCTAAGCCGTGCCACACTGCGGAATATTCACCAGAATCTGTTCTGGGCGTTTATTTATAATGTGATAGGTATTCCACTGGCAGCAGGTGTGTGGATACCGGTATTCGGCTGGCAGTTAAATCCTATGTTTGGGGCGGCAGCAATGAGTCTGTCCAGTTTTTGTGTGGTGACAAATGCTCTGCGGTTAAATCTGGTAGATATTTATACAACAGTTAAAAAAAAGGCTTTGGGTCCAAAATCCGAAGTTTACGGATTCAGGAAAGGAGAAGATATGAAAATGGAAAGAACTATGAAAATCGAAGGTATGATGTGCGGACACTGTGAGGCGAGAGTAAAAAAGTGCTTAGAGGCACTTCCAGAAGTGGAAGAAGCGGTTGTAAACCATGAAACAGGGACGGCAGTGGTGAAACTGAATGCGGAATTGGACGACGAAGTGTTAAAGAAAACGGTGGAAGACCAGGATTATAAGGTGTTATCAATCGAAGCTTTGAAATAGTCCTTTTTATAATTATGGTTGCTTTCTGCCTGAAAGAACGGTAAAATTTAGATGATAAGGAAAATGCATTTCTTATAAAGACCTACGGGTTTTAAACGACTAAAAGACGGCTACGACAAAATAGCAGAATGTGAGGAAGTATGAAGTTGCAGGTATTAGTTTCGGCAATGCATAAGGAGCCTAAGGCATTGGCGGAAAAAATGAATCTGTGTACGGAGGCTGTTATTATCAACCAGTGTGACAGCTATGGAGAAGAACATTTTACCGTTTCTGATGCAGAAGGAAGACCAAGGGAAATCTGTGCCTATTCTTTTTGTGAGCGTGGAATAGGACTGAGCCGCAACAATGCACTTTTGCGTGCAAGTGGTGATATCAGCCTGTTTTCAGATGATGATATTATTTATGAAGCGGATTATGAAAAGAAGATTGTAGAAGAATTTGCAGCACATAAAGAGGCTGATGTGATTCTGTTTAATGTGGATGTAAATGAAAAACGCCGAACCTATTACAATACGAACTATCACCGGGTAAGGTGGTACAATTGCGGCAGATATCCGGCATATGCCATTGCCATAAAGACAGAAAAGATGCATGCGAAGAACCTGACTTTTTCGTTATTGTTTGGTGGCGGGGCAAAATACAGTAATGGAGAGGACAGCCTGTTTCTGGCAGATTGCCTGAGGGCAGGACTGAAGCTGTATGCCAGCCCGGTCCTGATTGGAAAAGAAGAAGAAAGAGACAGCGGTTCCACGTGGTTTTCCGGATATCATAAAAAGTTTTTTTACGACAGAGGGGTATTGTATCACTATTTGTATGGAACCATGGCCAAGGTATTCGGCCTGCGTTTTCTGTTAAAGAATAAGACCCGGATGTGTGAGGAAGTCTCCTTCAAACAGGCATATAAGTGGCTGAAAGAGGGAGTGAATTTTGCAAAAACCGGAAAGGAGAAGTCACATGAAGATTAAGTTCAGTATTGTGACGGTATGCTACAATCCCGGGGATAAGCTGGCAGAAACCATAAAAACAGCCCTGCAGCAGGAATATGATAATTTCGAGATTATTATAAAGGATGGTATGTCGAAGGATAATTCCCTGGAAAGTATCCCGAAGGACGAGAGAATTACTGTATTGCAGACACCCGATAAGGGAATTTATGATGCCATGAATCAGGCAGTGGAGCACATCAGCGGAGAATATGTTTACTTTTTAAACTGTGGAGATTCCTTTTATGATACACAGGTTCTTAAACATGTGGCTGCCTGCATAGAAGAAAATCCCGGAGCAGGCATTTACTACGGAGATACCTATAAAGAGAGTACAGCCTCTTATGTGCCCATGCCGGGAAAAATAACTGCGTTTACCTGCTACAGAAATATTCCCTGTCATCAGGCTTGCTTTTATGGGGCAGAGCTTTTTGCCGAACGTGGTTATGATTTGCATTATAAAATCAGAGCAGATTATGAACATTTCTTATGGTGCTTCTTTAAAAAGGGAGTGACACCCATACATACGGGACTGACCATAGCCAATTATGAAGGTGGAGGTTTTTCGGAGAGCAAGGAAAATCAAAAGCAGGATCGCAGGGAGCACAAAGAAATTGTAGAAAGGTATATGAAGAAGAGTCAGTTGTTTCTGGCACGATGCTATATGGCAGTTACTCTGATGCCTCTTCGCCGGTGGATGGGAAACAGCAGATATTTTTCAAAAATTTATAATGGACTGAAAAAATGCATCTACGGTAAGAGAAATTGATTTGATGTGATTGCCTGTAAATGAGGCTGATGAAGATTGATACAAAAGTAAAATGGAAAGGAAAAAGGCTGCGTTCGGGCAGTCCGGGGTACAGAAGCATGTATGCAACTTTTTGGGCATTGGTGCCGCCATTGATAGCCATTGTTTTGGCTCTGATTACAAAGGAGGTTTATAGCTCGCTGTTTATCGGAATTGTAGTGGGAGCACTTTTTTATGCAGGCTTTCAGTTTGAGGGAACCATAAATCATATTTTCCGGGATGGTATGGTTGGCGTACTGACAGACCAGGACAATGTGGGTATTATAATCTTTTTGGTAATACTGGGAATCATGGTGTGTCTGATGAATAAAGCAGGCGGTTCCGAAGCCTTTGGACGCTTTGCCGGCAGGAAGATTAAAACCAAGGTCGGTGTTCAGCTTGCAACAGTAGCATTGGGGATTCTGATTTTTATTGATGACTATTTTAACTGCCTTACAGTAGGCAGTGTTATGCGGCCGGTAACTACCAAGCATAAGCTTTCCAGGGAAAAACTGGCTTATCTGATTGATGCAACGGCTGCACCGGTTTGTATTATTGCCCCTATTTCCTCATGGGCGGCGGCAGTAACAGGCTTTGTAGAAGGAGAAGACGGATTCTCCCTGTTTTTACAGGCAATTCCCTTTAACTTTTACGCACTGCTGACCCTTTTCTTTATGGTGACTGCAATTGTGATGAAGGTAGAATTCGGCCCTATGAAAAAGAGTGAGGCTGCTGCAGAAAGAATGCAGGAGATGGCAAATGCAGTAGCGGCCAAAGGGGAAGAGAAAAAAGGAAAAGTAATTGATCTGGTAATTCCGGTTATTGCGTTGATTATCTGTTGTGTGACAGGAATGATATATTCCGGCGGTTTTTTTGAAGGAAAAGATTTTATTACGGCATTTTCCGACAGTAATGCTTCGGTAGGACTGATGCTGGGAAGCTTTATCGCATTGGTGATTACCATTCTCTATTATATGCTTCGCCGTGTTATGAAACTGAAAGAATGTATGCAGTGTGTACCGGAAGGCTTTAAGGCAATGGTTCCCGCTATTTTGATTCTGACCTTTGCATGGACCCTGAAAGCAATGACGGACAGTCTGGGAGCAAAAGAGTATGTGGCTATGGTAATGAAGGGGAGTGCAGAAAGCTTTATGAGCCTGCTTCCTGCCATTATTTTTATAGTAGCCTGTTTCCTTGCTTTTGCTACGGGAACCAGTTGGGGAACCTTTGGTATTCTGATTCCCATTGTAGTAGAGGTATTTGCGGGAACAGATCATACCTTAATGATTATTTCCATTTCCGCATGTATGGCAGGAGCTGTTTGCGGTGATCACTGTTCCCCTATTTCAGATACTACGATTATGGCGTCGGCAGGTGCGGATTGTAATCATGTAAGCCATGTATCCACCCAGCTGCCCTATGCACTTACGGTAGCGGTTATTTCCTTTGTAACCTACATTATTGCGGGATTTACAAAAAGTGCATGGATTAGTCTGCCGACAGGTATGATACTTGTTCTGACAATATTATTGGTGTTTAAGGCAAGAGAGAAAAGAGAGGCTGTTGCAAAATAGCCTCCTTCGTTGCATTTATGCTTCCCTGAATCATGGCAGTGCTGCCACCGCATTTGGCACCCAGATTTTGGCGAAGAATTTGTGCGGCTTCTTTACAGTCGGCAGTTTTACTGCCTACAATAAACTGGTAGCCTTCATATTCACTGCCGGAAAAAATGGCACAGTAGCCGGTATAGCGTTCTGTCAGCTCATTGATGGCATTTCTGATGGCGATGCTGTCCATAGGGTCTACGAAAAGAACTACGTCTGCGGCTTCCTCGGGAGAAGGCAGAGTAGAGATATTTAGCTTCAGGTATTGAGCCTGTAAGTTGTTATTTCTTTCTTTCTGACGCAGATTTTCTTCCTTAAGGCGTAGTACTGCTTCAACGATCTGATTCTGTTTGGCAGAGAGGGACACAGAGATGGAGGTGACACTGGCCTGCTTCTTATTATAGTCATCCAGTGCACGCTGCCCGCACAGAATATTTAACCGGACTCCGCCTCTGTGGCTTTGGCAGTTGATGATTTTTATCATGCCGATGGAGCCGGTATATGCTACATGGGGAGCACAGCAGGCACAGACATCTACACCGGGAATGGTAACAATACGCACCTGTCCCTCAATCTCAATTTTGCTGCGGTAGGAAAGAACAGCCAGTTCCTCATCGGAAGGATAGCTGACTTTAATGGGAATATTTTGAAAGACAATTTGGTTGGCTTCTTTTTCAATCTGTTGCAGCTGTTCGGGAGTCAGTTCACCGTCAAAATCCAGGGTCACTTCATTGGTACTTAGGTGAAAGCCTACATTGTTGTAGCCGAAGTGCTGGTGTACCAGACCGGAGATAATATGTTCGCCGGAATGCTGCTGCATAAAATCAAAACGTTGTTCCCAGTCCACATGTCCGGATACGACAGAGCCGGCCTCCAAAGGTTTTTCTATGTAGTGGTAGATAAGCTCCTTTTCAATCTGTACATCTGATACGGGCAGGCCATTCAGGGTACCTTTGTCAGCACTCTGTCCGCCTTCCTCCGGAAAAAAAGCAGTAGAATCAAGCAGTATCCGGTAAGCATTGCCTGTTTCGTCAGGCTCGCAGGATACCACGGTAGCCGTAAAATCGGTGATATGGATATCTTCATAAAAAAGCTTTTGCATGTTTTTTCCTTTTTTCTTTATAATTGCTCAGTTTGTATAGTGCATCAGGCATTTTCATGATGCACTTTTTTTGTGTGATACATTTTGGTATCTGCTTCCTTGTATAAATCACCAATGTCCTGTGCAAGAGAAATCTTCCTCATTACACCGCCTATGCTGGCAGACAGATGGAAAGGAAACCTGCCGGAACGGTTAATGGCGTCAAGTTTCTCGGAAACCTTCTTTACAGTATCTTCAATCTTGGTATCAGCATAGTCGTCACAGCCCAGAATAACGAACTCATCACCGCCGATGCGGGCACATATTTCTATATCATTGGTGACAGAAAGAAGTACTCTGGCAATTTCGTGTATTGCCTGATCACCGGCCTGATGTCCATAGGTATCATTAATTGTTTTTAATTTATCCAAATCTGCCATCATTACCAGAAAGCGGTAATTTTCATCGTGGATATGATTTAAAAGCATATCGATATTCTGTTGAATACCTGCACGGGTATAGGCACCGGTGAGGACATCTACCAGTGCGGCACCGGATAATCTGGATTGTATGCGGAAATATTCCAGAGCATTACATATATGTTTGGTCCAGTTCCTGTAGTTGATATCAAAGGTCTTATTTGTGTCTCCGTAAGAAAGCACAGAATAGCCGAAACGCTTTTTATTCATATGAATAGGAACAAAATAAAAAGAGCAGGGATTGGGACGTTCTTCATAAAGAGTGGGAAGCATCTGCTTCGTGTCAAACAGCTCCTGTACAGTACGGGCATTTCCTGCCTTGGACTTTATGTAGTGAATCATCCGGTCGGTGTATCCGTCGGTACGGCAGGTGTCTTCTTCCCCAAAAACATCATAATCAAGCCAGTCATTGCACAGACACAAATGAAATTCCTTCCATTCCGGAATCAGGTAAAGAAAAAAAATAATTTTATTCAGCAGGGAAAGAAAGGAATCTGCCTCCGCTAAATCCTCCATCATACTGCTGTTGAGAAAGTCTTCATAACTCAGACTGGTTTCATTACGGTAATAAATTCTTTTGGTATAACGAAAATCTTCACAGCATCCGCAACTGCCGCCAAGCTCCAGACGGCCTCTGGCAGAAACAAAGGATTGAGGTGTTGTGCCCCTGATTTTGGCATCAAGGGCAATGACAGCATTGGCTCCTGTTGCACTGACGGGCGGGGTATAGGAGGTGATGGGAGGGATGCACCTTAAACAGTCATCCTCGGCATCAAAGCCGGTAATAATAATATCCTCCGGTATTTTCCAGCCTGCGGCCTGAAATGTTTTCTGGGCACCGATTGCCATATGGTCGCCGCAGAAAGCAATAGCATCGGGACGGGGTCTTTTGCCTTTGATAATCTCCCGGGCAATTTCCTCACCGCCTTCAATCCAGAAATTACCGTCAAAGCTGACAAAATCGGGGTTGAGTTCTATATTGTGCTTTAAAAGGGAATTCTTGTAGCCCTCATAGCGGGTCTGGGTGGAAGAAGTCGCATAGGAACCGCTGTAAAATAAAATGTTGCGGCAGCCATGTACATCAATCAGGTGGTCTACAATTTCCTCAAAAGATACCGCATCATTGGTAGTGATGTTCTCAAAGCCCATATCGTTGGAATAATCTATAAAAACGACAGGGCACCTGCACTCCTTTTGCAATCGTGGGAAAAGGCTCTCCTTGAGACCGCGGACCTGCAAAGTATCACCGGCCACAATAACCCCATCCAGCATATCAAAGTTAATCAGGTTAAAGATATTTTTTTCTCCGTATTCGTAATTCTCGTGAAAACATAGTTTTACGAAGGTAGTAAAGAACAGAACATCATAGCCCATGCTATGTGCCTTGCCGTTAATACCCTTTATAAGTTCAGACTGATAAGGACCGGTTGCTTCGCAAATGATAACACCAATTCTCTTGAACATATGAGCCTCCTGACTGTTACGGTGTATAGCTTATTTTATTTTATCATGTGCACATAAAAATGTTAAGTTATAAAACAATAAAAATTTCGGAAAGCATCAAAGCTTTTTGCAGTATAAAAGGTGTAAATATGGACATTTTCCATTTTTTTCATTATAATGGGAAAAGATGTGTGGAAAGGAATGGAGATTACTATGAAAGTTGTGTTAAAGAACCTGACAAAAAAATTTCCCGGTCGGGACAAAAAAAATCCCGTGGACGTGATTGCTGTCAATGACTTTACTTTTGAGATACCGGACGGTAAGCTGATTGGCTTACTGGGACCCTCCGGCTGTGGAAAAAGCACGATGCTGAACCTGATAAGCGGACTGCAAAAGCCTACCGGCGGACAGATTTTCTTTGGAGAAGATGATGTTACCGAATTGCCTCCCGAAAACAGGGGAATCGGTCTTGTATTCCAGAACTATGCCCTCTATCCGCACCTGACAGTGAAGAAGAATATTATGTTTCCTCTTGAAAATCTGAAGGGAAAGGACAAGCTGACGAAAGAGGAGATGTATAACAAGGCTTATGAAGTAGCAAAACTGGTACAGATAGAAGCATTGATGGATAGAAAGCCCGGTGAACTTTCCGGTGGACAGCAGCAGCGTGTAGCCATAGCCCGTGCACTGGTGAAAAAGCCCTGTGTGATCTTACTGGATGAGCCTCTTTCCAATCTGGATGCCAGATTAAGAATTCAGACAAGGGAAGAAATCCGCAGAATACAGAGAGAGACCAAGATTACGACCATCTTTGTAACCCATGACCAGGAGGAGGCCATGAGTATTTCCGATATGATTGTGGTTATGAAGGACGGAATCCTGCAGCAGATAGGCAGACCACAGGAGGTATATGACAATCCGGTCAATCTTTTTGTTGCGAAGTTTTTGGGGACACCGCCCATCAATGTTTTTGAAGGAGAAGTAAAAGACAATAAGCTGTATATCGGCCCGGATGCGGTTTTAACGGTAAAAGGAGTTCCCGATCAGAAGGTATATGCAGGTGTCAGACCGGAAGGATTGGATATTGATGAAGCAGGTCCGTTTTGCTGCGATTTGACCGGTGTGGAAGTCATGGGACGTGATATCAGCATTATTGCTACAAACAAGGCTTCCTTAAATCCGACAGTCCGTTCCATTGCGAGCACGGGAGATACTACCGCAGAGGTAGAAGGAGAACAAGTCAGATTTTCGTTAGCTCCCCACAAGGTGTTTATTTTTAACAAGGAAACCGAAGAGAGAATTGCGTTTGAGACAGAAGTGGAGCAGTGATATGATTAAGAAAATATTGCGTAACAACAACGTAAAAGCGTGGTTGTATTTATTACCGGCAATCCTGTTTCTGGGAGTATTTATGGTATATCCGCTGATAGACGTATTCATCTACTCCTTTGAGGAGGGGTATAATTCAGCATCCCAGACTTACTTTGGTACCGGTATGTACAATTACTCCTATGTGTTAAGAGACCCTTACTTTTTGCAGGCAGTAAAAAATACCTTTATACTGGTTATTATTACGGTACCCCTGTCAACAGGAATCGCACTTTTGATTTCATTGGGACTAAGCTCTATAACCGGCCTGAGAAATCTGTTTCAGACCATATACTTTTTGCCCTATGTAACCAATACGCTGGCAGTGGGACTGGTATTTATGATTTTATTCAAAAAGACTGCATATTCAGACGGTCTTATCAATCTGCTGATTACGTGGTTTGGCGGCAGTTCAGTGGATTTTATAGACGGACCCTACTGGGCAAAGATGCTTGTATTATGCATTTATACAATATGGATTGTTCTGCCCTTTAAGATTCTGATTCTGACCAGTGCACTTTCCTCGGTAAATCCGGTCTATTACAATGCGGCAAAGGTGGATGGTACATCAAAATTCAGAATCTTTACACGGATTACGCTGCCTATGATTTCTCCTATGATTTTTTATCTGGTTATTACGGGATTTATCGGTGCGTTTAAGGCCTACAGTGATGCGGTTGCCCTGTTTGGAACAAATTTGAATGCGGCGGAGATGAATACCATTGTAGGATATGTTTACGATATGCTGTACGGTGACAGCGGCGGATATCCGTCCTATGCATCGGCGGCTGCAATTATTCTGTTTACGATTGTGCTTACGATTACCTGTATCAATCTGTTAATCAGTAAGAAAAAGGTTCATTATTAAGAGGGCAGACAGTATGGAAAATAATATTGATTACGGCAAAATTGAAAGAAATGCCAGAAACCGTAAAAGAATAATGAATGTGATTACTTATACACTTCTGGCTTTTTGGGCAATTGTGGTTTTATTTCCTTTTTACTGGATGCTTCTAACATCATTAAAAAGCTACAGTGCCTATAACTCAGAGTATGTCCCTAAGTTCTTTACCTTATCTGTGACATTGGAGAACTATGTGGAGGCATTTACGGCAGTACCTCTTGCAAAGTATTTTCTGAATACTGCTATTTTTACAGTGGTAACAACAGCTATTATGCTGGTAGTGATTACGCTGGCGGCATTTGACTTTGCAAGACTGGATTTTAAAGGAAAAAATATTGTATTTGTTATATTTTTGTCCTTGATGATGATACCCAATGAACTGGTGGTTATTACGAATTTCGTAACGATTACGGATTTGAATATGCGAAACACCTTTGCGGGATTGATTTTACCATCCGTTACATCGGTATTTTATATTTACCTGTTAAAAGAAAATTTTGAACAGATACCGGATACCCTGTATTACGCGGCAAAAGTGGACGGCACCTCTGATTTAAAATACCTGCTTAAGGTAATGATACCCATATCCAAGCCGACTCTTATTACCATTACCATATTAAAGGTGATTGAGTGCTGGAATTCCTATGTGTGGCCGAGACTGATTACGGATGATGAAAACTATTATCTGGTATCCAACGGTATTCAGGAAATCCGTGAGAACGGTTTCGGACGTGAAAATATCCCTGCCATGATGGCAGCGGTAGTAGTGATTTCCGTACCATTGATTGTTTTGTTCCTGATATTCCGTAAGAGAATCATGGAAGGTGTGTCAAGAGGAGGTACAAAGGGATGATGAGAGTGCGTAAAAAAATCATGTCGATTATCCTGCTTTGTGTCATGGCAGCAGGAAGTACCCTTACACTTACCGGCTGTCACGGCTCTGAGGGAATGAAGGCATTTGAGGTACCCGAGGAATTTGATACATCCAGGGATTATGAGATTACCTTCTGGGCAAAGAACGATACCAACAAAACACAGACCCTGATTTATGAGAAGGCAATTGCAGATTTTGAAAAGCTGTATCCCAACATTCACATCAATTTGCGTCTGTATACGGATTACGGTAAAATTTACAACGATGTGATTACCAATATTGCAACCAATACGACGCCTAATGTATGTATTACCTATCCGGACCACATTGCAACCTATCTGACGGGTGATAATCAGGTGGTGCCCTTAGACGGGCTGTTTGCGGATGAAAAGTATGGTCTGGGCGGCAGCGAAGTAAGGTTTGATGCTCCCACACAGGAAGAAATTATTCCGAAGTTTTTAGAAGAGTGTGCATTCGCAGGTCACTATTATGCAGTGCCTTATATGCGTTCCACAGAGGCCTGCTATATCAATAAAACCTATGTAGAAGCATTAGGCTATACCCTGCCGGAAACTCTGACCTGGGACTTTATCTGGGAAGTGTCGGAGGCAGCCATGGCACAGGATGGGGAAGGCAATTTTCTGGTAAACGGGCAGCAGGTGCTGATACCCTTTATTTATAAGTCTACTGACAATATGATGATTCAGATGCTTATGCAGAAAGGTGCCGGATATTCCACGGAAGAAGGGGAAATTCTGCTTTTTAATGATACGACGAAGGAACTGCTCTATACGATAGCACAGCATGGAAAAAGCAGAGCCTTCTCTACCTTCAAGATTTCCAGCTATCCTGCAAACTTCTTGAATGCGGGGCAGTGCATTTTTGCAATAGATTCTACTGCCGGTGCTACGTGGATTGGAACCGATGCACCACTTTCCGATATTGCAGAAGATAAAATTGTAGAGTTTGAAACCGTAGTTATGCCGATTCCGCAGTTTGATACAACAAATCCCCGGATGATATCCCAGGGACCTTCCATATGTGTCTTTAATAAAGAAGACTCTCAGGAGGTTCTGGCCTCCTGGCTGTTTGTACAGTTTTTACTGACCAATGACGTACAGATTGCCTATGCACAGACAGAAGGGTATGTACCGGTAACGATTAAGGCACGGGAAACTGAGGAGTATCAGGATTATTTATCCCGTGGCGGCGAGGACAACAGCCTTTATTATGATGTAAAAATAGAGGCAACACAGATGCTGCTTGACAATGTGGAGAATACCTTTGTCACTCCCGTATTTAACGGCTCTGCTTCTTTGCGTGACGCGGCGGGACAGATGATAGAAAATACAGTGAAGGCTGTGCGGCGGGAACAGACGGTGGATGAAGCATATATGGAGAAGCTCTATAGCGATATTACCGCTCTGTATCGTCTGGACCAGTTGGACAGTCAGGGAATATCGGGTGCAAAAGGAGAACTGGGTCCCCTTCCCAAAACTTCGGTTATATTGCTGTCTTCACTGGCAGGGGCATGGGTACTGATTGTGCTGTATGTTGTTTTTCAGACGGTAAAAAGGAAAAGAAATAGTAAATAATACTATTGATTTCTTAAAAATATCGGGTATAATTTATTTCGAAACATATTCATAATTAGTTTTTTGCAGTTATTTTGCAAAAGAGCCGAAAGAGGAGAGAAAAATGAAAAAATTAATTACCTTACTTTTAGCTTGTTCACTTGCTTTTGCATGTGTAGCCTGCGGAAGTGAATCTGAAGACACTACCGGTAATACCGATACCGCTTCTGTAGCAGATACTTCTGTTGAGACAACACCTGCAGATGATACTACTCCTGTAGCTGGTGCAGACAATGTAAAGTCTGAAGGTGTTATGACCTATGAGGAATATGCAGCAGCAGCTCTGGATACCGAAGTGGTAATCGAAGCTTATGTACAGGCAAAGCAGTCATGGTGGGACAATACCGCAACTGTTTATGCACAGGATGAAGACGGTGCTTATTTCCTTTACAACATGGCATGCTCTGAAGAAGATTATGCTAAGCTGGAAAAAGGTACCAAGATTAAAGTTACCGGTTACAAGTCTGAGTGGTCCGGCGAAGTAGAAATCATCGATGCAACCTTTGAAATCGAAGAAGGAAGCTTCGTAGCAGAAGCAGAAGATGTTACTGCACTGCTTGGTACGGATGAACTGATTAACCATCAGAATAAATTCGTAGCTTTCACCGGAATGACTGTTGAAGCAGCAGGTCAGGATGCAGACGGTAATGATGTTGCATATATGTACAAATGGGACGGTTCCGGTCAGGACGGTGATGACTTATACTTCAACGTATCTGTTAACGGTGCAACCTATACCTTTACTGTAGAATCTTATCTGTGCGACAACACCACTGATGTTTACGCAGCAGTAAAGAACCTTCAGATTGGTGACACCATCGACATGGAAGGCTTCCTGTACTGGTATGAAGGTGTGAATCCCCACATTACTTCTGTAACCGTAAAGTAATAAGATAATCAAAAGAATAGCCATAAAATAGCCTGGGCCGTCCGGTTTTTTGTAAAAAGCTTTCCTAAACAGACCCTTGAAAAACGTCAGCACTTGAATTTTCCAAGTAAAACGCCGGAAAATTCTTAGTACTGCTACGTTTTTCACGGAGTGAAAACGTGTCTGTGTGGAAAGCTTTTTACCAAAAACCGGGCGGCCCAGGCTATTTTGCGGCAGCTCTTTTTTGATTATGATGTGGGTTTCCGAAGAGGACATGCCGACATACTTATCTTATCCTTTAAAACATGTAATCCGCAGTCGCTTAAATAATCCTGCAAAATAGGAAGGGACTGGGATGAGGTAGGTCCTATGATAATTTCGCCGACCAAGTCGGACAAGTGCATATTCAATTTACCGCACATTCTGTTTAAATCCAGAGGATAGTACTTTTTGATACGCCCCTCGGACACATGGTACTTGGGCTCTATGGCAAATTCGTTGGAAATAAAGGGTGAAACCACTAAACGGAACTCCCTTTCGCTGGCGAAGGAAGGATGCTTAAATGCGGCTGACTGTACCCAGGCATCGTTCATAAGATTGTGCAGCTTTGGCAGATTTTCGGAAAAGTCGGCAGACTCCTTTATCAGCCGGTAAAATTCGTCTACCAGCCAGTGCTCCCTCATATCAGCCTGATAATACACTTCTTTAAGAAATACAGATCCGGCAATCATTTTCTGCAGCAAATCTTCATGGAAGGCAATGCACACTCCCTGACCGAGATGACCGTATCGCTCCCACTGGGCAGCATCATCCCTGTATTTGGAGAAGCAGGCGGCATAGGCGGAATAATGGAACTCCTTTTCCAGCTCTCTTTGGAAAAAATCCTCTGCCTCGCTGCTCCGTTGGCTTTCGTCGTCCGAATCCAGTTTTTCAATTACTGCTTTACAGATACCATTCATAAATAACCGCATTTCGGCGGCATCATTCATATTCAAAATATTGTTAAGTCTGAGCTCGGCACATTTAATAATACCATCAAATGCGGCAAAGTCTGTATAATGATATAACATAGCTTACCTCCACAAACCAGATACAAAATACATCAGGGAAGCCCAGGTATAAACAGAGTAAAAGATACCGTCGGCATCCCGCCCGGTTTTCAATATTTCCTTTGCCTCTGCGGGGGAAAGAAGTTGAAAGCCGTCAAAGCATTCGCTGCCCACAGCTCCCTCCTGGGAAAGCACAGAGGTGTCCTCTAAATGAATAACGGCACATACCAGTGCATTACTTTCATCGGTCATACCCGGGGAAGAGAAGAGCAGAGGATTGATAATAGACAGGGTGTCCGTATTTTTACATTTAATTCCTGTTTCCTCCTCAATTTCTCTTGCGGCAGCAGAAAGAATGGGATTCTCTGTATTTTCGTCTTCCGCATCCAAAAGCCCTGCGGGAGGGCTTAATAAAAACTGCCCCGTCGGGTAACGGAATTCTTTGGTTAATAACAGTCTGGGCTCGTCTCCTTTTATGCTTAGTATTACTACACAGGTTACAGCATCAGGCAGCATGGTACGGAACTCTTCTTCGGATTTAGCTGCCACAAGTTTTTCTGCGGGTCTTCGGGTAGCATCATAGTAATGGCTGTTTTCATTGTATTTCAGGTCGAAGACCTTGATATATTTCGATTCAAATAGCGGGATAATGTTTTGCTTTGTAATGGTCGGTTTCATAGTAGCTCCTTTCATAGAAGATTTACTATAAATATTGTAGTACAAATTGGGGAAAATGGCAAAAAGAATTCCCGGAGATTACAACTTTTCCATGAAACTTTTTCAAGAAAAAATACCATGAAAATTTCTATGAAATTGTGAATTTCTCCTTGAAATAATATCAAAGCAATTGTACAGTTAGATAAACAGATTCTTTTTTGAATGAGGGCATCTTTCGGAGGGTTCTGTTTTGAATCCTGATTAAAATCGTAAAACAGGAGATAATAGCGAGTAAAGGAGGAAGCATAATGGCAGAAAATTTAAATACCGTTACTCGCAAGGAAAAGTTAAAAGCTTATTTAAAAAGGCTGGGAGAAGGAGAAGCGTTAGAAAGTGTTCGTGCTGATTTTGCAGAAAATTTCAGTCAGGTAGATGCAGGTGAAATCATGAGGGCGGAACAGGAGCTGTTGAAAGAAGGAACACCTTTAGCAGAAGTCCAGAAGCTTTGTGATGTGCATTCTGCATTGTTCCATGGTGCTACCGGGTATGATAGGAAACAGGAAATTACAGCAGAATTAATCAGACAGCCGGGACATCCGCTGGAAACCTTTACAATGGAAAACAGGGCTTTTGAACAATTGCTCGAAGAAGGCAAAGAAGCAATTGCACGGGGGCAGGTGGATTCAAAGCTTTTGGACAGAATCAGGGAGATAGCGATTCATTAGGTACGTGCTATTATAGATGATTTGAAAACAGGAAAACGTGACTGCGTTCCGGTTTGGATGGATAAAAACGGAAGAACTGTGCTGGTAACCTATATGGCAGTTCGTGATAAAACGAATCATTATCTCGGAACAGTAGAACTGGTGCAGGATATGGAGTTTGCGAAGGAACATTTTCAGAAATAGTATTTTTGAATTATAGTGATGTGGGGCAAAATTCAGGAAATGCTCCGGCTAAAACACCGGGGCATTTCATAGAAGACGAATCACCGGAAGTTAAGGCGTATGGCTCGGCAGCACTGGTAGTGGACAAATAGCAGAAAGGAATTCATATGTTAGTATTAGTATATAGAAAATGCAGTACCTGCCAAAAGGCTTTAAAATGGCTGGAGGAACATAATGTAGAATTTGAAGAGCGTCCAATCGTAGAAGAAAATCCTACCTATGAGGAATTAAAAGCCTGGCATGCGAAGAGCGGACTGCCATTGAAGAAATTTTTTAATACAAGCGGCCTGTTATATAAAGATATGGGATTAAAGGACAAACTCACTGAAATGCCTAAAGAGGAGCAGTTGAAGCTTTTGGCAACGAATGGAATGCTGGTAAAACGACCTTTGGTTGTGGGAGAAGCTTTTGTGCTGACAGGATTTAAGGAAAAAGAGTGGGAAGAGAAGCTGTTGGGATAAGAGATGGGTGGGGAGACATTCATATGAGAGAGACTGTAAGATATTTTGATAACATGATCTGCCCCCCCAAAGTTAGGCACTTTACTAATTATCGGTGTTGATCAGGTTGCTGTAATACTTGGTTTTCCCAGACAACACATCATCATAGAAACTTTGTTTCCGGTCAATGTAATCAATACAGTCCTGAACCTGTTTTAATTGTTCTAATAGAGCATTGCGTT
>JBJEMX010000052.1:0-8058 GCA_051879895.1 Lachnospiraceae bacterium
AAACCGCCATCTGTGCCCCGGCGAGTGGCGGAAGCGGGGTATAGGAGAGAGAAAATAGCTATCTGTGCCCCGGCGAGTGGCGGAAGCGGGGTATAGGAGAGAGAAAACAGCCATCTGTGCCCCGGCGAGTGGCGGAAGCGGGGTATAGGAGAGAGAAAACCGCCATCTGTGCCCCGGCGAGTGGCAGAGCCAGGGGCATAGAAACGGAAAATGTTCAAAAAAGTCCCATTATCCAGCAGAGACCGGGGTATAGAAATAGAAAAGATTCATATATGCCCCACAGACAGAGTATAGGAGAAAATACAGTAGGAAATACAGGAGAAAATTGGAATTTGTGGAGGATAATATGGAATGGTTTAATGTTTTTGGTCTCATTTATATTGTAGTCATTATGATACCCAATATTGTATTTGCGATTAAGTGCAAAGGTGGCTTTGATAATAAGTGGAACAATAAATATGTTGAGTTCATAGAACAAGTAGGGAGATTTGGTTGTTTCGGATTCATGATAATCAATATTCCGGGAACTTGGTTCGGGTGGTGGTCTGACGAGACATTTGCACTATACCTTATTGTAGATACCATATTGGTAATGCTTTACTGTGCAATTTGGATCATTTGTTTTAAGAAAAACAGCGTTTTCAGAGCATTAGCACTCTCTATTATTCCTTCGATTTTGTTCCTTTTTAGTGGGATTATGAGCAGGTCAGTGCTATTGATTATTGCATCAGTATTATTTGCACCAAGTCATATTATGATTTCATATAGAAATGCAAAATGAGATTTTCAGCTTCAAAATTTATGGAGGCAATGTATATGCGAAGAAGTGACAGAGAAATTACAAACAAAAGAACAATAGAAGAATTTGTAGCAGAAGAACAGATACTTAGGATTGCCTTTTATGATGATGGAGATATTTACATTGTTCCCGTTAATTATGGATATTTATATGAAAATGATAAATATTCGTTTTACTTTCATGGTGCAAAAGCAGGAAGAAAATATGAACTTAGTAAATCTAAACCAGTAGTAGGGTTTGAGATAGACGGAAAATATAAACTATTAGAAAGTGAAATGGCTTGTGATTATTCGGCAGCTTTTCAAAGTGTGATAGGCACAGGAAGACTACAGCTTGTAGATGATATTGAAGAAAAGAAAATTGGACTTAATACATTGATGAAGCAGACAACTCAACATTCGGAATGGAGTTATAATGATAAAATGCTTGAAGCAGTTGCTGTTTTTAAATTAGATGTCCATAAAATATCATGTAAAGCAAAATAATTGATAAACAAATCTTGGTTTGATTAGGATGTCGACAACTCCCAATTTCGCGAGCAGTGACAAATTTTGCAGAGGTGAATTTGATGAAAAATGTCAAGTGACTGTTTTTCGATGTTGGGTTAACCCCGGTCGATGAAAGCAAAGTTATCGGGAACACTTTTTCCAAAAGCAGGGAGATTGAGAAAGAATAATTAAGCAGAAAGGGGCAATCAGCTATGATACCTAAGGACCCGGTTATGTTACTCAGCTTTGTAAATTTAAAGCTGCGTGACTATTATCCGAATATAGAAACCATGTGTGAAGAGTTAGATATTGACCAGAAGGAATTAGAGGAAAAACTGGCAGGAGTCGATTACCGATATGACAGAGACAAAAATCAGTTCATTTAAAAAAGGTACCAGATGTCAGATATGTACAGGCTGCGGCAGGTGCTTTTCTGAAAAAAGAATGGACAGTATAAGTACCTTTTCCGCTACCGGAAAGCCTTCAGAAGAAAGTGTTTTTGGGGAAGTAAGCGGAGAGGGCTTTTTCCTGCGTAAAAAAGAGGAACTCGTCAAGCCGGAATATATTATTGCGGCAGATATAGGTACTACAACCATAGCCATGCAGCTACGCAGGAGTCAGGACGGAAAAGTGATGGATTCTTTTACGGCATTGAATCCCCAAAGGCAGTATGGGGCAGATGTGCTTTCCAGAATAGAAGCAGCCGCAGACAGTAAGGTAAAAAAGGCAATGCAGGAGGCTGTCAGGGAAGTTCTTGGCCGTGGAGTGGAACGTTTTTTGACATTAACTCACTCCTGTGAACTGGTAATTGCAGCCAATACCACCATGATACATCTTCTTATGGGACTGGATGTGAGCAGACTGGGACAGTATCCCTTTGAACCGGATTGCCTGTCCGAAATCAGAACAGAATTATTTGGTTTAAAAACCCTGATACTGCCCGGAATATCCGCTTTTGTAGGAGCAGATATTGTGGCGGGCATAGAGGCACTTTCGATGCATAAAAGGAAAGAGACAGCCCTGCTTTTAGACCTTGGTACCAACGGAGAAATGGTGCTGGGAAACTGTGACAAAATGGTGGCAACAGCTACAGCAGCAGGTCCCGCTTTTGAAGGAAATACCGATGGATATGGTGCAGATTTGATGTCCTTAATTGCCAGACTGCTGCAGGAAGGGCTGTTAGACGAAACGGGACTTTTGGCAGACCCTTATTTTGAACAGGGGATTACTATCGGAGGCGTACATATTACCCAGCAGTATATCAGGCAGTTGCAAACCGCGAAAGCTGCTGTGTGCACCGGTATTGTGATTTTGTGTAAGAAGTACGGACTGAAGAGCTTTTCTGAGATTGACAGGGTATATCTGGCAGGCGGTATGGGATATTTTCTAAAGCCCGGGGCAGCAGCCGCCATAGGCCTGCTGCCGCAGATTCTTGCAGAAAAAGCGGAAGCGGTAGGCAATGCAGCACTGGAAGGTGCTTTCTGCTATGGCAGAAGGAACATAGGGGAGGAAGAAAGCGGAGTTTCGGCGGGTATTCACTGCGAAGTATTTAACCTGGCCGAGGAAAAGGAGTTCACAGAAAGCTATATAGCCAATATGTCCCTATTGCCCTATGAGGACAATTTATAGAGCCGTTATCATAGAAAGTGGTAGAAATTTTATTACTTCCGGGGCATATACATTAGTGACAGAGTGAAGTCAGAGGTGACAGCGTTGTTTTTAACAACAAGCTTCGGAAGAATGAAAAAGAGCAGAGCCATCGGTTTCCTGGCAGGAGCAGGATTAGGGCTGCTCTTTTTTGGCTTTTTTCAGATATGGCAAAGCGGTACCACATTTATAGAAGAGGCAGCAAAGCAGGAACACACTTTATCGGAGAACGGAAATGGCAGTGAAGCGGTGGCAGGCAGCAATATAGAAAACGCAGCACAAAGGGAAGAAGCGGAACAACAGAAGGATATTAAAAAAATAGCATTGACATTTGACGACGGTCCCCATCCCTATTATACGGACCAGCTACTGGACGGATTGAAGGAAAGAGGGGTTGTAGCCACTTTTTTTGTAACAGGGGAACATGCATCCCTTCATCCGGAGACCATAGAGCGGATGGCAGAAGAGGGACATTTAATCGGAAATCATACCTATAGTCATATGCAGCTTACCACGGATAATGAAAAGGAATTTAAGGAAGAACTGGTAAAAACCAATGAAGTAATCCGTGAAATCACCGGTAAAGAGGTGTTGTACGTCCGTCCGCCCTATGGAGTCTGGAACAAAAAATTCGAGGCAGAACTCAATATGTTTCCGGTGCTTTGGACGGTGGACCCTCTGGACTGGTGTTCTGACAATGCCTATTGTATTGCGGCAAAGGTGATTGCCGATACGGAGGAAAACGATATTATTCTGATGCATGATTATTATGCGACCTCTGTTACCGCAGCGTTGGAGATAGTGGACGAACTGCTGAAAGAGGGCTATACCTTTGTGACGGTGGATGAGATATTGTTTGACTGACGTTGTATACTGCGTTTTGATTGACGTTGTATACTGCGTTTTGTGTTGGCAAAAAACGTTTTTTGTGATAAACTTAAAAAAATACTGTTTTCTGGTATTTTTTAGTAGTATACAGTTGTCCACAAACATAAAGCAGACTGGAGTTTCTTATGATAGGTAACAAAAAAATTATAGGTATCTGCCTTACTAAAATCAATGACCGCAAACCTGCTGATTACATCAACAAACTGCGTATTGCTGCGGCAAAGCAGAATTATAAGCTGATTGTATTTAACAGTGTAGTCGACTTTTATAATAATGATGCCTATGACGAGGGTGCCAAATCTGTTTACGGTGTTATAAACTATGACATTATAGATGCACTAATCATTCTGGAAGAGTGTTTTTACAATAAAGATATCGTAAAAAATATCATTACAAAGGCGAAGGAAAAAAATGTCCCCGTAATAATACTGGATGGCAGGGCAGAAGGCTGCATTTCCATTGTAAAAGATTATAGAGCCGCATATAAAGCTGTGATAGAACATGTTATCAAAGAGCATGGAGTGACAGATACATATTTTATTGCAGGCAGGAAGAAAGATGATGAAGACTCCCAAATACGTATACAGTGTTACAGGGAAGTCCTGGAAGAAAACGGGCTTAAGTTCAGTGAAGACAAAGTTGGGTATGGGGAATACTGGAATATTCCTACCAGAGAAGTTGTGGACAAGCTTCTGGAAAACGGAAAGAAGCTACCACAAGCAATTATCTGTGCCAATGATTTTATGGCCTTTGATGTATGTGAAAGATTGGAAGAGTACGGATATTCCGTGCCACGGGATGTTATTGTAACCGGATTTGACGGCGTGGCGGATGCAGATTACTTCAGACCGAGACTGACTACCTGTAAGGAAGATATAAATGGACTTGCAGAACTGACTACGGATATTGTTTCTAAGATTTTTACAGAAAATCTTTCCGACGGAGAGTTTAAAGAAGCATTTGTACCGCGGATTTCCGAGTCTTGTGGATGCATGGACAGGGATAAGAATCAGTATCGTGATATCCGCCAAATGTTCCACAAGATGCATGAGATGGAAAATCATGAAACCTATATGTATTCGTGGATTGATAAGGTGCTGGAAAGTCCGGGTGTCAAAAAGATGAGCAGTATGTTGGCGAAGTACATCTTACCCAATTCATATATTTGTTTAAAACCGGAATTTGCGGATGCAATTGCGGAAAGCAGGCTGCAGGACATCGAAAACTATGCACCGGGAGACATGCTGGCAGTACCCTCCGTTTTCAATCGGACTTATAAAGAAGAAAAAGCAGAGAAATTTAATGTTTTCAATATGCTGCCGGATATGGAGAATTGGTTAGAGGATGATTCCGTATATATATTGAGTGCCGTTTTCGTGGGCAGTGTAGCCGGAGGATATTATGCTGTCAGCACAGAGGATGTGGAGGAAAGTGCTCATCAGATTAACAGACTGACAAAGACAATCAATATTGCTTTTAATACATTGTGGAACTATCATAGACAATCCCTGATGCAGAAGAGTATCGACAATGCAGCATTGACAGATGTAGTTACGGGGCTTCCCAATCTGAAAGGTGCACTGAAATGGTTTGAGAAGTTTGCAGCAGTACCTCAAAATCATGAAAAAATGATAATTATATCTGTGTACGGAATGGCAAAGTACAAATACATTTATGAAAATTATGGGCTTCAGGACATTGAAGAGGTGCTGTGTAAGGTGGCTGAGCTGTTGCGGTCAGCGAACCCAAGGGATTGCTATATTGCACATGTAACAGAAGAGAATTTTGTTGTTGTTAATTATTTGGATAAAGGAATAACGCCGTCAGAGGTAATAGACCGTGCCACGACAGCTTTTTATGGAAATATTGAAAAGTATAACTCTAATAATGGAAAAGAATATTATGTAGAAGTGAATGCCGGATGTACGGTGGCAAATCCCGGATGGAACGGAAAGCTGGAAGGTTTTATGAAGCTTGCCAATAATGAAATGTATATCAACCGTCTGAAGCAGGGCGTAGGTGCTGCAGTGAAGGAAGAAAACAAGTTGGAGGACCATTACAGAGCCTTTAACATTCTTATGGAAAAGAATTTATTCCACTATCATTTCCAGCCTATTGTAGATGCCAGAACAGGTGAAATATATGCATATGAGGCATTGATGCGGACCGATGCCAGTATCGGAATGAATCCGCTTCAGGTTTTGGAAACGGCCGGAGCATACAAGCGTCTTTATGAGATTGAAAGAGCGACCATGTTCAATGTAATGGGAAGATTTGCCGAAGATTTTGAACAGTTTGCCGGACACAAGGTATTTATCAATTCCATTCCCGGTTATGTACTCAATGAAACAGATAACAAATTATTAAGTGAAAAGTTTTCCGAGTATATGAGCTACTTTGTTTTTGAAATTACGGAGCAGAATGTAGTATCGGATGAGGAATTGCAGGCACTGAAAAATATGGGCAACACCGGACAGAGTAACGAGATTGCAATTGATGATTATGGAACAGGACATTCCAACATTGTAAATCTGCTGCGTTATGCACCTCA
This sequence comes from Lachnospiraceae bacterium, assembly GCA_051879895.1. Taxonomy (GTDB): domain Bacteria; phylum Bacillota; class Clostridia; order Lachnospirales; family Lachnospiraceae; genus Acetatifactor. The sequence goes on from JBJEMX010000052.1 coordinate 6,374, forward strand.
GATTATCAAGATTGACAGATTTCTTATTGAAAACATTCATCAGGATGTAAATAAGCAGATGTTTGTAAAGAGTACTATTGATTTTGCATGCATGAATGGTATTAAGGTACTGGCAGAGGGAGTCGAGACTGCAGATGAGCTTCGCACGGTAGTCAGCTTTGGGGTGGATTATGTGCAGGGATATTACACCGGACGCCCGGCACCGAATCCGATTCAGGCTGTTGCAGGTAATGTCAAGGCAGAGATTCTGAAAGCAAGTCCGGTATCGAATGTAGTGTAAGTAAGGTAAAAAGATGGATTTATTTGAATATATGCGTCAAAACAATATGGAGAAGGAATCTCCTCTGGCGGCACGTATGCGGCCCACAACGCTGGATGAAGTGGTAGGGCAGCAGCATATTGTCGGAAAGGACAAGCTGCTTTACCGTGCAATTAAAGCAGATAAGTTAAGCTCCCTTATTTTTTACGGACCGCCCGGAACAGGTAAGACTACACTGGCAAAGGTAATTGCCAATACTACCAGTGCAGAGTTTAACCAGATAAATGCAACCGTGGCCGGTAAAAAGGATATGGAAGAGGTCATCGAAAAAGCTAAGAATAATCGGGGGATGTATGGAAAGAAGACGATTCTTTTTATTGATGAAATTCACCGGTTTAACAAAGGACAGCAGGATTATCTGCTTCCCTTTGTAGAAGACGGTACGATTATTCTGATTGGTGCCACCACGGAAAATCCTTACTTTGAGGTGAATGGTGCATTAATTTCCCGTTCTGTTATTTTTGAATTGAAGCCTTTGGAAAAGGAAGATATAAAAGCACTGTTAAAAAAGGCTGTTTATGACAAAGACAAAGGAATGGGAACCTATGATGCAGAAATAGAAGAGGATGCATTGGATTTTCTGGCAGAGCTTTCCGGCGGGGATGCCAGACATGCTTTAAATGCTGTTGAACTGGGAATTATAACTACAAAACGCAGCACCGACGGTAAGATTCATATTACGCTGGAAGTGGCACAGGAATGTATTCAGAAGCGTGTGATGCGTTATGATAAAAACGGTGACAGTCATTATGATACAATATCGGCCTTTATCAAGAGCATGCGGGGCTCCGACCCGGATGCTGCGGTATACTATCTGGCACGAATGTTATATGCCGGAGAAAGTGTAACCTTTATTGCCAGAAGGATTATGATTTGTGCCGCAGAAGATGTGGGCAATGCAGACCCGCAGGCATTGGTGGTGGCAGTGAATGCTTCTCTGGCAGTAGAGCGTGTAGGTATGCCGGAAGCACAGATTATTCTGGCACAGGCAGTTTCGTATGTAGCATCTGCTCCTAAAAGTAATGCGTCCTGTAATGCCATATTTGAAGCGATGGAGGCAGTGAAGGAAACCGGAAACCTGCCCATACCCACCCATTTACAGGATGCCCACTACAAGGGGGCGGCAAAGCTGGGGCATGGAACCGGATATAAGTATGCCCACGACTATAAAAATAACTATGTGAAGCAGCAGTATCTTCCTTATGAGTTAAACGGAAAGGAATTTTACCGGCCTTCCGGAAATGGCTATGAAGTCAAAATCAGGGAACATATGAAGCGTATAAAAAAAGAAGCAGAGGAATAAACCTCTGCTTTCAGACTGTAGACAAAGCGGCTCTGGGATGTGAACCCCAGAGCCATTTTTCTT
>JBJEMX010000053.1:0-36951 GCA_051879895.1 Lachnospiraceae bacterium
GGGATGAGCCGGGGCTTCACCAGATACAGGGAATCGGAGATGGATTTATTCCGGAAGTGTTAGATACCGGTATTATTACCGATATTGTGGAAGTAACGGACGAGGATGCTATTTCTACGGCCAGAGAATTAGCAGGCGTACAGGGGCTTTTGGTAGGTACCTCTTCGGGAGCCAATGTTTGGGCAGCCAAGCAGATGGCAAAGAAGTACGGTGAGGATAAGGTAATTGTCACAATCCTTGCAGACAGAGCGGAAAGATACTTCAGTACGGCATTGATTTAAGAAATGGTGCTTTCTTCCGGCGTATCACAGCAGAGTACCGGAAGAAAGTACCTCTCTTTTGATATATACAGGAAAGGAAGGCGGACATTGGGCATATATATTGCCAAAGTGTCCGCTTTTTTCTGTACTGGCATACCACTTTACAAGCCGGATGTCAAAACCGCATAGTTCTATGCAGGTGACACGTCTGGGATGAATACAGCTTCCGCAGTTGCAGTAGGGTGAGGTTTCGGTACAAAGTGTAGGACGGTGGGTATGACCGGTTAAGAGCAGACACCCTGTATTTTGGGCATAGTTTATATACCTTTTTTCAAGCTTGGCCTTTTTGGTATTGTTTTTGGCTGCACTGGTAGGATCCGAAAGTCCGAAATATTCAAGCGGTGCCCATAAGTAGCGTACCAGAAAGCGTGCAAGCCGCCAGAGAACGGAATTAAAGAAATCCGCCTGATGACCGTGGGTAACATAGAGGTTTACGGAAGGAGACTCTGATTGCAGAATGATTCCTTCATGGCAGTGAAAAGCCTCAAAAGGCTCACAGTTCCTCTTTATGATATCGTGGTTGCCATAGAGCATATACAGCCGGTTTGACTGATGGAAGCAATATAACCTTGCAAAAATATCATTGTGGATTTCCTTGATTTGCTTCAGACTGCGGGTTTCCCAGAGGTCATCACCGTCACCGGCTTCTATATAGCAAAAACCATATTGATAATAATATTGCAGTGCGGCAAGATAACTATCTTCATTCTTTAAAAAATTGTCGTTATTGTTACCGATGCCCCGGTGACAGTCACTAAAAAATACATATTTTGTATTTGGAGTAATTGGGAGCACCGGGGCGTTTTTAAAAGCATGATCAAGGCGTTTATTATAGCTCATGCAGATTCCCTCCTGCTTTTCTTTCTGATTTGAATTTGGGCTTTAGCATAAGTCTGGCCGCAGACGGCAGATAGTAGTACAGGTAAAGAAGCCTGTCACCGCTGTTTAGGAAGGGTCTGGTTATATAATGAAACCATTTGCAATACAGGCAGCATGCTGTAAGGGCTATACGGCGTACCACTCTTTTAAAGAAGGAGTATTTACGGCTGCTTTGGTAAAAGGGGAAAAGCACGGAAGTTCCTATGGTCTGATAAGAGGTATCCGGCAGCGTTTTTCGGAAACTGTCAAGAAACCGGTACATCATGGTATAATCCTTAAAATGAATGGCTGCATCAACGCAGACATTTTTGGGGTTTGTAAAAGTGCCCATTTTAAAAACAGTAAGCCACCAGTGTCTGCCGTGCATACGCCCCAGCTTGTCGGAACAACAATTCCGGCTTTGGCGGGAACGGTTTTGATAGGAACGGCTTTGATGGGAAGGGTTTGGACAGGAGCGGCTTAAACCTAAACTGATATCCGGCATATCTTTTGTATCTGCCGCCCGAAAGAGGGTTGAGTTGTATTTGTCCGGGGATATGATTTTGTCAGTATAGTAAATACCCAGTTCGCATCCGGTGTTGATACCGTATTGCCCCTTCCAAAGTTCAATCAGCCATGTTCTGGCATTGTAATTAAAGTAAATGGTTTCGTAGTCAAAAACCATATTGAAATAGGGTGCCGACAAATCATATAAGGTGGTATAACCAAAGATTTTCTGGGGAGCGTCAGTTTCGGATGTAAAAATATCCTGACGTGGCTCATAGCAAAATCCAACCGGTCCGGCCAGTGTATTTAATAGCTTTTCCTTTTCACAGGAATTCAGGGATTTTACCTTTTTTATGACAGTCTTTTTCTTAAAGTGAAGAAGTATAACGAGCATGGTAACAGGCAATAAAATGACAGCAGGTATGATGAAGAATCTATAATCCATAATTGCTTTCAATTCTTCTTTTTACTACATTTTATGCAAAAAGAGGCTGTGTGGTACAGCAATAGAGATACATTAATCCGATACAGGAAAGAAAAAGTATTCGTATGATATGTGCAGGATATGACGTATTTTAAGTCAAATAAATCTATTGATTATCCGATAAGCAGCACTATAATAAAAAGTATGGTGGTATAGAATATACCTAAAGCAGGAGAGGATATCCTGTGACGAAGAAAAGTAAAGGTGGAGAACAGGAAATGTCACAGTATTATGAAAGACCGTTGGAGTTTCGTGTAAGAAATGTATTCAGCAACCATATGGTATTGCAGAGGGAAAAGAATATTCATGTTTTTGGTGAAGGGGAGCCCCACACGGAGGTTGTGGTTACCCTCTTGCATGCAAACGGTGAGGAAGTAACGGTATCAACCATTGTAGAAAATAATAAATGGCTGGCAATACTGCCGCCCCAGCAGGCTGAAAATGGCTGTGCTTTGGTTGTGGAAGCCTTTAGGGCTGGAAAAGCAGGTGAGGAGCAGGAAAAAATTGCCCGGGTGAGATATGAGGACGTGGCAATCGGGGAAGTGTGGCTTGCCGGGGGACAGTCCAATATGGAATTGGAATTAAAGGACTGTGCGGGAGGAAAGGACACCTTAAATCAGGATACAAATCCCAATGTGAGATTTTACTATACACAAAAATATGGCTACAAAAACAAAGCCTTTTATGAGGCGGAAGAACGTTCAGGCTGGCAGGAATTCGGCCCGGAGAGTGCCCGTGCATGGTCTGCGGTAGGGTATTATTTTGCCAGAAAGTTAAGCAGGGACTTAGGCGGTATTACGGTAGGGATTATCGGGTGCAACTGGGGAGGAACCAGTGCATCGGCATGGATGAGCAGAGAGGCTTTGTTAGAGGATAAGGAGCTTTCCGGCTATGTAGAAGAATATGAAAAGGCATGCGAGGGATTAAGCGTAGAGGAACAGGAAGAAGCTTATGATACATATGAGGCATTTCATGCGGAGTGGGACAAAAAGTGTGGGCAGCTCTACATAGAAAATCCCAATATCCAGTGGTCGGAGGTAGAGGCTATACTTGGACCCTGCCAATGGCCGGGACCTATGAATATAAAGAATCCCTTCAGACCCGCGGGACTTTACGAATGTATGCTGCAGAGAGTCTGTCCTTATTCTATGAGAGGCTTTTTGTTCTATCAGGGAGAAAGCGACGACCATAAGCCGAGGATGTATTATAAACTGTTTACACGCATGATACGTCAGTGGAGAGAGGACTTTTTGGATGAAGAGATGCCTTTCTTATTGGTTCAGCTGACAATGCACAGATATCAGTATGATGAAGATTTTAAGCACTGGCCTATTATCAGAGAAGCCCAGATGGATGCGTACAAAACAATAAAAAATACCGGGATTGCAGTTATTATAGACAGAGGCGAATTTAACAATATTCACCCGTCAGATAAGCTTACGGTAGGCGAGAGACTGACGCTGCAGGCATTGGCAGAGGTTTATAAGACTATTGAGGAAAAAGAAGCCTTTGGACCTATTTATGATAGCTGTATCTACCACGAGGATTCCATAGAACTCTGCTTTAAATATGCAGAAGACGGTTTCAGGGGGAACCCGACAGGCTTTGAAATTGCGGGATATGACAGGAAATTCGTAACCGCTGAGGCAAAAACAGAAGGCAGCAGGATTTTTGTCTCTTCACCGGAAATTAAAACACCCCGCTATGTCAGATATTTGTGGACAAATTATGCAGAAGTAAACCTGTTTGGCAAGAACGGTCTCCCCGTGGCACCTTTCAGAACCAGTAAAAAGGATGAGGAAATCGTAGAACTGCAAAAGGCAAAAATACAACAGATTATGGAAGTGTAGAATTGCAGGTATGACAGCAGGAAAAGCAGGAACATTTTTCAGAACGGATCTATAAATGAGCGGAGGAAATAATAATGAGTGTCAAAACCTTGTTTTGCGACAACTGGGAGTTTTCCAAAAACCCTATAGGAACAGAATATGAGGATGCAAAAGACTTTAAGAGAGTGGATATACCACACGACTGGCTGATTTACGATACTAAGAATCTATACGAAACTTCTACCGGCTGGTACAGAAAAAAGTTGGATTATGCAAAGAGTGAAGAGCGTGTAGCCCTGCGTTTTGAAGGAGTTTATATGGACAGTCATGTCTATGTAAACGGTACTTTGGCGGGGGAATGGAAGTATGGATATTCAACTTTTGAATTTGATATTACCGAGCTTCTGAAAGAAGGAGAAAATCTGATTACCGTCAGGGTGGATTACAGAGAGCCGAACTCAAGATGGTATTCCGGTGCCGGTATCTACCGCAGGGTGTGGTTAAAGACTTATCAGGCCTGTCATCTGGTGACGGATGGCATCTATATCAGCACCGGCATTGACGGCAGGATAACCGTGACTACGGAAGCAGCACGACCGGAGGGGATACCGGCTGCAGAGCTTTCCGTTCGTCATAGTATTGTGGATGGCGAAAAGGTACTTGCACAGGTGGAACGTTCCTGCCCGGCTTTTGACAAGAGCCGGATGCCCCGGATGATTTTGCAGGAAGGCTTTGCTTATTCTGTGAATACAGATTATCTGCAGATAGAAAATCCCGTACTCTGGGATATAGAAAATCCCAAGTGCTATACCTGCGTAACGGAGCTCTTAAGAAACGGGGAAGTAATTGATAAAGAGGAGAACCGCTTTGGCTTTAAAAAGGCGGAATTTACTACTGACAGGGGCTTTTTCCTAAACGGCAGACATGTAAAGCTTCACGGCTGCTGTGAACACCATGATTTGGGCTCTTTGGGAGCAGCAGTAAACAGAACAGCGATTGTAAGAAAATTGAAAATGTTGAAAGTAATGGGTGTAAATGCCATCCGAACCAGCCACAATATGCCGGCGGTAGAACTGATGGAGCTGGCAGATGAAATGGGCTTTCTGATTTTATCGGAAGGCTTTGATATGTGGGAGATGCCTAAGACTACTTATGACTATGCCCGATTTTTCCCGACATGGGTGGACAAAGATGTGGCTTCATGGGTACGCCGTGACAGAAATCATCCGTCCCTGATTGGCTGGAGTATCGGCAACGAAATCTATGATACTCATGTAAGTGAAAGAGGACAGGAGGTTACGTCCTTACTGCTGGGTCTGGTGCGTGAGCATGACCCAAGAGGGAACGGTTATGTGACAATCGGCTCCAATTTTATGCAGAGTGAAAATGCACAGAAGTGTGCGGATATCGTGAAACTGGCGGGCTACAACTATGCGGAGCGGCTTTATGAGGAGCAGCATGAAGTACATCCGGACTGGATGATTTATGGCAGTGAAACGGCTTCTGTTATCCAGAGCCGTGGTATTTATCATTTTCCGCTTTCCCAGTCTATGTTAGCCAATGATGATGAACAGTGCTCTTCCTTAGGTAACTGTACCACCGGCTGGGGAGCAAAGAATACAGAATACTGCATTATCAAGGACCGGGATGCCGAGTATTGTGCCGGACAGTTTATCTGGACCGGTTTTGACTATATTGGCGAGCCGACTCCGTACTCTACAAAGAATAGTTATTTTGGACAGATTGACACAGCAGGCTTCCCTAAGGACAGTGCTTATGTGTTCAGGGCGGAGTGGACGGATTATAAGAAATCGCCTTTTGTACATATTTTTCCCTACTGGGATTTTAATGAGGGAGAAGATATTGATGTCCGTGTAACCTCCAACGCACCCAGGGTCAAGCTTTTCTTTAACGGCGAGGAGGTTTCGGAAAAAGAAATTGATCATCTGCATGGACAGGAGCTGACTCTCAATGTGATTTTGCCGTACAGAAAGGGTGAACTTTGTGCGGTTGCCTATGATGAAAACGGTGTGGAAATTGCCCATGATTGTAAGAAATCCTTTGGAGATACGGCAGAAATCCGACTGACACCTGATAAGACAGAGCTTTCGGCAGACGGTACGGATTTGGTATTTGTTGATATTTCAGCCTATGACGAAGCGGGAGAGTTTGTGGCCAATGCCAATAACAGGGTGTTTGTAAGTGTCAGTGGTGCTGGAAGACTGGTAGGTCTTGACAATGGTGATTCTACTGACTTTGAACAATATAAGGGAACTTCCAGAAGACTGTTTTCCGGTAAGCTGTTAGCAGTGATTGCAGCCAAAACAGAGGCAGGAGAGGTGGAGGTTAAGGTAAGCTCCAAGGGACTGCCTGAGAACCGGCTGACTTTAAGGGCAGTACCGGCACAGGTTCAGGAGGGCATTTCAGCAATGGAAGAAAATGCAGAACGGGAAGCTGACTGTCCGGATGCTTTCCGGGATGTACCTGTCAGAAAAATTGAGCTTACGGGCGAAAATACGGTATTTACCGACCAATGCCGCGAAATGCAGTTTAAAACAATAATACGTCCCGCCAATGCTTCTTGTGCAGGGGAGATTGAATACCGGATTACTACGGTTCTGGGGATTGCCTCCAATCTGGCAGAGATTACTTCTGTAGACAAGGATATGGTAACCGTGCACTGCTTAGGAGACGGTGAATTTTATCTGCGTGCACTGTGTAAGAACGGTACCGACAAATATCACATTATTTCTACATTGAAGTTAAGAGGCGAAGGTATCGGTTCGGCTTCCTTTAATCCCTATGAACTGGTATTGGGCGGCTTACATACCATAGCCAGCGACAATATTGGAAATGGCATCCAGCATGGTGCAAAATTTGCATGGGAAAGCAGTTGGTTCGGCTTTGAACATGTAGACTTTGGAAAGGTTGGCAGTGATACTGTTACTTTCCCGATTTTTGCAAACTGTGCCAATGCAGTGGGTATCAGGGTTTATGACGGTATTCCCGGTCAGGGCGGTGAACTGATTGGTGACTTTTCCTATCAGAAAAAATCCATCTGGCTCACTTATATACCGGAAACCTATAAATTGAGCAAGGTACTTAAGGGTATGCATACCATTGTACTGGAGTCTTCTGACGGTTACGATATCCATGGCTTCTGCTTTGAAAAGCGTGCCAAAGAGTTTGCGGAAATTGCGGCTGTGGACAATGACAGTATCTACGGTGACAAATTCAAGGTAGAGGAGGATGCGGTTACCGGAATCGGCAATAATGTATTGCTTGAGTTTGGTGAGTTTGATTTTAGCGAAGCTTCCCCTGCAAAGCTGATTATTACCGGTAAATCATCTCTTCCTAAAAACAGTATTAACGTGATAGTAAAGGGAGATACCGAAAACCGTATTACCGTAGAGTTTGAAGGGGCTGCAGAATATACGGAAAGAGAATTTGCCATGGAAGGTATCAGGGGGAAATGCAATATTTCCTTTGTGTTCCTGCCCGGCAGCGATTTTGACTTTAAGTCCTTCAGATTTGTAAAGTAGAAATAAGTATAAAGCATAGATAAGTATAAGTAAAATATGATAAAAGCACCTGTATGCCGTTTTGGATATAGGTGCTTTTGTTGCTAATGGAGTCATTATCTAGTTTACATAAGTATACAACCCTGTATCATCGGGGCGGATGGCGATTCCCTTGCACTTAAAAAGCTCCTTTACGGTAACAAAACGATAGCCTTGTTCTAAAAGTAAGGGAATCAGCGTTTTTAAGGCTTCTACGGTCCGGAAATTGCCCTCGGAGTCGTGTAACAGGATAATAGTACCGTCCTTTACCTGCTTTAGGATAGTGTCAATGCGTTCCTTGACAGATACGTTTTCGTCCCAGTCGTTGCAGCCTGCACCGCAGATAAAAGGCATATCGATAGCTTCGTACATTGTATCGTTTACCGCTATATAGGGAGGGCGGAAAAAGAGGGGAGCTTCGCCCGTAATTTCTTTGATTTTGTCGGAAACAAAGGTAACCTCTGCGTGTATTTCCTCTTTTGTCATATCCGGCATCACAGAGTGGGTTTTAGAATGGTTTCCAAGCTCGCATCCCATATCGTAGGTTCTTTTGACTATGGGGGCGGTAGTGTCATTTATATTGTTCCCTACCAGAAAAAAAGAGGCGGGGACTTGATGCTTTTCTAACAAATTTAGGACTTCCACGGTTGTGGTGGTATTGGGACCATCGTCAAAGGTAAGTGCCACAAGAGGCTTGCTTGTATTGTTTTCCTGTTTCATAGGGCTTTCCTCCGATTTATTTTAATATAAAATGCACAGAATAGTATCTGCAGTCAGTAGTATTATACAATAAAAGAGAAAAGAAAGAAAGTATGCAGGAAGTATTGGTCAGCATGGAAAGCAGGCTTGCGACATATAGGGGAATTGGTATATAATATATGGACACGTATTGTAAAATGCAAATTCCACTTTAAAAAGATTGCGAAATGGTGTTGGAAATTTAACTGATATGGAAGAGAACGATTATGCTGAGAATAGGAACATGCGTAAAAGGTGAAAATCTGATTTCTGAATTGCCGTTAATTATTCAGAATGGTTTTGAATCTGTTGAGATTTATTTTGACCGGGGATTGCAAGATATTGATTTGATTAAATTATCTGAAAAAGCAAAAGAAATCTCACAAGATAGAATTGTGTTCTCATGCATAGGGATATATGTTAATCCACTTCAAAATGAAGAACAACGGCAGGAAGTCGTAAAATGCATTGATTGTGCAAAACTATTTGGTGCAGACGTTATTTCTACATTTGCAGGGGCTATTACAGGGGTTCCTGTTTTTGCTACTATTGATAAATTTAAAGAAGTATTTGGAGATCTAACAAAGAGAGCCGAAGCAAATGGAGTGAAAATTGGAATAGAAAATGCACATTCAAACGGTTTTTGGTATAGCCCCACAAATAATATCGGGTTTTGCCCAAGTGCCTGGGAATTGATGTTTGATGCCGTAAGCAGTGATTCTCTGGGACTTACTTGGGAACCGTCACACCAGATTGAACAGTTCATTGATGTTTATGCACAGCTTGATGAATGGACCAACAAAATTGTTCATATTCATGGCAAAGACGGGAAACTGGATATGGATTATATAAAGAAATATGGTGCATGGTTCGGACAGCATTACTGTGATCATAGATTCCCGGGCATGGGGGATTCCGATTGGGCTAAGCTTATAAAGCAGCTTACAGAAAAGGGATATAAAGGTGATATTGCTATAGAAGGTTTTCATGATCCGATATATAACGGTGAACGCGAAATGGAGGGGCAACTTCTCGCATTGAATTATTTAAAAAAATGTAGGTATCAGTCTTGTGATTAAATTGTTATTTGTTCAAAAAAAATTATATAACTACTGCGTTGTTGGGAACATGCTTCCGAAAGGCAGAGAGAAAAATTCTAAAATCAAGTAAGGAGTAGAAAAATGAAGGGAAACAACAGTATCAGCATACCCGCACTTTTAAAGGTAGGGAAGGGTGCCCTGAGTGGAATTGGCTCTTATCTGAAGGAGTCGGGCTTTGAACAGGTGGTTATCTGGTTTGGAAATGGTCTGATTGACCTGTTTGGTACAAAGATAATGGATTCTTTGAAAGAGGCAGGGGTGACTGTGCTGGAATACAGGGAGCTGGATACTGTAAATATGGATGATATCATTACCATGGCATTTTCTCTGCCGAATAAAACCCGGGCAGTGGTTTCCATTGGCGGCGGTAAGGTAATCGATGCAGGAAAATATGCTGCATTTTTGAAGAATTTACCCTTCTTCAGTATACCTACATCCAGCTCCAGCGATGGATTTTCCAGCGCCAGTGCATCGTTAATCGTAGATGGAAAGAGAACCTCCGTACCCGCAAAGCTGGCATACGGTATTGTGGTAGATACGGATGTCATTAAGACAGCACCTGTGAAGTTTATTTATTCAGGAGTCGGAGATATGATTTCCAAAATTACAGCATTGTATGACTGGGTCTTTGAAGCAGAGCATGGATATAGTACTTTAAATGACTTTGCAGTGATGATTGCCAAAAAGGCAGTAAACAGCTTTGTGCGTACACCATATGAAACTATTACGGATGATGTATTTTTAAAGGAACTGCTGGATTCACTGGCCATGAGCGGTATAGCTAATGAAATTGCCGGCAGCAGTGCTCCTACAAGCGGGAGCGAACATTTGATTTCCCACGCACTGGATAAGTTTTTAGAGGTACCGCAGTTACATGGAATACAGGTTGGCGTTGCCACGTACATTATGAGTAAGGTACATGATCATCGCCATGTGCGGGTAAACAAGGTGCTTACGGATACCGGGTTCTGGGAATATGTAAAAACGCTGCAAATGAAGAAGGAAGATTTTTTGAAAGCTATTGATATGGCGCCCGCTGTGAAACCGTACAGATACACGTATCTGCATGAAGAACAGTACAGAGAAGCGGCAAAAAGGATTGTAATGGAGGACCCGGTGCTTACTGAGGTATTGGTCTGATAAGCCGGAAACGGAAAATACGGAGACTGTCCGGAATAAAGAAGTCTACCCGGACAAGAAAAACGGAAAAAAGGAGAACGTGAGATGGTAAAGTATAGTCTGGACGGACTGTGGCAGCTAAGAATACTGGGAGAAAATGTTTATGATATACCACAGACCTTTGTGGAAGCGGCAGTACCGGGGTCTGTGTTCGGCACTTATCTGGAAAAGGGCATGATGCCGGATCCCTATTATAGGGATAATGAGCTGGAAGCGGTAAAATTGTCAGAGAATGACTTTGAGTATGTAAGATTTTTTGAAGTAACGGAAGAACAGCTTACATTTGATAAATTGTTATTGGTGTTTGAAGGAATTGATACCCTTGCGGATATTTATTTAAACAGTACACTTCTGGGAAGAACCTGCAATATGCATATCAGGCATGAATTTGATGTACTAAGCCTCATAAAAGCAGGAGAAAACGAGCTGCGGGTGGTGTTACATTCTCCCGTAAAATATATCCGTCAGGAACAAAAAAAGGTGTATACCGGGGGCAGCCATGAATGTATGGAGGGATATCCGCACTTAAGAAAGGCCCACTGTATGTTTGGATGGGACTGGGGACCGAGACTGCCTGACGCCGGCATTTACAGACCGGTATATTTATGCGGCATAAGTAAAGCAAGGATAGAAAATGTTTATGTAACACAGCTACATAGTGAAAACAGAGTGGAGCTTTTATTTGATGTGCAGGCAGAAACACTGGACAGCCTGCCCGGAGAAAGGGTTACGGTAACGGCACCCGGCGGTACGGTTTATGTGCCTGACAAAGACGGTAAAGTTACAATAGAAAATCCTCTGCTCTGGTGGCCTAACGGATATGGGACACAGCCTCTTTATACCGTAAAGGTGGAACTGGTTTCCAAGGAAAACGGAGAAGTGCTGGACATATGGGAAAAGCGTATCGGGTTACGGACCATGACGGTCAATACCGGGACTGATGAGTGGGGAGAAAAATTTGCCCATCAGGTAAACGGATTGGATATTTTTGCAATGGGAGCGGACTATATTCCGGAGGATAACCTGTTCGGGCGTATTAGCAAAGAACGTACAGAGCAGTTGTTAAGGGATGCGGTAGCGGCACATCACAACTCTATCCGTGTCTGGGGCGGCGGCTATTATCTGGATGACTATTTTTATGATATCTGCGATGAACTGGGACTGTTGGTATGGCAGGACTTTATGTTTGCCTGCTCCAGCTATGAACTGGATGAAGCGTTTGATGCAAATATCCGAGAAGAGATTACGCAGGTAATCAGAAGGCTGCGTCATCATGCCTGTCTGGCACTGTGGTGCGGCAACAATGAAATAGAAGCCCAGACTTTAGATAATGCATGGCTGCCTTCCAAGAAGCAGGTATGTGATTATACCAGAATTTTTGAATATATCATTCCGGAGATTGTAAAGAAAGAGGACCCGCAGACCTTCTACTGGCCGTCTTCTCCTTCCTCAGGCGGCAATTTCGATAATCCATCAGATGAAAACAGAGGGGATACCCACTACTGGGATGTCTGGCATGGGGACAAGCCTTTTACAGCCTATAGAAACTATCGTTTCCGTTATGTGTCCGAGTTTGGATTTCAATCCTTCCCCTGTATGAAAACAGTGGAGACCTTTACGGAGCCTGAAGACCGTAATATTTTTTCACGGGTAATGGAAATGCATCAGAGAAATCCTGCAGCCAATGGTAAGATTATGAATTATCTTTCCCAGACCTATTTATATCCCAAGGATTTTGACAGCCTTTTATATGCATCCCAGCTCTTACAGATGGAAGCAATCCGCTACGGGGTGGAACATTTCAGGCGTTACAGAGGCCGCTGCATGGGTACGATAGTCTGGCAGTTAAATGATATCTGGCCGGTGGCCTCGTGGGCAAGCATTGACTATTATGGTCGTTGGAAAGCATTACACTATGCGGAGTGCAGAATGTTTGCACCGGTTATGATTTCCTGTGAAGAAGTGGGAGAAATGACCGAAAGACCATATTGTATACTGGAAAGAGTAAAGCCTATAGAAAAGTCGGCACGTCTGCATGTGGCAAACGAAACCTTACAGGCAGTGACCGGAACAGTCTATTGGGAGCTGAGAACTCCCGATGCGGCAGTTTTGAAGGAGGGCAGCATAGAGATAACCGTACCTGCACTGGATGGTGTATGGCTGGATAAACTGAACTTTTCTGACTATGATGAAAGAGGTGTTTATTTAAGCTATCGTTTTGAACAGGACAGTGTCGTTATTTCTCAGGGAACAGCCCTGTTTACACCGCCTAAGCACTTTAGGTTTGAAAATCCCCGCTTACAGGCAGTGAGGGAAGGCAATATCATAAGGGTCACCGCGGAAGCTTATGCAAAGAGTGTGGAAATTGAGGCAGTGGACGGTGATGTAAGATTTTCCGACAACTACTTTGACATGAATGCCGGTATAACGGAAGTGAAGATAGTATCCGGCAATGCAACAGAATTCAGGGTCAGAAGTGTTTATGACCTTGCAAACTGATCCCGAAATGCACGGCTTTTATTCTGCGTCCTTCATTTTTAAAACAGGGTTTCTTGCCATATTTACGATTAAGGGTACAACCATGATAAACCAGGCAATGGGTTCGGCTACAATAATACCCATGTAGCCGATGGCAGGAGCTAATAAGAAGGCAACCAAAACCTTACAGATAAGCTCTAAAGAACTGGAAAATACAGGTGTTTTGCTATCACCAAAGCCCTGCATGCTGTTACGGAACAGGCAGATAACGGAAGGCACAAAGTAAAAGGAAGTATTGACCTTTAAATAGAGGGAAGCATTTTCAATAACCTCCGGTTCTGTGGTATCGGTAATGGCTCTAATCAGTACGGGTGATAAAGTATAAGCTACAAGGATAACACCTGCGGACCAAAGAAATGTCAGTAAAACCGTATCCCGGATGCCGGTTTTGATACGGGAATACTTGCCGGCTCCTAAGTTTTGGCCACAGTAGGTGGCAAGTGTGGTGCCGAATACACCGAAAGGCAGCATAAAGATGGAGGAGGCCTTCCGGGCAGCGGTATGTGCTACGATAATGTTGGTACCAAAGGTATTGATGGCGGTCTGCAAAGACAGTGTTCCCAGATTTACAAAAGAAGACATAAAGCCCATGGAAGTACCCATGGAAAGGAGCTTGCGGTAAAGATGCCTGGGAATACGGAAATCCTCCCTGCACAGCGTCAGAGAAGGATACTTTTTCCGCATATAAAAGAAACACAGCAGTGCGGAAACCGCTTGTGAAATAACGGTAGCCAGAGCAGCTCCGGATACGCCCATGTGTAAATACAGGATAAAAGCATAGTCTAAAAAGATATTGAGGAAGGTAGCAACAATTAAAAAAATAAGTGGTGTAAAGGTATCTCCCAGTGCACGGAGAATGGAAGCACATATATTGTAAACGGTTGCGGCCAAAAGACCTGCCAGTACGACGCTGATATAGGCCTTGGACTGGGGCAGGATATCTTTTGAGATATTCAGAAAGCCGAGGATGGGATTTAAGAATATCAGGCAGAAGGCACTTAAAATGACAGCAAAAGCAACACCTAAAAGAACGGTGCCGCCAATGGATTTTTTCATTTGTTTTTCATCATTTGCACCAAAATAGGTGGCGATAATAATGGCATATCCATTGGTAAAACCATTGAGCAGACCGTTTAACATATCACTTAAGGTAGAAGTGGCACCCACTGCCGCCAGAGCAGTGTCCCCCAGAGTGGAGCCCACAATACGGGTATCTACCAGACTATAGAAAAGCTGAAAAAGCTGTCCGATAAAAAGGGGAATGGCAAATAATAAAATCAGTTTAATCGGTTTTCCTGCAGTTAAGTTTTTCATGGAAATGCTCCTGTAATAATAAAAATGTATGGCATTTATAACAGCCGTTTTGTACTTAATAAAATGACACCATAATCTGCTATAACAGATTATAAAGGATTTTGCAAGAGCTTTTCTGAAGGAAGAAAGAAGAAATATAATTTTTTGTGGAAATGGCCTGCAGATTAGCTGATATCCGGGAAAGGAAAAGAAATGAAAAGAAGAAAAAGGTTAGGAATATTACTTTTGGCAATTACATTATCCCTTAGTGCATGCGGCGGTGACACAGAGAGTACCACGGATGCGACAGCAGGAAACGAAACAATGGATGATGGGAAAGCCGCGGAGACAGAGACTGTTACGATAGATGACCTGCTTGCAGAATGTACTTATCTGGATAAAGAAATGTATGAGAGAGCCACCGCATATCCGGAAGGAAACCTTTCCAGAATAGCGGCAGCCCTGAAAAAAGCGGAGGCGGGTGAAGCGGTAACGATAGGCGTCATCGGCGGCTCTATTACCCAGGGGTCTTCCGCTACCGGTCAGGACTCCTGCTATGCCTCACTTTTGAAGAAATGGTGGGAGGAAACCTTTCCCGAGGCAGACATTACTTTTATCAATGCAGGGGTAGGGGGAACTACCTCTTATCTGGGAGTACACAGGGTGGAAGAGGATTTGCTGGTTTACGAGCCGGATTTTGTGGTAGTGGAGTTTTCCGTAAACGACAGCAACTCGAATTTTTATAAAAAGAGCTATGAGAATCTGGTACGCCGGATTATGATGGAGGATTACGCACCGGCGGTACTTATGCTGTTTATGACCATGGAGGACGGAACCAGTGCCCAGGGAAATGATTCCCTGATTGGTTTTCAGTATGAAATTCCCATGATAAGCTATGGTAATGCAATTCTGGAAGAAATCAGGGAAGGAAGCTTCACGTGGGACGATATTTCTCCGGATAACATTCATCCCAATGACAGGGGACATGCTATTGCGGCAGAAATCCTTACTGTGTATCTGACGGATATTTATAACAGATTGGATGCAATCGAAACAGAAGTAACACCCTTTGATAAGGATGTCATTACCAAAGAGGTCTATATGGACGCTGTAATCTTAAATGCTGATGATGTAGAACCCATACAATGGGGAAGCTTTGAAACAGCGGATATTAACAGCCGCTTTCCGGAAAACTGGTATACGGAAACCGGAGAAGAGAGTCTCATATTTGAAGTAGAGGCAGCCAATGTCGGCATTATGTATCAGAAAATGGTAAATAAAAACGGCGGAGAGTATGAAATCTATATAGATGGGCAGAATGTTACAACACTGAATGCGGATTTTGTTAACGGCTGGGGAGATTATAGTGAGACAGTTGAAGTATATACATCCGATGAAAGGACTGTACATACTGTTGAAATCAGAAAGAAGGAGGGCTCTGTAGGGAGTGCTTTTGCACTGCTGGGGCTGCTGATATCATAAAGGAATGGTTGATACAATATCTGTGGCGGAGCGGCTGCTGTAAAAAGTTTCTATACAGACACGCTTTCGCTCCGTGAAAAACGTAACAGTACTAAGAATTTTCCGGCGTTTTACTTGAAAAATTCAAGTGAAACGCCGGAAAATTCAAGTGCTGACGTTTTTCAAGGGTCTGTGTAAGAAAGCTTTTTACAGCAGCTGCTCCGCCACAGTTATTGTATTTCCCGTTCCTTTTATAATATCTGCTTAAAAAGAGGCATGAAATTGCACTATAAATCATATTATATTAGGTAAATAGGGTGATTTCGGAAGAACAAATTAATCATTAGTTAGCTAAAATAAGATAACAAAACTTAATTAAAGGCGATAAATATAGGAAATTACGGTAAATTTTAAAAAGTCGAGATGAGATGGTTAAAAAAATGGAATTTGTACAAAAGGAACGAAAGAAAAAGAAGGTTCATGTGAAAATGCACAAAAACCAAAAAGACATATTAGCTAAAATGACAAAATGCATAAAATGTATTGCAGTCCATTGACAATTATAGTAAAATTATTACGCAGAAATGTACAAATTAAAAGAAATTAAAATTACTTAACCGCAAAAATATCGGGTTTTTAAGGGGAAATGAGAGAAAAACTCTTTTTTGCGGGAACAGGGGTTATTATGCGAAGAGGTAAAAAAGCGATAAGCCTTGGCCTTGTGGCGGCGTTGGGAATTGCTGCGGCGGGGTGTGGTACGAAGCAGCCGTCAGCAGGAGCAGGCGGCACGGATTCCGACCGGGAGATAATCGGTATCTATGAGGCCGAGGAAGCAGTCTTAAACGGCAATGTGGAAACGGCCGGCAGCTTCGGCATAAAGGGATATTCCGGTACGGGATATGTGGAAGGATTTGAAGCTGATGCGGATTCCTGCTGCTTTCGGGTGACAATACCGGAAAACGGCTTTTATGATTTGAATTTTGTCAGTGCCGGTATCGGTGGTGAGAAACATAATTATGTTTCGATTGACGGAGAACAGATAGGTACGGTCGGCACGCTTTCCGATGAATTTTCCGATTCCTGCCTGAATCGTATTTATATGGAAGCAGGAGAGCACGAAATCAGCATTTCCAAGTACTGGGGGTGGATTTATCTGGATTGTTTAAAGATATTGGCTTCGGCACCTGTAAATGAAGAAATTTATGAAGTAAAGGCTGGGTTGTGTAATCCCAATGCTTCTGATGAAACAAAAAGATTATACAGTTATCTGTGCGATATATATGGGGATAAAATCTTGTCCGGGCAGTTCTGCGATACGGGACAGTATGGAAAAGAGTTTCAGGTAATTAAAAAAGCAACAGGAGAGACGCCTGCGGTCTTGGGACTGGATTTTATTGAATATACTCCTTCCCGTGTGGAAAACGGCAGTATCGGTCATGCAACGGAATTTGCCATTGACTTTTGGGAAAGCGGCGGAATTGTTACCTTCTGCTGGCATTGGAATGCTCCGTCTCCTTATCTGACAGGGAAGTGGTACAGCGGATTTTATGCTGACCATACCAATATTAATCTGGCAGAGATTATGAATGGTGAGGATCCGGAAGGATATGAACTTCTTATGCAGGATATTGACGCTATAGCCCAACAGCTGCTTATATTGGAAGAAAAGGGTGTGCCGATATTGTGGAGACCCTTACATGAGGCGAGCGGCGGATGGTTCTGGTGGGGAGCATCCGGGCCGGAAGCGTACAAGCAGCTTTACATACTATTATATGATAAGCTTACCAATGAATACGGACTGGACAATCTGATCTGGGTATGGAACGGACAGGATGCCGAATGGTACCCGGGAGATGAATATGTAGATATCATCGGTGAGGATATTTATCCCGGTGAGAGGGTATATAATTCACAGGCAGATGCTTATCTGAATGCAGCCACAAATTACAGTACGGAAACAAAGCTGGTATATATGACTGAGAACGGTTGTATATTTGATCCGTCTCTTGCAGTAAGGGATGGAGCCATGTGGGGAATGTGGTGCACATGGGGCGGCGAGTTCGTGGCAAAGGACACTGCAATTTTTGCACTGAGTGAGCAATACACTGAAAAGAGTATGCTGCAAAAAGCTTATGCAGACGAAAATGTTATTTCGCTGGAGGATTTGCCGGATCTGAAAACCTATGAAATCCGGAAAGACTTAAAATAAGAAGAAATACCACCGCACACAGGCGGGAACAAATAAGCAAAGAAAGAGGTAGATGTATGAAACGGAGGGAAACCGGCAAAAAAATCATGTCTATGATGCTTGCTGTTGTTATGGCATTATCCCTGCTTCCTATTGCAGAAATGGAAAGCTATGCTAAAACAGAAAAGCTGATGGAAGAATTTGATGAAATTATCAGTACCTACAATATTGATGATTCCATTCCCAGCTATAAGAATTATATGGCAGGGTATGCTACTATGAACCGCCCGGACAGAACCATTGAGATTCCGGCAGGTGATTATGTGCGTTATGAGGAAAGCGATAAGGAAGCAGTTCCTTGCGTTTATACGGACTACGAAGGAATGGCTGGTGACAGTGTGCTTACCGGTGAGGATTCCCTGATTGAGTTTGAAGTAAATGTACCCGAAAGCGGTTTATATAATCTTTCCGTGGTTTATTACTCCGTGGAAGGAAAGAACTCCGATATTGAAAGAAGTATCTTTATAGACGGAGAACTTCCTTTTCAGGAAATGGCACTGTTGACATTCCCCAGAGTCTGGGTTAACTATGTAGCAAACACACACATGGATGAAAACGGTGTGCTGATAAAGGAATGGGAAAAGGACAATCAGGGCAATGATGTAAAGCCCAAGACAATAGAAGCACCGGAATGGCAGAGCAGATACTGCTATGACAGTGACGGCTATATCACAGAGCCCCTTGCCATTTATTTAGAAGCAGGCGAACATACAATTTCCATGATGTCAGTAAAAGAGCCTATGCTGATTAACAAGCTGGTTCTTGACACGGAAGGTGTGATTGCTTCTTATGAGGAAGTGAAAGCAGCATGGGATGCTAAGGGTGCGGAAGATACCATTGGAAACACAATTACAATTGAAGGAGAATATGCATCCAAGACTTCTTCCCAGATGTTATATCCTCAGCAGGATCAGTCTTCACCGGCAATTTCACCTTCAAGCCCTAAAGAGCTTTTGAATAACTCTATCGGCGGTAATTCATGGAGACTGGTAGGACAGTGGATTGAATGGGAATTTGAAGTGCCTGAAACGGGATACTATTGCATTTCCCTTTATGACAAGCAGAACTTTTCCAGAGGTATTCATGTTTCCAGACGTATTACGATTGACGGAGAAGTACCTTTCGCAGAGATGGCAGAGTATGCGTTTAATTACGGACAGTCATGGCGTGAGGATGTGCTTTGCGATGAAAACGGTGAGGCGTACCGTTTCTATTTAGAAGAAGGAAGGCATACCATCCGTATGGAGGCTGTGCTGGGTGAGTTTTCCGAGATAGTAGGTCTTGTAGAAGAATCCGTACAGCAGCTTAACGATATTTACAGACAGGTTATCAAGGTAACCGGTGTAAGTCCCGATACATACAGAGATTATCAGCTGGCAGCCACACTGCCCGGACTGCATGACCAGTTAGTGGAAGCAAGAGAGACTCTTAATCAGGCACTGGTTCTCTTAGAGCAGGTGGCAGGAAAGAATACCGATAAGAAGACGGTGCTTTTAACCATGCGAGACCAGTTGGATGACTTGATTGAGGATGAAGAATATTTTGTAAGAACAATTGGTTCTTATAAGATTAACGTCAGAGCACTTGGTACATGGATTACTCAGGTTATTGCCCAGCCTCTGCAGATTGACAGAATTCATGTTTACTCACCTGATGTAGATGTGAAAACTGCAAATGACAATTTCCTGGCAAGTGCAGGCTTTGAATTACAGAGATTATATTATTCCTTCATTATCGACTATAACAATATCGGTAGTGTAAGTGAGGACGGTTCCAGTGAATCCATTACACTGTGGGTTGGTTCCGGACGTGACCAGGCAAACGTTATCAAGTCACTTATTGATGAAAGCTTTACTGCTGAGACAGGTATCGGTGTAAATGTACAGCTGGTAGATATGTCTACCCTGTTGAAGGCAACCCTGGTTGGCGAAGGACCCGATGTGGCAATCCAGGTAGCAAATACCAATGGTATTGCGGGTGCCATATTAAATACCGGTAACGATACTCCTGTTAACTACGGTATCCGTAATGCGGTACTGGATTTGAGCCGGTTTGACGATGCAGATGAAGTGATGGAACGTTTCCCGGAAGCAGCAACCTTACAGTTTACTTATGAAGATGCTATTTACGGACTTCCTGAGACCATTACTTATCCGGTTATGTTCTATCGTAAGGACATTCTGGCTGAAATCGGCTTGGAGGTACCTGAAACATGGGACGATGTAAAGGTGGCAATGACAGTGCTGGCAAAGAACCAGATGGAATTCGGTATGCTGCCTACAGAACAGATTTTTGCATCCATGCTTTACCAGAACGGTGGTTCTTACTATAATGAAGACGGTACGGCATCCGCACTGGATTCCGATATTGCTGTAGCAACCTTCAAGGATTTCTGTGAATACTATACAGATTATAAGCTGGACAAAGAAACCAGTGTAGAAGAACGTTTCCGTACCGGTGAATGTCCGATTATGATAGCCGACTATACAGCCTACAACAACTTTGCGGTATCCGCACCTGATATTGCAGGTCTGTGGAGTTTTACCCAGATTCCCGGCACGGTACAGGAAGATGGAACCGTTGACCATTCTGTAGCAAGTACAGGTCTGGCAAGTATGATTATGGCAGATACGGAAAATCCTGAGGCAAGCTGGGAGTTTATAAAATGGTGGACCAGCGCAGAAACCCAGACCCAGTACGGCCGTGAAATGGAAGGTCTGATGGGTAGTGCGGCACGTGTGCCTACCGCAAACTACGAAGCATTCCTTAATATGCCCTGGCCGGTAGACGACTTTGAAGCCTTGAAAGAATCTATGGAATGTGTAAAGGGTATTCCGCAGGTACCCGGCGGTTATTATTCGTGGCGTAATGTTTACAATGCATTCTATACGGTAGTAACCGAAACCGATACGGCACTTCCCAGAGAAGAGTTGATGGATAAGGTTATTTACATCAATGCCGAAATCGATTACAAGCGTGAAGAACTGGGACTCGACGTTGCGAGCGAAGAGTAGGAGGAGGAAAAAGATGGCTGAAAACGGAAATGCTTCCGAAGTAAAAGTATCTCAGGAAGCCTTGGATATAGCAAAAAAGCAGGCAACGCTGGGTTATCGGATTAAAAGAAATAAAGCTTGCTATGCTTTGATGGCACCTTATTTTATAATGTTTTTCTTCTTCACTGTAATTCCGGTAGTAATGAGTGTGTTCTTCAGTTTTACTTACTACAACATGCTGGAAATGCCTGAATTTATCGGGTGGAAAAACTATATTAAATTGTTTTTAGAGGATGATATCTTCTTAAAGTCACTGAAAAACACTATGATTCTGGCAGTTATCACAGGACCTGTCAGCTACTTCCTGTGTCTGCTCTTTGCTTGGATTATCAATGAGTTTAAGGGCTGGACCAGAGCGTTTTTGACACTGATTTTCTATGCTCCCAGTATCTGTGGTAATGCATATGTGGTATGGACACTGATTTTGTCCGGTGACCGTTACGGATATTTAAACGGTATCTTAATGAAGCTGGGCGTCTTAGATGAGGCAATCGTATGGATGAAGACGGAAAAATATGTCCTTCCTTTCCTGATTGTAGTACAGCTCTGGTTGAGTCTGGGTACCGGTTTCCTTTCCTTTATTGCAGGTTTACAGACAGTAGATAAATCACTGTATGAAGCCGCAGCACTGGATGGCGTTAAGAACCGTTGGCAGGAGCTTTGGTATGTAACCCTTCCGGCCATGAAGCCGCAGCTGATGTTCGGTGCGGTTATGCAGATTACACAGGCGTTTGCAATTTCCGATGTATCCATACAGCTGGCAGGTAACCCGTCAGTCAACTACTCGGGTGCAACGGTAGTAACCCACCTTTTGGACTATGGTACCGTTCGTTTTGAAATGGGTTATGCATCTGCTATAGCAACAGTATTGTTCCTGCTGATGGTCGGCAGTAACTTACTGGTACAGAAATTATTAAGGAGGGTTGGTGAATAATGGCTAGACAAAAAGATTATTTAAAACCCTACAAAAAACGCAGATTCTTCAAACCAAAGGAGAAGCGTCTGAACCGTTCCATGGCAGGTAATACCTTACTTTTCGTTCTTATGGCTATTTGCGGTGTGGCAATGATTTTGCCTCTGGTAATGGTAGTCAACAATGCTTTAAAGCCGTTGGATGAATTGTACCAGTTCCCGCCTAAGATTTTTGTAAGAAACCCTACTCTGGAAAACTTCTCGGATTTGTTCACTGCAATGAGCGATTCCTGGGTACCTTTCTCCAGATACATATTAAATACGATTATTATTACCGGCGGCGGTATGGTAGGGCATGTTATTGTTGCATCCCTTGCGGCATACCCCCTTGCAAAACATAATTTCCCCGGTAAGAAAATCTTATTCCAGATGGTAGTCCTTTCCATGATGTTCCACTGGACCGTTACACAGACTCCGCAGTACATGATTATTTCGTGGCTGCATATCAACAATAGCTATTGGGCACTGATTTTACCGGCTTGCTCCTTTGGTATGGGTCTTTACCTGATGAAACAGTTTATGGAGCAGCTTCCGGATTCTCTGATGGAATCCGCAAGACTGGATGGTGCCAGCGAATGGCAGATATTCTGGAAAATTGTAATGCCCAACGTAAAACCGGCATGGCTGACACTGGCAATCTTCCAGTTCCAGCAGATGTGGGGTAATACAGGAAGCACATTCCTTCGTGATGAGCAGTTAAAACCCCTGCAGTATTCCTTACAGCAGATTTCCGCAGGTGGTATGGCGAGAGCAGGTGCGGCAGCGGCAGTAACCTTTATTATTGCAGCAGTGCCTATTACCTTCTTCTTGATTTGCCAGAGAAATATTCTGGAAACCATGACCTCATCCGGTATGAAAGATTGATGGGAGGAGAAAACGGAGATGAAAAGATTCATTCAACCAAGAAAAATCATATCCCTCTGTCTGGCAGCATTTATGTTAGTGCTGCTTTGCGGAGAGAGCGTATATGCCTCCTCTACACTTCCGTATGATACATACAACTATGACTATCGGGAGTACATTCATCTGACACCCGCGGCATATATTCCGGCCGGAACCATAAAAGGTGAGGATTTAACCTATAACGGAGAATCCATTGGAAAGTTTGTGACACCGCAGGATCTTTGCGAGGCAGAGGATGGTAACATCTATATTGCAGATACCGGCAACAACCGTATCGTAGTACTTAACAATAAGATGACAGAAGTAGTAAACATCATTACGACCTTTGACAACAACGGCACGGAGGACACATTTAAACAGCCGTACGGCGTATGTGTTTCTGAGAACGGACAGATTTATATTGCGGATTCCCAGAACAATCGCGTTGTTGTTTTGGAAAAGGATGGTACGCTTGTAAAGATTGTATCAAATCCTCAGTCAGAGAGCTTGGAAGACAATTATGTATTTGTACCTTTAAAAATCGCAGTGGATTATGCGGACAGAATGTATGTAATTGCACAGAACATGTTTGAAGGTATTATGGTATTTGAAAGTGATGGTACTTTCGCAAGCTTCTTTGGTACCATTGAAGTAGAAATCAGTCTCTGGGAAAAATTCTGGAAGAGACTGGCAACCAAGGAAGAACGTGCAAAGCAGCAGTTGTTCATTCCTACCGAATTTACCGGTATTGATATTGACCCGGATGGATTTGTATATGCGTCCAACATTGACCCCAAGGGTGTGCAGGGCGTCAGAAGACTTAACCCCAAGGGTGAAGATGTTATCAAGAAGGGTGAAAACGGCAACGTAGGCGGTGACTTACAAATTGACGGAAATACCGATTATGCAGGACCCTCCCAATTCGTGGATGTAGTATACAGAGGCAACGGCATTTACTCCTGTCTGGACCGCAAGAGAGGACGTGTTTTCACCTATGACCATGAAGGAAACCTGTTGTATATCTTTGGCGGTTTAGGAACCCAGATGGGAACCTTCTCCCTGCCGGTAGCGGTAGAGGATATCGGTGGCAGACTCGTAGTACTGGATGCTACCAGAGCGGAAATCATTTCTTTTGAAGAAACAGAGTACGGACGTCTGATAAACGAAGCAGTCTCCTTGAGATACGATGGAGATGAAACGGAAGCAGTAGAACTCTGGCAGAGAGTATTGGAGCTGGATGAAAACAATGAGCTGGCAAATACCGGTATCGGTAAGGCTTATCTGACAGCAGGTGACTATGTAAATGCCATGAAATACCTGGAGCTGGGTATGAACCGTGACTACTATTCCATCGCATACAGACGTTACCGTAATGCAAAGCTGATTGACAATGCAAGTTATCTGCTGACCGGTGTGGCGGTATTGATTATTGCATGGCAGATATTTAAGCAGGTAAAGAAGAGAAGGAAAGGGGGCGCTCAGGATGAGTAAATATTTTTCTAAAGAAAAATGGAAATATATGTTTTACACAATTTCCCATCCCATGGACGGATATTACTGGATTCGCCATAAAGACAGAGGCAGCGTTCCTCTTGCAATACTGATGGTAATTATTTTTTCCATCTGTTTTACCGCAAACAGACTGCTTGCCAGCTTTGTGGTAAATGATTTGGATCCCAGGGGCATTGACAGTCTCTTTGAATTGATGGGTGTACTGGCATTTTACCTGTTAATCTGTGTCAGCAACTGGTCCATCACCTGTCTGATGAACGGGGAAGGGCGTCTTAAAGATATTGCCATAGCAATAGGATACGGAACGGTTCCCGTCAGTGTGGTTCTGGTAGCGGCAACCATTGTCAGCCAGTTTATTGCTGATGATGAGCAGGCTTTCTATACACTGCTTATAGTGGTAGGCATTGCCTATGGACTCATTATGATGCTGATGGGCATTATGCAGGTACATAACTATACCTTAGGTAAAACGTTAATTACCTTGTTCTTAACCTTTGTCGCTATGTTAATTATTGTATTCCTGTTATTACTGTTGAGTAACCTGTTAGGCATGGTTTATAATTTCTTCCACAGTATATACACAGAGATTATCTTCAGAACGTAGGAGGCAGAGCATGAAATCTTCTGATAAAAAGAAAACAAAACGGCCTATGAGCCTGACAAAAAAGATTGTGCTTTGTCTTTTGGGAACAGTAGCAGCCATAACAATTGTATGGTTATTGTATTATGTGTTCCATTATGTCATGTATGATAAGTATGAAGAATATCTTACTTCTTATGAATATGAGACAGGCACAACTTATACGCCCTTAAGTGATTCCGGTGCGAATGTAAAGGGTATGGATCTTGTAGCAGAGAATGAGTTTTTGAAGCTGTATACCGATACGGCAACCGGTTATATTGCGGTTTATGATAAGAGAGACGGCTCCATTACTTATTCCAATCCTGAAAATCTGGAAAACGACCAGATAGCAAACAGCAGTAACATGAATTATTTGAGGTCGGCATTTATCCTGACCTATTACAATTCCGATGTAAAAGCCGGTACCTATGATTCTTATACTTATTCTGTGGCAAGAGGGCAGTTTAGTGTTGAAAGCATTAAAAACGGAGTCCGTTATATTTACAGAATAGGTGATTTAAAGAACAAAGACGGTTCCGAAGGTATTTCCTTTGAAATACCGCTGGAATACAGACTGGACGGAGACGGCCTTGTTGTTTCCATTCCGGCAAGTGCCATTAAAGAATACGGAAACGGTTCCGTAGCACGTATCCAGCTGCTTCGTTATATGGGTGCTGCACACAATACGGAAGAGGGATATATGGTGGTTCCCAACGGTTCCGGTTCCCTGATTTACTTCAATAACGGTAAAGTGACAGCAGCTAACTATTCCCAATACATTTACGACATCGACCCGATGGCAGCTAATTATACTACTACGGAAAACATTATACCTGCAAAACTTCCGCTTTATGGTATCTGCCGTAATGACAGAAGCTTACTGGTAACCGTAGAAGATGGTGCTTCCACAGCACTGATTACAGCGAATATCTCGGGTGTGTACAACGAGTACAACTACGCATATACTACTTTTGTACTGCGTAACGTAGATAACCTGCGTATGTTCGGTAATACCACACAGGATGTTTATGTATTGGAAGATGAACTGTATGACATCAATATGCAGGTAAGATACACCTTCTTAAATGATGAGTATACGGGGTATGCCGGTCTGGCAAATTACTATAGAGAACGACTGATTGCAGAAGGTAAGCTGTCTCCCATACAGGAGTGCGGTGACATTCCCTTCTACTATGATATCATTGGCGGTGTAAAAGAAACCTCTCACTTCTTAGGTGTACAGTATTTACATACTTTTGCCATGACAAAGTTTGACGAAGCGGGAGAAATTTCCGATGACCTTACAGCAAGCGGAATTACCAATCAGGTCATGAATTTGCAGGGCTGGTTCAACGGCGGATATTACCATGACGCAGCAGACAAAATCCATGTAACCTGGGGACTGGGCGGTAAATCTGATTTGGAGGATTTACAGGAAACCATTACTGCAAACGGCGGCAAGCTGTATGTAGATGTAGCATTCCAGGAAGTAACCTTTGCGGATGACGGATTTAATTACAATGCAGAGGGTTCCCGCTACTACGGTGCAGGTTATGTAGCCTCCTTTGGTCTGGTAAATCCTACTACGCTGCGTAATACCTCCGGCTTAGGATATATGGAAGCAAAGTATGATTTATTATCTCCCAAGTTCCTGCCCAGATATGTGCAGAAATTTGCAAAGAAGATTCAGAAAATTGACGTAGAGGGTATTTCCCTGCGTGACCTTGCAGATACATTGACATCTGACAAGAAACGTACCAATGTCATTAACAGAGAAGAAGCACTGGATGTGGTACTGGGACAGTTTGATGTTTTAGAAGCTACGGAGAAGAACCTGATGCTGGATTCTTCCAATGCATATGCTTTCCCCTATGCAACAGACATCATCAACGTACCGGTTACGCATAATCAGTTTGCAATTGTGGATGAAAGCATTCCTCTGTATGAAATGATTATCCACGGATGCATTCCGTATTCTACGGAGCTGTTAAATTATGATGATTCTGAAGATATGACTTTGACGATTTTGCAGGCAATTGAAGCCGGTGCGGCACCTCACTATGTATTTACATGGGAGGAATCCAGCAAGATGAAAAATACCGGTATGAACCGGTTCTATGCTACGACTTATGAAGTCTGGAAAGAAGAAGCGGTTGAAGTCTACGGTCAGATTAATGAAGCATTAAAGTATGTATCAGGTGCGACCATGATAAATCATGAAATCCTGGACAATGCTGTACGCAAGGTTACTTACGACAACGGCGTAGTGATTTATATTAACTATAGTGAAGATGCACAGAAAGCAGACGGTCTGGAGATTCCGGCTATGTCTTACAGATTGGAGGGGATTTAAATGAGAAAAAAGAATAGACTGACTCTTCTCCAAAAGCGTGGTCTGACAGGTATGCTGTTTGTACTGCCCTGGGTAGTAGGATTTATCCTTTTCTATGTGAGATCCCTGATTATGACAGGCCAGTTTGCTTTTAATGAATTGACAATGGATACAGTAAACGGTGGTTATCAGTTAACCCCTGTGGGCTGGGAAAACTTCCGGTATGCATTTAAGGTACATGGAAGCTTTAAACAGATACTGACATCCTCGGTCGGAAATATGCTGATTGATGTACCGCTGATTATCTTCTTCAGTTTGTTTATGGCAATGCTTCTGAATAAGAAGTTCCCCGGAAGAGCAGTGGTAAGGGCAATCTTCTTCTTACCGGTTATCTTAAATTCCGGTGCGATTACAGCAGCAATGGAATTGAGTGAGCAGATGATGGCAGGCGGTATTTCCTCCCAGGCAGCGGAGGTAACCGCTACAGTAGGAAGTACCATGGCACTTGATATTGATTATCTGATTAGTATGTTTATGAATCTGGGACTTCCGGCTTCCCTATTGGATTATATTGTGGCGGCGGTAGCCAGAATCAATGACATCATTGCAGCGTCCGGTATACAGATTGTTATCTTTATTGCGGCACTGCAGTCCATCCCCGGTTCCATGTACGAGGTGGCAAAGATTGAAGGTGCTACCGGTTATGAGACCTTCTGGAAGGTAACATTTCCTATGGTAATGCCCCATATCATTACCAACGTGGTGTATACCATTGTAGACAGCTTTACCGAAAGTGAAGTAGTAAACTTAGCATATGATGTGGCATTTTCACAGTTTAAGTACGGACTCAGCTCCGTCTTCAGTTTGGTCAGCACGATTATTACTTGTATTATACTGGTAGTGGTTGTGGGAGCAATTCAGAAGCGGACCTTCTACTATAACTAAGGAAAGGAGAAAGATAAAGTGCAGAAAACGGTTTCTTTAAAAGGCATTATAGAAAAGCTTAAAGCTACTTTTCAGGATGAAGACCAGACAAAGCATCTTTTGAACAATGTAAAGAAGTTTTTCCTGACTATCCTTAGAGCGGCCATCTTAATCGGAGTCGGATATGTGATTCTTTCTCCCGTAATCGGTATGTTTGTAAACTCCATATCTTCCAATAAGGATGCATACAACCCCATGGTGTTTGTATTGCCTGAACATCCTACACTGGAGAGATATCAGCTGGTTTTACAGAGAATGGAATATTTTCCTACTATTGCAAGGGATTTGGTGTATACCATTACATTGACCGGATTACAGTTGTTAATCTGTTCCATGGTAGGCTATGGATTTGCCAGATTTGATTTTCCGGGCAAGAAGATATTATTTGCCTGTGTAGTAGTTATGATTGTTATTCCTGCACATACCATCATGTTACCCCTGTATATGACCTTTAAGGGCTTTGACCCCTTCGGTCTGGTAACTATGCTAAAGGGTACGCCGGGTCTTATGGGTACGGTAATACCAATGTATATGATGACATTACTCGGCTGTGGCGTCCGTTCCGGTATTTATATTTATATTTTTAACCAGTTTTTCCGCGGACTTCCCAAAGAAATTGAGGAAGCAGCACTGGTAGACGGAGCAGGAGTGTGGTATACTTATTTCAAAATTATGCTGATGAACGCTATGCCCGCTGTTATTACGGTAACGGTATTTTCTATCGTATGGCAGTTTAATGATACTTTTTATGCAAAGCTATTTCTGATTAGCGAGGACGTTGTAATCAGTAAGAGAATATCCGGTCTGCAGGCTTTGATTGCCAACCAGGATAAGATTCTGGATGTTACAATCCAGGAGCTTTACCTGCATGCAGGTGTCATACTGATTATTCTCCCTGTTATCATCGTTTATTGCATACTTCAGAAATACTTTATAGAAGGCGTGGAGAGAAGCGGTATTGTAGGCTGATTTCTTTCTGCAAAATTCATCAACTTTTATACTAAAAAAGGAGGATTGAAAAAGTTGAAGACAAAAAAATTTTTAGCTTGTCTTTTGGCAGGCACAATGGCACTTTCTTTAGCAGCTTGTGGCGGTTCTGCTGATACTTCCGCAGACCCTACTACCGAATCTTCAGTAGTAGAAAGCACAACTCCTGATAGTGCAGCAAACTCTGATGCTTCTGCACCTGTAGAAGCAAGCATCGACTTTGAAGACGGTAATATGGGCTTTGTAGCTCCCTACATGGTTCCCGCTAATGCAGCAGAAGTTGAACTGTCCGTAGCTGATTTTAACGGCAGCAAGGCTTTGGCAGTTAAGAACCTGACCGGCAAAGTACCTTTCATTGGTATCGATGCAACCAGCCTTTTAGGCGCTGATGTAGCAAAGGTAGCTACCGTTGAAATGACACTCGGTGTTAGCTACGAAGATGGTTCCTTCAATGCAGTATCCGGTGATATCTTTGCATGGAGTGGTGCCGATTTAGTTGAAACCAAGGATGCATGGAGCGTTTACCTTGCAACTGCTAACCCTAAGACTGCAGTAGCAACTCTGAGTGCAGGCGAAGAGTTTGTAGCAGATGCAGGCAATATCTTTATTGTCAGCCTGTCTACCGATAACGGTGTAAGTGCAGGAAAGGGCAACGCAACACTTTACATTGACAATATCCGTTTCCTGGATGCTTCCGGTAATCTGTTAACTGCAGACAGCTCTGTAGCATTTGCAGCTCCTGACGGATTTGAAAACACCGGTAAGGATATGTCCAATCTGTGTGCTGTAACCAATGCAGTAGAATTTACCGGTTTTGCAACCTCTGCAGGCGGCTGGTCTCAGGCTGGTTTCACAATGCCTGAAGAAATCGTTGCAGCATTAGTACCCGGTGCGGTAGTAGAAATCGAATACTCCAGTGCAAACGGTGATATGTGGATTGTAATGAACGAAGCAGCAGTAGGCTGGTCCAGAGTTGCTGACAATGGCGGTGCTTACATCAATACTTCCAAGAACATTGCACAGATTACATATGAGCAGATTGCAGCAGTTTGTGGCGACGATGTATCTACATGGGGAACTACTATGCAGTGTGAAGCTTCCGGTGATTGGGAAGTATTCAGCGTTAAGGTTGGTCAGGCAGCTCCTGTTTACGCTTTAGGCAATGCAGTTGAATTTGCAGGCTTTGAATGTAAGGGTGACGCTTGGTCTCAGAACGGTTTTGATATGCCTCAGGAAATTATTGACGCATTAGTACCCGGTTCCGTAGTAGAAGTTACATATAGCAGTGAAAACGGTGATATGTGGATTGTAATGCCCGACAGTAATGCCGGCTGGATGAGAGTTGGCGATGGCGGTAAGGATGTATGCGTTGACGGTAAAGCATATATAACCTATGAGCAGATTGCTGAGCTTTGCAGCGATGATGTATCTACATGGGGTGCAAGAATGCAGTGTGAAGCTTCCGGTGCATGGGAAGTTTATGGTGTTAAGGTTGGTACCGCAAATGAAATGAAGATGGTTAACAACATTGTTAACTTTGAAGGTTTCACATGTAAAGGCGATGCTTGGTCACAGAACGGCTTCGATATGCCTCAGGAAATCATTGATGCGTTAGTACCCGGTGCAGTTGTAAGCATTTCTTACACCAGTGAAAATGGAGATATGTGGATTGTAATGCCCGACAGTAATGCCGGCTGGATGAGAGTTGGTGATGGCGGTAAGGCTGCTTGCAGCAATGGTATCTGCCAGGTAACCTACGAGCAGATTGCAGAGCTTTGTGGCGATGACGTATCTACATGGGGTGCAAGAATGCAGTGTGAAGCTTCCGGTGCTTGGGAAGTATTCTCTGTAACCGTAGGCCAGACACCTGTAGCTGAATAATAGAAACTATTATTCCCATAGTATTTAAGGAGGACAAACAAGAATGAAAAATGTAAAGAAGCTTTTAGCGCTTGGTCTTGCAGCAGTAATGTCACTGTCTTTAGCAGCTTGTGGCGGCTCTGCTGATACCGATACCAACGCATCAGGAGCTGACAACAGCGGTAATGCAGGTAATGCTGATGGCGGCACCAGAATAATTAATATCGGTTGCTGGTGGGTACAGTACTATGACAGTGACGATAAACTGGAAGATAGTGCTGACTGGGTTGTAGCACAGGACGCTGAAGGCGACAGTGAAGAACTTGCAGAACAGAAAGCTTTTAACCGTAACGTAGCACAGTTAAAGTTTGATAACGTACCTGTTATCGAATCTACCTACAACGTAGAGTTTTATTGGCAGAACCTGACCTACACAGGTGTTCAGGAATCTATCAACGTATCTATCTTAGCAGGCAGCCCTGACTGTGATATTTACATGGTTGACCCCGGTATGGCTATTCCTGCTCAGATGAACGGTCTGGCACTTGACTTAAAGACCGTTCTTCCTGAGGACAATGACCTGTTTACTGACCAGAAGGTTATCAGCTACCTTGACTTAGGTGATGGTAAGGCTTGTATCTTAATGCGTCAGGAAGCACAGCGTCAGGTAGGTGATACCTATCCGTTAGCATTCAACATCCAGATGCTGGAAGACAACAACTTAGAGGATCCTCGTGACCTTTGGGAGCGTGGCGAATGGACTTGGGATAAGTTCAATGAATACACTCAGATTCTGACTCAGGATACTGACGGTGACGGACAGATTGACCAGTATGGTTACTGCGGTTATGAAAACGAAACCTTTGAGCAGTTAATGATGAGCAACGGTGCAAGTATTGCTCCTGCAGGTACTACCGAAAACTTATCCTCTGCAGAAGTTGGTGAAGCTCTGCAGCAGATGTACGATATGTACAATACCTACAATGTATGCTATCCTTATGACTATGAAGGAACTCCTTCCGACAGCATGAGAAATCAGTATACCGAAGGTAACATCGGCTTCTTCCCTTGTGCAGCATGGATTAACGCTGGTAACGGCGACTATGACTGGGATGGTTCCATCGGATATACCCTTCCTTTCGATATCGCATATGTTCGTTGGCCTGTAGGTCCTTCCGGTAATGCAGATACCAATGCTGGTAAGAATACTGTTTCCGGTGAATACTACATCATTCCTAACGGTGTTAAGGATCCTGTAACCGTATACAACGTATTATATGATTACTGGAACTGGTACGATGGAGATACCTCTATCCGTGATGACAAGAAGACTCTGAACTGGTGGTATACCGTTACCGGTAAGACCGAAGAGTTACAGAACTGGAACTTCAGCGTAATGCAGGATTGCGGTTCTAATACAACCTTTGACTTATGGAACAGTATCGGTGTTTCCTATGATATTCAGTCCTTAATTAAGGGCGAAACTACTCCTGCACAGTTCCAGGAGACTTACAAGCAGCAGGTACAGGATGGCTTGGAAGCTTACTTCAACTAATATTAAAAAATCCTAATAATGCTGTCATATGGGGCGGCTTGCCGCCCCATTTTTGACAAACGGAGGACTTTATGAGCGACATTAAAATGATTGCCCCGGCAGTACCGAATGTGCCCTGGCAGGAAAAGCCCGAAGGATTGAAGGGTGCTCCTATCTGGAGATATACTGAAAACCCTATTATCGGAAGAAATCCGGTAGAGGGTGTTGCCAGAATCTTCAACAGTGCAGTAATGCCCTATGGTGATGAATTTATCGGTGTGTTCCGTGGCGAGCAGACCAACGGTATTCCTTACATCTATCTGGGACGCAGCAAGGATGCTATCCATTGGGAATTTGATAAGGATAAGATTCCTTTTGAAGATGAAGATGGAAATCCTTTCATGCCGTATTATGCATATGACCCGAGACTGGTAAAGGTAGAAGATACCTATTACATTATCTGGTGTCAGGATTTCTACGGTGCTGCAATCGGAATGGCAAAGACTACAGACTTCAAGAAATTTGTAAGACTGGAAAATCCGTTCATTCCTTTCAATAGAAATGCAGTGTTGTTCCCTCGTAAGATTAACGGCAACTATGTAATGCTGTCCCGTCCTTCCGATAGTGGTCATACACCTTTCGGAGACATTTTCTTAAGTGAAAGCCCTGATCTTGTATACTGGGGCAAGCACAGACATGTTATGGGACGCAGCAGTGAATGGTGGGAATCCGTAAAAATCGGCGGCGGTGCAGCACCTATTGAAACCAGTGAAGGCTGGCTGTTGTTCTATCATGGCGTAAGCGGAACCTGTAATGGTTTAGTTTACAGCATCGGTGGTGCAATTCTCGATTTGGACAATCCGTCCATCGTAAAATATCGTTGTGAAACTTTCCTGTTAACACCGGAAGAGTGGTATGAAGAAAGAGGCTTCGTTCCTAACGTATGCTTCCCTTGTGCAACCATTCATGATCCCGAATCAGGAAAGATTGCAATTTACTATGGTTGTGCAGACAGCTATGTAGGACTTGCTTTCTGTAAGTTTGATGAAATTGTAGCTTATATCAAGGAGCACAGCGTAGTAAGACAAGAAGATACCGAAATCGGTAAGAGATAATCTAAGTGTGGGAGATGGCGAAACTGTCTCCCACAGTTATCATAGTGCAGAAGCTGCATTGACATATTAAAATACGGAAGACAGATTTTATAATAAGAAATATGGTATATGACTGGCAGACTTGAATTTGAATGGCAGTTCCGGTTCCCCTGCATAAGGAAAGGTAATCAGGAGAAGACCGGAATTTATATAGAGTAACTGTGTGGGGAAATGATGGGAGACAGACGATGGCAAAGATGAAGAAAGCCGTTAAGATGGCAGATATAGCAGAAAAATTATCGGTTAGTACGGTGACGGTGTCCAAGGCACTTTCGGGACAAAAGGGTGTCAGCGAGGAAATGCGGAAGAAGATCCAGGATCTGGCAGAGGAGATGGGATATAAAGCGCCTGCCTCATTAAAGGAAAAAAAGCCCAAAAGAGGATATAATATAGGTATCCTGATATCCGGCAGATATCTGGCAAATTATGATGCATTTTACTGGAAAATGTATCAGGAAGTAGCCGGTGAGGCTATTAAAAAGGAATGTTTTACTTTGTTTGAAATCCTCAGCGAAGAAATGGAAGAAAGTAAGCATATGTCCAGACTTTTAGAGGAAAAGAAGGTAGACGGTCTGATTGTAATCGGTAAGCCTGGGTATGGGTATGCGGAGTATTTAAGGAAAAATACAAGCCTGCCGTTAGTGTTCCTGGATTTTTATGAGCCTGATGCCAGTGTAGACTGTTTTATTTCAGATGGTTTTTATGGCACCTATGTACTTACCAATTACCTGATTGCGAAAGGACATAGGGATATTGCCTATGTAGGAACTCTCTTTGTAACAGAGAGCATTACGGACAGATACATGGGATATGTCAGGTCACTGATAGAGCATGGCATAGAAGTAAAACCGGAATATCTGATTAAGGACAGAGACCTTGAGAGTGGTCTGCGTGACAACTATATTGAGTTTGCATTTCCTGAAAAAATGCCGACTGCTTTTGTATGTAACTGCGATTTTATAGCCAGTTTGCTGGTGAAGGGGCTGCAGGAAAAAGGTCTCAGGGTACCGGAAGATATTTCCGTAGTAGGCTATGACAATTATCTTTATCCGGGCTTAAGTGATGTGGAAATCACCACATACGATGTAGATATCAAGGAGATGGCAAAAGGTGCCATTGATACGCTGCTTAAAAAGCTGGATGGAGAAATTTATAAAAAAGGAATCCACATTGTGGAGGGTCACATGGTAGAAAAGGCAAGTGTGGCGGAAAGGAAGAGTATATGAGTATGAAGGAAGAGATGCGTAAGCATTTAACAGAGGGAATCATTCCCTTCTGGCAGAAGCTGGAGGATGAGGAAAACGGCGGCTTTTACGGCTACATGGGACCTGACCTGACAGTAGATAAAAAGGCTGAAAAGGGTTGTATTTTGAACAGCAGAATACTTTGGTTTTTTGCAAATGCAGCGATGGCTCTTGAAGACAAAAAGCTGCTTAAAGATGCAGAGCATGCTTACCGCTTTATGATGGGGCATTGTATGGATAAAGAGTACGGCGGTGTATACTGGTCCGTATCTTATGACGGGAAGCCGGAGGATACCACAAAGCACATTTATAATCAGGCGTTTGCAGTGTATGCATTATCCTCCTACTTTGATGCTTCCGGCGATGTGGAAGCTTTACAGGCAGCATTTGAATTATTCAATATCATTGAAGAAAAGGGCTTTGACGAGGGTGGTTATAAGGAAGCCCTGGACAGAACCTTTGCACCCGCAGAAAACGACAAGCTGTCCGAGAACGGTGTAATGGCAGACCGTACCATGAATACACTGCTTCATGTATTTGAAGCATATACGGAGCTTTACAGGGTGTCCAAGGACGAGAGAGTAAAGGCTAAGCTTTTATGGATACTGGAAACCTTCCGCAATAAAATTTACAACCCCAAGCTCCACAGGCAGGAGGTATTCTTTGACAATGATATGAACAGCATCATTGACCTGCATTCCTATGGACACGATATTGAGACAGCATGGCTTTTAGACAGAGGACTGGATGCCATCGGTGACAAGGAATACGCAGCAGAATGGGATAGTATCGTAGCAGATTTGGTTGCACAGGTTTACAAGGTTGCTTACTACAATCATTCCTTCTCTAACGAGTGTGAGAGAGGTGTAGTAGACAAGAAACGTGTGTGGTGGGTACAGGCAGAAGCTGTTGTAGGCTTCTACAATGAATATAGTAAGCATCCGGAGCATACTGAATATCTGGAAGCGGCAGAGAATATCTGGGGCTTCATTAAGGACTATGTAATTGATAAGAGAAATGGTTCCGAGTGGTTTATGCATGTGGATGACCAGGGGAATCCCGAAATGGACAAACCTATTGTAGAACCATGGAAATGTCCTTATCACAATGGTCGTATGTGTATGGAAATCATGCGTAGAATGAAGTAGACAAGGAAAAGCAGTCAATGCAGAATTGCATTTATAATGATGAAAAAGGGACTATAGAATATTTATAAGAAGAAAGGCGGAGCAAAAATGGTACATGAAAAATTTTATTGGTTGAAGGACAGACAGGAAAGCCTGTTATCCAGAAAGAATGAAGTGGATGAAGCTTTCTACAATGGTATCTATAACAGATACAAATATCCGGTACTGACAAGGGAACATATTCCGGTAACATGGCAGTATGATGTCAACAAAGAAACCAATCCTTATTTTGAAGAGAGACTGGGTGTGAACGCAGTTATGAATTCAGGTGCTATTTACTTAAACGGTAAATATTATCTGGTAGCAAGAATTGAAGGAAATGACAGAAAGTCTTTCTTTGGTGTGGCAGAAAGTGACAATGGGGTAGACGGTTTCCGTTTCTGGGATTATCCGGTAGTATTGCCTGATACCTGCCCGGAAGAGACCAATGTATATGATATGCGTCTGACGCAGCATGAGGATGGTTATATCTACGGTGTATTCTGCTCCGAAAGTAAAGATACAGGCAGTAAG
>JBJEMX010000054.1:0-7760 GCA_051879895.1 Lachnospiraceae bacterium
CCAGTGACACGAGGATTTTCAGTCCTCTGCTCTACCAACTGAGCTATCTGGGCAAGTAAGCTTGAAAGCAAGAGAACTGCAACACATTACAGAAATCTTTGCGTCACAACATTGGCTATTGTAACCAAAACTCTCTTACTTGTCAAGCGTTTAAGCGAAAAAAATTTAAAAAAATTTATTTTCTTCGTGCATCAATATATTCCTTTAAAATCCGCAGAGTTTCTTCCAAGGGAAGGTGACTGCTGTTAATGGAAAGATCGTAATTTCTGGAATCACCCCATTTACCGTCGCAGTAGCTGTTGTGGTAATTTTTTCGTTTACGGTCTTTTTCCTGTGCCAGCCGTTCCGCTTTGTCGTGGGAAAGGTGATAAATCTGCATAATGCGTTGCAGCTTATGCTCCTTTTCACCCAGAATAAATATGGAAATAAGACCTTCTTTATCTTTTAGGATAAATTCAGAGCAGCGTCCTACAACCACAAAGGACTCGCCGGCATTAGCCTTCTGCTTTAAAAAGTCAAACTGCAGGAAGGCTACGTTTTGTGCAGGAGAATTGTTAAACCCCCGGACGGTACGGGATAAAAGTTTATTCCGTTTGGTTTCGTCAAATTCTTTTAATTCAGCACTGTTTAGCCGGCGGGAAGCAGCTATCTCATCCAGCAGGTTGTGGTCATACAAAGGCAGGTCGTACATTTCAGCCAGTTTCTGGGCGATTTCATGACCGCCGCTGCCAAATTCACGTCCGATGGAAATAATCAGTTGTTTGTTCATATGTGCCTCTCTTATAATAATTTATAAATATCTTACATAAATCATAATCATGGAAATCAGTATTACAATCAACGTAGCGGGTGCCATAACCTTACAGTAACGGCCCCATTTGATAATATGACCTTCTCTGGCTGCGGTAGCGATACCTACAACATTTGCTGATGCTCCGATAGGAGTAGCCGAACCGCCTATATCCGTACCCATGGCAAGAGTCCAGGCTAAGACGGATAAGTCAACCCCCTGTGTGGCAGCCAGACTTTTGATAATGGGAATCATGGTTGCGGCAAAAGGAATATTATCTACAAAGGCACTGGCAATGGCGGATATCCACAGGATAATAGCCAGCATCAGCATAATGTTGCCTCCGCTTATTTCACCAATAAAAGCAGCCATGACTTTTAGTACTCCGGTCTGCTCCAGACCGCCTACAACTACAAAGAGTCCTATAAAAAACAGTATAGTCTTGTAATCAACTTTTTTCAACAGGGTAAGAGCTGCTTTTCCTGAAAAAAGCAAGGTTACAATACCGGTAAAGGCACCGATTGTGGCAACGGTTAATCCGGTCTGGGCATGAGTTACCAACAGAATAATGGTGCAGATAAAGATGAGGGCACTGATGATAAAGCTCCTTCTGTTTGTAATGGCAGATTCCGGTGAAGGATAGGACGCAGTGTCACGGGAAACACTCGCACCTAAAACCAGGTCCTTGCGGAATATCAGGTAAAAGTATAGGATTACCACTACTAAGGAGATACCTGCTATAATGCCGGTATTTTCAATAAAATCCGCAAAAGAATAGTTTAGCGAGGTACCTATGATAATGTTTGGAGGGTCACCGCACATGGTAGCCGAGCCACCCAGATTAGCACAGAAAATCTCTGATAAAATCATAGGTATGGGATTAAATTTCAGTAACTGGGAGAGCTCAATGGTTACGGCTGCTAAAAACAGGATAACGGTAATACTGTCAATAAACATTGCCAAAACGGAGGAGAGTACCATAAAGGTTATAAAAATGGGGATGATACGGTAGTTTACCATTTTGGCAATCCACATACACAAAAAGCGGAAAAATCCTGCATGAGCCATACCTTCCACCATAATCATCATACCCAGGATAAAAAGAATGGTTTCCCAGTTAATGCCACCTGTTGTTTCGGCAGCCTCCGCGGAGCTGTACCAGAAACCGGACGTAAAGATACTGTGCAGGTTTAAGGTTTCTATAATAGCACTTATGCTGTGCATGGATAATCCAAATACCAGAACCAGCGTGCAAAGTCCGCAGAGCAACGTGACGATGTGACGCTCCCAGAGTTCGGTAATAATAAGAACAAACATTGCCAAAAAGATAAGAACTGCTAAGATTTGTGAAAACATGATGTCGCCTCTTTTCGTAAGTGTTTTGGAAAAACAGGTCATTTTTTCCAAGTGCCTATTTTACACCTGCATATATGGAACGACAAGGGACAAAGTGTCCAAAAATAACTTTAAATGAATTCTTAACATCGTCTTAACGTACAAAAAATAGTGTGATATACTATATAAAAACAACTGTCAGATTAGAAGCTGCCGGGAATCTTGTTTATACAAAAGGGCGTAAAATGTAACAGCAGAATGGGAGAAACTATGGAAAAGAGAAAAATGGACAAACTTGGAATTGCTACTTCTTTACTGGGATTTGGGTGCATGCGTTTTCCCACTACCGGGGAAGGAAAAATCGATGAGCAGAAGGCAACGGCAATGTTGGATGAGGCCATTGCGGCAGGAGTCAATTACATTGACACCGCATACCCCTATCATGGGGGAGAGAGTGAACCCTTTGTGGGAAAGGCACTTAAAAAGTATGACAGGGGCTCCTTTTATCTGGCAACAAAGCTGCCGGTCTGGCTGGTAAACAAAAAGGAGGATGCAGAGAAACTGTTTGAAGAACAGTTGTCCAGACTGCAGACGGACTATATTGATTTTTATCTTCTTCATGCAATGAACAAGGAACGCTGGGAAGCTATGAAAAGACTGGGAGTGGTAGACTACTGTCAGAAATTAAAGG
Source organism: Lachnospiraceae bacterium (assembly GCA_051879895.1). Taxonomy (GTDB): domain Bacteria; phylum Bacillota; class Clostridia; order Lachnospirales; family Lachnospiraceae; genus Acetatifactor. Next base: position 2,817 of record JBJEMX010000054.1, read on the forward strand.
AAGAAGGCCGAATCAAATATCTGGGATTTTCCTTTCATGATTCCTATGAAGTATTTGAGGAAATCCTGACTGCAAGAGAGTGGGATTTCTGTCAGATACAATTAAACTATATGGATACAGATGAGCAGGCCGGTATGCGGGGCTATGAGCTTGCTGAAAAAATGGGTGTGCCGTTAGTGATTATGGAACCTATAAAGGGTGGTTCTCTGGCAGCCTTTGCAGGGGATATCACCGCTAAACTGCAGGAACTGGACACAGAAGCGAGCACTGCTTCCTTTGCACTCCGCTGGGTGGGAAGTCTCCCCAACGTGAAGGTAATCTTAAGCGGTATGTCTACCATGGAGCAGGTACAGGACAACCTGCATACCTTCAGAGAGTTTAAGCCTCTTTCGGAAAGGGAAAAGGCTGTCATAGAAGAAATTGTAACGATTTTAAAGAGCCGTGTACAAAACGGATGTACCGGCTGCCGCTATTGCATGCCTTGCCCGGCGGGTGTAAATATTCCCGGCTGCTTCAGTGCATGGAATACCTACCATATGTATCAGAACTACAATGTAGTACGCTGGAACTGGGAGCAGGAGCTGGGGGATAAGGCACAGGCAAAGAATTGTATTGAATGTGGAAGGTGTGAGACACAGTGTCCGCAGAAGATTGCAATCAGGCAGGACTTAAAGAAGGCACAGATTGATTTGGATAAGAAAGAAATGCTGTTGTAAAATTTTTTACTTGGGCATATTGCAGACAGACCTGTGATATGCATGGGGACTGGTATGGAAAAAGCGTATAAGCTGGATTTTAATAATGAAAAGAGAGGCAGCCTGTATGTAAACTGTTGTGGGTGCTCGAGGACAGAAGCCCTGCACAGCTTCGGGCCGGCAGCAAAGCCCCACTACCTGATTCACTTTGTACTGAGTGGAAAAGGGATGTTTCGCTTTGGCGGCAAGGAATATCACCTGGAAGCCGGATATGGTTTTCTGATATGGCCTGAGAAGCTGGCTTTTTATCAGGCGGATGAAAAAGATCCGTGGACTTATGTATGGGTAGGATTCGGAGGAAGCGAGGCAGAGAATTATCTGCGTGGAATGGGGCTGTCGGAAAGGCATCCCGTGTTTAAAAGTGACCGTTGTGAAGAATTGTATGATGCCGTACGGGATATGATGGAGCACAATACCTTCGGCATGGCAAATGACCTTCGCAGAAACGGTCAGTTGTCCGTATTTCTGTCATTGATTGCCGCGGATGCAGATGTTGTAGAGGAAAAAGAGGCTGACAAGGGGAATGCGTATGTGCAAAAAGCTGTTTCCTTTATCCGGAGCAACTACTGTAACCCTATTAGGGTAACAGACGTAGCGGATTATGTGTGTATTAACAGAAGCTATCTCTATACCCTGTTCCAGAATTACCTTGGGATATCGCCTCAGCAGTTTCTGGCAGCCTTCAGAATAGCCAAGGCGGGCGAACTGCTGCGTTCTACAGCGTATTCCATCGAGAGTATTGCATTATCCTGTGGCTATACGGATGCATTGACCTTTACCAAAGCATTCAGAAGTATGAAGGGAGTATCACCGTCTGTTTTCCGAAAACAGCCCCATGAGGAGACAGGCAGACCGGCAGCGGGGCAGTTAAAAGAAATAGAAGAGCTTCTGAAGCTTCAGAAGGGTGAAGGAACACCGGAAAATGCCGGGTGACCTGATACGTGAAATGACAGCCTGCAACTTTATGATAAAGAAATTTAACATTTTGACAGGTAAAAAAAACAAATCGATATGGAAATCGGTTTGTTTTTTTATATAATAGAAACATAAGATATTTAGAAAAGCATAAAACGCAGAGAATGCACGAAGCACCTGTAGTAAGAAATATCCAAAAAGGAGAGGGACGGTAATGAAAGAAAAACTATTGGCAAAATTTGCGGAAGTATTTGGGGACGCAGAAGATGCGAAGGTGTATTTTGCACCGGGACGGGTCAACCTGATAGGAGAACACACCGACTATAACGGTGGACATGTTTTTCCCTGTGCACTGACGATTGGTACATACGGTGTGGCAAGAAAGAGAAATGACAATAAGTTAAGATTTTATTCCATGAATTTTGAAAACTTAGGTATGATGGAATCTTCCCTGGAAGATTTAAAACCTTATAAGGAAGCTGACTGGACCAATTATCCCAAGGGCGTTATGTGGGCTTTTGGTGAAAAGGGGATGAAGATACCCTGCGGTATGGATTTGCTGCTTAACGGCAACATTCCCAACGGCTCCGGACTTTCTTCTTCTGCTTCGGTGGAGGTGCTGACCGGCTTTATTCTGAGGGATTTGTTTGGCTTTGCGATTACCAATCTGGAGCTGGCTTTAACCGGACAGTTTTCTGAAAACAACTTTAATGGTGTCAATTGCGGTATTATGGACCAGTTTGCCATTGCCATGGGCAAAGAAGGTCATGCAATCTTTTTGGATACTGCAAATTTGTCTTATGAGTATGCACCTGTAAAACTGGAAGGAGCAAAGATAGTCATTGCATGCTCCAACAAGAAGAGAGGACTGGGTGATTCCAAATACAATGAGCGTAGAAGCGAATGTGAAACAGCATTGGCAGAGCTGCAGAAGGTGGCAGACATTAAGACTCTCGGTGACTTAAATGAGGAACAGTTTGAGGCATTGGGCGGAGCGATTAACAGTGCCGTACGTGTGAAGAGAGCCAGACATGCCGTCTATGAAAACCAGCGTACTATTAAGGCGGTAGAAGCATTAAGGCAGAATCAGATTGCATTTTTCGGAGAGCTGATGAACCAGTCCCACATTTCCCTGCGGGATGATTATGAAGTAACCGGTATAGAGCTGGATACCCTGGTGGAAGAAGCGTGGAAAATTGAGGGTGTGATTGGCTCCCGTATGACCGGTGCAGGGTTCGGCGGCTGTACGGTAAGCATTGTAAAGGATGAAGCGATTGATACCTTTATTGAACAGGTTGGAAAGGCGTATGAAGCTAAAATCGGATACGCAGCCAACTTCTATGTAGTAGAAATCGGCGATGGCCCGAAGGTCTTGTAAAAAGAAAACAGTATTTATTTTAATTTGTACAGATGCAAAAGTATCTGATAGTCTGATGGCTGCCTGAGGCGGCAGAATAGAGGGAAATATGCTTTGGACATATATAAAGAAGCTGGTGCAGTACGGTCTGGACACCGGACTGGTAGCACCGGAGGATGAAATTTATACCTTGAATCGTCTGTTGGAATTGTATGGGATGGACGAACCGGAAGAAAATGACAATTGTGTCAACTGTTCGGCAGCATATCATAATACTGCCAATGGGGAAGTAAACTGTAGGCCGGAGACAGGAAGCGGTGAAGGGCAGGAAAACCTGGAAGAAATTCTTTCCGTCCTTTTAGACCATGCTTATGAAAAGGGTCTGATTGCAGAAAATACCGTAGGCTACAGGGATTTATTTGATACGAAGCTGATGGGACTTCTGATGCCCCGCCCCGGCGAGGTGATTGGTAAATTTAAGTTATTGTATGCACAATCTCCCCGGAAAGCAACTGACTATTATTATAAACTAAGCCAGGATTCGGACTATATCCGCCGCTACAGAATTGCCCGGGATAAGAAGTGGGTGACACAAACGTCATATGGAGACTTGGACATTACCATTAACCTTTCTAAACCGGAAAAGGATCCTAAAGCCATTGCAGCAGCTAAAAATGCAAAGCAGTCCGGTTATCCTAAGTGCCTGCTGTGTAAAGAAAACGAGGGCTATGCCGGCAGGCTGAATCACCCCGCAAGACAGAACCACAGAATTATTCCTGTTACCATAAACCAGAGTAACTGGGGATTCCAGTATTCTCCTTATGTGTATTACAATGAGCACTGTATTGTATTTAACAGTGAGCACGTTCCCATGAAGATTGATAGGGCAACCTTCTGCAAGTTGTTTGACTTTGTAAAACAGTTTCCTCATTATTTTGTAGGCTCCAATGCCGACCTGCCTATTGTAGGCGGCTCCATTTTGAGTCACGACCATTTTCAGGGCGGGCACTATGAATTTGCCATGGCGAAGGCACCCATTGAAAAAGCCTTTAGTGTAAATGGCTATGCAGATGTGGAAGCAGGCATTGTAAAATGGCCCATGTCAGTAATCCGTCTGAGCGGTAGCGATACCGACAGAATTATTGAACTGGCAGATTTGATTTTGCAGACCTGGCGAAGCTATACGGATGAAGCAGCATTTATTTTTGCCCAGACTGACGGCGAGCCTCACAATACCATTACGCCTATTGCCAGAAAACGTGGCGATAAGTACGAACTGGATTTGGTACTTCGTAACAATATCACCACCAATGAACACCCGCTGGGCGTATATCATCCCCATGCAAACCTGCACCACATCAAAAAAGAAAACATTGGTCTGATAGAAGTGATGGGGCTGGCAGTACTGCCTGCACGTCTGAAGGAAGAAATGGCCGCTTTGCAGGAGGCAATTCTTGCGGGCAGCGATTTGCACACGGAGGAAACCCTTGCAAAGCATGCGGACTGGGTGGAAGAATTTTTACCTAAGTACGAAAAACTTGATGCCTCCAATATCGAGAGTATTATTCAGAATGAGATTGGGCTGGTATTTTTGCAGGTACTGGAGGATGCGGGAGTATACAAATGCACACCGGAGGGGCGGGAGGCGTTTGAGCGTTTTATCCGCACGTTGGGATAAGAGATTATAAATATTCATCCTACGGAGCGTGGGTTCCAATTCATATTATCAAATTGTATTATTACTTTATTTGAAGTAGTAACAATATCACTTGACAATATGAAGGGAGATACGAAATGAATCAAATTAAGATAGGTAAATTTATTGCAGAGCGTAGAAAAGAACGTGGTTTTTTACAAAAAGACATTGCGGCAAGATTAGGAATCAGTGAAAAGACAGTTTCTAAGTGGGAGTGCGGG
>JBJEMX010000055.1:0-36332 GCA_051879895.1 Lachnospiraceae bacterium
TAAGCATTTGTATTCTGTGCTTTTAACTATATGGATGTATCTATCGGCCATTTTTTATCCGGTCAGCAGCACCTCTCCGGCTATGCAGGAGGTGATTACCCGGAATCCGGTTTATGTATATATTGCCTGTGCTAGAAAATGTATCATGGAGGGAACCCTTCCCGTTGCAGAGGAATGGGGCATGATGTTTGTATGGAGTATCGGTACCTATATTGCCGGAAAGTATTATTTTAAAAAAATGCACAACAGAGTGTTATCTAAGGTATAGTCCGGTGGGGCAGAGAAATAGGAATACGGTGTGTAAGGTAACAAGGGTATACGCCGAACCGGAAAGGTCAGACGGAAATGAAGAGGTATATAAAAGAGGCAGATACCTATAGGGAGAAAGCCGGATTACAAAGATACAAAAAAGTTTTGGGATTTATAGTGGCGGCATTACTGCTGATACAGCATGTCAACGTACAGGCTGCTCAGGGAACGGTAACCTACGGTTCCGAAAGCTATAGCTGGTATACGGGAGAAGTTTGTCCTATTGGCGTATATGTAAATAGTGATGCCCCTATCAGCAGTTATGAGGTATGTCTGGAATACGATGAAACTATGCTGCAATACTTAAACGGTGCCGCAGAGCAGGAGGGAAACAGACTCTATATCAGAGGAACCGGATCCCAGCTGACCTATAAGACAATGTTACATTTCGAACCGTTACAGCCCGGTTCCACAACCATTATGGTAGTGTCGGCAACCTGCACGGCAATAGAAAGCGTTTCAGCAGACATATCCGGTAATGCAGGGGACGTATCAGGAAATCAGACAATGACGGTTTCCGTAGATATGGTGCAGCTTGGGGCAGCACCCATTACCATTTATGAAACCATAAGTAATCAACTGTCCTATTTGGATACGGCACAGACAGCAATAACAAATTTTCAGCCGGATGTGTATGAGTATTATCTAACGGTAGAAAATGAAGTGGAAGCCTTGGATGTTTTGTATGAGAAAGAATCAGAAGGTGCTGTGGTGACTGTTTCGGATACATCGCTTTCAGTAGGTGAAAATACTATCAGTGTGTCGGTAAAAGGTACAGCAGGAGAGGCGGCAGTATATACCCTTTATGTAACCAGAGAAGAAATATCCGAGGTTTTAGTGCCGACGCCGCTGCCCACATCGGTGCCGGAAGAGACACCTTCCTCTCCCGAAAGCACAACCGGTACCGAAACGGCTCCTCAAAATAGTAATGGAGAAATAGAAACAGAAGCAGCCATGGCAGTATCTGATGAAGTGGGAGCGGAAGATTTTGAAGGAATATTAACAGGAAATGTATTGTTTCAGCGGTTTCTGAAGGCTCCTTTTTTGTGGGTGGCAACCGTGGTGGTTACCGTTATAGCTGTGGCTTATCTGCTACAGCTGCGGAAGGAAAAAAAGCAAAAGAAGCTGGCAGATGCAGAAGCCGAATGGGAAGACGATGCTTTGCAGGTCATCAATCTGGAACAGACCGTGATTGATGTAAAGCATGTAACCATGAAATTCAGACTGGCACAGGAGGAATCCTCCAGCTTGAAGGAATATATGATCCGTACAGTAAAAGGACAGAACCACTATCACTATCTGACAGCACTTGATGATATCAGCTTTGAAGTCAAGCAGGGAGATGTGGTGGGTATTATCGGCACCAACGGATCGGGAAAGAGTACCATATTAAAAATCATATCCGGTGCATTAAATCCCACCGAAGGGTACGTAGAAGTGGATAAAAGCAAAGTGCAGATTCTGACACTGGGAACCGGCTTTGATATGGAATTGACGGCAAGAGAAAATGTCTACCTAAATGGTGCCATTATTGGTTATACCAAAGAGTATATCGATGAAAAGTATGATGACATCGTAGCCTTTGCAGAACTGGAAGGCTTTATGGATGAACGTATGAAAAATTTCTCGTCCGGTATGGTATCCCGGCTGGGCTTTGCCATTGCCACCATGCGTGATACCCCGGAAATACTGATTTTGGATGAAGTTTTAAGTGTAGGAGATATGTTCTTTAAAGCCAAGAGCATGAAACGTATCAAAGAGATGATTCATGGCGGAGCCACAGTATTGATTGTATCCCATTCACCGGAGGTGATTATACAAAACTGTAACCGGGCAGTGTGGATTGAAAAAGGCGTATTACAGATGATAGGTACGCCAAGGGAAGTCTGTGCAGCATATAAAGAAATGGCAATAGAGAGGCGTTTGCAGTAATTTATCGGATTTGGCGTCTGTGGAGCGGAGAGCGTGACCGATATGTGAGGAAGGGAGGCAGGCCATGAAGTTAAGACTGAGAATATATCAATTACTGGTAAACAGAGTGCCTGTCATCCAGAAAAAATATCATAGCTTACGGCAGCAGAAAAGAGGTCCGGGAGGAAGAGTGTATGCATGGACAGCACTCATAGGCATGAATGTAAAGAGTCTGGTTTGCAAGAAAAAGTACGAAGAACTTTTTTACTATCCGGATAAGGATAAGAAACTGCCCAAGGAAAGAAGTGAATCTTCTCTGTCAAAAAGGGAAACTCCCAAAGCGTTTGCAGAGCGGTTAAAGCAATATGACGTCATATCTTTTGATGTATTTGATACCTTGGTGCTGCGTCCCTTTGCGGCACCTACGGATTTGTTCTTTCTGGTAGGAGAAAAGTTAAATTATCTGGATTTTGAACGTATCCGTAAAGAAATGGAGTGGCGTGCCAGACAAAAGGCAAAGGAGCAAACCGGGCTGTATGAGGTAACTTTAGAGCAGATTTATGAAGAACTGGAAATGCAGGCAGGTGTTCCAAAAGAAAAGGGGATGCAGGCAGAAATAGAAACCGAGACAGAGTTGTGCTTCGGGAATCCTTATATGCTGGAGGTTTTTAAATATCTGAAGAATTGTGGTAAGAAAATAATCTGCACTTCGGATATGTACCTGCCCCGGGAAGTAATTCAGCAGATGGTAGAAAAGTGTGGTTTTAAGGAAGGCAGTGAATCCGCAGGTATCAGTGAGTATTTTATTTCCTGTGAATGTTGTGCCACCAAGACCGGCGGCAGTTTATTTGAGCGGGTCAGGGATACCTTCGGTCCGTATAAAAAGTATATTCATATAGGAGACCATCCGGTATCTGATGTGGAGTGGGCACAGAAAAGCGGTTTTGCTACAGAGTTTTATCAGAATGTAAATATTGCCGGGATGCCTTATCGGGCAGAGGATATGTCCATTATTACCGGTTCCATATACCGGGGAATTGTGAATGCCCATATCCACAATGGACTGCATGAATATAGTCAGGAATACGAGTTGGGATTTATTTACGGTGGATTGTTTGTATTAGGGTATTGTCAGTGGATTCATGAATATGTACAAGCCCATCAAATAGATAAAATCCTGTTTCTTTCCCGGGATGGAGATATTTTACATCAGGTGTATACCACGCTTTATCCAGGGGAAAGTGGTGAAGGAAAAACAGAATATGTATACTGGTCAAGACTTGCAGCCGTTAAAATGAGTGCCCGGTACTATAAATACGATTATTTCCGAAGATTCATAGACCATAAGGTCAATCAGGACTATACACTGGAAGCAATCTTTAAGAGCATGGAAATTGAGGACATGTTAGAAGCTATGTGCACCGGCTTCCCTAACTTTGCGGAAAAATTATTGGTATCCGACGCAGTCTTTGGCAAAAGCGAGCGAATGATAAGGGATGTACGCAGGGAAGCTAAGCTGACGCCTGATAGCAAACTGACCGACCAGAATGCATGGCTTATTAAAGAATATCTGATAACCCACTGGGAGGAAGTGCTGGCACATTATGAAGAACAACTTATCGCCGGCAAATTATATTACGAAAAAGTGCTTGCAGGCTGTAAACGGGTAGTGGCAGTGGATGTAGGCTGGGCCGGCAGCGGGGCGGTAGCACTGAATCACATTGTAAATGATATCTGGCATTTGAATTGTGAGGTAATTGGTCTTCTTGCAGGCACCAACACGGTTCATAACGCAGAACCCAACATGAGTGAGCCACAGCTACAGAGTGGAAAGTTAGTAAGCTATATGTATTCGCAAGGGCATAACCGGGATATCTGGAAGTGGCATGATGCAGCAAAAGGGCACAATTTGGGAATTGAGCTTCTGTGCAGCTCGGCACAGGGGAGCCTGAGAGGGTTCTACCCAAAAGCCGGGCAGATGGGAGCACAGGAAGACGGCAGCTCTGGTGAAGGCAAAGAACTATTTGAACTGCAGTTTAAAGAGCCTGATGTAGATGCTTGGGTTGTGGAAGAGATACAAAGAGGAATCAGGGACTTTGTGAAGTATGCAAAAGATTTTTCGTGTCTGCTTGGACAAAGCAATATGAAGATGCGAATGCTGGGTAGTGATGTATATGGGGTACTGAGGATATTCTTAGATAAAAGAAATTATGATTGCTCCATCAAAGCAATGAATTCCTCCGGAGCAAGGGCACGGATGGAGATGGGGATATAGTCTTTGAGATTACGGTGTTAGATTATTCGATGCATTAATAACAGATATAGTGGAATTTATGCTATGGGAGGAAGAAAAATGTCAAATATTCTTATAACAGGAGCAAATGGATACATAGGAAAACATGTGGTAAAGGAAGTGCTAAATCGAGGACATAAAGTTATTGCAGTTGATGTTATTAATTCAGGAATTGATGAAAGAGCAGAATTTATACAATGTTCTATATTTGATAATAAAGAGAAAGTGGAAGAATTAGCAGATAAAGCGGACGTATGCATTCATATGGCATGGAGGAATGGTTTTGTTCATAATGCAGATTCTCATATAGAAGAATTGTGGGGACATTATTCTTTTTTGAATACTTTGGTCGAGAGAGGCATTAAGCAATTGGTAGTGATGGGAACCATGCATGAAATTGGATATTGGGAAGGTGCCATAAATGAGTTTACACCAGCCAATCCAACATCTAAGTATGGAATAGCAAAAAATGCATTGCGTCAGCTGATTTTTGAAAGAGTAAAAGGAACGGAAACGGTACTGCAGTGGTTAAGATGCTATTACATAACAGGTGATGATTTGAGAAATAACTCTATTTTTGCGAAGATATTGCAGGCTAGTAATGAGGGAAAAACAACTTTCCCATTTACATCTGGAAAGAATATGTACGATTTTATTGATGTGGATGAGCTTGCAGTGCAAATAGCATGTGTGGCATCACAGACAGATAGTGTCGGTATAATAAATTGCTGTACAGGAAAACCGATGACATTGGCGGATAAGGTTGAAGGATTTATCAAAGAAAATAATTTGCAGATAAAACTGGAATATGGAAAATTTCCGGATCGTCCATATGACTCACCGGGAGTTTGGGGAGATAATGCAAAAATTCAAGATATCATGAAGCAGTTTTATTAGAGGAATATCAATTATTTACTAGATAGAGGGATAGAAGATGAGGAAAAAACGTAGGCTGGGAATTTACTTTTTTTATGATGAGAAGGGAATTGCACGTGATTTTGTTCTTAAGTTTGTAGAGGGATTAGAAGAAGTATGTGATACAGTATGGATTGTTGTTAATGGGATTTTAGATGAAGAATCTCAATTAAGACTTAAAAAAATTGAGCCTAATATTTGGGTGAGGGACAATGTTGGGTTTGATGTATGGGCATATAAAACTATGATGGAGAGGCTAGGATGGAATTACATACATAGTTTTGATGAACTGGTTCTATGTAATTTTACTTGTTATGGACCTATATATCCTTTTCATGAGATGTTTGATAAAATGGATGGCAGACAATGTGATTTTTGGGGAGCAGTAAGACATCCAGAGCAACCGGTGTATTTGTTGCCTAATAAAGAAGGATATATATACGAACACTTGATGTCGTATTTTATTGTAATCAAAGAGAGGATGCTTAAATCCGAAGATTTTAAGACTTATTGGGATTATGTTCCAGAGATTCATACTAAAAGAGAATCGACGGCATATCATGAAACAGTTTTTACAAAATATTTTGAAGATAGAGGGTATAAATCTGACTCGTATGTGGATTTAGGTAAATATAAAGAGCGTTGTTATAATTCTTCTATAATTTTGGCAAATGAGTTGTTAATAAAGGATAGATGCCCATTAGTAAAGAGAAGAGCGTTTTTTTTCCCAGAATATGAGGCTCTTTTAAATATTAGCATGGCTGATCAGGCGGTTGAATTAATGGAATACATTGATAAAAATACTGATTATGATACGAGTCTGATTTGGCAAGATATTCTTCAGACACAGAAAATGTCATTGGTGCATACCAATATGCATTTAGTAGAAGTGCTTTCATCTAAAAGCTTATATAGGAGAGAAGAGAGAAAGAATAAAATATTATATTTTATTTATGTACCGAAGACATTTTATGCTGATATATTGCAGAAATATATAAATGCAAGAATCGGTGCAGATAATTATATTATTTTATATTCGGAGGACGAGGTCGGAAATTATTGTAAAGAGATTTTAGGCAATAATGTACAAAAGGAGAATATTAGAAAAATAAATATTATATCTAATCGTGTTACGCTTAGTTGTATGCGGGAATACAGAAAAGAGATACAAGAAGCGGATTACACCTGCTGTATTTTAAATTATAATGTAGTACAGCAGGCATTACGGATTACGGAAGAGGATTTTGTCACGTATACGTATGAATGCTTATTAAAAAATTGGATATATGTTGAGAATGTCGTTGCAATATTTGAAAAAAATAGATATCTAGGAATGCTGGTACCTAGTGAAGCAGATTTTGCAGTATATTATTCTCAAAATATTACAAAAAATAGAAATAATTTAGAGAAAAATAAAGGAATATATGAACAGTTAAAGCTAGATGTGCCTTTTGATGATGGGGCCTATTATAATAATCAGTCGTCTTTTTGGATAAAAAGAGAAGCGGCAGTAGAGTTATTTGAAGAACTGGATAATAAAGAGGCATATGACATTCTTTTTAAGACTAATAGTTTTGATTTCTTTTTGCCAATGTATATACAGCAGGCTGGGTATTATGTTGCAACATTACTTCCAGCTGAAACGGCAGCTGTTGATATTAGTCAGCAACATTATATGAAGCATAAATTGATAGATAGCATTGAAAAGAAAAATGGACATGCTTTCTGGCGATTTTGGGATTTGCTAAATGATATAAATAAGAGAGATGTAGAGACGCGTACGATATATGTGCATTCTAAGCGTGATGAAGTATTAAATACACATTTTTCATTTAGAGAAATACTTTCATTAATTGCTAAATATCCTGCACATAAGATAGAATATATGAAGCAAAAGAAGGCTAAAAAGGCAGTACAGAAATATCCGATTTATACATATTTGAGAAATGTATCAATTGAAGGAAAACGTCTGGTGCTTTATTTCATGTCGGGAAAGCAGGAAATTAATAAAAGTTATATTTTAGTAAATGGAAGGCGATATTATTCAAAAAAGGATTTATCTAATGGACAGAAAGAATTAGTTAAGTATGTGAAAGACTATTCTGGCTCATATGCGGCATTCTTTGAAATTCCTATGGATGCAATAAAGAACCAATTATTGAGTTTGTTTGAAGATGATGGGAAACAGACATACTTTAAATGGGCAAGTGGTATCTCTTATAACGCATTGGAATTATCTAATAGTGGATTGTATTCTAGAATGATAGATAAAGGATATTTAATTCAGACTAAAAAGGAATTCATTTCTGGTGTTTTGAAGAGTAAACAATATAGTTTTAGAGATAAAATTGTGTTTTGGCTGATGAGTTTGAATAAGATTCATAAGGTGACTTTGATGTCTGAGAATTTGAGTGCAGCAGATAATACATTTCAATTGTATAAGCACTGTATAGATTGTGGAGAAAAGGTTTATTATTTAGTTTCACAAAAGGTATATGATTCAGAAAAAGAGTCACGTTATAAAAAGAGAATGGTAGTTCATAATAGTAGAAAACATCATTGGCTAATAGCTTTTTCAAAACGCTGGATTACATCATTTTCATTACGGTTAGAATTATTTCCGACCAGTGACTTTTATAAGGATATACATTATAATATGCTTCCGCCTAATTGGATATTTATTCCACATGGGATGGCAGTAGGGGATAAATCAGTAGCTATGCTGTATAAATATGCATGGGATAACCCTAGAATGACATATACAAGCTCTGAAGCGGAGTGTTTGGCATATGCTAATATGTATGGCTTTCAGAATGTTACGTATTTAGGAAGCCCACGTATGGATAAGTGGAAAGATGTAGAGATAAATGAGCATGAAGTCTTTATTTTCTTTACATGGAGACTAGGTTTGTCTAAGGGAAGGAAGTCTTACTATGATTCTTTCGAGGAATCAGATTATTACAAGACAATAGTAGAAATAGTTAAGGAGGTGCGTAGCCATTATCCTGAATATATTATTAATTATGCGTTCCACCATGAAGTTGTAAAACTTGGTTATGATGCAATTATTAAGAAAGCATTAGAAACAGAGCAGATTAATTTTATATATTTAAATAGTATTGATGGAGCAGAAGAATTTAATGTCCATTTTGGAAGTGCAAAATATTTAATAACAGATTTTTCTTCTGTTGCGTATGATTTTTCGTACAAGGATGATGCAATAGCGATATATTATCTTGAGAATAACTTTATTAAATATCATTATGAATTAGAGCCAGCATTTTTTGATATTCATTTGGGATTAGTGACAAAAAATAAAAGTGAACTTGTTAATGCGTTACGGATGAAAAAACCAACAGCTATAATGCAAGAAAGGAGACAAAGTTTCTTCTACCAGAATGATAATAAGAATTCAGAAAGAGTATATCGTGCAATTTTTAAAGGAGAACATATAAACCAATATTATAATAAAACGGATGAAATTAAACCGGTAGAGGATAAAAAGCGGTTAGGGATTTATTTCTTTTTTGATGAAAGTGGAGTAGTGGATAATTACGTCTATTATTATTTGCAAGAATTAAGAAAGCAATGTAAGGAGTTATGTGTTGTTGTTAATGGAAATGTGCAGAATACATATAGAGATAAACTAATCCAATACTCGGATAAATTGATTATTCGAGAGAACATAGGATTTGATTCGTGGGCGTATAGAGAAGCAATTGAAGAGTATGGTTACGATTATATCGCAGAGAATTATGATGAGGTTATATTAAATAACTTTACCAATTTTGGACCGATTTACTCTTTTGAAGAAATGTTTTCTGTGATGGATATGCGTGAGTGTGATTTCTGGGGCCATAATAGATATCATGCACAGAAGGGACAAAGATTCGAGGATGTTCCTATGGTTGATCATCTGCAATCCTATTTTACTGTTTTTAGGAAAGGTATATTAAAATCTCCGTATTTCAAACAATACTGGAAAACTTTGCAATGTCCTAAGACATATGTGGATGCAATTAAATTTCATGAGATACGTTATACAAAATATTTTGAGGAATTAGGTTTTATATCTAGTGAGTATATTCCGATGGAAGCATATTCAGCAATATGCAATAATGCACCGATGTATATGGCCTATTCTCAAATGATTAATTACCATAGCCCGTTTCTGAAAAGAAAAATATTTTTCATTCAGGATGGAAAATTTGCATTTCCATTACGAGAAGAAGCGAGTGTTTACGATCTCATTAAGTATGTGAACGAAGAAACATCATATGATGTTCAACTTATTTATGAGAATATAGCAAGAACGCAAAATCTTGAGCAGGAAACAAGCCACCAAGACCAGATAGAAATAGAAAAAGAATATTCAAATTTGCTAAAAGAAGCAGATACAGAGCAAAAGTTGCATAATGCATATTCTCTTAAAAATCAAGTGTATGAAAAAGTAGATTTCCTTAGAAACTTTGAAAAGTAGGAGGGAGGAATTTGCACTATGATAAAAGCTGAAAAAGTAGTATTATTGGCTAATAATGATGAGATTTTAACTAAAGTATATGTGAATTTATTGACAAAAAGTGATATAGAGGCTATTGTTAGTGAAACACTGAGCGGAGATATATTTGGTTGCCCTATTTATCATTTTAACTGGTTGGAAAAACAAGAGATAACGGACTTTTTACTGATAATTGCAGATAATAAGGAAATGCTGTATTTTGTGAGGAAATTAAGGGGAATGAAATTAGAACTCATAGATAATTGGGTGCCTCACTGGTTGATTAATACGAATGAAATTGATCCAATTATTTTATATGAATTTGTAGGAAAAGACACAATTCGTTTTGAAAAAGCAATGCTCGCTTTAAAAAAGCATGGACGTATTATTGCTATACATGGGAATTGCCAAACGGTTGCAATTCGTTACTATTTAAAATTTGTGAAAGAATTTGCTGATAATTTTTTTGTTTTTATTATGCCGCAGTTTTGGAACAATGGAGAAATAGAAAAGTACGAGAAGCTATATAAAAGTGGTGCTCTTTCATATGTTGACATTTTGGTAACTCAAAATATAGCGAAAAATAATAGGTTTGGCGAAATAATATCAACAGAAAGAGTGTTGATGGAAGTAACCAATGGGTGTAGCATATTAAAAATATGCAATTGTTATTTAGATGCATATTATCCTCAATACATGAAAACTTCTATTGTGGATGATGAAAGAAAAATTAATATTAATACAGAAGCATTACAAATGTTTAAAAATAAACTTGATTATAATGTTCTTCGGCTACTTGAAGAAGGGAAGAGCGTTGATGAAGTGTTAGATTATATTTGTGATGAAAAATTGTATAGTAAAAAATTTATATTTAATCGGTTTTGGGATGAACTTTCTAGTACTAAATTACGTGAAAAGGAGTGCGATATAAAAATCTGCGATTTTATAGAAGAAAATGTAGATAAAGATTTATTGTTTGAAGCTAATATGCATCCTACGGAAAGAGTATTTAGTGAATTATGTAAAAGGCTGTTATTGCAATTGGGGATAAAATGTGAGAACATTTATACGGATGGTGGAGTTCATGCTGTAGGTTTACCAGGAGATGAAAGAATACCTATTTATCCAGCAGTCATCAAACAGCTTGGTTTAAATAGAAAGTATAATTGTTTACTTTATAAATTGCCAACAGGGAAGAAAGTGACCTTTAGGGAGTACATGGTAGCATATATTCAGGCTGTTTTTCCAAGTGTTAATAAGGGAGACTAAGAATGAAAAGATTGGCCATTGTATCTTGTGAGTTAGAGGAAGGCAAGCTTTTTTCATACCAGAAGTTTTTATTGCAAGAAGTTAAAAAAATTGCACAAAGTGTAATTTTAGTTAGCCATCAGCAATTGACGGCACAAGAAAGAGATTTATGTATGCAAGCAGGGATATGTATACGATATTCGCAGTACATATATGATGTTTCCATGTGGCGTGAAGTGATTCTTCAACAACGGCATGAAATTAATTCTTTTAATTCATTAATTGTTTTGAACGATTCTTTTTTTGGACCTTTGTATCCCTTTGAGGAAGTTTTTGATGAGATGGATAAGCGAGAGGTAGATTTCTGGGGAATAACTGTACATGGAAGAATTCCAAAGGATGAAAAAGAAGGAGCTGATGAAAAAGATTGGCCAAGATTCTTACAACGTTATTTTTTAGTGTTTAATTGGACACTAATAAGAGGTGAGAAGTTTTGGGAATTTTGGGAAAGACTACCTGAAGTTAATGAATTTTCGCAAACAGAAGCTGAATTTGAGTATATCTTGACTAATGTATTTGAAAAATGTGGATATAAATGGGATGTTTACTGCGATACAGCAGAATGGGAAAAACAAGAAAGTGCAAAATTTGTGTCTTTTTTATTATTTCAACCATATAAGTTATTGCGGGAGAAAAAGCTCCCTATTATCTCTAGGGAATTGTTTTTTGTTCCTAAGGAGGTTGAACTATGCTATCATTGTGGTAACGAAATAGAACGAGTATTAATGTATATCAAAGAATATACAAAATATGACTTAAATCTTGTATATGATTATTTGCTCAGCAAATTGAATGTGTATGACATTTGGGAAAAATTGAATAGTACGTATATTTTACCGTTAGGCATTGATAGTCATAGAGAAATATCTCAAAAAGTAGTAGTCGTTGCTCATTTATATTATGAGGATTTATTTCACAAGTCTATAAGATATCTGATGAATATTCCGGTTTATATTGATATTATTATCACAACAGATAGTGATAAAAAAATGGAAATATTGAAACATGAGTGCGAAGATACATTAAAAAATCATTGGATAGTATTAAAAGTAAGTTCACGCGGGAGAGAATGGAGTTCGTTATTAATTGAGATAAGTGAAAAACTAGAGCGGTATGACATATTTTGCTTTATTCATGATAAAAAGTCTTCGCAGATGTATTATTCTTCTGTGGGTGAAAATTTTAATGATCTTTTGTGGGATAATATGTTGGCATCTAAGGAGTATATTAACAATACTTTATGGCTATTTGAAGAAAACGAAAGATTAGGGATATTAGTTCCGCCAATTGTCTATCATGGAGAATTTTGGGGGCATGCAGTAGACTTTTGGACTATTTGCTTTGAAAGTACAAAAGCATTAGCAGAACGTTTGCAATTAAAGTGTGTTCTTAACGCTAAAAAGCCGGTGTTAACTATTGGTAGTACATTTTGGGCAAGAGTTACGGCTTTAAAAACACTTTTAGAGTATCCGTTCTGTTTGGAAGATTTTCCAGAAGAGCCAATGGAGATTGATGGTACTATTAATCATGCATTAGAGAGAATACTTGCATTTGTTGCACAAGATGCAGGTTATTACACAGGAATAGTTATGAATAATTGCTGGGCAGAAAGTGATTTAGTTAATATTAAAGTATTATTGCAAAAGATATTGGTAGAGCTAAGGGAGAAGGGTAATATTGATATAACATCTACATTTAGTACATTCGAAGAATTAAGAAAATCAGATAAAAAAGATAATGGCGATGGTATCAATGAAGTAAATAGTATGAGGAGGCCATTATGGGATAGAATCATAATGAAATGTAAGAATCTATTAAAATAGAGATTAAGAGGAGAGGATGTTGTGTATAAGCAGAGTGTTCTTATAACAGGTGGAGCTGGTTTTATAGGTTCAAATATAGCATTAAGATTGTTCGAGAAAGGCTATAAAGTTAGGATTTTAGATAATTTGTCTGCTCAGATTCATGGGGAGTGTAAATGCTTGTCTACTGTGTTGCAAGGAAAGGTTGAGCACATATATGGAGATGTACGCGAATTGAAGGATTGGAAACGGGCTGTTGAGGGGATGGATGCAATTATTCATTTGGCAGCAGAAACCGGAACAGGGCAGTCAATGTATGAGATAGACCGATATTGTGGTGTCAATGTTGGTGGAACCGCAAAAATGCTGGATGTTTTGACAAATGAGAAGCATTCTGTAAAAAAAGTCATTGTAGCAGCTTCTAGGGCACTTTATGGTGAAGGAGCTTATATTTGTCGTGAGCATGGAATGGTTTATCCAACGGCAAGAAGTGATGCACATATGGCGAAAGGTGATTTTGAAGTTAAATGTCCAGTGTGCGGTAAGAATGTCAAGCTTACGGAAACGGATGAAAATGCCAAAAAGCATCCGACATCTGTTTATGGAATAACAAAGCAGATGCAGGAAGAATTGGTGTTAACTGTATGTAAAGCAATTAATATTGCGGCAGTTGCTTATCGATATCAAAATGTATATGGCCCTGGACAGTCATTGACAAATCCATATACAGGAATTTTGTCAATTTTTTCTAATCAAATATTAAATAATCAGCCTATTAATATATTTGAAGATGGAAAAGAATCTCGAGATTTTGTCTATATAGATGATGTAGTTGATGCAACAATTGCTGGATTAGAAAGTGATGTTTCCGATGAATGTTTCAATATAGGCAGTGGAACAAGTATGACTGTAGAAGAAGTGGTAAGCGAGTTACAGGATGCCTATGGAAAGAATGTAGAAGTATATATTTCTGGAAATTATCGTATAGGTGATATTAGGCACAATGTTGCAGATATTTCAAAAGCAGAAAAAATGCTTGGATATAAACCTAAAGTTTCCTTTAGAGATGGAATAAGACAATTTGCATCTTGGGTTGAAATGCAGGGGAAAGTTTCCAGTAGATATCAAGAGTCGTTAGACGAGATGAAGAAAAAAGGCTTATTTAAGTAAAGGAGAGACTTATGAGAACTTATCTAGTAACAGGCGGAGCTGGCTTTATTGGCTCTAATTACATTCATTACATGTTTACAAAGTATGATGATGAAATCCGTATCATTAATGTGGATGCACTGACCTATGCAGGTAATCTGGAGAACTTAAGGGATGTGGAGAACCGTGACAACTATACCTTCGTAAGGGCGAATATCTGTGATAAAGAGGCCATTCGTAAGGTTTTTGCAGATAATGATATAGATAGAGTCGTTCATTTTGCTGCAGAGTCTCATGTAGACAGAAGTATCAAGAGTCCTGAAGTGTTCGTCCAGACCAATGTGCTTGGAACGGCGGTGATGTTAAACTGTGCTAAGGAAGCATGGGAACTTCCGGATGGCACCTTTAAGGAAGGCAAGAAGTTTTTACACGTATCTACTGATGAGGTATATGGTTCTCTTCCGGATGATGACAATGCCTTTTTCCATGAGACCACGTCCTATGATCCTCATAGTCCTTATTCAGCCAGCAAAGCCAGCTCGGACATGCTGGTAAAGGCATATATGGATACATATCATTTCCCGGCAAATATTACAAACTGTTCCAATAACTATGGTCCGTATCAGTTTCCGGAGAAACTGATTCCATTGATTATCAACAATGCATTGCAAGGCAAAAAACTGCCGGTATATGGCGATGGTAAGAATGTAAGAGACTGGCTGTATGTAGAGGATCATGCAAAGGCAATTGATATGGTGCAGGAACAGGGGAAACTGTTTGCAACCTATAATATTGGTGGACACAATGAAAAACAGAACATTGAAATTATCAATATTATACTGGAGACCTTACAGGAAATGCTGCCAGAGGGCGATGAAAGAAAAGCCTATATCAATCAGGATTTGATTACCTACGTGGAAGACCGCAAGGGTCACGACCGGAGATATGCCATCGCACCTGATAAGATTAGGGCAGAGATTGGTTGGTATCCCGAGACTATGTTCAAGGAAGGCATTAAGAAGACCATTGCATGGTATTTTGCAAACGAGGAATGGATGAAAAACGTAACAAGCGGTGATTATCAGCAATATTACAGCGATATGTATGAATAAAATTGCAGTTAGGAGAAGTTTTTATGAAAGGTATTATTTTGGCCGGAGGTTCCGGTACTAGACTTTATCCATTGACGAGATCCATTTCAAAACAAATTATGCCGGTATACGATAAACCTATGATTTATTATCCACTTTCTATTTTGATGTTGGCGGGAATTAGGGATGTGTTGATTATTTCTACGCAGAGAGATTTGCCGGTATTTGAGGATTTATTTAAAGATGGAAACCAGATTGGTATGCATTTTTCTTATGCTGTTCAGGAAGAACCACGAGGACTGGCAGATGCCTTTATAATTGGTGAAGAATTTATTGGAAATGATTCGGTGGCACTTATTTTAGGTGATAATATTTTCTATGGACAGAACTTTTCAAAAATGTTAAGAAATGTTACAGAACGTACAGAGAAGCAAAAGGGTGCGACAATTTTTGGCTACTATGTACGTGATCCCAGAGAGTATGGTGTCGTAGAATTTGATGAGAGCGGAAAGGCACTGTCGATTGAAGAGAAACCTGAGAATCCTAAGAGTAATTATGCTGTGCCGGGATTATATTTTTATGACAATGATGTAGTGGAGATTGCCAAAAACATAAAACCTTCTGCAAGAGGTGAGATTGAGATTACCTCTATAAATAATGAGTATTTACGGCGGAAGAATCTTAATGTTGAGACTTTGGGGCGTGGCTATGCGTGGCTGGATACAGGAAATCACGATATGCTTCTTGCGGCGGCAGATTTTGTATCTGCAATTCAGAAACGCCAGGGTCTTTATATTTCTTGTATTGAAGAGATTGCATATAGATACGGATTTATTGATAAAGAGCAGTTAGTCAAACTTGCACAGCCGTTACTTAAGACAGAGTACGGAAAATATTTGATGGATGTAGCGGAAGGACTTTAGGTGAAACATATGGGAAAAATTAATGTAATAGATAATTGTAATGGAATTGAAGGACTGAAAATTATTGAACCAGCTGTATTTGGTGATGCTAGGGGTTACTTTATGGAAACATATAATTACCATGATTTTGCAGAGGCTGGAATAGAATGCAAGTTTGTACAGGATAACCAGTCAGCATCCAAAAAGGGTGTATTACGAGGGTTACATTTCCAGATTAATTTTCCACAAGACAAGCTGGTAAGAGTGGTGAATGGCGAAGTATTTGATGTAGCAGTTGATATTAGAGAGGGGTCTAAGACTTTTGGAAAATGGTTTGGAGTACTGTTATCCGCTGAAAATAAAAGGCAGTTTTTCATTCCAAAGAACTTTGCCCATGGCTTTTTGGTATTGTCTGATTATGCGGAATTTTGTTATAAGGTAACAGACTTTTATCATCCCAATGATGAGGGGGGGATTATCTGGAATGATCCTTCTATCGGTATTGAGTGGCCGATGCCGGAAGGAATGAGAGAGGCTGATTTAATTTTATCAGATAAGGATAGAGTACATTCTGGATTGAAGGAGTATACGGCACGTTATAAAAAAGTGTAAAAAGCGAATGGCAAAGCATGTCAGATGTAAATATACATGAAATTATTGATTGTTCAGATGTGATTGTAACTATCTTGTCTCAAACTGCATATGTAGCACTGCTTAGAGAGAGGCCTGTAGTGCTTATGGGTATATACAGTTATATCATTCAAGGGGCGTATAAAAGGCGATTTGGTTGAAAAAAGAATAAAACAAGCAATAAGGTTGGGGAAAAGTTTCAAGGCTGTGTTGTATAAAAAGATTTTATTTTATGATACCCTGTCGCTGAAGATTCGGAATGGAGATTAGCATGAAAAAATTACTTACAGAAAAAAAGAGGTACTTGTTATGGGGGGCTTCGGCACTGTTGACAGTGGGGCTTTTATTATTTGCAATGAGCACAACTATGATACCTGTGAAATATCTGATGCTTGCCGTATTGTTATTATCAGTAATATATTGCGGACTCTGGTATATGCAGAAAAGGGCAGGTAAAATACGATTGTTTATAGCAGCCTTTGCAGAAATTTTGATGATAGTGGTATCGATTTACGGAATGTCGGTACTTTATCATGCAACTGATATGATAAATGAAATTACCGAGACAGTTATGGAAACCGAGACAGTTTCGGCGTATGTAAGGCAGGAGGCCGAATGGCAGACCTTAAAGGAAGCAGCAAGTGCTACGTTTGGTGTAGTAAACGGTCAGAGCGAAGAGGCAGTGCACCAGGTCCTTTGCAGAGTGGCGGAGGAAAGTGGCGGTGTAATCATAAAGCCAACCGGCTATATAGATATGTTTGTAGCAGCGGATGCATTGCGGGCAGGTGAAATACAGGTGTTGGTTATCAATGAGGCCTATGCGGGACTGATTCCGGAGATTGAAGGCTATGAGTGGTTTGCAACAGAGGTTCGCATATTGGAAAGTTCTGTAGAAGAAGTATCGGTTGAAAAGCCGGCAGTGTCGAATACGGAAAATGGTAATGTGGGCAATACAACGGTACCGGTGACTACTCCTGAGGGAGAACAAAATGAGGGTAGTGAATCACCCGGGGGAAGCAGTGATGTTACAAACAATAATGGTGTATCATCTGATAAGCCGGAAACAACGCCAAATCCTCCTGTTATGGGGCTTATGGAGCCTCCTGAGCAGGTAGACTGGAATGCACTGGTAAATCAGGAGATGCTGGAAGTGCCGGAGGGCACCTTTATCGTATATATCAGTGGGGTGGATACATGGGGAACACCTAAAGCAAAATCACGTAGTGATGTCAATATTTTAGCAGTAGTCAATACCAATACGAAAAAGATTCTGTTAGTATCCACGCCCCGTGATTATTATGTACCCTTATCTGTGTCGGGTGGTGTGAAAGATAAGCTGACCCATGCCGGTATTTATGGAGTGGAATCTTCTGTGGAAACCCTGGAAATGCTTTATGGAGTAGATATTCAGTACTATGTGAAAATGAACTTTACCGGCTTTGTGGGGATTATAGATGCATTGGGAGGAGTAGATGTGTACTCGGATTCTACGTTTACGGTTGGAGACGCCTTTTCGTATACGGAAGGAATCAATCACATGAGTGGTATTGAGGCACTTGCTTTTGCCAGAGAAAGGCACAGTTTCGCAAGCGGTGACAGAGCACGCGGTACACACCAGATGGCAGTCATAAGAGCTGTTATGGATAAATGCACATCCGCTTCTATTTTATATAATTATGCAGATGTCATGAACAGTGTATCCGGTTGTTTTACTACCAATATGTCCCAGGAAAAAATTGCGTCCCTTGTAAGAATGCAGTTAAATGATATGGCACAGTGGAGCATAACTTCCATTAGTGTAGATGGTACCGGGGCATCAAAAACAACCTATACCGTTCCGGGTAAAACAGCATATGTTATGATTCCTGATGAAGCCACTGTGCAGGCAGCAAAAGAGCAGATATCTGCTGTTTTGGCAGGGGAATAAAAGAGATGATATGTAATTCCATTCCCACTGTTTGGTAGGAGCAGTGCGGTAGCAAAGTCCACAAAAAATAACAGTATCAGGACCGACAGTATCCGGTGGCGGATTTTCAGGTTAAGCCGGTTCCGGCACGCTAATAAGAATGGTGCGGCATAACAGGTAAAGAGCATTCCGGCCAAGGCAAAGCCCAGCACGGAATAGAGGCAGATATAGCCATTCAAATTCAGAAGTTCACCGGTATAGTCCCAGTATCGCATATGAAAGAAAGTATGAAGGAACCAGCCTGTCCGTCATATGGGATATCTTTTCAACGGAGGCATCCACTCCATAAACAGATTTCAAATGAGCGGAGATATCACGGTTATTAGATTAGCAACCCGAGAATAAACGAAATTCCGTTCTTGCACAATCGGATTATCTATGTTACAATCAACACAAAGCATATGTTTCTATTATTCAATAACTTCTGGTTATTCTGATTCAGATCTGAAAATCTATGCTTTTCATCACATTATTGTAAAAGCAGGAGATTTTTAGATGCTCCTGCGAAGGAGGACAAATGAATAAGAACAGAAATATTGTTATGGAACCAAAGATACCGGAGCGAAAGTACAAGGACACTTTATTCCGAATGATTTTCCGGGAGCCGAAGGAACTTCTGAAACTGTATAATGCAGTGAATGGTACAGATTATCAGAAACCGGAAGAGCTGCAAATAGTCACGCTGGAGAATGCCATTTACATGAATATGAAGAATGATCTGGCTTTCATCATTGACTGCCGCATGAGCCTGTATGAACACCAGAGATCTGTGAATCCGAACATGCCGCTGCGAAATCTGTTTTATGTGGCAAAGGAGTATCAGGGCATGGTGAGTTCCCAAAGTCTGTATTCTTCCAGGCTGGTAAGACTGCCTACTCCTTATTTTGTGGTATTTTACAATGGCTTAACCAGGCAGCCGAGCGGAGAGAGATGAAGCTGTCAGATGCTTTTTTGACACCTGTAGACGAACCGGCACTGGAGTTAAAGGTAGTACAGCTGAATATAGGTGAGGGGCACAATCAGGAGATTATGGAGAAATACCCGCTTTTGGCACAGTATTCCCGGTATGTGGGAAGAGTGCAGCAATATGCGGCTGACATGCCGTTAGCGGCAGCAGTGGAGAACGCAGTGGACGAATGCATTCGGGAAGGTATCCTGTCAGACTTTCTAAAGAAGAACAGGGCGGAGGCGATAGAAGTGAGCATCTTTGAATATGACGAAGAAAGGGAACTGGAGCTGTTCCGTGCAGCAGAACGCGAGACCGGACGCGAAGAAGGTTATACAGTAGGACATACAGAGGGACGTACAGAGGGACGTACAGAAGCGTTAATAGACCTGGTATGTCGAAAACTTCGAAAGGGCAAATCGGAAGAGACAATCGCAGAAGAGCTGGAAGAAGAATTGGAAAGTATTGTACAAATTTGTGAAATCGCCTCGGCTTACGCACCGGAATATGACAGTCATCAGATATACGAAGCGATGAAAAGCTAAAAACAGCCAGAATAAGAGAATACCGATATGAGATACGTAAATGTCTTATGCCGGGATTTTTTATATAAAATATTCCAATTGTATTTTCAGACTTGCATAGAGTGCATATTTTAGGTAAAATATGACATGTATCAAGAATAAAACTAAGGAGAGGGTTTATGAACGACAACAAAGAATTTAAGCCTTATATTCCGGCTGAGAAGATTACCCCTGAATTTACGGTAACATCTATTGTCATGGGTATTGTTCTTGCCGTAATATTCGGTGCTGCCAATGCCTACTTAGGACTCAGGGTAGGTATGACTGTTTCCGCGTCCATTCCCGCTGCAGTTATTGCGATGGGCGTGATTCGCGTAGTGATGCGTAAAAATTCCATCTTGGAAAGTAATATTGTACAAACTGTAGGGTCTGCCGGCGAGTCACTGGCAGCAGGTGCCATTTTTACACTGCCGGCTCTGTTTTTATGGGCAGCAGAAGGAAAAATGGACAAGCCTGACATCATTGAGATTACATTGATTGCATTATTCGGTGGTCTTTTAGGTGTATTTTTTATGGTTCCCTTAAGAAATGCACTGATTGTAAAAGAGCACGGTGTATTGCCTTATCCTGAAGGAACCGCATGTGCAGAGGTTCTTTTAGCAGGAGAAGAGGGCGGTGCCAATGCAACTACCGTATTTGCGGGCATGGGCTTTGCTGCTGCATTTAAGCTTATTATTGACGGATTGAAAGTAGTTCCCAGTGAGATTTCGCTGAGAATTAAGAATTTCAGCGGTGAAATCGGAACACAGATTTATCCTGCGGTAATGAGTGTCGGATATATCTGTGGTCCCCGTATTTCTTCCTATATGTTTGCCGGTGGTGTATTGAGCTGGCTGGTTCTCATTCCGATGATTGTATTGTTCGGTGAGCAGCTTGTGTTATATCCGGGAACAGAGACCATCGGTACCATATTTGCCGAGAGCGGTGCTTCCGGAATCTGGGGGTCTTATATCCGCTATATCGGTGCGGGTGCCCTGGCAGCAGGCGGTATTATCAGCCTCGTAAAGTCATTACCGCTGATTATGCGTACATTCCGTGATGCGATTAAAGGTATGAAGGGCACTTCCGCAGGAGAGAGTACCCGTACTTCAAGGGATCTTCCCATGAGTATTGTATTAATATGTATTGCGGTGATTACTGTTTTAATCTGGCTTGTACCGGCGATTCCGGTCAGCCTTCTGGGTGCGGTTATTATTGTGATTTTTGGTTTCTTCTTTGCTACAGTTTCTTCCCGTATGGTAGGTCTGGTAGGAAGCAGTAATAACCCGGTATCCGGTATGGCCATTGCAACCTTATTGATTGCAACTGTTATTTTAAAGATAACAGGTGATACCGGTGCACATGGTATGCAGGGAGCTATTGCAATCGGCTCCATCATCTGTATTGTAGCAGCTATTTCCGGTGATACCTCACAGGATTTAAAGACCGGTTATCTTTTGGGTTCCACACCCAGAAAGCAGCAGATTGGGGAAGTAATCGGTGTAGTGGCATCGGCATTGGCAATCGGTGCAACCCTGTATCTGCTGGATCAGGCATGGGGCTTTGGCTCGAAGGAACTGGGAGCACCGCAGGCTACCCTGATGAAAATGATTATTGAAGGCGTTATGGACAGCAACCTTCCCTGGGGACTGGTATTTATCGGTGTATTTCTGGCTATTGTAGTGGAAATTCTGGGTATTCCGGTTCTTCCTTTTGCAATCGGTGTATACCTGCCTGTACAGCTGAATGCATGCATTATGGTAGGTGGTTTGGTTCGTCTTGCATTTGATAAGATGAAGCGTAAGGAAGAAGAGAAAAAGGAAATTGTCAGTGACGGTATCCTTTTCTGTTCAGGTATGATTGCAGGGGAAGGTCTGGTAGGAATTCTGCTGGCACTTCTGGCGGTATTCGGTATTGACCAGATGATCGATTTATCACAATATATCCAACTTCCGGCAGCGGTAAGCACTATAGGAAGTCTGGTAGTATTTGCACTGGTTATCTTGTCCCTGCTTAAGTTTTCCATTTGGAAAAAGAGAAAGTAAAGATTTATGAAAAAGGACAAAGCACAATCAGAAAATTATTTGGAACGCCGCCCCATGCGTCCCGAACAGATACAGTGGTCTGTGGATGAAGAAGGGCTGGTTACGCTGGATATTGAAAATAAGGGATTTTTTAACCGGGTAGCCCAGAAGCTGTTTCGCAGACCCAGAATCAGTCATATTCATCTGGATAGAATAGGGAGCTTTGTCTGGCCCCTTCTGGATGGTGAAAAGGATATTATTGCACTGGGAGTTCTGGTTAAGGAGCATTTTGGTGATGAGGCGGAGCCGTTATACGAGCGTCTTGCTAAATATTTTCAGATACTCGACAGTTATTCCTTTGTAACGTGGAAGGAGTAACATATCTAACTGCATACAGAATAGAAAAACTCCGGAGCAGAGAGCCCTTAAGAAATCTTTGCTTCGGAGTAAATTGTTTTAGGGGAGCTGCTGACCTTTTTAACCGGAAATTAAAGGAATACCAGGCAGCACACTAATTTTTGGCCAATTTATGTATTTCTTCCGTAGCAAAGGAAATTTTGGTAATGGCATCCTTTTTGCTTAGATAGCACCAGAAGCTGTCGTCGGGGATGGAGATATCCACGCAGTCACCCCTGCCCAGATAGTCGTATTCTATGTGCATGCTTTCCAAATCCTTTGCACTGCGGACGAGCGTAAAAGGTTTGCCGTAGCAGGTACATTCGAGACGGGTTTCCGTGGGAGTCTGAATCAGACGGCCCATTCCCTGCTTGTAAAAGCGGAGAGAGGAGGGCAGGGTTTCTACTCTGACTTCATCCTCAAAATAGTAGGTACCGTCCTCGATTTCCTTGCGGACACATTCTCTTTCCCAGTTACTCCAGTCCGGAATGTGGGAAAACTCAGTTTCCCCCTCTAAGGCGTGCATAACACCATATTCATCCATTTCCCACTTTTTGCCGCAACTGTTGCACCAAAGCATGGTACCCTCGGAGTCGGTATCGGATTCGGCTTTGCAGGCAGGACATTTGTATAAAAGGGCATGGAGACCCTTTGCACGCATGGGATGGGGAATGGACAGCTTCCGCTTAGCCTGCCAGCGGAAATCATCGTACTGAAAATTTTCTTTTACTATATCATTGATTTCAGAAACACTGAGAGACTTGGTCTGCTCAGGAGTCAGTATCTGTTTCATTTCCGCTTCTACATAAGTTTTCTTATTGATTTTGTTCCACTGGGGGCAGGTCACAAAGTTCCCATGGATACGCAGTACCACCACAGGAATTCCCAGCAGGCGGATAAGCTTGCCAACGGAGTCCGGCAGGTAGGAGGTGCAGCCGTCCAGAGAATAGCGGGCTTCCGGAAAAAGAACAAAAATGGTCTTTAAATTGTTAATGCAGTATTTAATATTTTTAATCAGATGAATATCACTGATAAATTTGCGGGTGCCCAGTACACCTAAGGAACGCATTAAAGGCTCCGTATAGGTATTGAATCCTTCCAGCGTCATAACGTTGTTGACAGGCTCAGGATGGGTGGCCTTCAGCATAACGTTAAAGTCCACCATGGAAGAGTGGGTTACCAATAGCAGATAGGGGGCTTTGACGTCCTCCATATTGGTTTTGGTAAGTACAAAATTACGTTTCTTTAAGTCGGGAAAGCTGATGAGATGCTTTGCCACAGACATAAGAAAACATGGGCGGATGGGCTTCTTTTCAAAGTCAAACCGCCTGATACCGTCTTTTTTATGTTTATTCATAAGTCCCTCACAAGAAAAAATCTTTTGTTTATTTATATTTGTATTATATAAGTAAAAAGCACAGGTGGCAATAAAAGAATTTCTTCGACAGGGAAAAACAGCAGTTTTACCACTTTGCGGAATTTGTAGAATAATTACGATGCTTACAGGTTGCGGCAGCAAACGGTGGCACATTATAATGATGATGAAAAAGTTTTGTAAAAAAAGGAGGTTTTTTCATGGAACAGCTTAATGTACTGACTACGAAAGATAATGAAAAACTGTACAAAATAATCGGACAGCTGATGAGTACCGACAAAGAATTCCAGATTATGATTACAGTGCCCTCCACAAAAACGGAAATGCCGGAAAATAAAGGTATGGAGTTGACGAAAAAAACAGAAGAGAGAGATTTGGAGCAGGATGTGACAGATATGATTCATGAAATCGGTGTACCCGCACATATTAAAGGATATCAGTATCTCAGGGAAGCCATTATTATGTCGGTAGAGGACAATTCCATGCTCAGCTCTATTACTAAAATACTGTATCCTACGATTGCAAAGAAATTCCAGACTACACCCAGCCGTGTGGAAAGAGCAATCCGTCATGCCATAGAAGTGGCATGGAGCAGGGGAAGAATGGAAACATTGGATGCATTGTTCGGGTATACCATTAATACCGGGAAAGGAAAACCTACAAACTCGGAATTTATTGCTCTGATTGCAGACAGAATTCGGTTAAAATACAGAAATTAAATCTTTAAAAACCCTTGTCTATGATGTATAATAAAAGAAATACGGTATGGATAGGGAGGATTTTCCATGAAGAAGGTATTATTTGTGGCATCAGAAGGCGTACCCTTTATCAAAACAGGAGGATTGGCTGACGTTGTAGGTTCTCTGCCTAAGGAACTGGACAAAGAATATTATGACGTGCGTGTGATGCTTCCGCGGTATACCTGCATGAAAGCAGAAATGCAGGAGAAATTGAAGTATGTAACTCATTTTTATATGAGTTTTAACTGGGGCGAAGAGTATGTGGGAATTCTGGAATCGGAAGTAGACGGTATCAAGTATTATTTTATTGATAACGAGCATTACTTCGGCGGATTCAAGCCCTACGGTGACAATGCACTATTTGAAATTGAAAAATATGCATTCTTTTCAAAGGCAGCATTGTCTGTATTACCGACTATTGATTTTAAGCCGGATGTAATCCACTGCCATGACTGGCAGACGGGTCTGATTCCCGTATATCTGAAAGAACGCTTTATGGGCGGCAATGGTTTCTATTGGGGCATAAAAACCGTTATGACCATTCACAACTTAAAGTTCCAGGGTAAGTGGGGCGTAGATGATGTGAAGAGTATTACCGGTCTTGGCAATGAGTATTTTACCGCCGACAAACTGGAAGCGTATGGCAATGCCAATTTATTAAAGGGTGGTCTGGTATTTGCGGATGCCATTACTACCGTAAGCAATACCTATGCGGAGGAAATCAAAACAGATTTTTACGGTGAAGGTTTAAACGGACTTCTCAATCAGAGAGCATGGGATTTACGCGGCATAGTCAATGGTATTGATTATGAGGAATTTAACCCTGAAAAGGATACTTATATTGAGTATCCTTATAGTGCGGCTAATTTCCGCAAGGAAAAGATTAAAAATAAACGTGCTCTGCAGAAGCAGTTAAATCTGGAACAGAATGATAAGGTGTTTATGATAGGTATTGTTTCCAGACTGACAGACCAGAAGGGCTTTGACTTAATTGCTTATATTATGGATGAACTCTGTCAGGATAATGTGCAGATTGTAGTACTGGGAACAGGGGAAGAGCGATATGAAAATATGTTCAGACACTTTGACTGGAAATATGCCAACAAGGTTTCTGCCAATATTTTCTATTCCGAGGACTTATCCCATAAGATATATGCTTCCTGTGATGCATTTCTGATGCCGTCTCTGTTTGAACCCTGTGGCTTGAGCCAGTTAATGTCACTGCGTTATGGCACGGTGCCCATTGTCAGAGAAACGGGCGGTCTTAAGGATACGGTGCAGCCTTACAATGAATACGAAGGTACAGGTACCGGTTTCTCCTTTGCAAATTACAATGCACATGAGATGCTTGGGACTATCCGGTATGCAGAGAACATATATTACAACAAGAAGAGAGAATGGAACAAAATTGTGGACCGTGGCATGGCAGCCGATTTCTCATGGAAAGCGTCTGCCGGCAAATATCAGGAGATGTACGACTGGTTAATCGGCTATTAAGTTCCGGAACGGATTTAGAATGGGTAAGAGCAGTAAAAAAGATGGATTTATCATACAGGCGGGGATACTGGCAGCAGCCGGTATCCTCTGCAGAATTATAGGGCTCCTTTACAGGAGTCCTTTAACTGCTGTTATCGGTGATGAGGGAAACGGTTATTATCAGTCGGCTTACAATATTTATACGCTGGTTCTTTTGATTTCCTCATACAGTATTCCCTCCGCAATTTCCAAAGTCATTGCACAAAAATTAGCTGTACGCGATTACCGCAATGCACACAGGGTTTTTACCTGTGCAATATGGTATGTACTGGCAGTGGGAGGCATTGCAAGTCTGATACTCTTTTTTGGAGCCGGTCTGTTTGATAAAGGACCGGCGGTTACAGTTATCAGAGTATTTGCTCCTACCGTTTTCCTATATGGGCTGCTGGGGGTATTACGTGGCTATTTTCAGGCACACAGGACTATGGTTCAGACCTCGGTATCCCAGATTTTGGAACAGATACTGAATGCGATTGTCAGCATTGGTGCTGCCTGCCTTCTGATTAGTGTGATGCTTTCGACCATGGACAAATATACCCTGAATGCAGACCATTCTGTCAGTCTGGGAAGTCAGATAGTACAGGAAGCAGCGGAGACAGTATTGGATGAAAGCGGTAATATTACCTATGTGTTGAGTGCAGAACAGCAGGCATGGAATACCAGACATGCGACCTATGGAGCAATAGGCAGTGCACTGGGGACCAGTTCAGGTGTGCTGATTGCACTGCTTTTTATGTGGGGTGTTTACAATTTAAATAAAAAGATGATTCACAGGCGGATTAACAGAGACACCCATGAAGAAGAAAGCTATCGCAGTATTTTTAAAACCATCAGTGGAGTGGTGGTACCCTTTATTTTAAGTACTGCTATCTATAATTTAAGTACAGTTGTCAATCAAAGTATCTATAAATGGATTTGTTATTTGCAAAAGGGACTTTCTGATGCGGAAACCTCTACCAGATACGGTATTTTTTCCGGTAAGGCAGTCGTGATTTCCAATATTCCCATAGCATTGTCCTCAGCAATGTCCTCAGCACTTTTGCCCAGTATTTCGGCAAGGATTGGGCAGGATGATGTGGAAGGAGCAAGGGAGAAGACGGCACAGGCCATTAAAACGACTATGTTTATTGCAATACCTGCAGCGGTAGGAATCGCTGTGCTGGCACGCCCTGTTACATGGCTTTTGTTTCCTCAGAAGAGTAGTCTGGACACAGCCTCAAACTTACTTATGGTGTTGGCACCGTCCATTATCTTTTATTCCTTGTCCACTCTGACCAATACAGTTTTGCAGGGGATTGGGAAGGTAAAAGTGCCCGTACACAATGCAGCAATTGCATTGGGCGTGCAGACCTTTGCGGTATCACTGCTTCTGGCAGTTACGGATCTGGATTTATATGCACTGGTAATTGCCATGCTGGTATATTCCGGCATGATGTGCATTTTAAATCAGATGTCTTTACGCAGGTATCTGCAATATGAGCAGGAAATGTTTCGTACTATTGTTACACCGCTGGTAGCATCCTTTTTTATGGGAGCGGCAGCATTCGGCACCTATGCGGGGCTGAATCTTCTGCTAAAGGGCGGCGAGTATCCTTCCATGTGGAAAAATGCGGTAGCCTTGTTCAGTGCCATTCTGATAGGCTGTTTCGTATACTTTGTACTGGAAATTGTGTTAAAAGGCATCAACGAATCAGAACTTAGGGCTCTTCCTAAAGGACATTTGATTGTAAAGTTAGCTAAAAAGTGCCGGCTGTTATAGGGCTTGTCCGGCAATGCCTCTGAAAGGAACCAATATGGCTTTTGATGGAATCACTATCGCGAATGTAGTAAAAGAAATGAATGATCTGCTTATCGGCGGACGAATTTATAAAATTGCCCAACCGGAGCCGGATGAACTTTTACTTACCATAAAGACAACAACAGGACAGTATCGGCTGTTAGTATCGGCAGGGGCTTCCCTGCCGCTTATTTATCTGACCGGACAGAACAAGCAGGGTCCCTTAACTGCACCCGGTTTCTGTATGCTCTTACGAAAGCATTTGCAAAACGGCAGAATTGTAAAAATCAGCCAGCCGGGACTGGAACGCATTGTGCATATTGATGTGGAGCACTTAAATGAAATGGGTGATTTGTGCAGAAAGAAACTGATTGTGGAAATTATGGGCAAGCACAGCAATATTATTTTCTGCGATGATAAAGAGATGATTATAGACAGTATTAAGCACATTTCAGGGCTGGTGAGTTCCGTGCGTGAGGTATTGCCGGGCAAGCCCTATTTTGTGGCAGATACGACTCACAAAAAGAATCCTCTTGAGACAGGAGCAGGAGCATTTACAGAAACGGTGCAGGCAGCTCCCATGCCGGTATTTAAGGCTCTCTATACCTCCTATACCGGTATTTCTCCCATTATGGCACAGGAAATCTGTTACCGGGCAGGAGTGGACGGAGAAATACCTACTGCGGCACTTTCACAAAAAGATTTGCAAAAATTGTTTACAGAATGGAACGGTGTGATGCAGGCAGTAAAGGGAGGAAGCTTTGAGCCGGCTATTGCCTACGAAGGAGACAAGCCCGCAGAGTTTGCCGCTTTTCCCCTTACTATGTATGCAAATGTAAAGAATTATGACTCCATGTCTGAGCTTTTAGAGAACTATTATGCGGAAAAAAATGCGATTACGCGTATCAGACAGCGGTCTGCAGACCTCCGTAAAATAGTACAGACTGCTTTGGAAAGAAATGTAAAAAAATACGACCTTCAGTTACAGCAGATGAAGGATACGGAGAAGAGGGAGACTTATCGCATCTATGGTGAATTGCTGAATACTTATGGCTACGGGGTGAAGCCTAATGCAAAATCCATGGAAGCATTAAATTATTATACTGATGAAATGATAACGATTCCGTTAGACCCTACCTTATCCGCAACAGAGAATGCAAAGAAATATTTTGATAAATACGGTAAACTGAAGAGAACCTATGAGGCATTGTCGGAGTTGACCGAGGAAGTTAAAAATGAAATAGAGCATTTGCGTTCCATCAGTGCGGCATTGGATATTGCCATTGGGGAGGAAGACCTGGTGCAGATTAAAGAAGAGCTGATAGAGAGCGGCTACATCCGCAGGAAAGGCGTCACTAAAAAAGTCAAAGTCACCAGTAAGCCATTCCATTATATCAGCAGTGACGGCTATGATATATATGTGGGAAAAAATAATTTCCAGAATGAAGAGCTCACCTTCAAGGTTGCCACCGGCAACGACTGGTGGTTTCACGCTAAGGGCTGCCCGGGCTCTCATGTAGTGGTAAAGACAAGGGGGAATGAAGAACTGCCGGACAGAACCTTTGAAGAGGCGGCACGTCTGGCGGCATATTATTCCACCGGCAGGGAGCAGGGGAAGGTAGAGGTAGATTACATTCAGAAAAAGCATGTGAAGAAACCAAACGGTGCCAAGCCCGGCTTCGTGGTCTATTATACGAATTACTCTATGGTAATTGCTGCCGATATTTCAGGGATAAAACCGGCAGAAAAATAGCAGATATGACCATGGAGCTTTTCATGGAGTTTTCCGTGGACTTTTCCATGTAAAGGCAGTCCTTTGCTTGACTACTTTTCTACTTTCCACTATAATATAACAGAATGTAAAAATATGTGGTTTGGCAAAATGGGAGAAGCATGAACTTTAAGGCAGTATCGCAGACACGGTCTGCGAGATGCGGGAGGTATACAGATGATTAAAAGCATGACCGGATTCGGCAGATGTGAACTGATGGAAGGAAACCGTAAGTTTACGGTAGAGATAAAATCAGTAAATCACAGGTATCTGGATGTCAATATCAAGATGCCAAAGAAACTGAACTTTTTTGAATCTTCTATCAGAAGTGAGCTGAAAAAATATATACAGCGGGGAAAGGTGGATATTTTTATCTCCTACGAAGACTTTTCAGAGTCTACCGGTTGTGTAAAATACAACAAGGAAATTGCAACAGAGTATTTTCAATATCTGAAGCAGATGGCAGTAGATTTTAATCTGGAAGAGGATATCAGGGTATCTGCACTTGCCAGATATCCGGAGGTGTTTACCCTGGAAGAACAGGAGGAAGACACCGATGAGATGTGGAAGGAACTGGACAAAGCTTTAAGGCTGGCAGCAGAAGGCTTTGTGGATACCCGCATCAAAGAGGGTGAAAATTTAAAGAATGATTTAATTGGCAAGCTGGACGGTATGTTAGAACATGTTGCCTTCATTACGGAGCGTTCACCGGCTATCATTGCGGAATACAAGCAGAAGCTGTATGATAAAGTACAGGATTTATTACAGGATGCACAGATAGATGAAAGCCGCTTGTTAATGGAGGTAACAATCTTTGCAGACAAGGTTTGCGTAGATGAGGAACTGGTACGCCTGACAAGCCATATAGAGGCTACGAAGGCAGCACTTATAGAGGGTGGCAGCGTAGGGCGTAAGCTGGATTTCATTGCACAGGAAATGAACAGGGAAGCAAATACGATTTTAAGTAAAACCACGGACTTAGAGGTTTCCGCACATGCCATTGATTTGAAGACAGAGATTGAAAAGGTGCGTGAACAGATTCAGAATATAGAGTAAGCTGCAGGGCTGTTATACGGTGCCTTGCCGGAACTTGGGATTTTATTTATAGGGAAAGGTGCTGTTAAAAAATGGACAAACTGATTCACATCGGTTTCGGAAATATTGTAAATACCGGTAAGATTATTGCCATCGTCAGTCCGGATTCGGCACCGGTAAAGCGTATGGTGCAAAAAGCAAAAGAAGACGGCATGGCAATTGATGCAACGCAGGGGCGTAAGACGAAAGCAGTGCTGGTAATGGAAAACAGTCAGATTGTGCTTTCGGCACTTTTACCGGAAACCATTGCGGGCAGGGCTCAGGCGGCGGCCGGAGACATGAATGGCACAGACAGACAGGATGTTTTGCCGGAGAATGAAGATGAATAGAATAATAAGCAAAGAAGCAGGAAAAAGGCGGTAAATAAAATGCAGAAGGGTATTTTGATTGTATTATCCGGGTTTTCAGGTGCGGGAAAAGGTACTTTGATGAAGGAATTGATGAAAACGTACGATAATTATGCACTTTCCATTTCCATGACAACCAGAAGTCCCAGACCGGGAGAAGAGGATGGCAGAGAATACTTCTTTACAACCAGAGAAAATTTTGAAGAAAAGATTGCACAAAACGGTTTAATAGAGTATGCTGAATATTGCGGCAATTACTATGGAACACCCAGAGAGTATGTGGAAAAGCAGCTTCAGGCCGGAAAGGACGTTATTCTTGAAATTGAAATTCAGGGTATGCGTAAGGTAAAGCAGATGTTTCCCGAGATGCTGCCGCTGTTCGTAACGCCGCCTTCTGCAGAGGAACTGGAACGGAGACTCACGGGCAGAGGGACGGAAACGGCAGAGGTGATTGCTAAGAGGTTACAAAGAGCCGCACAGGAAGCAGAAGGCGTGGAAGATTATGAGTATCTGATTGTCAACGACGATTTGCAGACCTGTGTGAAAGAAATCCATAGTATCGTGCAGGCGGCTAAGAGAGCACCGGCACGCAATGTAGAATTTATCAATCAAATCAGAGAAGAACTGAATGTTCTGTCGAAAGGAGAATAAATATATGTTACATCCATCTTATACCGATTTAATGAAGGTAGTTAACGCAGATGTAGAGCCGGGAGAGGAGCCTGTAGTAAGCAGCCGTTATTCTATTGTAATGGCAACCTCGAAGAGGGCAAGACAGATTATTGCGGGAGACGAACCCTTAGTGGAAGGTACCGGTAAGAAGCCGCTGTCCATTGCAGTGGAAGAATTGAATGAAGGTAAGATTAAGATTATCAACGACGAAGAAGAATAACTGATGTAAATCCAATGGCAAAGAGAAAGACCGGTTCCGGGATTTCTCTTTCGTTAGATTACAGAAAATTCAGAGGGATTTTCCGTAAATGAAAGAGCTCTGCCGGGCGGAATGCGTACTGTGGCGGAAAGGAAAACAATATGAAGATTATGTTTGTCTCTTTGGGCTGCGATAAAAATCTGGTGGATTCGGAGATGATGTTAGGACAGCTTTTGGAAAAAGGCTACGAATTTACTGATGATGAGACGCAGGCAGACATCATTGTGGTAAACACCTGCTGCTTTATCGGGGATGCCAAGGAAGAGAGCATCAATACACTGCTGGAAATGGCAGAATTAAAAAACAGCGGTCAATTAAAAGCATTGATAGCAACCGGTTGTCTGGCACAGCGGTACCGTGAAGAAATCAGGAGTGAGATACCGGAGGTAGATGCCGTTATCGGCACGATGGCTATTGATAAAATTACAGAAGCGGTAGAGAATGTCATAAACGGCAAGAATGAGGAATATTACCGGGATATTAATGATACTCCTGTTTATGGAAAAAGAAGAGTGGTTACTACAGGCGGTCACTATGCATATTTAAAAATAGCAGAGGGCTGTGATAAGCACTGTACTTACTGTATTATTCCAAAGGTCAGGGGAAGCTACCGTTCTGTTCCCATGGAAGTACTTGTAAAAGAAGCTGAAGAACTGGCAGAGAGCGGTGTGAAGGAACTGATTCTGGTAGCACAGGAAACTACTCTTTACGGTAAGGATTTGTATGGTAAAAAGAGTCTTTCCAGGCTGCTTAAAAAGCTGGCAGCAGTGAGTGGTATTTACTGGATTCGTATTTTGTACTGTTATCCCGAGGAAATTGATGATGAACTGATTGCGGCAATCAAAGCGGAGGATAAGGTGTGCCATTATCTGGATATTCCGATTCAGCATGCTTCCGACAGGGTATTGAAGCTTATGGGAAGACGTACCACTCAGGCGGATTTGCGTGAGATTATCGCTAAGCTGCGAAAAGAGATACCGGACATTTGTCTGCGTACTACCCTGATTGCAGGATTTCCCGGAGAAACGGAAGAAGACCATGAGGAAATGCTGGATTTTGTGAATGAAATGGAGTTTGACAGGCTGGGGGTGTTTGCCTATTCCCAGGAAGAGGATACTCCTGCAGCCACTATGGCAGACCAGATACCGGAAGAAATAAAGGAAGAACGCCGGAATGCATTGATGGAACTGCAACAGGCAATTGCTTTTGAAAAAGCAGAGGATATGGTTGGTCAGATTCTTACCGTCATGGTAGAAGGAAAAGTAGCGGATGAGGATGCTTATGTAGCACGTACCTATAGGGATGCACCGGGCGTAGACGGGTATTTGTTTATCAATACAACCGCAAGCCTAATGACCGGTGACTTTGTAAAGGTACAGGTAACTGATTATAACGAATATGACTTAATAGGAGAGATATATCATGAATTTACCTAACAAACTGACAATTTTCAGAATGATTCTGATTTTGCCCTTTGTTATACTG
This sequence comes from Lachnospiraceae bacterium, assembly GCA_051879895.1. Lineage (GTDB taxonomy): Bacteria > Bacillota > Clostridia > Lachnospirales > Lachnospiraceae > Acetatifactor. The sequence continues at coordinate 33,761 of JBJEMX010000055.1, forward strand.
CTTTTGGGGGGCTTTCATCAGTGGGGCTGGTTTGCTGCAATATTTGGTGGAATTCTGGAATATGTGGATTTTGTTGCATTAGCAATCTTTATCATTGCCAGCCTGACGGATCTGATAGATGGAAAAATTGCAAGAAAATACAATCTGGTAACGAATTTCGGTAAGTTTATGGACCCGCTGGCAGATAAGCTTTTGGTCTGTTCCGCTATGATTTGTCTGGTGGAAATGGGACGTATTCCTGCGTGGATTGTGATTATTATTATTGCACGTGAATTTATTATCAGCGGTTTCAGACTGGTGGCAGCCGACAAAGGTGTGGTAATTGCGGCAAACTACTGGGGCAAATTTAAAACAGTTTTCCAGATGGTTATGATTTGCTTAATGATAGCCGACAATAATATGCTGCCTGAGGGAATCAGAGGCGGATATCAGCTTATAACCGATATTGTTATGTGGATTGCACTGGCTTTAACAGTAATTTCTTTAATGGATTATATCTGGAAAAACAGAAATGTTATGTCAGATACCAAATAGTAAGGAGTAATGATGGAGATAGAAAAAGCAGTTGCGGATATCCTTGCAGCCCGTGGACTTACCATGACAACGGCAGAATCCTGTACAGGCGGGCTGATTTCGGCAAGAATGGTAAATGTGCCCGGTGTCTCAAATGTATTTAAGGCAGGTTTTATAACCTATGCCAATGAAGCCAAGCAGAAGTTTCTGGGGGTAAAAGAAGAGACACTGATGCAGTTTGGGGCAGTAAGCCGCCAGACTGCAGAAGAAATGGCAGAAGGTGCAGCGAGGGCCGCGGAGGCGGATGTAGCGGTATCTGTGACAGGAATAGCAGGTCCTGACGGCGGTACGAAAGAAAAGCCGGTAGGGCTGGTATATATCGGCTGTTATATAAGTGGTAATGTCAAGGTAGAAGAATATCATTTTGACGGTGACCGTATACAGGTAAGAGAAAGAACTGCACAGGCTGCTCTGATGCAGCTTTTAGAATGTTTAAAAGAAAATATGTCATAAAGATTGTGTAAAAGGGAACAAAAGAGGGAGATGAAATATGGCAGACAGCAGCAGATTTGATTTTTGCCCCAAATGTGGGGCTTTGGCACGTGACGGTATATGTCAGAGCTGTGGATATGCACAGCAGCCCTACGGGAATCAGCCTCAGGGAGGCTACATACAGCAGCCTTATGGGAATCAGCCTCAGGGAGGTTATATGCAGCAGCCCTATGGGAATCAGCCCCAGGGAGGTTATATGCAGCAGCCTTATGGGAATCAGCCCCAGGGAGAATATGTACAGCCCTCTTATGGAAATAATCAGAATTATATACCGGCAGTACCGGCGGCACAGCCGAAAAAGGACAATGCCACATTTATTGTGATTATTATTCTGGTAGTGGTACTTGTGATGACGGTTGCGGCACTTTTTATTGGAATTAGAAGCATATTAAATGACAGTAAGGATGGTGGAACAGAAGCAGTAGTTAGCGGGGAAGAGATTGATGGAAAAGAGGAACCCGAAAATGAGGATGGAAACTCAGAAAATAATACTGCTGAGCCGGAGGAAAGTCTTGCAGATGAGGAAGGCAAGGAAGAAAAACCTGGCGGTGAGGAGAATGCTGCAGGAAATGACGGTGCCGGAGAATTAGAAGGGTATTATCATGAAAAAACAGATGTGACGGTACAAAACCGGCAGGAGGAAGGGCAGAATGCTTCTCTGCCGTATTACTCGGGACCGTATAATGCATTGGAGGACAATCTCTCCTATGATGTTTCCTTTATAGAAGAAGTATTTTTTGCCGGTTCCGAAACAGAGTATAATAAGGTGTTTCTGTCTGTAGAATACCCGCAGATATCGGGGAATTCTCCCTATAAGGATTTTATTAACGAGACCTTATATGCAGAGTATGAATACTATTATGATCTTTTTACAGAGGGATTTTTACCGCTGATGCAAAGTGAAGAAGATGCATATTATTGCGAGGTAAATTCTTATGTTACTCATATGGATGAAAAGATTTTAAGTGTGGTATTCAGAGAAGAAGTAGCGATGATTCTGGAAAATGACCCATTCACCATGTTGAACTTTTACTGTGTCAATATTGATTTGGAAAGCGGTACCGTATTGGAAAATACGGAGATACTGTATTTGGATGAAGCCTTTGCCATTGATTTCCGGGAAAGGGAAGTGGCAGAAAACGGGGAAGGTGCTCTGACAGGTTATACTGATCAGGAGATTTTAAAAATGCTGAAAGATCCTGCATATCTGGTAGCCTTTTACACGCCTTACGGTATGGAAATCGGCTTGAATCTGGATGACAGGGTTGTGTATGTAACATATGAGGATTATGGGGATTTTTTGAACATTTATTAAAAATCTCCCGAAAAAATGTGCTGTATCTGCTTGTATAAAATGAGTAGATATGGTACATTTTTTATATCAGCACTTTCTATGGCAAATCAGGCAATTCGCCACTTATTCCGTATAATGGTGCAGAAAAAAATGACAGCAGGGGGGTTACTGTTCAGTGATTAGCCAAATCCAGTAAATTCAAAAGGTACAGGA
>JBJEMX010000056.1:0-35988 GCA_051879895.1 Lachnospiraceae bacterium
CATTGCGGCAAGATTAGGAATCAGTGAAAAGACAGTTTCTAAGTGGGAGTGCGGGAACGGACTGCCTGAAGTTGTTTATATGGAGCCCTTGTGTCAGATACTCGGTATTACAGTTAATGAGTTGCTGGCAGGGGAAACTATACCTATCCTGGAATTAATGAGTTTAATTGATATGTCACGTTTGGAGTTGGTGAAGCAATTAGAATTTGAACAATTGCGAATGCGTATATATAAACTATATGACATTGAGATTGAAACAATGGAAACCTCTGAGAATGGTGCAGGTGGGTTAACTTATATAATAAAAGCAGATGACAAAAGATTTGTTGTAAAATATCCAAGTGATAATGAGATGAATAACCCTGATGTGGAAATCAGAGTATGTGAGAAGCTTTTGAACAAAGGAATTCCCGCTTGCAGATTTATTCCTAATAAGCAGGGAAAAATGATTTCGACAGATGAGAATGGAAGGCGGTTTACCGTACAACATTTTTATGAGGGCATCACATATGGCTATAATGAGGCTCCGGTTCATTTGCAGGCACAATCTGCCTCCTTTTTAGCAAAGATACATGAAGCCATGAGGGATATTGAGAATATTCCGGTTGGTATAGGTGCAGAATTTTTTATATATAGAAAAACAGAATACATGAAGGACGCTTATGCCGGCACATTACAACACGCCATAGAAAAGAATGATACTGATATTGCAGGGCACATTCGTTCTAATATGAGAATTGCAGATGCTATGCCTGCCTATCATTTTGATATTAAGCGGTTTAGCTGTGGTAACACACATGGAGATTACATGATATCACAGTTGATTTGGCAGGACGAAAAAGTAAATGGTATCATTGATTGGACTTGTACCTGCAAACACCCATATATATGGGAAATTGTCCGCTCATATGTATTTATGGCACCGGAGGTAAAACAGGGCGAAATCGATATAAAATCATTAATTGACTATATTTCTGAATACATGGAATACGGTTCATTAAATTCTTATGATATAGAAAATGCAGGAAAACTATTTTTCTATTTTTTGGCTGTATGTAATTTCTATGAACAGTATTATGATTCCATTTCCAAGAACAGATATATTTATCTGCAGCAGGCAGATATGGCATCACGGCTTCTGGTGTGGTTTGAGAAACATATTGATGAATTGAACGATAAACTGCGTGAACTTTGTATGTAGGTTATATTGAACTTGTTCGCAGGGAAATGTTTCAGTTAAAACTAATTGGAAGATTAAGAGACGGCTCAGCTTATTGGAGAGAATAAGCCGGGTAATACAGAGCACACTTTGATGCCGGATAGAGAGTAAAAAAGGCAAGGGGCCGCGACCCCTTGCCTACAGTCAAAAATGATTGTGTTTATTGATTTACTTACTGTTCCACAAATACGGCACTACATCCTTCTACATGGCATTTTCCGTCATTTATGGAAGCCTTGCCGCCTACAGTGTAAAGAATTTTACCTTCTATATTATCCACACTAACTGCTTTATCACAGGGGTTGATAATAACAGTAATCTGCTGGGTATCGCAAATCCTTTTGTAAATCAGAGGGTAATCCTCTCCTAAGAACTCGATTTCTGCACAGCTCTGCAGGGCAGGATTTGCCATACGCAGGGCAATGAGACGCTTTACCTCGCTTCTAAGGGAAGCGGGATCAGCACACTGTGCCTTGGCATTGGGACGGTCAGGGTCGGGATCCTGGGGAATGTACAGCTTGTCCTGGGAGGCAGAGGAGAAGCCTGCGTTCACGGAATCATCCCACTGCATAGGGGAGCGGGATCCGGTTCTGTTGTAGCCGCCTTCTACAGAGGTGATATTTTCTACATAACGCATACCGATTTCGTCACCATAATAAATAAAGGGAGCACCGGGCATGGAAAGCAGGAAGGCAAAGGCCACCTTCATTTCTTCTGTGTCCAATGTACGTGCCAGTCTGTCCATATCGTGATTACCGGAAGGAATACAAATTAAGCCCTTGCCGTCGGTTTTGTCATAATTCTCCTTGTATTTTGCAAGAAATTCCTTTGCACTCCCTTTGCCGGCTTTAGAGAAATAAGGGTTCTCACAGCGGAACAGATCGTTGTAATGGGAAGGTCCAAAGTGGAGCAGAAAGTCCATGTGGAAGCCGCCGGAAAGGGATTTATCCGGTTCGCCCCATTCGGAAACCATAGCGGCATCAGGAAATTCTTTGTTTAAAAATTCTCTTACATTCTGCCAGAGCCGGATAGTACCTTTTCCTTCCTCGTCCAGCTTCACTAAGGAGCCTGCCATATCTACACGGAAACCGTCACAGCCCATTTTTAACCAGAAACGCATAATGTCTTTTAATGCTTCCAGTGTTGCTTTAGGGCCTTCATCGTCCATGGACTGCTGCCAGGGAAGCTCCGGTTTGTAGAAGCCATAGTTTAATGCGGGCTGGTTGGAAAAAAAGTTTACGGCACAGGAACCGTCACGGTCGGAAATACCGCGGATACAATTCATACCCTTGGGTTCTTCCCAAATGCTGTTTGTCCATACATAGCGGTCGGTATAGGCGTTTTTCTCTGCCTTCATGGACTCCTTGAACCATTGATGCTCCACGGAGGTGTGACCGGGTACGAGGTCCAACAAAATATGCATATTGCGGGCGTGTACTTCCCGGAAAAGCTTCTTTAAGTCCTCATTGGTGCCGTATCTGGGAGCAGCCTGATAGTAATCGGCAACATCATAACCGGCATCTCCGAAAGGGGAGGCAAAGCAGGGGTTAATCCAGAGGGCATTACAGCCCAGCTCCTTAATATAGTCCAGCTTGCTGATAATACCGGCAAAATCACCAATACCGTCAGCATTGGTATCGCAGAAAGACTGGGGATAAATTTCATAAAATACAGCGTTGTCAAGCCATGCAGGTTGTCTGTTTGTCATAAGTCCATCCTCCTTGGAAAGTGTTTGCTATTACTCTTTATATATGATATAACACTGAAATAGGGCTGAAATCTACTGAAATAGTCTGTCTGTATGATACTATAATACTATTTTGGAGATATATATGCAAAAAAATACTGAGAGGGAAAAACTATGCGATTGGCGGTAGTCAGTGATATTCACGGTAATTATAAAGCCTTTGAAGCTTTTCTTGCCTATATTGCAGATAAAGAAGTAGACGGCATCCTGTGTCTTGGGGATTATGTGACGGATGGTCCTTATCCGGAGCGGACGATGAAGCTGCTTTTCCAAATGATGGAGAAATATATCTGTTATATGGTGCGTGGAAACAGAGAGCAGTACCTGATAGATAACTTTTATCATCCCGCGGGCTGGAAGCCCTGTTCTGCAAATGGGCTGCTTTATTATACGGCAGAGCATATTTCCGAGGAGCAGATTCATTTCTTTGAAAGCCTTCCCACAGCAAAAGAATTACAGCTTAAGGAGTGTCCGCCCATGATAATCTGTCATGGCACACCGATGGATTTAAGGGGTAACTTCGTGGAAGAACCCGGGCTGAAAGAAAAGGTACTAAAGGATTTGCAGGCACCTTTCCTGATTGGCGGTCACAGCCACAATCAGGAAACGGATTGCCGATATGGCAGAACCTATATTAATCCCGGATCCCTTGGCTGTGCCATTGACGGGAAGGGCAGGCAGGCACAGTTTGCCATGCTTACTACCATGAAGCGGGAAGGAAAACCGGGTTTTGAAGTGGAACTTGTCAGTATTCCTTATGATATTGATTCTTATTTGCAGGATTTTAAAGAGGCAGGGCTGGATGAATATGGCATGGTATTGACCCGGGCTGTTCAAAAAACTCTGCTTACCGGCATCAATTATTTTTACAAATCCGTAGTAGAGGCCGGAAGGATTTCCGGTAAGCCGCTTCCGGAAGTCCCGGAAGACGTATGGGAGCAGGTGGCGGAGAAATTAAATATAGCAAAATACCTATGAGTAGTATAGAACATATATATTATACAAATAATTACAAACATGGTAAGGTAAGAAAAGAAATTCGGACAAGCCGTGAAAAAATGCGGCAGAATGTGAGGAAAAAATGAACGAAAAAAGCAAAAAGCTATGGATTCTTTTCAAAACCATGTTTGTATTAAGTGCCTGTACCTTTGGCGGTGGTTTTGTCATTGTGTCCCTGATGAAGAAAAAATTTGTGGAGGAGCTGCAGTGGTTAGAGGAGGATGAAATGCTGGATGTAACAGCAATTACCCAGTCCTCGCCGGGGCCGCTTCCGGTCAATGCTTCTGTTATTATCGGTTACAGGATGGCGGGCATTACGGGTTCTCTGGTAGCTATCCTGGGAACCATTCTGCCGCCCATGATTATTATTTCTGTTATTTCTCTTTTTTATGAGCAGTTCAGAACCAATCGATATGTAGCCATTGCTTTGCAGGTAATGAGAGCCGGTGTGGCAGCGGTAATCTTCGATGTAGTAATCAATCTCGCTGTCAATGTATGTAAAACAAGGCGGATTTTGTACATTGCCATGATGGTTGTTGCGTTTGTCTGTACGTACTTTTTGGGTGTGAGTGCCATGATTATTATTTTTATCTGTCTGGGAATCGGGCTTATAGATCTTTTCGTGAGCATGAGAAAAAGTAAGGTGAAGGGGGCATAAGTTATGATATTACTGATAAAATTGTTTTTGGCATTCATACAGGTAGGTCTGTTCAGTGTAGGCGGCGGATATGCGGCTATCCCATTAATTCAGGAGCAGATAGTAGAAATTCATGGGTTGATGACCATGGAAGAGTTTTCGGATTTAATCACCGTGGCGGAGATGACGCCGGGACCGATTTCCATCAATTCCGCCACCTTTGTAGGTATGCGGCTGGCCGGTGTGGGCGGTGTGCTCCTCTGTACACTGGGATGTATTATACCTTCTTTCTGCATTTGCCTGACACTGGCACACTTTTATTATAAATACCGTTCTGTAAAGGGTGTACAGATAGTATTGTCGGCACTTCGTCCGGCGGTAGTGTCACTGATTGCCTCGGCAGGTGCGTCCATTCTGATGCTGGGACTTTTTAAAACAGATATTTTTTCTGCACAGATAGAAAATCTCAGGTATGTAGAATTGGGAATCTTTGCGGTAGCATTGTTTATTCTCCGTAAATTTAAAGCCAATGCTATTTCCATTATTTTGGGAAGCGGCGTGGTCGGAACCGTAATTTACCTGATTCTGGGAGCATAGTGTGAAAAATCACACTGATGTGCCGGTTTTTAGTATGAAACAAAATCATGTTCTGCGGGACATGATTTTTTTCATATATACACCGAAATATGTTATAATGTTTATACACTGTACCGGATGCTCAAAAGGATGATGTTTTCAATTGCAGCTACAGTATCATAAAGGAAGAGGAGAATGTGAGGGCTTTATGACAATCAGACATTTGCAGATATTCACAGCAGTGGCGGACTGCAACGGAATGAGTGCGGCTGCCCAGAAACTCTATATTTCCCAGCCAACGGTAAGCCAGGCAATTGCAGAACTGGAAAAGCATTATGGAGTACGGCTTTTTGAAAGGCTATCCCAGAAGCTTTATATTACGGAGGAGGGGAAAAAACTGCTTTCCTATGCCAGACATATTGTGGACTCCTTTGAGGGCATGGAGAATGCCATGCTGAGTATGGAGAAGACGCCAAGATTACGAATCGGCTGTAGTGTTTCGGTGGGTACCTATCTGTTAAATGAACTGTTAGATAAAGCGGAAGACAAGCTGGATGATTGTAAGGTTTCTGTTACGGTAGATAATACGTCTACGATTGAAAATATGGTTTTAGCCAATGAGATTGACCTGGGAATTGTAGAGGGTATTGTGAAAAATCCCGATGTGGTAACCTGCCCTGTATGCAGGGATGAACTGGTGCTGGTCTGCGGTAGGATGCATCCACTGGCACAAAAGGAAAAAATTGCCTTTCGGGATCTGGAGGAGGAAAACTTTATTTCCCGCGAACAGGGAAGTATCGAAAGAAACCAACTGGAAAAAATTCTGGCAGAAAATAAGATTACCCTAAACCGGAGCTGGACCTGTACGAATACGGAAGCCATTAAAAATGCGGTGATACATGGCCGTGGAATAGCCATTCTTTCAGACCGCCTGGTAGAAAAGGAATGTGCGGGCGGCGATATGGTGATTCTGCATCCTGAGGGGATGCATTTTGAGAGAACCATACATCTGCTCTATCATAAAAATAAATTTATTTCAAAGAGCATGAAGATACTGATGGAGATTTGTGAAGCCTATGGGAAGGGAAGATAATCAATGCGTTTTTTACTGGTAGCACTCAATGCAAAGTACATACATTCCAATCCGGCACTTTATAGTTTAAAACGCTTTGCCGGAGAAAATGCAGTCCATGTGGAGCTGGCAGAGTACACCATCAATAACCGCACAGAAGAAATTCTGGCGGATATTTACAGAAGAAAGCCGGATGCCGTGGGTTTTTCCTGTTATATCTGGAACTGGAGCATGGTGCAGGACATTATGACAGAGCTTTTTAAGCTGCGTCCCGGACTGCCCGTGTGGCTGGGAGGGCCTGAGGTGTCTTTCGGTGCGGCGGATATCCTGTGTAAATATCCTGAACTGACAGGTATCATGGTTGGAGAAGGAGAGGCAACCTTTGCGGAGGTTTTGGATTACTACATCACTGCAGACAGAAAAAAACAGCTTTCCGATATTCCGGGACTGGTGCTTCGGGATGGGGCAACCGGTGAAAGAGAGCCGCTTTCCATGCAGCAGATACCCTTCTTATATGATAAGCTGGAGGACTTTCAAAACCGCATTATCTATTATGAATCCCAAAGAGGCTGTCCCTTCAGATGCAGTTATTGCTTATCCTCTATTGATAAGACGGTGCGGTTACGTGACATTAGTGTCGTAAAAAGGGAACTGCAGTTTTTCCTGGATAATAGGGTAGAACAGGTAAAATTTGTAGACAGAACTTTTAACTGTAATCATGCACATGCAATGGAAATCTGGAAGTATGTCAAAGAACATGACAACGGTGTCACTAATTTTCATTTTGAAATAGCAGGGGATATTCTTAGGGAGGAAGAAATCGAGATACTGAACAGTATGCGACCCGGACTGGTACAGCTGGAAATCGGAGTACAGTCTACCAACAAAACCACACTGAAGGAAATCCGGCGGGCGATGGATGTGGAAAAACTGAAAAAGGTGGTTGCGGCAGTTAAGAAGGGCAGAAACGTGCACTGTCATCTGGATTTGATTGCAGGGCTGCCGTATGAGGATTATAGCAGCTTTGCCAATTCCTTCAATGAAGTGTATGCTATGGAGCCTGAACAGCTGCAGTTGGGATTTTTAAAGGTATTAAAGGGCTCCTATATGCATGAAGCGGCAGAAAGTTACGGGTTGGTATACGGAGATAAACCTCCTTACGAGGTGCTCTATACCAAATGGCTTTCCTATGAGGAAATATGCAGGCTGAAGCGTGTGGAGGAAATGGTGGAGCTTTACTATAACAGCAACCAGTTTACACATATTCTCCCGGTATTGCAGCGAACTTTTGAGACTCCCTTTGCTATGTATGAGGCTTTAGCGGATTTCTATGAAAAGAAAGGATATTTTGCAGAGAGCCCTTCCAGAATATACCGGTATCAGGTTTTACTGGATTTTGCCACAGAATATGATAAAAAGAATCTGCCTTTCTATAAGGAACTGTTGACTTTTGACCTGTATCTGAGGGAAAATATAAAGAGCCGTCCTGATTTTGCTCCGGATTTGACAGCTTACAAAAAGGAGATTACCCGGTTCTACAGTCAGGAAGAAAAGGAGCGGCATTTTCTGCCGGACTATACGGAGTATGACAGCAGGCAGTTAGCCCGCATGACCCATATGGAACCGTTTTGGTATCCGGTATGGGATATAGGGAAAAAGGAAATCCATGCAGAGGAAAGTAAGGAGACACCGGAATTTGTGTTGTTTGATTATAAACACCGCAGTCCGCTGACGCATGAGGCACGGACGATACCGGTTACGGCGATTTAGCTGTTTCAGAGAAATTTTACAAGATTTCATAAAGTTGCAGGAGGCAGTATGGCAGCAAAACATACATTAGAAGTGTTGGCAGCACTGGATGAGAGATACGGAACCGAATACAGGTGTTCTTTGGACCATGAGAATGCGTGGCAGCTTTTGATTGCTACCATGTTAAGCGCACAGTGCACGGATGCAAGAGTCAATATTGTGACGGCATCTTTATTTAAAAAATATCCGTCTGTGGAGGCTTTTGCCAATGCGGATTTAAAAGAACTGGAGAAGGACATTCACTCTACCGGCTTTTATCATAATAAGGCAAAGAATATTATTGCCTGCTGTAAAGAACTGATGACAAAATATAACGGAGAGGTACCGTCAGGAATTGAGGAACTGACGGCATTGGCAGGAGTAGGAAGAAAGACAGCCAATGTTATCAGGGGGAATATTTTCCATGAACCCAGTATCGTAGTGGATACCCATGTGAAGCGTATTTCCAAAAAGCTGGGCTTATCCCGGTCTGACGATCCGGTTAAGGTAGAACAGGAGCTGATGAAGGTACTGCCTAAGGACCACTGGATACTGTACAATATCCAGCTGATTACCTTCGGACGGGAAATCTGCAAAGCCCCTACGCCAAAGTGCGGGGAATGCTTTATGACACATCTTTGCCCTGATTACAGGCGGAGAATGAAAACGGGAACGGAACAGCCATGAAACATACAATAAAAGCAGAAAACTATATCTGTATCGATTTGGAGACTACTGGTTTAAATCCAAAAACTGACAGAATAATTGAAATAGGTGCCATAAAGGTCAGAGAGGGCAGGATAACAGAGGTATTTGAAACCTTTATCAATCCCGGACGCTTATTGGAAGAGCGGATAGTGGAACTGACAGGTATTTCGGATGAAATGCTGAAGAATGCACCTGATATAAATGAGGTACTTCCTGCACTGCTTACATTTGCAGGAGAGGATGTGCTTTTGGGACACAGTGTACTTTTTGATTATTCATTTTTGAAAAAAGCGGCGGTCAACAATAAGCTTACCTTTGAAAGGCAGGGAATCGACACCTTGAAAATTGCCAGAAGATATCTGACCGAACTTCCCAGCAGAAGCTTAGACTGCCTTTGTAACCATTACCGGATTGCTCATAAAGCACACAGAGCGTTAGAGGATGCAAAAGCGACCTGCTGTCTGTATGATAAATTGTGGGAGAATTTTAGCGATAGAGAGGATGCCCTTAAAATATTTGAACCGGTGCCGTTACATTATCAGGTGAAACGTGACACACCGATTACACCGGCTCAAAAAGAAAGGTTATATAAATTACTGAAGAAGCATAAAATTACTATAGAATATGATCCGGATAAACTCACACGGAGCGAAGCCAGCCGCTATACGGACCAGATCCTTGCAAAGTACGGACGATAACCGGACTCATGGAAGAACGAAGAGACCCTGCATGGGCAATCAGGTCTTCTATTTTGGAGGATTCGCCCTGTCTTTCGTAGATATCCGCCAGAAGATAGAAACTCTGGCTGACATCGGTTTTGGTAGAGACAGCAAACTCCAGAATGGTTTGTGCTTCGGATATAAAGCCGTTTTTGAACAGAATTTCCGCCCATTCCTGTAAGGTGCGTGCTAAAAGGGTATAGCTGGCATCATAGTCGGACAGGCAGGTAATGTTGGCAGCACCGTACTCCAGCTTTAGGTCGGTATTGGTAAAGCCGGTCAGGTTGACAATTTTTACCGTAGAAAGGTCTTTTATAACATTGAGGAGTTCTTGGACGCTGGTATCTTCTTTCATGGTTTCCATGGGAAGGAAATCCAGGGGAATAGTAATATATTCCAGACCATCCAGAGACTTCCGGCGGGTACTGTTGGCGGCAGCTTCCCTGTCCCAGAATGCTTTTTCCTGTTTTTCCAGCATTTTTGTATGTTTTCTGTTATTATAGAATATGATGAGACAAAACAGGATAAAACTGGACAAAAATAATGTTTTCATATATAATATCCTTTCAGTAGATTTTTATGCAATGGTTTCATGAAGGAGAAATAAAGTTTATGTTTAATATGCGAAATAAAAAAACACAACGGATTGTTTCGGGGGTTATTATTCTGCTGTTGATACTGGCAATGGTAATTCCCATGATGCTCAGTATGTAAGGTATGCTTTGGTGAAAGCACGCCTTTATTGGGCAGGTTACTCGTAGAGTATCACATTTTCTTTGCAAATACAATCGGGCAAAGGTTTGAGGAGAGATTATATTATGAAAAAAATATTCGGAAAGGTACTTTGGGCAGTATGCCTGACAGCGGCCTTTTGGCTGTTTCCGGCTGATGCACATGCAAAAGGCAGCGACACCATAAAGCCGGGCGTCTATGCAGGAGATATTTCGCTGGCAGATATGACTGAGGAGGAAGCAAAAAGCCAGATAGAGGCATATATTGCTTCATTGGAAACGGTGGAGATTACACTGCTTGCCGCAGACAATCAGAGCGTGGTTGTAACGGCAGGAGAATTAGGCGTGGCATGGGCAAATCCGGAAATTCTGGAGGAAGCGGTAAGCCACGGTACTCATGGGAATGTCGTACAGCGTTACAAAGCCCTCAAGGATTTGGAAACAAATAATGTGGTATATCCCATAGAACTGGAATTTGATATTACAGCGATTGACAGAGTTTTAACCGAACAGTGCAAGGCATTTGACAGAGAGGCCGTAGATTATGAACTGACTTATAAAAACGGAGAATTTACGGTAATAGAGGGACAGACCGGATATCTTCTGGATGTGGAAAGCTCTATTGATACCGTGTACGGATATCTTGCGGATGAGTGGAGCCGTGAAGCGGTTTCCGTTCAGTTGGATATCGCGGTAAGCGAACCCCGCGGAAGCGTGGAAGAACTGTCACAGGTGAAGGATGTATTGGGAAGTTATACCACCTCCTACAGCACATCCGGGGCCAACCGCAGTGCCAATGTGGAAAACGGATGCCGGTTAATTAACGGAACCCTGTTATATCCGGGAGATGAATTCTCTACTTATGAGACAGTATCCCCTTTTTCACAGGCAAACGGTTATTATATGGCGGGCTCGTATCTGAACGGAAAGGTTGTGGATTCTTTGGGAGGCGGTATCTGTCAGGTATCCACTACGCTTTATAATGCAGTACTTTTGTCGGAACTTGAGGTAACGGAACGGTATAACCATTCCATGATTGTAAATTATGTAGATCCATCGGCAGATGCGGCAATTGCGGAATCTTCCGGTAAGGATTTTAAGTTTGTAAATAATCTGGATTATCCTATTTATATTGAAGGACATACCCAGGGAAAACAGATTACCTTTACTATTTACGGTGTGGAAACACGTCCCCAGAATCGTACCGTGGAATATGTCAGCGAGATACTGGAAACCATCAGCCCCACTACAGAGGCAATTTATCCGGATGCGGGATATCCTGTCGGTTATATCAGCATATCCGGTGCACACACCGGTTACAAAGCACGTCTTTGGAAGGTTGTAAAGGAAGATGGTGTAGAGGTAAGCCGAGAAGTAGTTAACAGCAGCAGCTATAAGATGACCCCCAGAAGTGCAGTGGTGGGTGTAGCGACATCGGATCCTAACGTTTATAATGAAATTATGGCGGCAATTGCTACCAACGATATCAATCATGTGCGGAATATTGCGGCATTGTTAACTACGCCGCCGGCACCGGAGCAGACACCGGAAGCAGCACCTGCACAGTAGGACATACAGAGGGCAGACAGGGATGAAAGTCGGAAAAGTATCCGAAAGCGTATTGAAACGCTCCGTATTAAAACAGATAAAAAGTAAAAATTCTCAGGTAAAAAGTGGTGCAGGCGTAGGGGCAGACTGTGCCATTTTTTCATGTGGTACGACTCTTCTGGCTTCCTGTATACAGGCGGCGGCAGTAGCTGTTCCTGCCGATATCCGGTATGTAATAATAAAGGCGGCAGGCGGTGTGGCATGCAGCGGTGCCGTGCCGGAGATGGTGCAGTTATCCCTGCTTTTGCCCAAAGAAACCGATGAGAGCCTGCTAAAGCAATATGAGGCCATGGCAGATAGTGCGGCGGCAGAGCTTGGCATGGAAATTGCGGGTGGTCATACAGAGGTGACCGGAGCCGTTAAGGCTGTTTGTGTGACGGTGCAGGTAACAGGTACTATACCGGGCGGGGAATTAAAGCCCGGTGGTGCAAAGCCCGGTCAGGATATAGTAGTAAGTAAGTGGGTAGGGCTGGAAGGCAGTGCAAGGCTGGCAGCAAAATATGCAGACAGACTTTCCGGCAGATACCCCTACCATATGATAGAGGAGGCAGCGGCGTTTAAACGTTACTTATCTATAGTACCGGAGGCCGCCACCGCCATAAAGTCCAATGTGAGTGCCATGCATGATCTTTCCGGAGGAGGTATTTTTGCAGCCCTCTGGGAACTGGCAGAGAGCGCTGGCGTTGGACTGACAATAGACCTGAAAAAGATTCCCATCAGGCAGGAAACCATAGAGGTATGTGAGTTTTTCGGAATCAGTCCCTATGAACTGCTTTCGGGAGGGGCTCTTTTGATGGCGACAGATGACGGAGAGGGTCTGGTGCAGGCTTTGGAAGCTGAGCATATTCCGGCAACGGTTATCGGAAAGATAACGGATAGTAACGACAGAGTTGTCATAAATGAAGATGAGAAACGTTTTCTGGAAAGACCCGGTACAGATGAAATTACAAAAATATAGAGAGGCAGGTTTATTATATGAGAGAAGAATTATTGCGTATTATTGAAAAGAACAGCCGCATGGATTTAAAGGAGCTGGCGGTTATTTTGGGTGTGGAGGAAATAGATGTTGTCAATGAACTGGCAGCACTGGAAAATGAAGGTATTATCTGTGGTTATCATACTATGATTAACTGGGAGCAGACAAATGTCGATAAAGTAAATGCATTGATTGAAGTGCGTATTACACCTCAGAGAGGCCAGGGCTTTGACCATCTGGCAGAGCGTATCTACAGATATCAGGAGGTACATTCCGTATATCTGATTTCCGGCGGATATGATTTATTGGTATCGCTGGAAGGCAAATCCTTAAAAGAAGTTTCCAACTTTGTATCCGACAAGCTTTCCACACTGGATGGAGTGCTGAGTACGGCAACCCATTTTGTGCTGAAAAAATACAAGGATCACGGCACCATTTTAACCAGTAAAAATGAAGACGAAAGAGAGTTGATTACACCATGAGAAATCCGCTTGCAGACCAGGTTGTGGAGATTAAACCCTCCGGCATCCGTAAATTTTTCGACATTGTAAGCGAGATGAAGGACGCAATCTCCTTAGGTGTCGGTGAACCTGATTTTGCTACCCCGTGGCATATCCGCGACGAGGGTATTTATTCCCTGGAAAAGGGACACACCAAGTATACCTCTAATGCGGGACTGATGGCACTGAGAGAAGAAATATGCCATTATATGTACCGCAAGCAGGGCATCCGCTATCATGCTAATACGGATGTGCTGATTACCGTAGGTGGTTCTGAGGCTATTGATATCGGCATCCGTGCCATGATTAATCCGGGGCAGGGAGAGGAAGTTCTGATTCCCCAGCCCAGTTATGTTTCTTATGAGCCCTGTGCTGTTTTGGCAGGTGCAAAGCCGGTTATCATTAACTTAAAGGCAGAGAATGAGTTTCGTTTAACGGCGAAGGAGCTTTTAGATGCCATTACCGATAAGACAAAAATTTTGATTCTGCCGTTTCCAAACAATCCTACCGGAGCCATTATGGAGAGAGAGGATTTAGAGGCGATTGCCAAAATTATCATCGAAAAAGATATCTATGTGATGTCCGATGAAATCTACAGTGAACTGACCTATAAGGGAGAACATGTATCTATTGCAAGTCTGCCCGGTATGCAGGAGAGAACCATCCTGATTAACGGTTTTTCAAAGGCGTACGCTATGACCGGCTGGAGAATGGGTTATGCCTGTGGTCCTGCTAAAATTATCGAGCAGATGACCAAGATTCACCAGTTTGCCATTATGTGTGCACCTACTACAGGACAGTATGCAGGTATCGAAGCACTGCGTAACGGTGATGAGGACATTAAGGAAATGCGTACCGCTTACAATCAGAGAAGACGTTATCTGATGCATGCTTTTAAGGAAATGGGACTGGAATGCTTTGAACCCTTTGGCGCGTTCTATGTATTCCCCTGTATCAAAGAATTCGGTATGACCAGTGAAGAGTTTGCAACCCGTTTCTTAGAGGAAGAAAAGGTGGCAGCAGTGCCCGGCAACGCATTTGGCGACAGTGGGGAAGGCTACCTGCGTATTTCTTATGCATACTCCCTGGAGAAATTAAAGACAGCAATGGAAAGGCTGGCACGCTTTGTAGAAAAGCTACGTGCAGAGGAATATTGAAATGCATATTATACTTCACCAGCCGGAGATACCGGCAAACACGGGAAATATCGGACGTACCTGCGTAGCAACAGGTACGTCCTTACATCTGATTGAACCATTGGGATTTCGTTTGGATGAAAAGTCCATCAAACGTGCAGGTATGGATTACTGGGAGCATCTGGATGTAACCCGGTATATGAATTATGGCGAATTTCTGGACAGGCACCCGAAAGCCAAAATATGGATGGCTACCACCAAGGCGAAGCAGTCCTACACGGATGTCACCTTCGGACCGGATGACTTCATTATGTTCGGTAAGGAAAGTGCGGGCATTCCGGAAGAAATTCTGGTAGAAAATGAGGAAAATTGTATCCGCATTCCCATGCTGCCCCAAATTCGTTCCCTGAATCTTTCCAACTCTGTGGCAATTGTATTGTATGAAGCCTTGAGGCAGAATCATTTCTGCGGTATGCAGACAGAAGGTGAATTGCATAGACTGCACTGGAAAGAATAAAGCATAAAGGTACATGGAAGTACTTTTGAATATCATAATGTAACAGAGGAGAGGAAATATGAATATACTTTCTCCGTCGATTTTGTCGGCAGATTTTACAAAACTGGGTGAACAGATAGAGCTTGTAGACAGGGCAGGTGCACAGTATGTACACATTGATGTGATGGATGGGCTTTTTGTGCCTTCTATTTCTTACGGCATGCCTGTTATCCGGTCCATACGAAAGGTGACGGATAAGGTTTTTGATGTGCATCTGATGATTGAAAAACCGGAGCGTTATATTGAGGAGTTTATAGATTGCGGAGCGGACATCATTACCTTCCATATTGAGGCAACCCGGAAAACAGAGGAAATCCTGGATGCTATTCATGCCAAGGGTATCCGTGCGGGGCTTTCTGTTAAACCTAACACACCGGTAGAGGTGTTAAAGCCTTATCTGGATAAAGTAGACATGATACTGGTAATGACTGTGGAACCCGGATTTGGCGGACAGACATATATTGATTTTTGTACGGATAAGGTAAGAGAGGTCCGCAAAATGGTGGATGAGTCCGGCAAAAATATTGATATTCAGGTGGATGGCGGTATCAATAAAGAAAATATTGATGTGGTATTAAGTGCAGGTGCCAACATTGTGGTAGCCGGTTCTGCAGTCTTTAAAGGGGATATTGCAGAGAATGTAAAGTATTTCCTGAAAAAGATGAAATGACAGTTTATTGCGAAAAGAAGACAGAATACTCAAAAAACGGAATAATTTGGCTGAAATTGAGGGATATTTCTTGACAAGGAAATATTCCTTTTCATATAATAAAGTTGATTTTATTTTTATATTAAAAATAAAAAATATAGAAAAATAAGGGAGAGGTAGTATGGAGAAATTTTTTAAGCTCAAAGAGAACAACACCAATGTCAGAACAGAAATTGCGGCCGGTCTGACAACTTTCTTTGCAATGGCTTACATCGTTTTTGTCAACCCCAATCAGGTGGCGGCTGAGGGAGCAAATGGCTGGCTGGCAGGCTTAGGTGCTGATGCTTCGGTATTGGGACAGATTTGGAATGCTGTTTATGTTGCATCTATTCTCGGAGCAATTATAGGTACCTTGTTAATGGCTTTCGTAGCAAAGCTTCCTTTCGCACAGGCATGCGGTATGGGACTTAATGCATTTTTCTGTACTTGTTTTGTTTCCGGTGCATTTTTTGCAGGAGTGGATTTACTGACAGGTTATCACTCGGGATTGGTTATTATCCTTATCTCAGGTCTGGTATTCCTGCTTCTTTCGGTGACGGGTCTTCGGAGCTATATTGCAAAGGCAATGCCTGACTGTCTTAAGAAAGCAATTCCGGCAGGTATCGGCTTGTTTATTGCATTTATCGGTTTCCAGAATGCAGGTATTATTCAGGCAAACCCATATACATTGGTACAGTTCGTGGACATTAGAGGTGCAATCGAGAACGGCACTTTTAAAGAAACCGTGTTGCCTGCACTTGTTGCATTGGTAGGACTTTTGGTTATCGGTATTCTTGGTAAACTGAAAGTAAAGGGAAATATTATTATCGGTATTCTGATTTCTACCGTTGTATACTATGTATTATCCGGCACAGTTCCCAGTTTTGATATTACGGCAGTCGGACAGTCCTTCAAGGATTTTGCAAGTGTCGGTATTACCGGTATTTTTGATGGCTCAGCATGGAGCAACGCATTCACAGGTGCACATGTCGGTGGTATCTTTAATGCGATTATGCTGATTATCACATTCTGTCTGGTAGATATGTTTGATACACTTGGAACTCTCTATGGTACAGCTGCTCAGGCAAATATGTTAGATGAAAACGGTGATCCTGTCCGCGTGGACAAGGCTATGCTTTGCGACTCTATTGCAACGGTATCCGGTGCTGTTATGGGAACTTCTACCTGTACAACCTTTGTAGAGTCCTCCGCAGGCGTTGCAGAGGGCGGAAGAACCGGTCTGACCAGTGTAGTAACAGCTGCCTGCTTTGCAGTATGTCTGTTCTTAACACCGCTTGCAAGCATTGTTCCTTCTGCTGCAACAGCTGCTGCGTTGATTTATGTAGGCGTGCTAATGTTAAAGAGTTTTGCAAAAGTGGATATGGAAGATCTTCGTTCTGCAATTCCGGCGTTTGTAGCATTGATTATGATGCCGATGACATACTCTATTGCAAACGGTATTGGTTTGGGATGTATTTCTTATGTGATTATTACACTTTGCACAGGTCAGTATAAAAAGAAAGATATTGTAGTAACCATTATTTCCCTGCTCTTCATGCTGAAATTTATTTTTGTAACCATGTAAAGCCGGGGAAAAGGTATGGAACTGCAAATTTTGCACATGCTGCAGGAACTCCATACGGACTGGCTGGATTCGGTTATGGTGCTGGTGTCTGCACTGGGAAACGGTGGACTGATGTGGATTGCATTGAGTGTCGGATTGCTGATTCCCAAGAGAACACGTTACTGCGGACTGACAATGATAGGAGCTATGACTTTGTCCTTTCTGATTGGCAATCTGTTTTTAAAAAACGTAATAGCCAGACCGCGTCCGTTTATGGAGGACAGTTCGGTTATACTGCTGGTTCCAAAACCGGGAGAATACTCTTTTCCTTCCGGTCATACGCTCAACGGTATGACTGCAGCAACGGTTATATTTCTTTACTTTAAAAAAGCAGGTATTGCGGCACTTATAATGGCAGGCTTGATAGCCTTCTCCAGAATGTATCTGTTTGTGCACTATCCCACAGATATTCTGGGAGGTATCATTCTGGGGATTATAGATGCGATACTGGCATACAAAATAGCACAAATGATTATAAAAAAGCGAGAAGAGAGACTCTAGGGTTCAATGTTATTTAGTTAAGGTTTTAGAAAAAGAACACCCGTCCATTTTGATAATGGCGGGTGTTTTTTCTTGAAACGATTAAATCAACAACCTGGAGAGTTGTATTTCTATTCAGTTGCCCCATGTCTTCATCCATTATTCATTTTTTGAAAATTCTCACGCCTAGAATATTCGGGGTGTTTTTCCTAGAATCTTCCATGTGGTTTTGTTTTAGGGCAAAAACCTATAATAAATATAGCACTGAAGCAATTCCTTGTTGGAATTGTCAGGAAGAAATGAGAAGTTTGGAAGTAAACTTCCCAATATTGTATTTACGCAGAACCACAGGTACAGTCTGTGGCATGCAGGAGGTATAGAAATGAAGATTGATAAAACTTCCCGCGAAAGGGTAGCAGATAAAATTTATTATGTAACCCGTATCGCGATTCTGGTTTCCGTGTTAATGCTGTTTTTGCCGGCCTGTAATCCGGCAAAAATCTGTGGTCTCATAAATAAGAATTTGTCGCTGTTTACGTCCGGTATTTCCTACTCCGGTTTGGTAGCGGAATTCGGGCGTGCATTTAAAAAAGGATGGGTAGAGGTATCCTCCCTGAAGCTTCTATATGCCTCTGCCCTGACTGTTTCTGCCGGTATTGCCGTATGCGGAGCCGCTGGATGTATGTCTTTGGGAAATATCAAGTATAAAAAGCTGGGCAATCTGATTGCAGCCATAGGCTGTATCGCACAATACCTGGGGCTGTCAGGTATCTATGTGGCATACACGCAGGTGGCACAGACCGAAAAGGCAAGTAAAGTAGAACCCTCTTTCCCGACCGGATTCTGGATTGTACTTGTGATAACTACCGTAATTTTCTTAGGAACACTTATACAGGCAATCCTGCTTTCAAAGAGTAAAAAAGAAGAAAAGTGTCATATGGAAACAAGATTTAAGTTGTTTTTGATATTGTTGCCGTTTTTGACACTGGCCGCGGTATTCAGTTATCTGCCGCTTTGGGGATGGAGATATGCCTTCTTTGATTATAAACCCGGTGACACCCTGACGATGGAAAAATTCGTCGGACTCAAATGGTTCGTAGAGCTTTTTGAAAATCCTGCGACAGTCAAGGATATTGTACAGGTATTGAAAAACACATTAGGCATGAGCTTTTTAGGAATCATTACCAGTTGGCTGCCTATGACATTTGCCATTTTTCTGGCAGAAATCAAGAATTCCAGATTCAGAAGCTTTGTACAGACCTTTACAACAATTCCTAACTTCATAAGCTGGGTATTGGTGTATGCAATTGCTTTCAGTATCTTTTCAACAGATGGTTTTATCAGCAGTATCATGGTCAACATGGGAATCTGGGAGCAGGGTAAAAATATGCTGATGGACGGTTCCCACACCTGGTTAAAGATGCTGGCGTGGGGACTCTGGAAGGGAATTGGCTGGAATGCCATCATATACATAGCAGCTATTTCCGGTATCGACCAGCAGCTTTATGAAGCGGCCAGAGTAGATGGTGCGGGAAGATTTCAGAGGATGTGGCACATTACGGTGCCGAGCCTGATGCCTACCTTCTGTGTACTGCTTCTGATGTCTGTAGCAAATATTTTAAACAATGGTATGGAACAGTATCTGGTATTTGAGAATGCAACAAATACAAATGCTATCAAGGTGTTGGATTTGTACGTTTATAAGTTAGGTATCGGACAAAACATAATTCCGCTTACAACGGTTATCGGTATGATGAAATCCGTTATCAGTGTAACGCTACTCTTTGTGGCTAACAAAATTTCTAAGCTTGTTCGCGGTGAAAGCATTATATAGGAGGCGTGATTATGGCAAGGACGGCACAGGAAAAGGCTGATTTAAAAGCTGAAAAGAAATATGAAAAAACTCATAAAAAGAGGTTTAGAAGAACCAAAGGGGATACGCTGTTCAACATTATAAATTATACAGTATTTGGTCTATTTACCTTAGCCTGTATTTTCCCTTTTTACTACTTATTCATCAATACAATTAGTGACAATGAACTGGTTATTAAGGGCGTTATTAACTTTGTTCCCAGAGGAATTCATTTTGGAAACTACCTTGCATTGACAAGCAATTCGGATTTAATGAAGTCGGTAGGGGTTTCTGTGGCAAGAACGCTGATTGGTACTGCTTTAATGGTGGCAGCTTCCGGATTGATAGGTTATCTGGTAACAAAGGAAGAGCTTTGGGCCAGAAGATTCTGGTACCGTTTTCTGGTAATTACCATGTACTTCAATGCAGGCTTGCTTCCGTGGTTCCTTAATATGCAGATGTTAGGCCTGACCAATAATTTTCTGGCTTATATTATTCCGGGAATTGTGGCACCGTATAACATTATTCTGGTTAAGACTTACATAGAGTCTATACCGGCTGAACTGGAAGAAAGTGCTTTTATGGATGGAGCAACGCATATGACGGTTTTTAGAAAAATTGTGTGGCCGTTGTGCAAGCCCATTCTGGCAACCATTGCCATTTTTGGTGCGGTAGGTAACTGGAACTCCTTGCAGGATTCCCTGATATTGATGCAGTCTGCTTCGGAGCTGTATACGTTGCAGCACAGATTGTATATTTACTTAAATCAGGCCTCCAACTTAAAGGCATTGATGGAGTCCGGCGGACAGGTAAGCGAAGCAGCCCTAAAATCCGCACTGGGCGGAAAGACAATTAAATATACGATTTCCATGGTTACGGTAATTCCGATTCTGATTGTATATCCGTTCCTCTCAAAATACTTTGAGAAAGGCATTATGCTGGGGGCAGTAAAGGGTTAGACCACCGTAAGAGGTGAAACATATTATTCATTACACAGGTGTTATCCGTAAAGTTACGGTTTGCTATAACACATAAAATAAGGAGGACGAAAAAGTATGAAAGCAAAGAAAATTGTTGCTCTTCTGTTAACAGCAGTTATGTCCATGTCTCTTGTAGCATGTGGCGGTTCTGCTGATGCAGGTACTGAGCAGACAGGTACAACACCCGCTTCTTCTGACAGCGGTGCAACTACTCCTGCTGGTGATAATGCAGGAGCTGATGCGGATGATTATGAAGCAAAGTTAGCTGAAATCATTCCCGAAGAAACAGTAACTCTGGACGTATATAGCCAGCTCGCTAACTATTCCGGTGAACAGATCGGTTGGTTCGCACAGATTATGCTTGAAAAGTTCAATGTTAAATTAAACATCATTCCCGATGCAGAAGGAGTTTTTGCAACTCGTATGGAATCCGGCGATTTGGGTGATATCATCTGCTGGGGTGATGATTCCAATGACTATCTGCAGGCTGTTGAGAAAGGAATGCTGTATGACTGGAATGAAGACGACCTGCTTGCAGAGTATGGACCTTACATTCAGGAAAATATGTCTTATGCACTTGAGAAGAACCAAGAACTTTCCGGTGGCACTCTTTACGGATTTGGTCATGATGTAGCTGTTAGCTCCGAAGACCGTCAGGGCTTCTTCTACACATGGGATCTTCGTTGGGATTTATATAAAGAATTAGGTTATCCTGAAATTAAAAATCTGGATGACATGGTTACAGTACTGGAGCAGATGAAGGGAATCTGTCCTACCGACGATAACGGTAAGACTACCTACGGCGTATCTCTTTTCAAGGATTGGGACGGTGATATGGTAATGTTCGTTAAATCTACGGCATCTGCTTACTATGGATATGATGAATTTGGTGTAGGCCTTTATGATTCCGAAACAGGAACCTACTATCCTTGTTTAGAGGAAAATGGACCTTATCTGGAATGTTTAAAATTCTATAATACTTTATATCAGAAAGGGCTGTTAGATCCTGACTCCCAGACACAGGGGTATGACGGTCTGGTAGAAGATTATCAGAATGGTACTGCTTTTCTGAATATATTCCAGTGGATGGGCTCCGGTTTATACAATAGTGAAGCTCATACTAATGAAGGAAAGGCTATGTATGCCTGCCCTCCCGCTGAAGCGACTCCTATCGTATACGGTCAGAATGTATATGGCGGAAACAGACCTTGGACCATTGGTGCGAAGACTGAATATCCTGAACTTTGTATGGCGATTATCAACTGGCTTGCTACTCCTGAAGGACGTATGACTATGGAATATGGTCCTAAGGATGTATGCTGGTACTATGATGAAAACGGCAATGCCTGCTTTACCGACCTTGGACGTTCGGCTAAATTAGACGGTAAGACCCTTATGACCGGTGGGTATGAAGGTGCCTTTGAAGACGGTAACTTCAAGATTAACAATACTACATGGGCAATTGATTCCCTTAACGTAGATTCTAATGGTGATACTTTCAACTATCAGGCATGGGGAAGCTACAGCAGTGAAGCCGGCTCCGATATTGAAGCAGACTGGAGAGCATATACGGGTTATAACACCCAGGATCAGTACATGGGCTCCCGCGACTATGGTCTTGCACCCGGTACAACTTATTCCAATGGCGTAAAATCTGATGAATTGTCTGTAACATGGAATCAGGTTACCGAATGTATCAAAACCAATTCCTGGAGAGCAATTTATGCGGAAAGTGATGAAGAGTTTGATGCTATTGTTGCAGAGATGATTGCACAGGCAAATGACTACGGTTATGAACAGTGTGTTGCTTTCATGCTGGAAGAAGCTAAAACCAGAGCAGCAGCTGAAGATGCTGTAAGATAATCATTGCAGAATAACGGACGGTAATAAATAAGGCAGGGAGCTATTCTGTAGAATAGCCCCCTGCTTTCTTTAGAAAGGCATATGAGGCGGTATCATGAAATTTTTTAGTGTGGACAGCTCTTTGTACAGAGCAATGTGTAAATTGACTGATTTGTTAAAGCTTAACTTTTTATGGATTTTATTCAGTCTGCCTATTGTAACGGTAGGTGCGTCCACGGTAGCGGCAATGTCTGTTGCACTTAAAATGGCAGACAATGAAGAAGGCTATATCTTTAAGGATTTTTTAAAGGCCTTTAGGGAAAACTGGAAGCAGGGGACGGCTCTCTGGGCCATTACGGTTGTGGCCTGTTATGCAGTTTATCTGGATTTCCAGTTGTTTGAAGCAGTCGAAGGGAATCCTATAATATTTTTGGTAATAGGTATTCTGGGGATTATTCTGACCGTTGTCACCCTGATTTATGCATACCCTTTGGTGGCAAGGTATGAGAATACGCTCTTTGGGACTCTTCAGAATTCTATAGAAATTTCCAAAAGATATTTTGGAAAAACCTTACTTATTGTTTTTGCTGTATGGGTGGAGAACATGATTTTCCGCCTTCATACGACCTTGATGTTCCTTGGTTTTCTGTTTGGACCGGCAGTCATGATTTTTACTGTGGCAATATACAGTAAAAGGATTTTTAAAGAAATAGAGAAGGAACCGGGTGCAGTTATCTCATAATGCGTTTAAGGATATGATATGAGTTTTTATGGATGGAGAGGGAGGGATTTTAATGAGGAGAGCAAAAATAAAGGATAAGCAGCAGAAAAAGAACAATAAATCCGGCTCCAAAAAGAAGCATGGCAAATTTAGTCTGAGCATACGCACCCAACTCATTATAGGCTTTCTGATTCCGGTATTGTTAGTAGTGGGAGTTGGTACCTTTGCTTATAAAAAAGCGGAAGAAGGTATGTTGAAAAACTACGGACAATCTGCACAGACAGCTTTACAGATGACTGTTGAATTATTGGATTATGGTTTTAAAAGTGTAGATACAGACTCGATTCAGATTTTTAATGACAGCAATGTTGTAAATTTTGCATCCGATACATATAAAAATGATATATCTTTGAAGAGTGCTGTATTATCGCAGGCACAGCAGCTGATTAAATCCAAACAGAACAGTAATGAGTTCATTAAAGATATTATTATTGTAACAGCAGATGAGTTAAATGACATTGCAACTTTAACTGCAAAGGGTGATAATACCGGTTATTATGAACAGTTTATGGAAATCAGCAGCAGTATTGTGAATGCTAAGGATAAAGCGGATACATGGGTGGGCGAACATGATTTTATCGATGAAAGATTCCGTACCAGTACGGATAGTTATATTATTGCCCAGTACCGTATGGTCGGTTCCCAAAATGCCTGCGTTATTATTGATGTAAGTTCAGAAAAAATCAAGGGAGTCATTAAGGATTTAAATCTGGGAGAAGGCAGCATTATTTCTTTCCTGACTTGGGACGGGAGAGAACTGTCCGCTGATTCACAGATTGATTTTTCCTTTTTAGGACAAGAATATTATGAACTGGCAAAAGCGGGTGAGGAGGATTTTTACAGCGATTATGTGGAAGTTGACGGTGTGGAATACTTGTTTATGTACGGTCGCTGTGAAATAAACCGTTCCTGTATTTGTGCATTGACACCGAAGAGTGTATTGGTTCAGGAAACAGAAACCATTAAGAGGGGTATTGTCTTTGGTGTGATACTTTCCTGTGTAATTGTATTTGGGGTTGGATTTATGATTGTCGGCGGAATTAACCGCAAGATGGGAACCATTATAAAACGTCTGTCTAAGGTTGCAGAAGGCGATTTGACAGTAGATGTACAGATTAGAGACCGTGCCGAGTTTGGCAAATTGTCCGGCAATATTATGAATGTAGTCTCCAATACGAAGGATTTGATAGTGCAGGTAAAAGATACCTCCGGTCAGGTAAGCGAGTCCGTTAGCCATGTAAAAACCGCCGGGGATGAATTGGCCTCATCCAATTCTTATGTACAGGGAATTACTTCGGAAATTGCTGAAGGTGTAAACACGCAGGCAGAAGATACCCAGAATTGTCTGGTTAAGATGGATTCTTTGTCGGAGAAAATCATTGAAGCGGGTGACAGTGTCCGTGAAATGAAAGGACTGGCAGATGATACCAAGGGGATGATTGAAGAGAGTACCTCGGGTGTCAACAGTCTGAGTAATCAGGCAAAAGAAACCGGAAAGATTATGGATTTGCTGGCAGAAAAAATGTCGGTACTGGATTCCAACATGGAGAATATTCGTATGTTGGTGAATACTATTGATACCATCTCTGAAGAGACTACGTTACTGTCCTTAAATGCTTCTATTGAAGCTGCCCGAGCTGGAGAAGCAGGTAAGGGATTTGCGGTAGTTGCTGATGAAATTAAAAAGTTGGCAGATCATTCTAAGAATTCTTCAGAAGAAATTACCGGCGTAATAGACAATCTACAGGTAGTCTTTGAGGAAACAAGAGAAGCTTCCACAAAAGCCGGTAATATCGTGCGGGTTCAGGAAGATACCGTAGAAGAAATTCGTAAGATGTTTGCCCGCATGAGCGGTAACGTGGAAAAACTTTTACAGAATATTTCCCAAAGCATTGCAGGTATGAATGAGATGGATGTCTATAGAAAAGATACACTGGAAAACTTTGAAAGTATTTCAGCAGTATCCGAAGAAACTGCGGCCTCCGCACAGAGTGTAAGTGCGACCATGAGCACCCAGGCTGAATATGTGGATGGATTGTTAAAAGCTACAGAGGAACTGGATAGCAAGATGCAGGAACTGCTCAGTGCTATTGAAATGTTTACTGTATAACTTTCCGAAAATTATACTTCACATTGATGTATAATCGGTAGCAGAAGAGATACAGTGGTGCCCTTGCCGGGTTCACTGGATATGGTCATATCATATTCTTCACCGTAGGATAAGCGGATACGGCTACGGATATTACGCAGACCAATACTGGTGCGGGAAGCATCGGTACTGGTCTGTTCCTGTAATGACAGCTTCCGGTTGAGCTCATTCAGCTTGTCAGGAGTAATTCCTTTGCCGTTGTCCATAATCCGGATTTGCATCCGGTCATCGTTAAGCCGCTCTACAGAAATGGTGATTAACACTTTCTGGGTAATGGATTCCAGACCGTGAATGACTGCATTTTCTACAATGGGCTGCAAAATAATAGGTAAAATATAGCAGTTCTTAGGATCGATGGAAGAATCAATCCGGATGCCATATTCCAGACGCTCTTCAAAACGTACCTGCTGGATCTGCAGGTAGACGGAAACATAGTCCAATTCCTTGTCCAATGTGGTGGAATTCACCATGGAATGGTCTAAAACATAGCGAAGAGACTTTGCCAGAAGCATAGTGGCATCAGCAACCTGCGTTGCATCGGCCTCTAAAGCAAGCATACGGATGGTTTCCAGTGTATTATAAATAAAATGGGGATTAATCTGGTTTCGCAACAGCTTATATTCCATTTTGCTCTGTTCGGATATCAACTCCTGCTCCTTTATCTGAGCCTCGTACATCAGGGCATCTTTTTTCTTAATATCTGCAATTAAAGACTTTAAATCTTCAAATGTTTCGGTTAACTCGTCATCCCCCTTGAGAGAATCGATGATATCATCATAATTACCGTCTTTTGCCCCCTTCATGGAAGATTTTAATGCTATAATGCGGTTGCTTAAGTAAGCGGCATAAATCATAATACCCAAAAGAGCAACGGTAATGACGCCTATCGTAATCAGGGCATTGGAGATACCTACGGTCGTTATCCTGTCGTGAGCCTTTAGGTCCATTGTGTAAAGATAGAGTGTATCCTCAGAATTGTAGATAGGGAGTGAAGAAACATACCCTAGTACTTTCC
This sequence comes from Lachnospiraceae bacterium, assembly GCA_051879895.1. Classification (GTDB taxonomy): domain Bacteria; phylum Bacillota; class Clostridia; order Lachnospirales; family Lachnospiraceae; genus Acetatifactor. The sequence goes on from JBJEMX010000056.1 coordinate 26,384, forward strand.
TGTCTTCAAAGGTAAAGGTACCTTTTTGGGTATAATACTGCTTACTATAATCAATTTCCAACGGCATGGGAGTCTCCTGAAGAGAACGGATTGTGGAAAAGAAAATATTGCTTTCGTTAATAGTTAACATAGTGGAAAGCGTATTGTTCTGGATACGGTTACGCAGGAAGTTGGAACTCACTGTAATGACCATGATGGCAGGATAGCGAGAGTCCTTTAGGGGAAAGGAACGTATCAAAGTCAGTTCGGGATTGTCTTTGTTACGGTTTACACTGGGATAAAGCCCCCACAGAGAGCTGGCGGGAACGTCAGCCTTTAGGAAACACTCATTGACAATATCTTCCGTTGCAGCCGAGATATAGGTACCACCTTCCAGATAGGGATTGGAAGTATAAATGTGCAGGGAGGAAACGGAAGTATTGTTGGCAAGAATAGACTCTATGCGGGAATAAGAGGATTCAGGGAAAAGCGAAGAATCCGTGCCCTGTTTCATAAGGTATTCCTGAAGGGCACGGTCGCTTAATATTTCATCCGAGAGATTAAAAATGTTGATAAAGCAGTCTGTCAGAATGGACTTTACGCGAAGGTTGTCCGCTTCTACCTGGCTGATAGACTGCGTATATAAGGTATTGCAGGAATATCTAACCAGAAAGATTCCTACGATTAAAACCGGCAGCACAACAATAAGAGTCAGTTTCAGACACATTTCCCGGGCAATTTTTGATGAAGTTATAAGTCGCTGACGGTAGATTTTCATGGTGTTATAATTTACTTCTCCTGTATTCCAGTGGGGACTGCTTCATTTGCTTTTTGAATTTCAGGTGGAAATAGTCCACATTCTTATATCCTACCAGTTCTGCAACATCATATACCCGCAGAGCAGGATCGGTTAGCAGCTCACAGGCTTTTTCAATCCGGATTTTATCCAGATAGGAATTGAAGGAACAGCCGGTCTGCTGGCTGAAAATCTGTCCCAGATAAGAGGTGTTGTAACCGAAGGCGGTTGCAATATTGTCCAAGCGGATATTCTCATTATAATTATTCTGAATGAAATAAATGACATTGTCAATAGTGGACCCCTGGGTATGTAAGCTGTTTTCCTTTATAATATGCTCAAACTGTGCAAGAAAAAAGTCTGTAATCTCATATAAGTAGTGCTTTTCACGGATTACATTGATAATCTGTGAGTTAGTAGGCATAGAAATGTTGTCTGCATAGATGCGGGATAATTTTTCCTTGATACGCAGCATAAGGTCTGTCATGAATAATTTTATAGCATCTGCACTTTCAGAAGAAAAATAGATTTTCTCACTGAGTTCGTCCAGAATGTCAGCCAATCCCTTTTGGTTTGCAGCCTGCAGAAAATTGCTGAGAAGACTGACATATTGGCGGGAAAGGGATTCGTCCAGAGGAATTGTGTCGGGAGAAATACCGGACAGAGACTGATATCCAAGGGTATGCTGCCCCTTTCTGCAGAAAAAACGTCTCTGCAGAAGCTGTCTGGCTTCGAGGAAGGATTGACGGATATCTTGCGGCGAGTGTACAATCCGCCCATAAGTAATAAACAGGGAGTCTAAAGGAGAGCCCTGTTGAGGCTGCATTTCCCTGTTGTAGTGTGCTAAAAAGTCCTTAAATTTGGTGATAGCGTATTCATTTTTCAGGACAATGACCTCATTGCCGTCGAAGGCTACCGGGAAAAAGAAACTCTGGTCTTTATTGGCAACCCGCAGAAGGTCGGCAAAATTGTAGGCAGTATTCGTGGTATCCTGATGATATTTTTCATAGATGGCAACCTGATAGCAGCCTGTATCCATGTGAATATCATTTAAGTTTATCTGGGAGAAGTCGCAGTTACCGGTCAGAATTTCCTTGATAATGGTATCTGTTGCCTTTTTCCTGTACAAATTTACAGCCCGCAAATCGGATATTTCGTGCTGCATCTGTTCGGAGAGGGATTGAAGCTCTTTTTCCAAAAGGTCACTTTCCACCGGCTTACAGAGGTAGGATTTTACGTTGTATCGAAGTGCTTCCTGGGCATAGGAAAAATCAGAGTAGCCGCTCAAAATAATGACCTTCCCGTCATAACCGGCTTCCCGGGCTTTTTTAATAACGCCCAGACCGTCCAGTTCCGGCATTTTAATATCCAGAAGAACCAGGTCGGGTTTGTTTTTGAGTATAAATTCCAGTGTGCTCAGACCGTCTCCGGTTTCGCCGGCAACGGAAAAACCAAGATTTTCCCAGTCTACCAGTTTCTTTATGCCACGTCGAATAATGGGCTCATCATCCGCAATCAGTACAGTAAACATTGCCAGAAATCCTCCTCTCAAAACAGAAAAACAATATATAATTAATAATAAGAAATAATGATACTTTTTGCTATCCTTTAATTCTAGTTTTTTTACTGTAAAAATTCTAGGTTTTGTTCAAATCGTCAGTATTTAAGCGGTGTTACCGGGGAAAAAGGATTGTAAAGCACAGGGCGTTTATGTTAAACTATTGCCTGAAGGAGAATCGTTATGAGAAAGAAAATTACCGGTAAAATTCTGAGTTTATTGATAATTGTTTTCTTACTGGCCGGCTGCGGAAGTGACGGGGCAGGTGGTTTGGCCTCTGCTTTGGGAAAAAACGACGGAGAAGAAAAATATCCGGAATTTATTACAGTGGATGTTTTTGATGCACAGTCCAATTATCAGGGGATTCAGAGCGGCTGGTTTGCACAGATTGTGAAAGATAAGTTCAATATGGAATTAAATATTATTGCCCCCAATGTTGCCGGAGGAGGGGAAACCCTGTACCAGACAAGAAGTGCGGCAGGAAATCTGGGGGATTTGATTATAGCCGAGATGCAGGGCGGACAATTACAGGAGCTGGTAACCTCCGGTCTGGTAATGGATATGAGCAGTTATATGAACGGACAGGACAATCTGAAGGTTTATGAAGACGCTATTTTTACGACAAATCGGAATTTAGTGGAGGAAGAGGGTATTTGGGGTATTCCCTCAGAAGTAACCACGCAGTCACCTACCGATATGATTAATACTACCACATTGAACAGCGGCATTTACATAAGGTGGGATTTGTATAAGGAACTGGGTTATCCGGAAATGGAAACCTATGAGGATTTATTGTATGTTATGCAGGATATGCAGGCGATTGCCGGAAACAGTGACAGCGGTAAACCTGTGTATGCTTTTTCACTGTTTAAGGACTGGGACGGTGCCATGATTAAGGCAGGGCAGGATATTCCCAGTAACTATGGCTGGTCTACAGAGAGCTTTGTATTACAGAAAGCAGATGACTCAGAGGAGCCGGTTGATTTTTTGGCGGAGAATTCACCCTATATCCGGAACCTGAAATTTTATTTTTGTGCTAACCAGATGGGCCTTTTGGACCCGGAGTCCACTACCCAGAATTATGATACCCTGTACAGCAAGTATGAGGACGGTGCAGTTCTGTATTCTCCATGGCCATGGCAGGGAGCAGCAGCCTATAATACCATAGAGCATACAGAGGCTGGAAAAGGATTTCAGACAGCATCCATCAACGATTTGCTGATTCGTGAGTGGGGCTGTTATTCAGCAGGAAATGCTGCAACCGGGATTATGGTAGGCAGTCAGGCACAGGATGCACAGAGGATGGTGGACTTTATTGACTGGCTCTATTCACCGGAAGGTATTCAGCTGCAGTGGTTTATGATGACAGATGAAATGTATGAAGTCGGAGAAGAAGGACCGGTATTAACGGAGTTGGGTAGAGCTGCATTGATTGAAGGTGATGCGGTTATGCCGGAAAACTATGGGGGCGGCTCTTACAAGGATGGCAGACCCATGCTGAACCTTAAGGTAGTAAGTTTAAGTGAAACTAATCCGGAAACAGGATATCCTTACGCTTATCAGACATGGGAGTCTTATATAGATACGGTTTCCGGCAGGATGGATAAGGACTGGCAGGAGTATATGGGAGCATTGAATGCTGCAGAATTCTGGAAATCTACCGGCAGGATATGTATTTCACCGGGAACTGCTTATGTGACACCTGCGGATTCCCATGATATTGCAACGATGCGTTTGCAGATTGAGAAAATTACCAAAGAATATTCGTGGCAGGCAATTTATGCGGCAGATGAAGAAGAATTTTGGAGTATTATTGCTGAAATGCGTGAAACGGCAATTGGACTTGGTTATAGCGAAGTGGTTGCGGTGGACAGGCAGAATGCGACAGATCTAAAAGCAGCCAGGGAAGAAGTACTTAAAAGTGAGTAATGTACATAGAAAACAAAGGAGCAATACATGAAACTTTTTGTATATAGTTTAAGGGAATTTGATGAAAAGCAATATTTTGACTATTGGTGCGAGAACTGTGGGGTAACCTACGGTTCAACCACTGAAGCACCCAAAATGAACAATTTGCATTTGGCGGAGGGCTATGATGCCATAAGTATTATTACAACCCCGCTTGATGCAGATATGCTGGCCGTTTTAAAAGAAGGCGGAGTGAAATGTGTTTCCACCAGAACGGTAGGCTATGACCATGTGGATATTAAGGCGGCAAAGGAGATGGGAATTACAGTTTGTAATGCTCCCTATCCCCCCAACAGTGTGGCAAACTATACAATTATGCTGATGTTAATGTGCTGCAGAAGAGTGACGCATATTTTAAAACGCAGCGAATTGCAGGATTACACTCTGAATGGCAAGATTGGTATGGAGATTTCCAATTGCACGGTGGGAATTATCGGTACCGGAAAGATTGGCCGTACGGTAATAGAACATTTGAAAGGGTTTGGCTGCCGTATTCTGGCTCATGACTTGTACCGGCAGAAGGCAGTGGAGGAACTGGCAGAGTATACCGATCTTCACACTATATACAAGGAATGTGATATTATATCCCTGCATATGCCTTCTACGGAAGAAAATTTTCACATGATAGATAAGGATGCTCTGTCGGAAATGAAGGACGGTGTCATTCTGATCAACACAGCAAGAGGAAGCCTGATTGATTCCTCAGCTATGATTGCGGGGCTGGAAAGTGGTAAAATCGGTGCTGCGGGCTTGGATGTTATTGAGGATGAGCTGTCACTTTACTATTACAATTTCTGCGGAAAGCCCATGGACAATCATGAACTGGCACTGCTTCGCTCTTTCCCAAATGTCATTGTAACGCCCCATACGGCATTTTATACCGTAGAAGCAGTGGAACACATGGTAAAGAATAGTATTGCAGGATGTCTGCATGCACTTAACGGAGAAGAAAATCCGTTTAAAGTGGTATGATGTGAATTTTATAAAAGAATGATGATGGAGTCGTTCTATTCTAATTTTAAACAGTTGAAACCGAAAGGTGCCTATTGACAAATGGGCACTTTTTAAATTACAATAAAACCATCACGAGTAATCAATGAACCGTGCATTTCGCACATTCCGGCATTTCAGCCACTTTACTCAGATTAAAATCAGTGGCAGAGATGGCTTACCATGTACCACCTTTGCTTACAAAGGAGGGATTACATGGGAAAACTGAATAGTGCAATGAGACAGTATCTCAGCAACGGGAGTCACTTTGCGGATTTGTTTAATGGAGTATGCTTTCGGGGAAAACAAAGGATAAAGGCGGAGGAACTTTTGGAAGCCTCTGAACAGTATGCTGAATTGGAAAGTAATGCAAAGCTTCCAAAAAGTGTTGAAAGAACGAGGGACTTAAAAAAGCTGCTGCGTACAGGTGGAGCACTACGAATATTAGCAATAGAAAACCAAAACCTGGTGGATTATACCATGCCTTTTCGGTGTATGGAGTATGACACAATGGAGTACCGCAAACAAATAGAAGACATTAAAAGAAATCATAGAATGAGGAACAATAAGGGATTACGGTCAGCGGCAGAGAGACTTTCCGGTTTTGCCAAAGAAGATAAATTGTTTCCGGTATATACAATCTGTCTGTATCACGGTGAAGAACCGTGGGACGGTCCGAGAACGTTAAAGGAAATGATGCATTTTGAAAATACAGAGAATGAATTTGCAGAACTTTTTGCAGATTATCCGCTATGTCTTTATTGCATTAATGAAGAAACAGACTTTTCTGTGTTCCGGACAGAATTACGAGAACTGTTTAAAGCACTCATACACCGGCGGGATAAAGCAGCGTTGAAAAAAATCCTTTTAGAGGATAAAAATTATCGGTGTTTACATGCAGATACGGTAGAAGCTTTATCGGTGCTTTTAAATGCACCTAAAATCTGGGAAGAAAAGGAACGATATATGCAGAAAGAAAAAGAAGAGGAGGAGTATGATATGTGCCAGGCACTAAGGGAATGGATGGAAGAAGAAAGGGCGGAAGGTAAAGAAGAAGGAAGAGAAGAAGGAAGAGAAGAAGGAAGAGAAGAAGGAATAAAAGCATTGGTGGAAATCTGCAAAGAACTGGGGGCATCCCAGGAATTGACAGTGATGAAGATAATGCAGAAATACGCTTTTTCTGAAGAAAATGCACACAAATATGTAGAACAGTACTGGAAATAAACAAATGTCTAAATAAAATGTAAAATGTCTAAATGAAAATGTAAAATACACTTGACATTAAAAGTAAAGCATACTATACTCTGATGTAGGTAAAGTATGCTTTACTTTTTAAATACAGAGCAAGTACTTCCCTAAATAGCTTTCATTAAAACGGAGAGGAGGAACTGGATGCAGACCAGAATACAGGAACTGCGTAAGGAGAAAAGGATTACCCAGAGTGAATTAGCCGATGCGGTGAATGTATCCCGTCAGACAATCATCTCGCTGGAAAATGGCAGGTATAATGCTTCGCTTATACTGGCACATAAGATTGCACAGTTTTTTGAGGTGGGAATTGAAGATATTTTTATTTTCGATGAGGAGGATGAAAATTTATGAAGAAACTGTTCTGTGAGGGTTGTAAGGCCAGAAACAACGAAGAGTACCGCGTAGTATTGAAAAGACGGCAAAAGAAAATGTTTCTCAGTCTGCTTGCAGGAGTATTGACGGTAGTGCTTGGGATAGTATGTATATGGCTGGACAGCTTTGAGGACAGCTATCAGATTGGCTTGGTATTAGGGTTTGGTGCAGGTCTGGCTTTAGGAACTGTCATCAGGATGATAAAAATCTTAAAAGTATTAAAAAGTGAAGAGAGGCTGAAGGAAGAGAGGCTGCGTGAAACGGATGAGCGGGAACGGGAAGTGGGAAATCAGGCACTGCGACTTACTGCTAAAATTACACTTGCGGTACTCTACATATTCTTAATAGCCGGAGGTCTTTTTTCGGAAGTCATCATGATGGTGTGCTGTATATTAATTGGAGTTTTCCTGCTGAGCTATGAAATTGCGAAGAAATATTATGAAAAGCAGATGTAGACGGCAGAGGGAATAGAACTGTAAAACAGTGGAAAGGGAAAAAGGATGGAAGAGATTTTAAAGGTGCAGGGTTTGAAGAAAACCTTCAAGCTCTCAGCAAAACAGCAAAAAATTGAAAAGACAAACGAAAAGGTAAAGGTTGCAGTGAATGACCTGTCATTCACCGCATACAGAGGAGAGGTTTTCGGACTCTTAGGACCTAACGGTGCCGGTAAAACCACTACCCTTCGTATGCTGGCTACCCTGATTAAGCCGGACGAAGGAGACGCGGTATTGGATGGAGCAAGCGTTGTAAAAGAACCGGAAGCAGTACGTGGGAAAATAGGGTTTTTAACCAGTGAATTAAAGCTGGAAGAGTTTTTCACGCCAAATTATCTGTTTGACTTCTTCTCAGATTTACATGGGGTATCGGAAGAAGAAAAGAGTACCCGTAAGAAGGAATTGTTTGAGCGTTTTGGAATAGACCAGTTTGCAGAAGTGAAGGTGGGAAATCTTTCTACCGGTATGAAACAAAAGGTATCTCTGGTGATTTCCATGGTACACAATCCGGATATCATTATCTTCGATGAGCCTACCAACGGACTGGATGTTCTGACTGCAAAAGTAGTAACTGACTTTTTGGTGGATTTGAAAGAGCAGGGTAAGACCATTATCGTATCCACCCATATTTTCAGCCTTATTGAAAAAATCTGTGATCGTGTAGGCATTATTGTAAACGGCAGCATGGTAGTCTGTGATTCCCTGGAGACTATCTGTGCAGGTAAGAATCTGGAGGACAGATTTTTTGAAATCTATGAAGAAAAGGTGGGGAGCATTGCATGAAAAAGGATATGTTTACAATTATAAAAAAAGAGTTTGCAAGATTTTTTGGGGATAAGAGACTGGTATTTACTACGGTCTTAATGCCCGGTCTGTTGTTGTTTGTGCTATATACACTTATGGGGAAAGGTATGACAAGTGAATTTTCTACAGATGATGAGTATGTAGCAAAAGTATATGTGCAGAATATGCCGGAAGAATTATCTCTTGAACTAAATAGTTTGTCCGCAGAGTGGCTTGTTGTTTCTGATGTAGAGGTAGAAAAAATAAAAGAAGAAATAGTCAATAAGAAAGCGGATGTATTACTTATTTTCCCTGAAGACTTTATGGCTAAAGTAGAGGCATATGAGGTGGATTCAGGCGTTACGGCACCTAATGTAGCAATCTATTATAACTCCACCGAGTCAGAATCATCAAAGATATATAGCTTGATAGTAGATATATTGAATGTATACGAAGAATCTATGGCAAATAGATTTGATATTAATTCTGGAGATGAGAGCTATGATATGGCAACGGATGAAGATGTGGTCAGCCAGTTTTTATCAATGATGTTACCTATGTTGCTAATGACGTTTTTAGTTAGTGCATGCAGTTCTGTGGCTCCGGAATCTATAGCTGGAGAAAAAGAACGTGGCACAATTGCAACGCTGTTGGTTACACCGATGAAGAGAAGTGCATTGGCTTTGGGGAAGATTATCAGCCTAAGTTGTATTGCATTGTTGTCAGGAATATCAAGTTTTGTAGGTACAATGTTGTCATTACCTAGTATGTTAGAGGGCACTGTTGAGGGGGTAGACGTATCATTATATAAGGTTTCTGATTATATGTTGCTTTTAGGAATTATTCTTACTACAGTAATGGTGTTGGTGGCATTGATAGCAGTTATTTCTGCAAGTACTAGAACCGTTAAAGAAGCGGCTACAGCTGTTTCTCCATTGATGCTTCTGGTAATGGGAATTGGTCTGTTGCCAATGTTTACAGGCAGTGGAGAAAAAAGTTTTGGTTCGTTTTTCATACCGCTTTATAATAGCGTGCAGTGTATGCATGGAGTATTTTCATTTGATTACGAACCTATTCAGATGTTGGCGTCAATGGTGGTTAATATAGGGGTTTCTGGCATTTTAGTATGGGTATTGACTAAGATGTTTAATAATGAAAAGATAATGTTTGCAAAATAAGACAAAAATCGGATGATAAAAAATCGGTCTATGGATATTTCTATAGACCGATTTTTTTTACAATAGCATATAAGTGTGTTTTTCATTGAGGTTAGAGTTTCTACAGAGTGGAAGACTTTACGAAACATAAACTAACACTATGGTATATGAGAAAATAAAATTTTCGTGAAACGCCATGGTGTTTTTTACTTTATAGGAAATTTCTCAAAACGTCAGAAATAGTGTATAATGGTTTG